>CATLDC010000005.1 GCA_949902595.1 uncultured Candidatus Melainabacteria bacterium | reverse complement strand
CTTCGCTTGTAATTGTCTGAGTTGTGAATAACATCTGTCTTAGCTCCTTGGTTATCTCTTATGTATATATAAAGTATTTCTTTTTCTGAAAATTGCCTTTTTTAGGGCGATTTGTGAAGTTTTGTAAAGTTGAATTTTATTTCTTGCAAATTTCTTAATAAATCGCAAACTTATAAACTCGTTATGAAAGGATATATTAAATGCAAAAAACATCGTTAATATGTAATAATTTTTCCGGCATAAACCGGAGCACTTCTGTTTTTGCTTCGTCTGTGATTACAGCCTCGGATATTCAGAACGTGGAATTGTTTGCTACGGAAATTAACTCCGGCGTCGGGATTCGAACGACAAAAGGCAATATTTCCGTGTGCGACCTGATTCCGCAAGGCGAGCGGGTAATCAATATTTTCGAAAGCGTGCAAAAGGGCGAGACCTACTTCTTTGTACACACAGAAAGCGAAGACGAAGGTAAAATCTATCAGTTTATCAGAGAATCCTCAAGTCTGGTGCTTAAGGTAAGCGACTTAAGCGTTACTGGTAAATCCTGCGCAACCGATGCTGCACAGGGCTGGTCTGATTTGTGGGTATTTTCTAACTCGGAAGAGATGCTCTCTATAGAGATTGGCAAGTACAACGAAGAGAGCGAACTCGATGAAGTTGTAACAATGGCACTTAAGGATGGAGACGGGCGGGACGTAAAAGGGCTCGGCATTGTAATCTTCTCAGGAAGACTCTGGGTATTTAGCGAGCAGGTTCTATGGTATTCGCAACAGGAGAATATCTACGATTTTGCAACTTCTGATGCAGAGCTCTCAACTTCGGCCGGCTACATCGAATTTGTCAAAGACATTACTGCCATTTATCCGTATTTAGGCACTCTAGCTGTTTTTCACAGAAACTCATCCTGTTTGATTGCACTTGAAGAAGACAAGGCTTCGTTTTACAAAACTCTGGACTCTCCGGGCGGGTGCGCGTCTTACAATTCACTTGTGTTCCATGGTACAGAGCTGTATTTCTATGACGATACCAAAAAAGGTGTTTTCTCCTTCAAGCAGGTCGTAAACGGCAACAAGACTCTTGGCGAAAACATTGCTCTTGATATTCAGGATGAGCTGTTTGATATTCCAAGAGCAAATCTTTACGCTATAAAAACGCTTTCTGTGGTGACATCGGATAGAAATGAAGTCTGGTTTCTTCTTCCGGACGAGGATGAAAATTATTCTAAGATTTTGATTTATGACTATATTCGAAAAGCCTGGGTCAAGCGTAAATCGCAAAAGATTAATTGTATCGGAATAATTGGCGGAATTTTGTATTCTGCCGGCAAAAAGATTTACGAAGAATATGTCTCAAACACATTTGACGGAGAGTTTATTCAGGCTTATTACAGATGTACTCCTATGAATTTAGGCTACGAAAACTCTATAAAGATTCTGTCTTATCCGCCTAAAGTCTCGCTTGATATGTACTATAATAACAGCTTCTATGTTGAATACACCAAAAATTATGATGCTACAACCTCTAAAACCCGTCATATAAAAGCTAAATCGCTTCAAAATTCGCTTTACTTTGATATCGGGCACTGGGACATGGCAAGATTTCCTGTCAAGGACATCAACGCTATTAAAAAGCTGCCGTCATCATTCTTCAAGACCCTGCAAATGACTTTCCTCACCAAAAATCAGGGGGATGATTTCTGCATAAAGAACATAGAATTTGGCAAGATAAAAACAAAAATGATTTAAGAAAGGATTATCATGGGTAAAAAATCTTCACAAACCACAACTACCACCAACAGGTATTACGGGAATACTACGACTTCAAATCCCTATGCCAGCGCAACAACTAACAACTCTGGTACTGTGTCAAATTTAAAAGAGGGCACAGCTCTTAACTCAATATATAATTATGTAAACAACAATATTGATTCACTTCTGGATGAATACCTTAATCCGAGCCTGAACTCAACCACTAATCAGGCAAAATTGAACGCGTTTAAGACAAATTTAAATTCCGAAGCTGCAAAGAGCCTCGAAAACAATATTATAAACCCGCTCTCAAACAGAAATATGGTACGCTCATCACAGGCTACTGATTTGTATAAGAACCTGTCAAAGAACACTACTGACTCTCTGTCAGCTTACATGAATGAGCTTCTGGCAGAATCGCAAAACAACACCGCAGCTGTTATGAATAATCTTTTAAACGCTTATATGCAGGGATACGGTGTTGTTGCAGATACTCAAAACCAGTCGCTTCAAACAAGTGCAGGAAACGGTTCTTCTACAACGGTTGGTACAGGCAACCAATCATCGTCGCTCTTGAATAATTCAAGCGCTATGGCGAGCATATTTAGTAAGATAATTCAACTGTTTGCCAGCAGGGGAAGCTCTATGTAGTTAAAAGGAGACTTATGGACAAAGAAATTTTTTACAGGTACGCGCCTGTAGTCATAGTCTGCCTTGCTTTAATCTTTCAATATAACCTCTTTGTGACACCTGAAAAACTTGAGCAAACTCATCGTGAGATACTCACCGAGGTTGCTCAGGTTTACATTACGAAATCAGAGTTCGGGAATGTGAAAGAGCAGCTGGCAGATATTAACAAGAAAGTGGATAAAATATACGACACTTTGATAAACGAAAGGAGTTTTGATGGCTTTAATAGAAATTGAATACGGTTCTCTGGCGTCGTCAGAGGTGATGAACAATAATTTTAATTATCTGGATAACAGGATTTCTGGAGTCTCGGAGAATTTAATCTCAACCGCAGCAAGCATTAATTCAAATATTGTGAGCATAAATAACGCGGTCACATCATTGAGCGAGAACACTACCACATCTCTCGGTGATATAAATTCTAACCTTGAAACAATAAATACAGCCCTTGAAGAAGGTGCGTTCTTTGTGACCTCTTACGTAAACGGAACTTCATGGTACAAGGAATATTTCTCCGACGAAGAAAAAACAACCCGCGTCTGGCTGGAACAGGGCGGCTGGGGACCTTATATCGGCGGTGGTACAAGCTGGAACTTTGCTACACAGATAGCATTTCTTAAACCTTTTACAACCACTAACTATAATGTGCAGGTTACATACAAATCAGAAGGTCACATGGACGTCTCTATCGGTGCCGCAGCTTACGGGCTAGACTCTTTTCAGGGATATACATCCTGGGCCGGTGATGGTAAGCACAGCGGTTTTTACCATATTTGGAGAGCTTGCGGAGTTTAGAGATAAAAGAAAGGATTAAAAATGAGTTATAAACTAGAAAAACCATACACAGATATACAAAGAGCAGATTTTGTCGTTGAGTACAACCACAGACAAGGGCTGAAAATAGAGACTTACGACGGCAATCTGTACGCCCTTGAGCCGGATGAGATTTTGCAAGAAGGTATTGTTGTGAAGAATCCGGATTACGAGACGGAACTTGCGCAATCCAGAGAAGAGCTCTTTAAGTCAAAGTTCTTCCAGACATCTCTTGGCTGGATTAGGCGTAAAGTAAGCATGAAAGACGGCTCAACCAAAGATTTTCTGTCAGACTTGCTTATGCAGATAAAAATGGGTATTGATGCAGGGCAGGTAATCCCTATTGTTACCTATAATACACCGACTTTTACCCAAGAGTTAACAGAAGAGTACCTTGTTTCACTTCAAGCAAATAAAGCTGCTACTCCGGAATTTATTCAGGAGTGCTTGAGCCAGCTTGTCAGTGATTTCTACGGAGGATAAGTATGCAAAAATATACTATCAAAGTTGCAACCCCTCAGGATGAATCAAAGGTTAAAGTAACAAAAGATTCCTCCGAATATTATTCCAAGCTATCCAAGGAATGGGCTGTCAGCAACGTTATGGTTGAAAACGAAGACTTTTCTTCAAAGTATTATGCTGCTCAAGCCAAAAAGAATATTCAGGACGCAGCGGCAGAACTTCAGGAAGAAATGCAGGCTCAGGTCAATATCGCTACCCAGAAAGCACAGGTTGCAACTGAAAAAGCCGCAGAACTCACTTCTGCAAATAAGGCTAACGCAGATTTTTCCAATATTACAGAGGCAGCGGAGAATATTATTCTGGAACTTTCTGACCACAGTGAGGATGTCGCAAGAATTGATTCTGCTCTGGATACAAAGGCTAATCTTGATTTGTCTAACTGTACCCAGCCGTATGTATGCGAAACCTATAACAACGGCTGTTCGTGGTATAGAGTCTGGTCTAACGGCTGGATAGAGCAGGGCGGGATTAGCGCTGCAAATACAAGTGGGTATGTGACTTTTCAAAAGCCTTTTACATCTGTAGATTATTGTGCGGTTGCGACAAAAACAACCTCTGCGATGAACGACTACGCATACATTAACGTTGTTGAAAAGCAGCTGGTAAAACTAAGACTGGTTGGTGCGTGGTCAAACGGGTACGGCGCTAGCTATTCTGCATACTGGTATGCGTGCGGATTTTAAATGAAAGGGATTATAATATGGCTATTAATATAGATACAAATGGTACAATAACACTTTATCAGGGTGACAGCGGCGAAGTCTCTGTCTCCGGATTAGATAGCACAAAAAACTACTCTGTTTATTTTGCGATTCAGGACAAACATAGAAACACAATCGGGCAGGAGCTGATGGTAAACGCGAATAAAACAGAAACAGTGTCATTCTTTCTGACCCCTGATTATACTGACTTGCTTAAAGTCCCTAAAGGACAGCCTTATGAAGTTTATACGTATGGTGTTAAGGCTTGTGAATCAAATAGTAATACTGAAAACACGCTGTTTGTTTCAGACGGAACTTATGGCGATATAAACAGGATTATTGTTTATCCTCGAAAAGTTGCGGGGGCTTAAAGCTTGATGAAAGAATGGTATTCAAATACAAAAGCCGGAATCTTCTTTGATGATATCCCTCATGTCGGAGTTCGGTATTATATCCCGTCTCTGACTCAGGAGGAGAGGAAGTCTATTGAAAAATACCCGTTTATAAACCGGAAAACTCTTCAGGTTCTGCTTGCCGACTATAAAAAGGATAAGGTCTATGAGTTTTGGATTCCAAAAGGGTATTGCTACGACGGCGCTTCCATTCCAAAAATTTTCTGGCGGGTTATCGGCTCAAATACCGATAACCGCTTTTTGATTCCGGCTCTGATTCATGACGTGCTGTGTGAAAATCACCAGTATGTTGATTGCGACAGAAAATTTTCATCCGAAGTTTTTAACGCACTGCTAGAGGCAAGCAAGGTCAATGCTTTTAAAAGGTTCTGTATGAAAAATTCTGTAAACTTTTATCAATGCTTCTGTCATTGGAGGAGCTAATATGGTTAAATACAAACTTTTGGATAAACAACGTGAGTTTATAGAAATTCCTCATTCGCACTCTCTTGATGTGGCTATATATCAGGGCGGATACGGGAGCGGTAAAACCTGGTGCGGGTCTTTGCTCGGGATACTTCTTGCAAAGAAGTATCCCGGCTCACGCGGTATGGTGGGGGCAAAAGAGTATGAACTTGTCAGAAAAACAACCCTTGTTTCTTATCTTGATCATCTGGAAAATTTCGGCTACGTGCAGGATAAGGACTATACTTATAATAAAGTCGATAAGGTGATAAGATTCTCTAACGGCTCGGAAATCTTGTTCTCTGCTCTCGAAGACCCGGAAAAGTTTAAATCACTAAACCTGCACTGGGCAGAAATTGAAGAAGCTTCCCAGATAACCGACTCTTCCTTTAAACAGCTTCTTGGCCGCTTGAGAAATACCTTCCGCGGTAAAAACTGGGTAGATTTTAGATACCGCCTGTTTGGACATACAAACCCGCAGGCAGATAAGGGCTGGATTTGGCAGCGATTTGTTGAACACTCTAAAGAGAACTATAGATTAATCGTAGCTCCTACCACCAACAATATATATTTACCCCCTCATTTTATCCAGTCAATGAAAGAAAGCTTCGATGAAGACTATTATAAAATCAATGTTTTGGGTGAGTTCGGAGATTATTCGTCAGGACTTGTTGTAAAAGGTTTTTCTGATGAAAATAAACTCAATCTGAAATATAATCCTGACTTGCCTCTTCATCTTACTTGCGACTTTAACGTGGATCCTATGTGCTGGGCGCTCGCCCATAAAGATGATGAGAATGTCTACTTCTTTGACGAAATTGTTATAGAAAAAACTACGACACAGCAGTGTATAGAAGAATTTTTGAGACGATATCCGGAACACAAATCCGAAATTATAGTAAACGGCGACGCCTCCGGCGACAACAGAAGCACCCAGAGCGAGTACACGAATTATGCGATAATAAAAAACGCACTGGAAAATTACGGATATGCAGTAAAATTCCGCCTAAGGGACTACAATCCTCCGATTTTGAACAGAATTTCTGCATTCAATGCAAGGGTTCGAAATTCTAATAACGAACGCCACCTGTTTGTTGACCCGAGACGGTGTAAATGGATTCTTTATAATATTTATAACCTTTCTTTTAAGGAAGGTACAAGCATTGTCGATGTCCCAACACATACCCAGATAAAATCAAACAGAGATTCTAAATTTTTGGAACATCCTTTTGATGCTATAAGCTATCTGGTTGAATATTACTGGCGGCTTCGCGGCTAAATTGAAAAAGCCCTCCTTCATCAAGGAGGGCTTTTTTTGTGCTAAATTTAATTTACTCAGCTGTTTTTTCAGCCATGTACCTTTGCATTGCTTCATCTGAAATCTCAGCTGCGTCTTGAATGAGCGCACCTGTAACGTAATCAGTCTGTCTTGAAGCCAGAATACATTTTACTGCGTACTGGGCTTGCACTTCCGGGGTTAAGGCACTTCCGCCTACTGAACTAATATCCATTTTCTTGCCTTCCATTGAATTGTGACTTTATAATTATAACTCCTTTTATTGAACTTTGCAATATGATTTATATAATAATTGACAAAACAAACTCCAAAAGGCTATAATTTTTGCATGAAGAAGATTTTTTTGACTTTGTTGATGATTTTGGCCCTGACTTCCGGCTGCTTTGCACTTGAAAAACCGCGCTGGGTCGGGCTTCCAATATATGTTTATATTCCGCAGAACGGCAATATGAGCAAACTTATGCAACAGGCGTTTGAAGCATGGGAAAAACAGTCAAAAAATCTGGTGAGATTCAAGTTTGTCAACTCACCTTCTAACGCTAATATTGAGGTGGAGTTTGTTGATTTTGTTGCAAACTGCAATGATGTTAATGCAGTCGGCTGCACTGAGATGTCAACAAGGGGCGGACAGTATTACAAATCATACGTAACAATCGGAACAAAGGAGTATATTCGCTCTATGGAGGGGGGAAGATACACCCGCAAATTAGTCGAACGCTCAAAAGACCACATCTATGGGGTAATGCTTCATGAAGCAGGACATGCTATCGGACTCGGACATTCTGAAAACAGCGGCAGCATTATGTATCCGTATGATTTAGACTCAATGCAATATCTGACAAAAGACGATATGAATCTTCTTTATCGTAAATATCACTAGAAATAATTGTAAATTTTTGTAAAGAATACACTTGAAAAATTGTATAACATACGCTTATTACTTGACGCATAGTTTTGATGTTGTACGATGGTATAACATGGTTTCATGTATATGGGATAATTATGTCCGAAATAAAAGTAGAATATAATAAAAATTTTATATAAAGCGTACATTCATTAGAATAGATGAGGTGAATTAATGTCGACAGAATATGCAAAAAGAGTAACGCCAATGGGTATTCCTAATACACGTTTGGACGATTTACCGGATTTAATTGACGTGCAGAAAAAATCATTTGAATGGTTTTTAAAAGAAGGGCTTAAAGAAGAGTTATTGGCTTTTTCTCCTGTAAAAGACTATACAGGCAGATTAGAGCTTCACTTCCTTCCAAACTACACGTTTGATAATGCAAAATACACAGTTGAAGAAGCCCGTATACATGACGCGACTTATGCAAAACAGCTTCGTGTAATGGTTAGACTTGTTAACCGTGACAGCGGTGAAATTAAGGAACAAGAAGTTTACATCGGCGACATCCCTACAATGACTGACAAAGGTACTTTCATTGTTAACGGTGCCGAACGTGTAATCGTATCTCAAATTGTTCGTTCACCTGGTGTTTACTTCAAGAGAGAAGTTTCTCCTACAGGTAAGAGACTTTACAATGCTACAATGATTCCTAACCGCGGTGCTTGGTTGAAGATTGAAACAGATTCTAACGATTTGATTTACGTTAAGATTGATAAGAACAGAAAAATCCTTGCTACAACATTACTTAAGGCAATGGGTATTACTGTTTCTGAAATGGAATCTTTGTTCACTCACTTTGAATTCTTGAAAAAGACTTTGGATAAAGATACTACAGAAACAACTGATGATGCTTTAATTGATTTGTACAAGAAATTGAGACCGGGCGACCCTGCTTCTGCTCAAGGCGGACGTCAGATTCTTGAATCAAGATTCTTTGATGACAAGAAATACGATATCGGGCGGGTCGGTCGTTACAAATTAAACAAAAAATTGAACCTGAATATTCCTAAGAACCAGAGAACATTGACTGTTCAGGATATCGTTGCTTCAATTGAGTACTTGATTAACTTAACTTATGACGAAGGTACTTTGGACGATATCGACCACTTAGGAAACAGAAGAATCCGCTCAGTTGGCGAACTTCTTCAAAACCAATTCAGAGTTGGTCTTTCAAGAATCGAAAGAATCGTTAAAGAAAGAATGACTCTTCAGGATTCTGAAACATTGACTCCTTTGAACTTGTTGAACACTAAACCGCTTGTTGCTTCTTTGAAAGAATTTTTCGGTTCTTCACAGTTGTCACAGTTCATGGACCAGATTAACCCGCTTGCTGAACTTACTCACAAGAGACGTATTTCAGCTTTAGGACCTGGCGGTTTGCAGAGAGAAAGAGCTGGATTTGCTGTTCGTGATATTCACCCTTCTCACTACGGCCGTATTTGTCCGATTGAAACACCGGAAGGTCCGAACGCAGGTTTGATTGGTTCTTTAGCTACTCACGCAAGAGTTAATGACTACGGATTTATTGAATCTCCGTTCTTTGTGGTAAAAGACGGCAAGGTAACAGACGAAGTTGTTTATATGACAGCTGACGAAGACGAAAACTACAGATGTGCACCGGCTGATGTACAGTTGAATCCGGATAACACATTCAAAGCAGCTCAGATTCCGGTTCGTTACAGATCAGAATTCATTATGAGCGATTCTTCAAAAGTTGACTATATGGGTGTTTGCCCTATCCAGATTATCTCTGTTGCGACATCAATGATTCCGTTTATCGAACACGATGACGCAAACCGTGCATTGATGGGTTCAAACATGCAACGTCAATCAGTACCTCTTCTTATCACAGAAAGACCGGTTGTTGGTACAGGTATGGAAAGAAGAGTTGCAAAAGACTCCGGCATGGTTGTTTGTGCAAAAGTTGACGGTGTTGTTGAAAGAGTTGTGGGTGAAGAAATTATTATCCGCGACGTTAACGGAAAACAACATTTACATACATTGATGAAATATGTTCGTTCTAACCAGGACACTTGTATTAACCAAAAACCAATCGTTAACGAAGGTGATAAGGTTCAGGCAGGTGATGTAATCGCTGACGGTGCTTCAACAAGCTGCGGCGAACTTTCAATCGGTAAGAACATTCTGGTTGCTTATATGCCTTGGGAAGGCTATAACTTCGAAGATGCTATCCTGCTTTCAGAAAGATGCGTACACGATGACATCTTCACATCAGTTCACATTGAAAAATTAGAAATAGATGCTCGTCAAACTAAACTCGGACCGGAAGAAATCACTCGTGAAATTCCGAACGTTTCAGAAGAAGCTTTGAGACACTTGGATGAACGCGGTATTGTTCGTATCGGTGCAAGAGTTTACGCGGATGATATTCTTGTTGGTAAAGTAACACCTAAGGGTGAAAGTGAACATCCGCCTGAAGAAAAACTTTTGAGAGCAATCTTTGCTGAAAAAGCTCGTGATGTTAAGGATAATTCATTAAGAGTTCCTCACGGCGAAGGCGGTAGAGTACTCGATGTTAAGGTATTTGACAGAGAAAAAGGCGATGAATTGCCACCTGGAGCAAATACAGTAATCAGAGTTTATATTGCTCAAAAACGTAAGGTATCAGTAGGTGACAAACTTTCAGGACGTCACGGTAACAAAGGTATCGTTTCAAGAATCCTTCCAAAAGAAGATATGCCATTCTTGCCTGACGGTACTCCTGTAGATATCGTGTTGAACCCACTTGGTGTTCCTTCCCGTATGAACGTTGGTCAAACTTATGAATGCTTGCTTGGTTTGGCGGCATACCTTACAAAAGAACACTACGAAGCTCCTTCATTCGATGAAAGATATGGTGATAACCAGTCTGAAATCGCTACAAAGGCAGAACTTCTAAGAGGTATCAAAGAATCAGGCTGTGATTGGGTAAGAGAAGACGGTAAAGTTTACCTTATTGACGGTAGAACAGGTGAACCGTTTGACGAACCGATTGCGGTAGGTTTATCATACATCCTTAAACTTGTCCACCTTGTTGACGACAAGATTCACGCTCGTTCAACAGGTCCTTACTCACTTGTAACACAACAGCCATTAGGCGGTAAGGCTCAATTCGGCGGACAAAGATTCGGGGAAATGGAAGTTTGGGCGCTTGAAGCATACGGCGCAGCTTACACTCTTCAGGAAATGTTAACAATCAAATCCGATGACGTTAACGGACGTAACAGAGCTTACGAATCAATCGTTAAGGGCGATAACATTCCAAGACCTGGTATTCCTGAGTCATTCAAGGTACTTGTAAGAGAATTGCAAAGTATCGGTTTAGATATTACAGTTGCTAAGAAAAACGGCGTTGAAGTAGACTTGATGTCTGATATGGAAGATTTGCGTAAAGCAGCTCCAAAAAGAACTTTATCAGATATTGATTCAGAGTTGTTAAATATTAACTTCTTTGAGACTTCCACTACGTTAGGCGAAATATAAGGAGATAGGAAATTGTCTACAAGTATTGATTATTTTGATTATATACGCATAAGCATCGCTTCACCTGAAAGAATTTTGAAGTGGTCTTACGGCGAGGTTACAAAACCTGAAACGATTAACTATAGAACTTTAAAACCTGAAAGAGACGGTCTTTTCTGCGAAAGAATTTTCGGGCCAACAAAGGACTGGGAATGCTATTGCGGTAAGTACAAAAGAGTTCGTCACAAAGGCATCATCTGCGAACGCTGCGGTGTTGAAGTAACAGACTCAAAAGTAAGACGTCACAGAATGGGACACATCAAGCTTGCTGCTCCTGTTTCCCACATCTGGTTCTTGAAAGGTATTCCTTCATATCTTGGTTTGCTTCTTGATATGACACTTAAAGACCTTGAGCAGGTTATTTATTTCAACAATTATGTTGTAATCGACCCTGCTGACAGCCCGTTCAAGAAATTCCAGCTTCTAAGTGAAGAAGAATACGAAGACTTCATCATGGAAAACGAAGAATCTAAACTTGAAGTAGGTATTGGTGCAGAAGCAATCAAACAGCTTCTTGGCGAAATCAATGTTAAGGAGCTTGCAGAAGAAATCAGAACGGAACTCGCTAACGGCGTTACTTCTGTTCAGAGAAAAGGTAAGTTGATTAAGAGATTGAGACTTCTTGACTCTCTAATTTCTTCTGAGACAGATCCTACTTGGATGGTAATGGATGTACTTCCTGTTACACCTCCTGATTTGAGACCAATGGTTCAGTTGGATGGCGGCAGATTTGCAACATCAGACCTGAACGATTTATATAGAAGAGTTATCAACAGAAACAACCGTTTACAGAGACTTCTTGAAATGGGCGCTCCTGAAATCATCGTAAGAAACGAAAAACGTATGTTGCAGGAAGCTGTTGACGCTCTTATCGATAACGGAAGACGCGGCAGAACTGTTGTCGGACCGAACAACAGAGCGTTGAAATCATTGTCTAACATTATTGAAGGTAAACAAGGTCGTTTCCGTCAAAACTTGTTAGGTAAACGTGTTGACTACTCAGGCCGTTCAGTTATTGTAGTTGGTCCTACATTAAAACTTAACCAGTGCGGTTTGCCAAAAGAAATGGCTATCGAATTGTTTAAGCCGTTCGTTGTAAACAAACTTATCGAAAGAGGTTATGTTCAAAACATCAAATCAGCTAAGAAGATGATTGAACGCTCAGACGCTAAGGTTTGGGATATATTAGAGGAAATTATTGACGGACATCCGGTAATGCTAAACCGTGCTCCGACCCTTCACAGACTTGGTATTCAGGCATTTGAACCTAAACTTGTTGAAGGTCGTGCAATTCAGCTTCACCCGCTTGTATGTACAGCATTCAACGCTGACTTCGACGGTGACCAAATGGCTGTTCACGTTCCTCTTTCTATTGAAGCTCAGACAGAAGCAAGAATGCTAATGTTAGCAACAAACAACATCTTGGCTCCTGCAAACGGTAAACCTATCATCACACCTTCTCAGGATATGGTTTTGGGTATGTACTACTTAACAATCATGAAGAATCCAGAGCAGGAAATTAAGGGTTATTTCTATAACTTCCAGGATGCAATCTCAGCATTGGAAGCTAAGGTAATCACTCTTCACGACAAAATCGTGGTTCGTGATGAAAAAGGTAAGAGAATTGAAACAACAGTTGGAAGAATTATTTTCAACGAAGCTGTTAGAAAAGCACTGGCTTAGGGTAAATGAATTGAGCCGTTAGATTTAACTATCGGAAATTCTTTACTCGAGTGTAGAAAAATAATTGAGGAAAAATGTAATATGGAAAATACTTATACACACAAAAATCACGCTCCGGAGTTCATCAACAAACAGATGGACAAAAAGGGCTTGAACAAATTACTGGCTCAAATGTATTTGGAATACGGCGGTGCTAAGACTGCTGAGCTTGCAAACACATTGAAGAATTTGGGCTACAGATACGCAACAAAATCAGGCGTAACAATTTCTATTGCTGACCTTTCAGTACCTGATTCTAAGAAAGAATTATTGAAAGAGGCAGAAGCTGAGATTGAAAAGTCAACAAACAGATACTTAAAAGGTGAAATTACCGAAGTAGAAAGATATACAAAGGTTATCGATACTTGGTCTGAAACAACCGCTAAACTTACAGAGCAGGTTGTAGAAAACTTTGACAGATTAAATCCGGTATATATGATGGCATTCTCCGGTGCGAGAGGTAATTTGTCTCAGGTATCACAGCTGGTTGGTATGAGAGGTTTGATGGCAGACGCACAAGGTCAGATTATCGACTTGCCGATTACTTCAAACTTTAAAGAAGGCTTGTCTGTAACAGAATACATCATCTCTTCTTATGGTGCACGTAAAGGGTTGGTAGATACAGCGCTTAAAACAGCTGACTCTGGTTATTTGACCAGACGTCTTGTTGACGTTGCTCAGGATGTTATTATCCGTGATGCAGATTGCGGCGGTGACAAGTATATCAACATGAAGCCTATCTGCGATGGCGAAAACATTATTGTTCCGCTTATTGACAGACTTTTAGGCAGAACAGTTGCTCAGGATATATTTGATGAAGACGGAAAAACATTGTTGGTTGCTAAAAATACTACAATGGACAGAAAAGACATCAAGAAGATTTCTCACTTGAATCTTCAAGAACTGAAGGTTCGTTCAGGTTTGACTTGCGGACTTGAATACGGTGTTTGTCAAAAATGTTACGGCTGGGCTCTTACAACTCAGAGATTGGTTGATGTTGGTGAAGCAATCGGTATTATCGCAGCACAGTCAATCGGTGAACCTGGTACACAGCTTACAATGAGAACATTCCACACAGGTGGTGCGGTTGGTGTTAAAGAAGCAACAAAAGAAATCCATGCATCAGAAGCTGGTACAGTTGTTTCTAAGCTTAAAACAAGAGAACTCAGAACCCGTCACGGGGATGTTGTTAGAGTATCTATCTATGAAGCAGACATTGAAGTTAAGGGTGCTAAAAAGTCTACAACTTACCATATTCCTGCCGGCGCTACAGTATTCTTTGCAGACGGTATGGAAGTTGAAAAGAACTTCAAACTTGCTGAATACAGACCAAACTCTAATGATGCAGGTCGTTTGACAGAAAAAGCTACAAAAGATATTAACTCTGATATGCCAGGTGTTGTATTGTTTGAAGACTTCGTTGCAGACGAAAAGAAAGACAGACAGGGTAACATTTCAAGAACCGCTAACAAAAACGGTATTGTTTGGATTATTGGCGGTGATGTTTATAACTTACCTGGCGGTTCAAAAGTTCTTGTTAGTGACGAACAACAGGTTAAGGCAGGCGATAAGCTCGCAGAAACATTGATGATTTCTGAACACGGTGGTGAAGTTCGTTATGCAGAAGACCTTGTTGTTGAAGCTGTTAAATCAAGCAAAAATAAAATCAATAAGATTGTTCAAGGTAAAGAAATTACAATCGTAATTGCTTCTTTGAACCCTGCAAATGCTAAGTTTGAACAGACTAAGAAAGAACAACTCTGGACAGTTGACAAGACCGGTGAAAAATATATCGTTAAAGCTCCTGTTGATACAACAGTTGAAAACGGTATGATTATTGCCGAACTCGTTGATGATGAGTGCTCTGTTTCATCTTCTGGTGAAATCAAATACGTTGACATCGAAGTTGATGACAACCAGATTGTTACAAAACCTGGTAACATCGTATTTGTTCCGGAAGAAGTGCACCAGATTAACAAAGACTCTTCTTTGAAAATGGTTGAAAACGGTACTTTCGTAACAGCTGGTACAGAAGTTGTTAAAGACGTATACTGCCACATCGACGGTATTGTTGAATTTAAGGAATTTAACGAAGTTATCCACGAAGTAACAGTAAGACCTGGTGAAGTTCATACTCTTCCAAGCGTATCTGAACTTAAAGTTGAAGAAGGCTCTGTTGTTGAAGCCGGTACAGTTATTGCTAAGGGTATCAAGGCAAAAGAAACTTCTATTGTTACTATAATGGAAATGGATTTTGACGACTTGGATATCGATGATTTGGATGAAGAAATCGACACATCTTCTCTTGAAGAAGAATCATTGGAAGACAAACCTATCCAGATTCTTGTAAGACCTGTTCAACCAATGTTCATCGAACCTAAGGAAGTGTCAATCGAGTTTAATACAACAGATGAATTGATTAATATCGTTCCTGTAACCCAGCTGCAGTACAAAGATGGCGCAAGAGTTAGAAACCTTGATGGTGCAACTCTTACAAGAACATCGCTTGTTCTTCAAATGCAGGGCTACCTGTCACACTTGAAGGGTCTTGTTGAACTTGACGCGTCTGGCGAATTGAAGATTGTTGTACTTGAAACCCTGATTGTTCGTCGTGAACTTGAAGGCAACTCTAAGATGAACAACTCGCTTCAAACAGAATTGCTCGTTGAAAACGGCCAGACAATTGATGCCAAGACTCCTATTGCAAAAACAGAAGTTCTTGCACTCAATGACGGTGTTGCTTCAATCAAGGGCGATGTAAGCGAATCAAGAAGATTGCTTCTTAACTGCTCTAACTTTGAAACAGTTATCGAAACAAAATCAAAACCAAATGTTAAGAAAGGCGACTTCATTAAACTTGATACAGTTCTTGCTGAATCAGGCGAAGCTGCTACTGTTTCAGGTAAGATTGTTGATGTAAGTGCAAAATCAGTAACAATCAGAAACGGTCGTCCATACTTGATTAGCCCAGGTACAATGCTCCAGGTAGAAGAAGGCTCTCTCGTACTGAGAGGCGATATGCTTGCAACACTCGTATTCGAAAGAGAAAAAACAGGCGATATCGTTCAAGGTCTTCCGAGAGTTGAAGAACTTCTTGAAGCAAGAAAACCAAAAGACTGCGCAATCCTTGCAGAGTACGACGGTGTTGCTGAAATCGAAATCGAAGACGATGTTCCAAGATTGTTCCTCGCATCCGAAGAAGGCGGAAGAACAGAAATCAAGTTCGCAATAGATGCCAGCATCGTGGTTCAAAACAAACAGAAAATCAAAAAAGGTCAGCCTTTAACAAGCGGTCCTTTGAACCCGCACGATGTTATCAGACTTTGCGGTCCGGAAGAAGCTCAACAATATTTGGTAGACGAAGTTCAACGTGTATACCGCTCACAAGGTGTAGAAATTGCGGATAAACACATCGAAATCATCGTTCGTCAGATGACTAAGAAAGTTCGTGTTGTTGACTCTGGTGACACTAACCTGTTACCTGGAGAGCTTGTTGAAGTTCAGACATTCGAAAACGAAAACAAGGCAGTTCAGGAACACGGCGGTCAGGAAGCAACTTGCGAATATATGCTACTCGGTATCACAAAAGCTTCATTGAACACTGAAAGCTTCATCTCAGCAGCTTCATTCCAGGAAACAACAAGAATCCTTACAGAAGCAGCTGTAGACGGTAAGAAAGACTTGCTAAGAGGTTTGAAAGAAAACGTTATTATCGGTCGTCTTATCCCAGCTGGTACTGGTTATCACCACCTCTCTTTTGCAAGCGAGGAACGTGATAAAGAAGCTCAAAAGAGAGCTGCACAGAGAAATCAGGCTCGCAAACCTTCTGCTATCTTGGAAGAGATTGAAGGTATGTTCGGGGCTCCTGAATTGTCTGTTGGCGAACCTTCTGATAAAGAATAATTTCTTTGGAGAAATATAACAAAAAGTGTGCCGGATTCTTCCGGCACACTTTTTTTATGCTAGAATAAAAAAAGAGGTTTAAATGACAATAAAAATAGCATTCACAGGAAAAAGCGGAAGCGGGAAAACAAGTATAACAAAAGCATTCTTGAAAGTATTGCAGGAAACATTTCCTGAAAAATCAATCCTGCTTTTTGATAACGACTTGACAGGCGAGTTGGGCCATTCCTTCGGGCTGGATATAAGAAACACTATCTACGGTATTAGAAGCGGAAAACACGAGTATAAAACGGGTATCCCGCAGGGAATGACTAAACACGAGTATGTTGAGTGGGCTATGGAAGATATTCTTGTGAGCCTGAATGAGAATGTCGATATTATTGTCTCCTGGCTTGTGGGGTCAAAAGATTGCAGATGCCCGATTACTGCCCAGATTAATGATGCATGCCAGAGACTTATCGAAAGGTACGACTTCGTGCTCTTTGACTGCGAATTTGACCTTAAGTACCTTAACCAACTCGTTGATACAGATATTGATTTGACCCTGATTGTTGCAAATCCTACAGTTGATTCAATAAATCTTGCAAAAAGAATAAGCGAGTTTTCTGCTAAATACGCAGCCGGCGGCCAGATGGGCGTCGTTATGAACAAAGTCGGAAACGAAGATATGACAGCAGTCTCAGAACTCTTGAGCGACGCTGATTTGGAAATCCTCGGCACAATACCGTTTGATAAAGAACTCGCAGATGGTGCGCCGGATAGAAATTCAAAATTGATAAACGAAGCGGTTGAACACTTTTATTGCCGCCTGAACCTTCCGCAGGAGAATAAATAATGGTTATTTTGGACGGAAAAACATTATCACTAAAGGTGCTTGAAGGCGTCAGGGAAAGAGTTGCAAAACTTGAGCGCAAACCGCACCTTGTGGTTATTCTGGTGGGCGATAATCCGGCGAGCAGAATTTATGTGAATAATAAGAAAAAAGCCGCTGAAAAAGTCGGGATAAAATCGACTGTAATCGAACTTGGACTAGAGGTAACAGAAACAGAACTCCTTGCAAAAATCGAAGAATTGAATCAGGATGAGGATGTAACCGGGATTCTTGTACAACTGCCGCTTCCTGAACATATTGATAAGAACAAGGTTGTGCTTGCGATTTCACCTAAAAAGGATGTTGACGGGTTTACTCCTGAAAATGTCGGCAGACTTGCTATCGGACTTGAACCTTATTTTTATCCGGCAACACCGCAGGGAATTTTAATGCTTCTTGATGAATACAATATTCCGATAGAAGGCAAAGAGGCGGTCGTAATCGGGCGCTCTAATATTGTGGGCAAACCAATGGCTCAGATGCTTTTGAAACGCAATGCTACAGTTACAATATGCCACTCGTTCACTCCTGATATTGAGGACAAAATAAAAACCGCTGATATCGTTGTATCCGCGGTTGGTAAAAAAATAGTAAGATGTAAGATGGTTAAGAAAAATTCTTGTGTGGTTGACGTTGGAATCTTTAGAGACTCTAACGGCAAACTTACTGGCGATGTGGATTTTGATTTTGTATCTCCGTCTGTGGGATTTATATCTCCGGTGCCGGGCGGGGTAGGACCTATGACAATTGCATCTTTGATGTTTAATGCATCTAAGGTTTATCAGTAGACCGTTAGCCCTTATGATTGTAACAAGCCTGTGTCTTGAGCAGCCGTAGAAGTAGCTGTTTTTTCGCTTTCCTGCTGTGCTCTCAATTCTTCAAGCATTGTATCGTACATTGTTTTCATTGTGTCGTATTCCATATCAAGATCAGCAAGCTCAAGTGACAATTCTTCGTCATATTGCTTAACTTTTGCGTGTGCGTATTTGTCTGCAAGCATTACATTCTGGTTGTTAACAACTACTCTAATGCCACCTTTGTTAAGCTCTTTAGTGTTGTCAATAGCTTCATCAAAAGCTTTTTCCCACTTTTCTTCGTACTTAACCTGCTCTTGCAACTTAGCGCTGTTTGCTTCGTATTTAGCGTTCCAAAAAACAGATTGCTGTGTGTAGTAGTTAATGTCTGCTTTAGTATTTAATAAGTTTCCTAATAATGCTGCTGTGTTTGCCATCTTCTTATACCTTTTGTTTCATCTTACATATATATAAAGTATTTCAGAAATATCTAATTTCACAAAAGGATTTATTTGTTACAAAACTTAACAATTAAGGTCGAAAAAAGGGCTCATCAGATTGATGAGCCCTTTTTTTGTGATTGATTAATTATTGCTAAGAACAAGTCTGAAAGTTGCAAGGTTCTTGATAGAAAGCATTCTGTGCTTGTTTCCTTGTTTTTCAGAAATAGCGAAAATTCTGCAAATTCTCTGGATTTCTTCGATGTCCTGTCTTGTTTCAAGTTTATAAACATTCTTTTCCGGATCTGCGATAACTGACATTGTAGCGTTTAGTTCTTGTTCTTTCATTATTTCTTCCTTATAAAATCTTCTTATGTATATATAAAGTATTTCAATTTCTGAAAATTGCCTTTTTGAAAATAAATTGTAAAGAAATATTAAGCAAATTAGTATATATTGCTAACCAAAAGCCTTATGGTTATTGCTAAATATGCTTTTTTAGTGTAATGTTATCTTGTGGGGAATAAAGTGTTAGATTTTAGTCAGGTAGTTGAAAATTGTGGAGTTAATAAAGAACCGCCGGCAGATGTGCTGCGGAATCTTGCTAATTTGGAGGAGTTTTATGACTCTACTGAACTTGTTGAGATATATAACTATTTCCTGCTCCATGTTAATGACCCTGAAATCACACTAGGGGTAATCAGATTGACAGACGCACATAGGGCTGCTTCCACACTTTCAATACTTGTGGACTTGCTTCTTATGAAAAACAGCTCCGGAGAGGATGCTGACAGCCTCGTTAATGTGAGGGCAATGTGCGCAAAGGCGATTTGTAATTACAAAGACACATCAACTGTTGGCGCGCTTCTCTACTGCCTTAATAATAAGAAAGAAAACTATAAGATTCGACTCGCCTGCGCGGACGCCCTTGGTCGAATCGGTGACAGATTTGCAGTTGAATCTCTGATTGATGTTGTAAAAGACGAGGACGAAAAATCGGTTTATGTAAAAGAATCCGCAACTTTTGCACTCGGACTCCTCGGTGATACGAGCGCTATTGACCCGCTGGTTGCTTTAATAGACGGAAAACACGGATTTTTAGGCAAATTCTCTTTCCTCAAGGAAAAGATTATTGAGGCACTCGGAAAACTGAATATCAACAACAGAAAGGTTTTAAAGGTTTTGAGAGAATCTTTGCAGGATTCTTCGCCAATGGTTAGAATCAACGCGATTGAAGCGCTTATGAACAGCGAGTACGAGGATGCGCCGGAGTTAATTAAAACAGCGCTCAAAGACGAGGACGATGAGGTCAAAAGAAATGCCCTGATTGCAATGTACAACATTGTAGGACGCGATATTCTGGACGAGGTGATTTCTTTGCCTTCGTATTCAGAATTTTTGAAAGCTGAGGCTAAAAATTTAATAGAGGAATATGAGCAATGAGTAAAAAAGGCATAATTCTTCTATCCGGCGGGCTGGACTCTCTTGTCGGGCTCGGGATTGCAAAGGACAAGTACAATATTGAACTTGCCCTGACTTTTGATTACGGTCAAAAATCCGCTAAGCAGGAAATAGAGACTTCAAAAAAGATTTGTGAGCATTATAATATCAAACACAAAGTTATCAAACTCGATTGGCTAAAGGAAATTACACATACCGCGCTTGTTTCAGAGAACGAAATCCCTACAGATTCTCTTGGCACAAGCGAGAGCGCGCAAAATGTCTGGGTGCCGAATAGAAACGGGCTGTTTCTTAACATTGCGGCTTGTTTTGCGGATTCATATTCTTACGATTACATAATTTTTGGTGCGAATAAAGATGAGGGCGCGACTTTTCCGGACAACACCGAGGAGTTCAGAGCGGAAATCTCAAAAGTTTTTGAGACCTCGACTCTTGCGCATCCGAAAGTCGTAGCACCCTTGATTAATTACACCAAGGATGATATAGTAAAAATTGCGATGGAAAACTCCGTTCCGCTTGAATTAGTAAGGAGTTGTTATGCGGGAGGAGAAAAACATTGCGGGGTTTGCGAGTCTTGCAGACACTTGAAAAGGGCGCTGCTTGCAAATCACGGGGAAAAGTATATAGAAATTTTGTTTGAGAAATGATTAAAACCAAATTTATTGAAGAAGAGATTAAATACATAGGCTCACAGCTATCACCGCACTGGATTTACAAGAATTTCAAGATTCAGGGAGACGCTATTGTTGCGTTTTGCGGCGAATGTAAGGTCGACTTGACCGAAATGGTCGATATTGAAGACGTTATCAATAATGAGCCAATCTACAGCAAATACATGCTGAGCTTTATTACAGAGCAGTTCGGAGTCGGACTTACTGAGGGCGTTTTCAGACAGAGACTTCTGATGTGCGTAATAAAAGAGCTTCTGGAAGAAAGAGGAGTCTTTGTTGTAAGAAACGGGGATGACTTGATGATTGAGGGTAGAAAATTGTCGGTCTCTATTGCAACAAAGTCAATGACTTCAATTCTTATCCATACCGGCTTGAATATACTTTCAGAAGGTGCTCCGGTTAAGGCATCAGGGCTCACAAGCGAGCTTGGCATAAGTGATGTCAAAGAGTTTGCACTCGAGGTTATGAAACGGTATTCAGAAGAAATTGAAGACATAATATTAGCAGGAACAAAAGTTCGTGGAGTATAAATAATGGGAAATCACGGTTATAAAAAATACATGAAAAAAGAAGCGCGCAAAGATAACTCAATGCTCAGGCTCTTTATTGGTACACTGTGCGTAATGCTTGTTGTGTTTACTTTTTTGATAAAGTCACTGTTTCCAAACGCTGACACTTCAATCGGTGACTATAAACCGGAACCGGATGTTGTGGAAGAGACAAAAAACACGGTTGATGACAGGCTCGCAATGATTCAGAACGAAGATCAGGGACGGAGCTTTTCTGAATTGATGTCAAAACCGGATGACACGCCAAGAGAAGTTCATAAGGATGTCGAAACCTCTCCTGCTGCTGTTACTGTGGAGTCGAAATCTGCTCCTACACCGGTTGAGCCTGTGAAACAGACTCCGGCGCAGGATGTAGTTTACAAGGTTTTTGTTGGGACTTACACTTCTGCAGAGCAGGCAAAGGTTGCAAAAGACATTATTCTTGAATCAGGAAGCGGTTTAAACCCGATAGTTAAGTGCATCGGGTCGAATAATTACACGCTTCAGGTTGGTATATTCAAAAACAAATCAAGCGCAGAATCTTTGTTGTACACTGTTCAGCAAAATCACCTCCCGGGAAGAATCGTTCAGGATTATTAAGGTTTGAAAAAAAAATCTTTACATCGCGAAATATTTTGATTCTTTTTTGAGATTTTGTGATACATTATAAATAAGGAATCCGTTAGGGGAATTAAGTTAGACTATCACAGGTTAGTATAGGAGATATTTGATGCCTAATTATTTGACGAAGGAAGAGATAAGACAGTGGAGAAGTTCTTTGGAAAAAATTACGCTTGAAGAATTTGCTGCCAGATTGGGAAAAGAAGTTGAAGAGAGCAAACCTACAAATGACGTTGTTGATATTGTTATGACAAAAGGCACTTCTTCCAATACAAGCGCAAATATGAAAGACGGATTTTCTGCTATTGCTGAACGAGCTTTCAAAAGAGAACGCCAGATATCTCATACTCCTTTCTCAATTAGTAAAAAGGATATGCTTTCAAAAACAAAAGAACAAGCCGCTAAACAAGAGGCTGCTCCTAAATTGAAACCTGCAAAATCAGTGCTTAAACCTGAAAGCAGCAAGAGCGTGCTCGATAAGGCTGAAGAAGTTGCTTCTTCTAAAAAAGAGGTTCAGATTGTTCTTAGAAAATCTTTGACAGATAGAGAACAGATGGTGTTTGAATACCTTTTGAATAATGTTGGCAAGACTGTTTTTGCAAAAGACCTTGCAAAGCTCCTTGACTTGCCAAGAGACTATGTTTACAAATATATCAAAAACCTGCGCGCAAAAATTGATGGCGACAAACTTAAAAACGTTCCGTCAGGCGGGTTTGTATTAACCGAGTAGAGATGGAAGTAGTAAATTTACTTGATTTTCTTAATATCGCACACGACCTGTACACCCTGAACTACGCAAGGTGCGATGGTGAGCTGGTTAATTTTCTTGATTTGATGACAGAAGACGAACAATTTACCCGCAAAATCGATTTGGGTATTATGTTTGTGAACCAGAAATCACTTGACCAGTATACGGTTGTTGACGGCTTGAACCGCCTGCTTTCCTTGTCTTTGCTTCTGCATGCAGTGTGCGAATGCTACAAAAAAACAACCCCGCAGAACGAAAAAGCTATACGCACAATAAGAACCAAGTACTTGATTCACGGGTCTAAACCAAAACTTAGACTCAACGAAGCAGACGCCGAAATCTACTCAAAGATTATTAACGGGGAAAGACTTTCGGGCCAGGAAAAAGCAACCCCGATGTTTGTTCTGCTTCACAACTTCTGGTCACAAATAAAGGAAGAAAAACTTCAGGCCGCAAACATTTTCAGAATGCTACAAAAGATTACTGTCACGCTTGTTGAGACGGATAGTGTTTCCAAGCGGAATCTTTATTACAAACTAAACAGCTCAAGAAAACTCGACCAGATTCTTTTGATAGAAGACTTTTTGCGTGAAAACGGGGTGGAAAAAGAGTGGGAAAGTATCCGCAAATTGTACTTCCCGCGTGAAAGAGATGTTATTCGGTTTCTTAAGGACTTTTTTATCACCAAGTTTAATTACAAAAAGTTCGACCCTGAAAGGCTTTACGAAGGGTTTGTTAACTATTTTGAGACAATGATGCAATATATGTCAGAAGATGCGCTGATGGCCAAAATAAGGCACTCTGCGAAGCTTTACAGCGATATTCTGAACGTGAATTTTGAAAGCGACGAGATTAAACGCGCGTTCATTGAGATAAAAAAACACTCTGGCGAGGATACTTACGCTTATATCCTTGATGTTTACGAGGATTTCACCAACAATAACCTTAGCGAAGCAACCTTCCTTGAGATTCTCGGAACGATTGATGAGTACTTGAGAAATCGCAATATAAATGAGAATCATGTTGAGTTTAATGAACTTATTCAATATTTAAATGCTTTTATTACTTGCAAATAATTAGGTAAGAAAATACATTAATACTATTTTTTATACTCGTTCTATACTAATAATATAGATTGGAATTAAGATTTAAAATTAGTAGGAGGTAGTTATGGATAGACGCCATAATGATAGATTGTTGTATTTTTATAACGAGGCATTTGCAGAGCTCTATGTGATTAACACAATTGTGCAGATGACGAAAAAATCCTGTGAAGACACGGAGTTTAGCGGTCAGTACTACGGGATTCCGGAGGAAAACACCGCAAAATTGAGCGCAGAGCGGAACAACTATATAAATATGCTTACACTTGTCACCGAGCGCATATCAAATGTGATGCAGCTCAAACTCTCTATGGAAAAGGAACTCACCCTACAGGAGAACGCCGACAATTGCTGCTGACAGGTAACAGCTCAAGGTTCCGCAAATAAGCGCTCTTAAGCCGAGCCTTGCAAGGTTTTTCTTCTGGTTTGGCGCAAGCTCTCCAATACCGCCGATTTGAATGGCGATTGAGCCGAAATTCCCGAAACTGCAAAGCGCAAAACTTGCGAGCATGAAGCTCTTTGGATTAAGTGTATCTGCAATTCTAGAAAGGTCAACATAAGCAACCATTTCGTTGAGTACGATTTTTGTACCCATGAGCGCTCCGACCGTTGATGCGTCTTGGAGCGGAACCCCGATTATGATTGCAAATATCGCAAATATTTTTCCTAAGATTAGTTTTAGTGATAAGTGGCTTAAGAACGCGAAGTGTGAACATCCCGGACAGAACTTGTACAATGCAAGCCCGCCAAGTCCTAAAATCCAGTCAATGAAGGCAACAAGCGCAACGAGCGCAAGAATCATTGCTGTAACGTTGATAGCGACTTTCATACCTTCTGATGCGCCGTTTGAGATAGCTTCAAACACGTTGGCAAAAGTGCGGCGCTTGGAGATTCTGATGTTGTCACGTGTTTCCGGCTCGCCTGTTTCAGGGTACATGATTTTTGCAAGTATTAAAGCACCCGGTGCTGCCATGATTGAAGAAGCCAGAATGTAATGCGCAGGGATTCCCATACCGATGTAGATAGGCATGATTGCGCCAGAAATGCACGCCATTGAGCCTGCCATTGAAGCAAGGAGCTCGGAGCGCGTGAGTTTTTCGAGATACGGCTTAATCATGATTTGTGCAAGGATTTGACCGACAAAGGAGCTCGCTACGTTTGAGAGCGCTTCTGCGCCTGATACGTGCATGAACTTGTTCATAGCTTTGCCGAGAGTCGCAACAACGCGCTGCATGATTCCGTAATAGTAAAGCATGTTTACGAGCACCATCATGAAGATGTTTGTGCAAATCAGTTGCACCGCAAAGATTGTGCTTCCTGCGCCAAAGAGTTCTGTGAGTTTCGGGTTGTTGAGCAGAGCGCCGAAAACAAACATACCGCCTTCGGTTGCAAATTCAAGAATTTTCTGGATGAACATCCCTATCATGAGGAAGATTTTTTGGCCGAGCGGGACTTTGAATATGAATATTGCAAACAAGACTTGCAGCAAAAATCCCATGCCGACTGTTTTGTAGTTAATTGCTTTTCTGTTGTTTGACATAAGAAAAACGATTAAAAATATAACAACTATTCCGATAAGTCCAATAAATCTTTCCATCAAAACTCCTAACTAAAGTGAATGTTTTAATTATACCAGAAAAGGCGCAAAGGGGTAAAGGGGTGGGGTAAATATTTATTGTTACGTGTATGTAATGATTTTGGATTAAGCGTATGTTAGTATCGGTTTAAGAAAGGAGAATAAATAATGGGCTTAAAGAGAAAACTTATGCGAAACGGGAATGGCTGGGCTTTGTGTATAAATTCAACTTTGCTTAATCTTTTGGAAATTGACCCGCAAACTGACATGGTATGCTACAACATGGAAAACGATATTTTAAAGATTACAAAAAGCGAGCATAAAAAAGAAACCCGTTTGCAAGAAAGTTAATGCAGTTGCGCTTCTCTCACACAGGGGAGAAGCGGATTTTCGGTAGGGTGATGGCGAGCCTGAGCGAGACAAACCCGTAAGGTCGAGCGGGACGTTACTCCCGTGAGCCCCCGAAAATCCAAGACAGCTGCCCGGAGGGCTGATGAGGGGAGTAATTTTTGATTGCGATGATGAACCCCTCATCCCATTTTTCTAATGTTCATGCAGAGCCTTCACATTGAAAAACTACCCTTCTCCCACATTGGGGCGAAGGGTAGAAAGTAAAAATATATTAACTACACAGCCTCTACATAATCCAAAATATCTTCTTCTGTGTTCATCTCGGTCGCGCAAACAAGAACCCTGTTCCTGTCAACCTTAATCCCGCCCAGAATATTCTCCTGCTTGAGCTTTGCAAGAAATTCGTCCGCGTCAGCCACTTCAATCACAAATTCGTTGAAGAAATTCTTTGTAATCGTCTTTATCCCTTTGCCATTAAGCATTCTGGACAGCGCATGCGCCATATTTGCAGACAAAATACTTGTTTCTTTGAACCCTTTTTCACCAAGCAGGCTCAAATACAATGTTGCTGAAAGCGCAATCAGCGACTGGTTCGAACAAATGTTGCTGGTTGCTTTCTCGCGCTTGATGTGCTGCTCTCTTGTTTGAATCGTCAAAGTAAAAGCCTGCTCTCCGTCTGCGTCAAGCGTTCTTCCAACAAGTCTTCCCGGCATCTGACGCATGTAAGCTTCTTTGCAAGCCATATAACCGGCATGCGGCCCGCCAAAGCTTTGCGCAATACCGAGCGGCTGGATATCACCAACCACGATATCGGCCTCAACCGGAGGTTTGATGATTGCAAGAGCTGAAAGGTTTGCGCAAACAATCAGGGTTGTATCCGGCTTCACAATCTCTCTGATTTCGCCGAAATAATCCGGATTCTGCACAAGAACGCAGCAATAATCAGCCGTGGTTTCCGGAATCTCGTCAAACCACTCTACTTCAATACCCTGCGCCCAAGCATAAGTCTTCACAACCTCTTTGTATTCAGGGTTAAGGCTGTTGGACACAAGCGCCTTATTTTTCTTGCCTTTTGCGATTCTGTGTGCCATAAGAACGGCTTCTGCGCAGGCAGAGCCGGCATCATACATAGACGCGTTTGCAATATCCATGCCGGTCAGGCGTGAAATCATTGTCTGGTATTCATAGATAACCTGCAATGTGCCCTGTGAAATCTCCGGCTGGTAAGGGGTGTAAGCCGTAAGAAATTCAAACCTTTCTGCAACGTAGTTTACGCATGCCGGAATGAATTTGTTGTAAACACCGCCTCCAAGGAAGGATGAATACTCAACCTTATCTTTTTTTGCAAGCGCTTTAACCTTTTTTTGCGCTTCCATTTCGCTCAAAGGGTTTGCCATGTTAAATTCTTTGAACTTAACCGGAATCTGTTTAAACAAATCTTCCACTGTTGCGCAAGAAATTGCATTAAGCATTTCCTGTCTGGTTTCGTCGGTATGTGCTATAAAATTTTTCATTATTCAATTTCTTCTTTATAATCTGAGTAGTCCAACAAGTCTGCAAATTCAACCTGATCTGCTGATGATTCGATTTTTACAAACCATTTGTTTTCATAAGATTCGTCGTTCAGCAATTCCGGGCTGTCAACAATCTCTTCGTTAATCTCAACAATTTTTCCTGATATAGGCATGTAGATTTCAGAAGCTGCTTTTACGGATTCAATGGTTGCAAAGACTTCGTTCTTGCAAAATTCCGCGCCAACTTCCGGCAATTCGATGAAAACGATATCGCCAAGTTGTTCTATTGCATAATCTGTAATACCAACTTCGTACTTATCGCCTTGTTCAAGTACGTATTCGTGTGTCTTAGTGCATAACATACTTTCGTTCATTCAATTTGTCTCCTATATATTATTTGTTTTCCTTGTTTCTTTTTGCGACAAACGGTCTCTTTATAATTTCGGCATTGTAAAATTTATCGCGTATTAATACTTGAATTGTAGAGCCTACAGCTAAATTGTCAAGATTTTTTACGTAAGCAAGCGCAATGTTGTCCCCTCTGATAGGCGAAATCCCGCCGCTGGTAACAACTCCAACCTTCTCATTATTAAAGTAAACATCATACCCGTGGCGAGCAATACCTTTGTCCAGCATTTTAAGCCCCACAAGCTTCTTGCTCCCTCCGTTTTCAAGCTGCTCCAAAATCTTAGCTTTGCCGTTATAGTCCTCTGTTTTGTTTTTTGCAACAGACCATGCAAGCCCTGCTTCAATCGGAGTAGTGTCTTCATCCAAATCATTCCCGTAAAGATGAAGCGCTGCTTCAAGTCTCAAGGTGTCTCTCGCTCCGAGCCCGATTGGTTTAATTCCAAATTCTTTTCCGGCTTCCAAAAGCTTATCCCAGAGGTATTCAGAAAACTCGTTTCTAACAAGAATCTCAACCCCGTCTTCTCCTGTGTAACCGGTTCTTGAAATCCATACGTTTATGTTAAACAGCTCTCCGCGCTTTATGTGGAAAAACTCCGGCAGGTCAGTTAAGCCAAGGCTTTTCATTAAATCACAGGCTTTTGGCCCCTGAACAGCGAGCAGCGAGTAGTTGTGAGATTCGTTAACAATTGTAACATCAAACCCGCATTTGTTTCTAACCATCCAGTTAAGGTCTTCGTCGATTCTGGATGCGTTTGCAATAATCAGGTATTTTTTGTCTTCCAGTTTATAGATAATCAAATCGTCGATAATTCCGCCTGTTTTGTTTGTGAGCTGGCAGTAAACAGCTTTCAGGTCAACAAGTTTTGTGACATCCTGCGGAACGAGTTTGTTCAAAAACGGGAGCGCGTCTTCTCCAAAGACAATGATTTCGCCCATGTGAGACACATCAAAAATCCCGATGGATTCTCGAACTGTCTTGTGCTCCTCAATAATAGAAGAGTACTGCACCGGCATGTGCCAGCCAGCAAAATCAACCATTCTGGCTCCGAGTGCTACGTGTTTGTCGTGTAAAAAAGTTTGTTTTGTCATCATATCCCCCGCTTCTTATTTTATTGTCGTTGTAAATGCGTTCTATGTCAAGGAGTGTTACATTACAACCTAACTATCTACACAAAATGCTTTGTAGTTAAAGAATAATAAAAATGCTACGGTATCTATATATGCACTATATAAAAGAGAGGAATGATATGAAAAAAGGCTTTACCTTAGCAGAATTACTAATAGTCCTGGGTATCACCGGTGTCGTAGTAGCCGTTTTGTTGCCGGCAATAAACAACCTGATGCCGGACAAAACCAAAATCATGTACCTTAAATCCTACGACGCTTTGAATGCAAGTCTGAAAACCCTTACCTCCAATAGCTCACTTTTCCCGAGCGTGCTAACTGACAGTAATGTAGATATTGATGTGACCCAACTTCCGCTCTTGAGTAACGCAAAACCTCTTGTCAAAAAATTTAACGACGATAAATACTCAGGCTCTAAAAAACTTTGTAACCTTATAGCCTTTACAATGGACGCAGAATCTGGCAATAAATGTGATTCAACAAATTATCCAACAACACCCTCTTTTATTACCAAAAACGGCATGAAATGGTGGATATCAGAAACAACACGCGAAATTAATACCTCTGAACAGTCAGCAAGCTACCAAACTGATATATATGTAGATGTTGACCCGTCTAAAAAATCAGAAAACTGCATGTACGGAGAAACAGAGTGCAAAAATCCTGATACCTTTAAATTCCTCCTCGCGGCAGACGGTACACTAATTCCTGCTGACCCGGTAGGGATGAAATATATTGAAACCAGAAAACAATGGCTTAAGAAAAAATACACAATCTCAGGCGATGTTCTGGCTAATCTCGACAGCAGCCTGCTTAATATTAAATACAGAGAGATAAAAGATGGTGAAGTAGTCTGCCCTCCCGGTCAAATCCTTGAATCCGGTGTCTGCAAAGAACAACAAGAAGAACCTCCTGTATGCAGCGGAGGAAAAGTTCTTGTAAACGGCGTCTGCAGCTGCCCTTCTGGAACTGTAGAAGAAGGCGGAGTGTGTAAAGAATCTCCAAATCCGCCTGTTACTAGAGAGAAAAAGACCGTGTATATTGACATGTCAATCAGGCGTTACGAAAACGAAAGCGCAGGTTGTTATGTGGATGCTATAGGTGCAGACCGACCGATATGTTTTATGATTTTAATGCAGCCGGCTAGTGGTTATTCTTGGAATTACTGGCTGGTGCCGCCTATTGCAAATATTAGAGGCACGCAGCCTAATAATTTTACATTGATTAATGGTTTTCGCCCGTTAAATTCTATGGCGTATTCAAATTATATAAAAATTTATGGATGGGATGAAGTGAAGATAAATAAACTTTATCTGAAATGCGATATTGATCATCAACATAATAATTGTGATAAAGATAATTTGATAAACGAAGACCGTGAGAATAAATATGTTATAAGGCCGGATGTAAATCTGCCTGTCTCAAGCGAAAATATTATTTATGTTAACACGGATATGGTTATGGGCGCAGATACTTTATATGGTGCTATGCCGGAACCTGCAACAACATATTACGCAAAGTATAACTAAGCCTCAAGCATAAATGTCACAGGCCCGTCATTTATAAGCTCAACATCCATCATCGCCGCAAATTTCCCTGTGCCGGTCTTGATACCAAAGTCGTTGACCTCTTTGATGAAAGCTTCATAAAGCTCGTTTGCAATTTCTGGCGGCGCAGACCTGTCAAAACTCGGGCGTGTGCCCTTTTTGCAGTCACCGCAAAGCGTGAATTGCGATACAATGAGCATTTCACCACTGACATCTTTTATTGAACGATTCATTTTGTCGTTCTCGTCAGGAAAGATTCTCAGGCTTACAACCTTTTGCGCAAGCTTCTTAACCTGCTCCATTGAGTCACCTTTTTCTATCCCGACTAAGGCAAGAATGCCTTTGCCTATTGATGAATAAATCTCGCCTTCAATTGTTACTGAAGCCCTTTTTACACGCTGGATTAAAACTTTCATTCAAGCTCCCCGACTGTTTTCCTGATTAATCCTGAAACAGTGTTGATTTTTGTCTCAGCATTTTCGTAGTACTTTGCAAGCTTTTCAGAAATCCTGCCCACTGATTCCGGCGTAAACTCGCGCATCATCTTCATTTCGTAGTCTAATTCGAGCCTTTCAGCCGTTGTTATAAAATCAAAAATCAAATTCTGCTTTGCACCTTCTGTGCTCAATTCCAGATAGTGCGAAGAAATCTTCTTAAGACTCTTTAGAATCTCCTGCGTGATACTCCTGTAACGCTTCAAATCGTTGTTAAAACTTCTGATTAACTGCTTTCCGCTATGCACTCTCTCTAACAGACTGCTTAAACCAGCGTCGTAATTCTTAAGTCCTTCAATTATTGATAGGATATCAAACCTGTAGTTGTCTGGCAAATCCCTGACTGTTATTGTTTCAGAATCTTTGAGCGCTTCTTCAAGCGGAAGGTTCTTAAACCCGTCAATCTGCGCGCCTTCTAGTGACGCGTTGATGTATTCTCTGTCCAGATACATCTCTGTGTACTCGCTTAGCGGTGCAATAAACGCCGCATACACAGACTCGGTCGGAATCATCTCACCTTTGATGCTCTTTACGTAATACAGCGATTTATTAAGGTTTTCAAGCCTTCTCATGGCTGTTTTCTTCCTGACCTCTTCATCCGCTGAGTTGTTGAGCGCATAAGCAAATTTGTCAAAGTCTTTTGCCGTAATCTCCCACTTGTTTTTTTCTTTATTAAATGCGCAGACCAAATCCTTGTATGCAGAATCCTTGCTGTAACACTGACCTTCAAGGTAGGCTAAGTCCTGACCCGCAAAAATAATTTTTGAGCAGCCAAGAATCCGCGCTGCATTGAGCGCTGTATATGAAACAGTGCCTTTTGACAAGTAATCTTCCGTGTTTTCATTGATAAGCCCTGCCCAAAAAGCGTTTAGAGGCAGGTTTGAAGATATGTGGGAATAAATCTTTTTGAAATTGAATTTCCTGTAATTCGGGTGCGAAAACGGCTCTGTGATAAGGTTTACTTCACTTAAATCAAGACCTTCAATCTGCTTTGATGAATCATAAGATTCGATAATGCAGAGAAAATCAGGCGTAATCCCATGCTTTACAATGGCTTTCATAGCAGTTCCCACAACGAACAAAACAATTTTGTCCCTGTTTTTTTTGATTACCTCAATGTCTCTGTCAAGAGTCGGGCCGGCTGACGCCACAACAGCGGTTTTACCCTTGTAAAAATCTTTGATAGAGCAAAGAGGCGGCTCTTTAACAAGATTCGGAATATTTGTAAGCGTGAATTTTAAAAGCGGATAGAATTTTTCTTTTGTGTACCTCAAATCAAGCCCGAACGAGCCAATCATGCGCTGGAGTTTTTCCACAAGCTCGTCAAAATCCTTTGCGCCAAGCTCGCGGTATGCGCTTGTTGTAAGCATGTAAGGCGAATTTTTAGTGTTCGATTTCTTGTAAATGTAGTCACTCGCTTTTTGAATGTTGTCAGCAATGAACACATTGTTTTTCAATATGTCGTTTGAAAAATCCACAAGCGTGAAGGCGATTTTCAGAATATTCAAATCTGTTTCGTACAGAATCACCGTGCCGAGCGAGTTTGCGCATGCGACCTGAAACAGGTAGCCAAGCCCGATTCCATAAATCACATGAATTGCAACCGGCGTGTTTTCAACCTGCGAAAAAATCTCCCTAGCTTCTCCAAGCGGGTTTTCTTTGTGGTGAAGGTGAAGGCCTTTGTATATCAAGTTATAAAACCCGTTCTCCTGAACAAGCTGCGGCACCTCGCTTACCACGTGGCTCGTGATTTTCTGCGCAAGCTCGCTGTCTTTTTGAGCAAGCGCGCTTATGTTCTTGAGAAAGATGTTATTCACTTAACTTTACCCCTCTATTTACCCCTTCCCCTCAATTGGCCGCATGCAGCATCAATATCAGCACCGCGCTCGAGCCGTACAGTGACCTTTTTGCCGGAGTGCTCAAGCAGGTATTTGAATTTCATTATGTCGTTACTGGAAGGCTTTTTGTAATCGTTTTCAATAACAGAATTGTAAGGAATAAGATTTATGTTGCACTTGAGGTCTTTCAGAAGATAAGCAAGCTCTTTTGCAACCGGAGCTGTGTCGTTAAACCCGTGTATCAAAATGTATTCAATCGTAATCCTTCGCCCTGTTTTTTCAATGTATTCAAGAAGCGCCTTCTTAAGCTCGTCAATCGGATACCTGTTTTCAATCGGCATAAGCTCCCTTCGCAAATCATGGTTTGGCGCATGAAGCGATATCGCAAGAGTTGACTGTAATTCTAAACCCGCAAGCCTCTTAATCCCCGGTATAATCCCGCTTGTGGAAATTGTAATCCTTCTTGCCCCGATTTGAAAATCCTCGTTAAAGATTTCGAGCGCCTTGAGTACATTGTCCAAATTCAAAAGCGGCTCGCCCTGCCCCATGAACACAATGTTTGTGACCTTTAATCCGGTGTCTCTCTGGATGGTTAAAACCTGCTCAATGATTTCCTGCGCTGTAAGATTTCTTTTGAATCCGCCTTTTCCTGTTGCGCAGAACGAGCAGTTAACAGCACATCCAACCTGTGAGCTTACACAAGCTGTGAGGTTTGCGCGGTTGTCGAATCGCATAAGCACGGTCTCAACGCACTCTCCGTCAGGGTATTCAACAAGATACTTGATTGTCCCGTCTGAACTCACCTGCTTAACCTTGATTTTCGTCTCTGTAACAGAGGCGATTTCTTTGAGCTGTTCGCGAAAATCCTTGGAAAGGTTTGTCATTTCGTCAATTGACGATACTGACTTTGAGTAAATCCAGTTGTGAATCTGCTTTGCGCGGAATTTTGTTGCGCCCAGCTCCTGCATCAAGTTTTCAAGCTCTGCAAGCCTTAACCCTGCTAAAATTTTCATCCCAGCTTTTCCTTATAAAATTCTATAATATCTACTTTTGCCTTGAGAAGCATTGACTGATGAGCAACTTCATCCTTCCAGCCGTTGAAAGAACAGGTCGAAGGCAGCAGCTTGAGCGGATTATACGGAAAATCTTTGCATATATCCGGACGGTTTTCGTAAATTGTGCAGGTGTTTCCGTCAAGCTTAGGACAATAATAGTAATAAACTTTTTCGTCTTCCATAAGGTTTTCTATAAGCTCAAAGTATTCCGGATTTGCTTTCTTTGCGTCAGCCTCTGATTCATAAGGAACAAAAACCGATACAAAGTCTGCCGAAAATTTGTCTCCGCGCATAGCTCTTTGTTTAAGCTGGGCGTAAGAAAGCTCGCTTGTTGCAAGCTTGCAGCAGGCAGCACAGCGGGCGCAGGAATAATCACATCTTTTTTCAAGTATTGTTTTATGTATAGTTTTGAGCTTTTGTCTGTAATCTCCTGCAAGGAAGGTCAAAATCTTCAGCTGCCATTCCCTGTATGCACAATTTGGAGGGAAAGGCGTAAAGACATCTTTTTTTTCTATTTTGCAATCTTTGACGGTGCATTTTTCGCAAGGGTTTTCAGGCTTGAATTTATTAACCTCTTTTCTAATACTTTCAGCTGCCTCAATAAAAATCTGCTGATAGTTATCTTTTAAATTATTATATTGGGAATTTAACGGAGTTTTTGTCTGATTTCCGTCAAAAAAATTACCGCCGTTATTTGTTCCCGCCCCTGTACTGAAAAAATTACTCATACTCCAGATAATACCATAAATTACCCATCACGGCAATGAGGTTTTCTTATAAAGGGTTAAAATGGATTTATTCCAAAGAAAGGATTGTTTTATGACAGAAAAATTAGAACTATACAAATGCGAAGTATGCGGAAACCTTGTACAGGTTATACTTCCTGGTGTTGGTGAACTTGTTTGCTGCGGTCAGCCGATGAAATTGCAGACCATCCAGCATGACACAAGCGAACTCGGCGAAAAACACGCACCAAAACTGGAATACAGAGAGAATGCAAAATACGTTCAGGTAAAAACACACCCGATGCTTCCTGAACACTATATCCAGTTTATAGAAGTCTACAGAAAAGACAAAAGCGCGCTTCATTTGAAATACCTCAACCCGGGTGAAGTGCCTGAATTTGACATAACCTGCATGCCGGAAGACATTGATGCAATCGAGTTTTGTAATATCCACGGTCTGTGGGGGGAGGATAAAAATGATTAGTGACGCAATAAATAGTATTATTAACGAACAGATTAATAAAGAGTTTTACTCAGGCTACCTCTATCTTTCAATGTCAGCCCACCTTAGAGAACTTGGACTCTTCGGATTTGCTTCATGGACAAAATTGCAGGCAAAAGAAGAAGTCGAGCATGGACTCAAACTCTTTGATTACCTGATTGAGAGAAACAGCTTTGTAACTCTTAAACAAATCAGAACACCTGAATTTGAGTTCAACGGAATTATTTCCATCTTCAACCATATTTATGAACATGAAAAATGTATTACAGAGTCTGTAATGAAGATTGCAAAGACCGCAGAGGAAGAATGCGACAGAACAACTCTTGCTTTTATTGACTGGTTCATTAACGAACAGGTTGAAGAAGAACAGACCGTCAAAGACATAATAAAACGTCTGGAGCTCTTTGGTGATGACAAGACTTCGCTCTACCTGATGGACAAGGAGCTTGGAGAAAGAGCTTAGATAAAAAAAGGACTAATTTTAGTCCTTTTTTTTACTTGTATTATTTTTGTGTTTTTGATAAATTAAATTGTGTGTGGAGTATTCTTTTTTTTACGAAGAAAATATTCTAGAAATATTGTAAAAAAATGTTAAGTTCATGCTTTGGAACTAGCAAAAAATATTTTTTTAGGGACTTTTAATATATAGGTACCAGATGGGGTTCGTATGATTAAAGCAGTAAAATTATCAGACAATAGTGTGAGATTCGGCGCAAAGCCTGAGGAAAAGGATAAAGACAAGAATCCTGAATCGCGTATTTTGCCTAATACGCTCAATACACGCATGATGCAGAAGTATCAAAAAACTTCTAATGCGTTTTTGGAATACCCGATAAAGGGTTTAAGAGGGGATGTAAACTCAGATTTCTACGAATTTTTATCAATGGGTATTATACCTTACCTTGCAGGCAGCGCAATGTTTATGGGTCTGTTTAACCTTGTTAACAAAGCTCTTGACGCCAAGTCTGCAAAACTCGCTGTAACAGGCAAAAAAATGGCACTCGGCGTTGTATTGTACGGGCTTTTAAAAACCCTTACTCCAGATTTGGTAACCCGCCCTGTTCATTGGGGAACGGGCGTTGATATAGAACTTCCGGTAGAGCATGTTTATTATCCTCTGCCTACAAAACCGGGCGAGGCTGCTGATATTATGCCTCAAATCCAGCAGAGAAAGGTTTATGACAGCCGTGAGTTCTTCAGAAAAGATTTGTTGCAAAAAGACGAAAAATACGGAGTGGCTTACCACGATAAGATAGCTAAGAAAATTGGTCTGGGCGAAAACCTTAATGACTCTGTAACCGAAACGACCCCTATTATCCAGAGCATTGTATCTACAACTAAAACTGCCAAGAGCCTTTCTTCTTATGCTTGGGCTGGTGTTGGCGTCGGTCTTGCTGTTCAAAACTCATGGAGCGATTTCTTTGACGCAATCTCAAACAGAAGACGCCATATTGCGAAACCTGGTGAAGGGTTCTTTGAAAAAATGGGCAGCAGGTTCAAAAATGCCGGTGCAAACTTTGTAGATATTTCAAAGACATTCGGCAAATCTTTTGGTAAAGCTTGCAAGACTTTGTGGACAGGCGAAGCCGGCACAAAGGGATTTATGAAGCATGCCGGAAAAGCATGGATTCTGTTTTCAGCAGCGCTTACGGCTGCAACTACAGCTAATGTAATTTATAAGGCAAGACATATGGGTAAACTGGCAAATAAAGACATTATTGACAAAACTAAAGAAAGCACGGTGATTTAGTATGGCAATCAATCCTATTCAAACAAATATCGACAATACTAAGTCTCACAAACCTTACAGAGAAGCAACTGGCAGAATGAAGACTGATAAAAACATCAAGCCGCTTGCTCCGGAAGGCCACCTTGTTCATGACCGTGTTCTTCAGATGCCGAAATACTTCCTTAAGGATTTGGCTTATGATGCCAAGGCTGTGCGCGACGGCTTGAGAGGTACTGCAAACGACCACCAGACAGGAAGGTTGAACGATGTCGGGCTTAAAATCGGCGGTATTGGAATCGCAACTTTGCTTGCTGCAAGAACGAAAGATCCTATTAAAAGAATAATGGAATACGCAGGGCTCGGAGCATTCCTGTTTGCAATGTCAGTATTCCCGAAAGCTGCTATTCAGGCTCCTTCAAGAGCGTTGCACGGATTTGATTCCGGTATTGAATACATTGATGATCAGGGACGTAAAAAATCTGTGTTCCAGGATTCAAACTACATTCCGTTCGATATGTATCAGGGCGAGTATCCGAGCGAAGATTTGGATATCATCGGCGATAGAATGGGAATCCCTCGTGATATCAAAAACCGCCACGATATTATCAAAGAACAGATGAGAAAAATTGCGACCCAGAATAATACTTTGTGGATGCTTACAGCCGGGTTTGCAACTCCTGTTATTGCAGCGCTTACCTGCTGCGGGCTGGAAAAACTTATCTCTCCTGTAGTTGAGTATGCAAGAAACGCAAGATACAATTCTAGCATTTCACATGCGCTGAACCTGACTTCAAATATGAAGACAGCGGCTTCTGAGATTGACTCTAACAAGCTTAGTAAGAAAGTAGAAAAACTGCTTTCTAGCTACAAGGACAAAGAGCTTCCAAAAGCCGAGTTTGACAATCTTGTAAAAATGCTTACAGAAAATGTTGATGAAAATACATCAGAAGGCATTGTTAAAGACCTTAAGAATATCTTCAACCTTGAGAAAAAAGGCGCTATGTCATTCATTATTGATGAGGGCTCAAGTGAAAGCATAATCAACTCAATCAAGAACAACCTGCCTGCAAACAACAGAGCAAGTCTGGAAAAAGTATTTGTTCCTTCAAAAGAAGAGATTTCTGAAATCCTCAAAAAATCAGGTACTGGCGAGCTTACAGAAGACCAACTCCAGAACCTCAAGGGCGAGCTTAAGAAATTCTTCGGTGAGAAGATTGCAAAAGAAACTACACTTTCAAAAGAATACCTTAACGGGTATCAGAACCAGGTAATTGAACGGATTTCTAAATCAATCCAGCAGAATAAATCAAGCTTTGTGAGCGAAGGCAATATCAAAGAAGTTGCTGACTTTGCAAAAATTATAGGCGAATTTAAGCATAACGACAAAGTTCTTGACAAGTGCAAATCATTTAAGGTTGAGCACGCGCCTGAAACAGTACTTGCGCGTGCTTATGCTAAGTTTGAAAAGACCTTGTTCAAGGAACTCGGTATTACATTCAAGGATATGAAGCAGCTTAAGGATCTCAATGGGGATAAAGTTGCTGAAATATTACAAAGCAAACTCGAAGCTCTGGCAAAAGACGAGGCTAAGTACGAAAAAGCTATCTCAAAACTTACAAAAGTTATGTCAGATATGGAAGTTAAGCTCAATGGCAAGTCTAATGACGGTTCTCACCTCAAAGACCTGATTACGGCTATTGAAAACAACTATAATAACACAGCTAAACGACTTAACGAAGCTGGCAAAGGCAAGTTTAAGAACACAATCGACAGACTGGTTAAGGAAGATGTTTCAACACTTTCTAACTCAATAAAATCAAGACAGGAATTGTTCGACATCTTAGACGGCAACAAGCCTAACAAGTTCGCAGGATTTAATTACTGGGGCGGAGACGATGCAGCCAGAATCAACTACGCAAAAGAAAACGCGAAAGGCGTTGGCTCATCTAAGAACGCAACAATCTCCAGAATCGTTGAAAGATATCAGGGACAAGTTGATTCGTTCAACAGAATGCTTCACACAATGGATGTTTACAAGCGTCCTATTCCGGAAGGCGAGTACGACAAGGCTATTCTTAATATCAGTAAAGAAGCTCTATTGAAAGCAGATTCCAAGAAGCATACGTTGAAATTCGATTTACACAATAATCCTGATTTCTACAAGGATATAATGAACACAACATGGAGAGCAGAAGACGCTGCTCAAGCAGGAAGCACACACGGCAAGGGCTATATCACTGAATCAACCAAAAAGGCTATGGGTGAATCAAAAGACCTTTCTACCGGCAACATCAGAGAAAGATTCCAGCAGTACATTAACAGATTCAGAAACATTATCGGAAACAACGAAGTTGACTTTACAAAACCTGAACACTTGCCGTCAAAAGGCGCAGGTGATGCTTATTCAAAAGAAGCAACAACAAGAATGGCCAAGTTCAATCTTGTAGGTCAAAGACCGGTTGACTTTGTACAAGGCGCAGCTAAGAGAAGATACAGCAACCAGAAGTGGATGAGAATTGTATCAGTAATCGGCGGAGTTGTTCTAGGCGGTACAGTACTTGCGCAGCTGGCATTTGGTAAGATTAAGAACCCTCATAATATACAGAAGCAGGTGAGTGATGACACAAATAACTAAACTAACAACCCTAAATTTCAGAGCATCAAACTATCAGACTCCGGTCATACCTGAAAAGACCGAAGTAAAGCAGGGTGAAAACAACGCTGCTATTGACAGATACCTGGAAAATCTGGCAATGATGAACGCGCCTAAGGTTCAGAAAGTTGAGCTTGCTTCTCAAAAACCTGTTGAATACAAGAATAATCTGAAATCAATGATTCAGAACAACCAGTCTGTTATGATGGCAATCGTTCCGAGAACATTTACAGCAGAGGACCTGAACGGCGACGATAAGATTACTTTAAAAGAAGGCGAAAAGAACGGAACTTTTCTGAGTGCGATTTCAAGACTGGATGAGCTTAAGGAAGACGGAATCAACACCTTGCACATACTTCCAATCCACCCTACAGGCAAGAAGAACGCAATGGGAACAGCAGGTTCAATCTATTCACCTGCAAAATTTGTTACAGAAGACGGACACCTTGCAATTGACCCGATGATTATTGAAAAAGACGACCCGAGAAGCCCTGACGAGCAGTTCAAGGCGTTTATTGACGAGTGCCACAAAAGAGATATTAAAGTAATGCTTGACCTTCCGAGCTGTGCTTCTGTTGATATGTTTGAAGCAGAGCCTGAACTTATGGCGTTTGGAAGAAACGGCGAAGACAAAACTCCTCAAGGCTGGGCTGATATCAGAATGTTTGAGCCTTGGGAAGATGAAACCCACAGGACACTTAATCCTAAACTATATGAAATGCACAGACAGTACGTTGATGCCTGCATTGATTTGGGGCTTGATGGCATAAGATGCGACGTAGCCAGAGCGAAACCAACTGAGTTCTGGGACAAACTAATCACTTATTCACGTGAGAAAGACCCTGAATTTGGCTGGCTTGCAGAAAGCTACACCTATGAATGCGCATCACCGCAGGTTAATATGATGTACGACAGACCGGAAGACTTGCTGAGAGCCGGGTTTGATGACTACTACGGTCAGTACCACATTTTCCACGACTGGAGAAACGCGGAAGAGTTTAATGATAATATCAAAATCAATCTTGATATGTCACATCGACTTCCTGCAGGAAAAAGCGTAATCGGCTCATTTTTGACCCACGATGACAGCTCTTCAATGATTCATGGCGGAGAAAACTTCTGTAAACTTACAACTGTAATCCAGTCAACAATCCCGATGTGCAATCCTTACTTTATTGACGGATTCCAGACCGGTGATTATTACGATTATGCTTACAGAGAAAAAGATAACGTAGAAACCTGGACAACAAAATACGTGCCGGGTAAAGGCTACTCTGACAAATACGACATGGATGAGCACCGCTACAGACTTGCAATTTTCAACCTTTCAAGAAAACCGGGCGGAGACAGCCCTGATATTGAAAGGGTTATGAAAGGCACACTCAAAATGAGAAGTGAAAACCTCGACGTTTTTGCTGATAGAAACAGTAGCTTCATTGAGCTCGACAAACGCGAAGACAGAAACGACCAGATTATTACATACGCAAGACACAATAACGGCAGAACAGTGCTTGTTGTTGCAAACAAAAACCCTAACAGAAACGTTACAGGAATTATTGAGATTCCGGGGTTAAAAGAAGACCAGAAACTCGTTAATATGGTGCCGGAATACGGTGAGCCGAGCGAATTTCAGGTTGCAGCAAACGAGCTTAGAGTAAACCTCGCTCCTTCTGACGCTTATGTGTTCGAAATAGATACTCCGAATATTGAAGAAGACAGAAAAGGTCATACTTTTAAACAAAAAGTTAATGACTAAGGCAAAACATTAAATTAATACAAGGAGAAAATAAGGCCGGTTTTCCGGCTTTATTGTTGCTCAATAGTCCTTATGACTCTTGCAGGATTCCCAACCGCAAGCGAGTTCTCCGGAATGTCTTTTGTAACAACCGCACCTGCTCCAATAACACACCTGTCACCTATTGTTACACCGGGAAGCAGTACAACGCTTCCTCCAAGCCAGCAGTTTTTGCCTACGGTAATCGGTTTAGCGCTTTCTATAAAGGTGTTTCTTGTCTTGTAATCAAGCGGATGTATCGGTGTGTAAAACTGGCAATTCGGCCCGATAAATGTATCACTTCCGATTATAACCTTCGCACAATCAAGCACAACACAGTTTGCGTTAAAATACACCCGCTCACCAAGCTCCATGTTTACACCGTAATCACAGAAGAAATTAGGCGTTATGAAACACCCTTCCCCCATTTTTCCTAACAGGGATTTGAGTATTGCTTCGCGCTTTGACGCGTCTTTTTCAGAGTTGAACTCACCCATACGTTCTCTGGCATGGTCTCTTAAGCCGATTAAATAGTCGGTCATTGGATTGTAGCTCTCAGAGCGAATCATTTTTTCAAATTCTTTCATACAGGTATTATAACAAAACGCCGGAATTTTGTGAACCAAAATTCCGGCGCTAACAATGTTTTTCTTTGCTTCTACCAGATGGAAGCTCCGCCTGTAAGCATGTTAGGGCTTATCTTGTGCTGCTTTTCAACATCCCATATGTTGCTCTGGCTTAGCTGCTGCCCTATTGTAGGAGGCTGAACATCTTTCCTGTCTTCTTCTTTCGGTGCAATATGTATTCCGCCTGTGCCCTGTAAACCGTGTGCTGAACCTATAGTCATAGCTTAGTCCTTTCTCTTAATATCTTTTTATATAACTTATATATCTATAAAGTATTTTTTAAGAGAAAAATTGCCTGTTTTTAATAAAATGTTACAAAACTTAATTCTTGGCTTTTTTGTTTTTGAGAAACAGTATGAGCGGAATGGCAGCCAGCATTAAGAGCGCAAGCAGGGTGAATATGTCAAAGAAGGAAGCAAGACGCGCCTGATTCAGAAGCTGTTTGTACAACATTCCGTCAGCCTTGCGCGCAGCCAGAACAGAGGGATAGTAACCCATGAACTTATGCTTGAGCAGCGTAAACTTGTAATGAAACATAGGGTTGTGCGGACAGAGGTTTGCAACAAAGTAGTTCTGATATACCTGTGAGGCTCTTGCGATGAATGTTGCAGAAATCGAAGTTGCGATTGCGGTCATTATGTTCTTAAAAAGCGCATGCAAAGCTGCTGCGTCTGCGTTCTTTGACGCAGGAAGCGTCTGAAACGAAAGCGCGGTAATCGGTACAAACGCGGTTGGAACCCCGATACAGAGCAGGATGTTTGGAAGCACAATGCTTTCCATTGAAGACGCCGGATTCATCTGGGTCAACATTAAAACAGCTGCTGCCATCATTATAAACCCTATTGCAGCAAGCAGCCGGCATTCCACATATTTTGATATCTCTCCAACAATAATTAGGCCTGCAAAACAGATGATTGCCCTTGGAAACATTGCTAGACCGGACATCGACGGGCTGTAGCCGAGAAGACTCTGCACAAACATCGGTACAAGAAGCAGGGTGGAATACAGAATTACGTTTATGAACGAACTTATGATTGTGCCGAACAGGAAATTTCTGTCCTTGAAAACCCTTATGTCTATGACCGGATACTTGTATTCCAGCTCCCAAACGTAGAAGAATACGAACGAGAAAATGCAGATTCCTGTGAGCCAGCAAATCCAGGGCTCGTCAAACCAGTTGTACTGCTGGCCTTTGTCCAGAATTATTTGCATGCACGCCATTGCTATGACGATTGAGAGATAGCCCATTATGTCGAATTTCTTATTGTACTTGAGCTTGACTGGCGTTTCGTCTGCAACAAAAATCTTAACAAGAACCATTGACAAGATTGAAAGCGGTATGTTGATTATAAAAATCCACTGCCACGAAAAGTTGTCCGTTAAATACCCTCCGATAAACGGGCCTGCGAGCGGAGAAAACATCGCTGCAACTCCGAATAATCCCATTGCAACCCCTCTTTGCTCCTCCGGAAAAACCTCAAGAAGTATTGCCTGACATACAGGTAGAATGCAGCCGCTTCCTATACCTTGAACGATTCTTGCTATAATGAGTGTAAGCAGATTGGGCGCAAGAAGGCAGAGTAGACAACCGAGCGCAAATATTATTATGCTGTAGAGCATAACAAGCTTCTTGCCCATAAGCCTTACCAGATAGCCTGTTACAGGAAGCATTAATCCGCCTGATATTATGTAACAGGTGATTACAGTATTTGCCTCGTACTGGGTTGCGCCGTAAAACCCTGCAATGTGCGGCTGACTTACGTTTGTTCCTGAAGAGGCTGCAAGAGCCAGAAAAGAAGGCAATAATACGGCAAGCGCGATTATATAAGGATTAGTTGTTTTCTTTTCTTCCATCTTTTATTCTGACCTTTGGAACCACTGACATGCCGGGAACAATGTTGTAGCCTGAAATATCTTCGTCAAACACAATTTTTACAGGAACCCTCTGAACGATTTTTACATAACTCCCAACTGCGTTTTCAGGCGGGAAAAGACTTGATTTTGCGCCGGTTGCTCTTTGGATGCTCTCAACATGCGCTCTGAACCTCTTACCCGGATATGTGTCGACCTTGACTCTAACAGGCTGATTCGGGTGCATGTTTGTAAGCTGGATTTCTTTGAAGTTTGCAACCACCCAGACTTCTTCTGGCACAATGTTCATAAGCAGCTGCCCGACACTCACGTAATTTCCCATTTCGACACTCCTTGCCGAAACCTTGCCGTCCTGCGGTGAGTAAATCTTTGTGTACTTGAGGTTTAATTCAGCCTGCTCAACCTCAGCTTCAAGCCTCTGAATCAAAGCTTCGTCAGCATGGGTTTTTGCCTTGCCTGAAGCAAGCGCATGCTCTTGCGCAACAGAATTTTCCTGCGCTGCGTTGAAATTCGCCTGCGCAACCTCTAAAGAACTCTTACTCTTTTCATAATCCTGCTTTGAGACAATCCCGTCCTTGTAAAGGTCTTTGTACCTTGCAAAATCCCTGCTTGCAAACTCAAGCTTTGAAGAAGCCGAACTTATGTCTTCATAAGACTTGTTTACTTTTGAAGCGCTCTCATCAACCTGCTTTTCAGCCATGTTTAAACCTGCCTTTGCTTCCTCAAGCCTTGCTTTTGCCTGACTTAGAGCAACTTCAAAATCTTTCGGGTCAAGCTCAACAAGCAAGTCTCCGGCTTTTACCTCCTGATTGTCGTCAACATGCAGCTTTATAACCGGAGCTGATACCCTCGGCGCAACAGATACGAGCCTTCCTTCAACAAACGCGTCGTCTGTTGACTGGTAATAAGTAGAATGTATTGCTGCGATAATCCCTGCTATAACCAGAATTACCGCTGTTATTGAAGGTACTATTACACGTTTCTTTTTATATTCCGGACGCCTTTTTTTAAGACGCGCTTTTGCTTTTTTGACTACTTCTTTGTCATTCTTGTCCATTGTCTTCACCTAGTTCTGTAAAATCGTATTGTCTCTTAAATTTTTCTCAATTTTATCTAACGTTCTAAGAACACTGTCAATTTCTTCCTCGCTTATTCCCTTGACTGTTTCCTGCCAGACTTTTAGAATGGTTGGAAGCATTTTGTCACAAATCTCCTTGCCCTTTTCTGTAATGTAAAGCTTTTTGACCTGCCTCCCCTCGGATTCAAGCGTCGAAGCCACATATCCGTTAGATTCAAGTATTGAAACAATCCTTGTCATGTTCGGGCGGTCTTTGAAGGTAATGTTGGCCAGCTGCCTTAAATACATGCCATCATTTTCCTTGAGCGCAGAAAGCACTGTAAACTGCTCCGGCGTAATCCCGCAACCGTCTTTTGCAAACGCCTGTGTTGCAAAAACCTTTGATAACAGACCTATGCGGGAAAGCCTCATCCCGATTTTGTGCTTTAATAAAATCTCTTGTTTCATAAAATCCCTTTGTGTTATTATAATAACACAAGAAGGATAAGTGTAAATATGACATTTAAAAATTTTTTGATAATTTTGTGTTTGATTCTAGCTCTGCCAGCAAAAGCGGCGAATCTTGAGTACATGAATTTTGATTGGTGGAAGAATTACAATGACGAAATTCTTATTAGCCACTTGCAAACTCTCTATAATAATAACCATGATTTGAAAATAGCTGCATATAAAACAAAACAGGCAGAAGAAAATATCAGACTGACAGGTGCAAATCAGCTTCCGCAGGTCGGGTTTGACGGTGATTTCACCCGTGTTATGCGCGGCGCTCAGACTCAGTTCGGGAATGTGATTATCCCAAAGTATTCGCAAAACCAGTTTGTGCTTCCTCTGAGCGCTGCTTATGAAATCGATATCTGGGGTGAAAACTACCTCACAAAAAAGAGCGCCAAAAAACAAAAAGAAATTGCAGCACAGGAAGAGCGCGCAGCTTATATCTACATAACTTCAATGTTTGCAGCAAATTATTATAATCTTATTAAGGCTGACGAGCTTGAAAAAACTCTAAGAGAGATAATCGGACTTCAAACAGAAATTGTAAGGATGACTGAAAAGAAGTTTAACTCCGGACTTGCGCCTGTTAATGAACTGCTGAATGAAAAGCAGCATCTTGTTAGGTTTGAAGAAGATTTGAATAAACTAATAGAAAACAGAAAAGTGCTTAACAACGAGCTTGTGACACTTCTTTCTCTAAAAACCGATAAAGAAATCGAACATGCAATGTTTGAGGAAATATCTGCTCCACAAACTCCGGAATCTCTTACCGCAACAGTGATACAATACAGACCTGATTTGATTAGCTCTGAAAATTATGCGCAGAAAACAGGAATTGATGTTCGGGTTGCAAGGCGCGAATTTTTGCCGAAGTTTATATTGTACGGAAACCTCGGGTTTAATGCTTACGACTGGAGTAAAATGTTCAGCAATACGACTTTTCTTTCAAACATCGGTGTGGCTCCTCGTTGGGATATTTTTACAGGCGGAGCAAAGCTTGCGCGGTACAGAATTAGCAAGTATGAGTACAAAAAAGCTGCCGAGAACTACGAAAAGACAGTGCTTGTTTCCATGCAGGAAGTAAATGACGCGCTCGCGCTTACAAAGAGGGCAAAAGCCAATTTACTGAAATCGGATGAAGGGTTTTCTATTGAAAAAGAAAAGCATGTGCTTGCACAAAAGCAGTTTACAATAGGCGATTCATCAAGGCTTGATGAGATGAAATCAAATGTTAATTTGTTAATCGCAAGAGAGCAGAATATTTCTGCGTTTGTGGACAATATTGTTGCTACAATATCTTTGTACAACGCTGTTGGGGGGATTGATTATACCAGGATAGACAATTTGTAATATCTATTGCCTGACTGTCTTCTTGATTGATGATTTTAATTGTGTTATAAAATTATATAAAAGTTTTTAATTCAGATTTGGAGAGCAAATGAGAAAAAATATTATAATTATTGTACTTGTAGTACTTGCACTAATCTTGGGAAGAATGTTCATATCGAATTTTGATAAGATGAAAACCGCCAAACAAAGAGCTATGGCAGGCACTCCTGCTGTAACTGTTGCGGAAGTAACTTCAAGGGAAGTTAAACGCCAGTTCGGTGCAAACGCCCGTGTTGCAGCAAAATACAGGGTTGATGTTCTTGCTCGTATCAGCGGATACTTAAGAAAAAGCTATTTCAAAGAAGGCGATTTTGTTAAAGAAGGCCAGGTTTTGTTTGAAATCGAGCCGGAGCAGTACATGTACGCTGCAACAAAGGCTAAAGCAGATATGGACAACGCACGCTCTATGTCAGATTATTACGAGAAACAGCTTTCAAGATACGAGCAGCTCGTCAAGCAGGATTACATAGCGCGTTCCGAGTATGATAATGTTCTTGCGCAGTACGATGCTTATTCTGCACAAAAAGACAGCGCAGAAAGTGCATACAGAGACGCACAAAGAAACTTAGGGTATACAAAAATAAAATCTCCTGTTAACGGCAGAATTGGTTTGATATCAGTAACAGTCGGAAACTATGTTACTCCTACAACCGGACCTTTGACTACAATTAACAGTTATGAACCGATGTATATTACTTTTAACATTGAATCAAAAAACTATGAGGAGCTTGTTAGGATTGATAAATCTGCTGACGTAAAACGTGATGTTGAATTTATTTTTAGCTCCGGCAGAAAATACGAATACAAAGGTGTACAGGATTTTCGTGATAATAAGATTGATGAGGCAACCGGCACAATTACAATGCGTGCAACCTTCCCGAATCCTAAGGATGAGCTGATTCAGGGTGATTTCGGCAGAGTGATAATTTATTCAGTAAATGAAGACCTTGTTCCGGTAGTTCCGCAGGCTGCAACAATGGAAAACCAGGAAGGCAGATATGTTTATGTGCTTGATGAAAAGAATCTGCCGAAGATGGTTTATATAACTACAATGGGACAAACTGAAGATAACATGTGGCTTGTGTCCGAAGGGGTGAAAGCCGGGGATAGGATTCTTACAAGCGGCATACAAAAAGTTATTCCGGGTAAGCCTGTAAGGATTGTTCAGGTTGCACAGGACGAAAAGGAACCGGTAAAGAAACCGGGGATTTTTGAGAAAATAAAAAATAAACTAGGGATGAAATAATGGCAGGCAACTTATTCATAAAACGACCAAAATTTGCGATAGTAATTTCTATTGCTATTATATTAGCCGGATTGATTTCTTTAACGACATTGCCGTTAGAGGAATATCCGTCTATTACACCTCCGCAGGTTATTGTAAATGCGACATACAGCGGTGCGAGCTCTGATGTAATAACTTCGACAATTGCAGCTCCGGTTGAGCTTCAATTGAACGGTATTGAGGATATGCTTTATATGCAGTCAGAGTCAAGAAACGGTTCATACCAGCTGACTTTGTACTTTGATGTCGGTGCAGACCCTGATATGGCTCTGGTTAACGTTCAAAACCAGCTTCAGCTAGTTCAGCCGCGACTTCCGGAAGAGGTTAAGCGTTTTGGTTTGACGGTTAAAAAAGCAACAGGAGGTGCCGGTTGTTTATACCTTGCACTTACTTCTCCAAATAAGACTTACAACTCACTCTTCCTTGCAAACTATGCAACTTTGTATATCAAAGATGAACTAGCGCGTACAAAAGGATGCGGGCAGGTACAAATCTTTGGTGCCGGCGATTATTCAATGAGAATATGGCTTAAGCCTGACAAGATGGCAAGCTTGGGCGTTTCTGCTTCTGATATCAATGCTGCTGTAACATCCCAGAACGTCCAGACTCCTGCCGGAAATATCGGGGTAGAGCCTCTTGATAATCCGCAGATGCTTAAGTTTACGCTGAGAACAAAAGGACGCTTGAAGACTGTTGAAGAGTTTGAAAATATTATTGTAAAATCAAACATTAACGGTTCTAATGTTAAGTTAAAAGATGTTGCGCGTGTTGAACTCGGTGCTGAAAACTATTCTTCACAGGTATCTATCGGAAATGCAGAAGCAGCAATCATTGCGATTTCGCAGCTTCCGGATGCCAATACTATTGATCTTGTTAACCGAATCGAAAAGAAAATGGAAGTTCTTAGTAAGAAATTCCCTAATGATATAACTTATGCAACCCAGTACGATACAACAGAATTTGTAAGAGAATCAATTAAAGAGGTTATAAGCGCTATTATACTTGCAATAGCACTTGTTAGTGCAGTCACCTATTTGTTCCTCGGAACGGCTCGTGCTGCGTTTATTCCTTTCTGCGCAATACCTGTTTCACTAATTGGGGTATTCATTTTCATGGCACTGATGGGATTTTCTATTAACCTCTTAATCCTTTTTGGGCTTGTTCTTGCAGTAGGTCTGGTTGTAGACGACGCTATTGTCGTGCTTGAAAATACCCAGCGGCATATTCAAGAAGGCAAGGATAAGGTAACTGCTACAGAAATCACCATGCAGGAAGTTTTTGGTGCTGTTGTTGCAACTTCCCTTGTATTGATGGCAGTATTTGTTCCTGTATCATTTATGTCTGGTATTACAGGGCAGATGTACAGACAATTCGCGGTTTGTATTGCAACTTCAATCGGCTTGTCTACAGTAGTTGCTCTTACGCTTTCTCCGGCTTTGTGCGCCATGATTTTGAAATCGGGCGAGGAAAAAGCCGATTTTGAATTTATCCAGAAATTCGAAGACTGGTTTACAGGAGTTAGAGACAAGTACCTCGGGGTTGTAGAGTACTTTGTCCACGCCCCGAAGAAAACTCTTGCGTCACTTTTGGGAATTGTAGCCATGATTCTCGGTATGTTCTTTATCACTCCTACAGGATTCCTTCCTGATGAAGACCGCGGAGCTCTGTTTGTCATGGTTCAACTTCAAGACGGGGCGACTCTTACAAGAACAGCGAACACTGTTCAGAAAATTGCTGATAAGCTGCTTGAAATCCCTGGTGTTTATTCTGTCATGCAGATTAACGGGTTCAAGGGCGAAAACACCGCGTTTCTTATCCTAAAGCTGGATGAGTGGTCAAAGCGTAAATCTTCTAAGCTTTCAATAAACAACATCTCTAAACAGGCAAATATGATTACAGCGCAGTATCCTGAAGTTACGGCGTTTGTCTCCCAGCCTCCTGCTATCTCCGGCATGGGTATGTACGGCGGGTTTGAGTATCAGCTGCTTGATAAAGGCGATAGGACATCAGACGAATTCTTTGCACAGGCTCAAGCACTATTGAATGTTGCAAGAACAGACAGTGCTTTTTCAAGCTTGTACACCTCATTCACTTCTTCGCTTCCGCAGGTTGTGGTGAATATTGAGGAAGAAAAGGCAATGGCTCAAGGCGTTCCGATTTCTGAAATCTATACAACTCTTGCTGCGCAGTTTGGTGCGACTTATGTTAACGACTTTAATAAATACGGAAGAATTTACCGTGTTTATATGCAGGCAGATGCGCCATATCGTTCAACTATGAGCGATATGAGCAAGATTTATGTAAAAAGCAGCTACGGAAAAATGGTTCCTCTATCTTCTGTTATCTCAACAAAAGATATTGTAGGGCCTTATTCATTAACCAGATTTAACATGTATCCTGCAATAACCATAAACGGCAACCCTGCAAGCGGAGTAAGCTCAGGTACCGCAATGAACGCAATGGCAAGAATCTCCGATGAGGAGCTTCCGAATGACATGGACTACGCTTGGTCAGGTACATCTTTGCAGGAGCAGAAATCATCCGGTCAAATCGGGCCGATTCTTGCAATGGCGTTGACTTTTGTGTACCTGTTCCTTGTTGCCTTGTACGAAAGCTGGACGCTTCCTATAGCCGTACTCCTGATTTCACCTGTTGCACTTCTCGGTGCGCTGTTCTTCCAATATATATGGGGACTTTCACTGGATGTATATGCTCAGGTCGGGTTGGTTATGCTTATTGGCTTGAGTACAAAACAGGCTATTCTGATTGTAGAGTTTGCAAAAGATGCGATGGAAAAAGACGGGATGGGGTATAAAGAGGCTGCGCTTCAAGCTGCAAAGCTGCGTTTTAGAGCGGTTATGATGACAAATATCGCGTTTATTCTCGGGCTGCTTCCGCTCGTGTTTGCAAAAGGCGCGGGTGCCGGCAGCAGAAATTCTATAGGTGTTTCTGTGTTCGGCGGTATGATGGCGGTAGCTTTCTTAGGAAGCATACTTGTTCCGGCGTTCTTCGTTATGATTAATGTTATGAAAGAAAAATCCGGACAATACTTTAGTAATCTAAGGAATAAAAAACAATGAAGACAATAAGGTTATTTCTAACATTTTTAATAATACTATCAATGTTCCAGCTCCCCGTATCAGCTGCCATCTGGCACAAAGGCGGGGCAATCGGGAATGAAATCCAGAAAGAAGAATACCCTGACAGCAAGGATGTTGAGCCTAAAATCGACAGGGTTGAAGTCGGCGACAGCCTAACCATAACAGGCGGGGTTGAGACAACTTTGGATGTTACAATGGAAGACTGTTTGAAATTTGCACTTGGTAACAATCCGAGAATACAGGCTGCATTGCAGGACGTGTTTGCCTCTGATGCGAGAATCAGGCAGGCATGGTCTTCCTACTTTCCGCAATTTGGCTGGCAGACCGGATACACAAGAATCAGACAACTCCAATTGTCAGATGTTTTCAGAGAAAATCTTGTGTTCAACTACTTTGTTCTGGGTCAGATAAGCGCATCCCAGATGCTTTATGACTTCGGGGTTACACAGAATCAGGTCACAATCAGAAAACTGGATAATCAGGGTTATAAAATAACTTTAACCGGTATTGTCAATGATGTAATCTGCGAGGTTAAAAAAGCTTATTTTAACTTGCAGTATGCAATCGAGGCTAAGAAGGTTGCAGAAGACATGGTTAAAAAGTACGAGGCTTTTTATGATCAGGCAAAAGGCTTCTATCAGGCCGGCACAAAGCCTAAGGTTGATGTAACGATTGCAGAAGTTAATCTGAGTAACGCAAAATTAACCCTTATTCAGGCTGAAAACGCTGTTGATATTGCTATGGCAAAACTTAACAACACAATGGGGCTTCCGTATTCAAATAAATACAATGTTGCAGAAAACCTGCGCTACGAGCCTTGTGATGTAACTCTTTCAGGAGCCGTAAGAATGGCGCAGGAATCGCGTCCGGAATTTTTGCTTGCGGAGGTTAAGGTTGAGCAGGCAAACCAGAACGTTAAGCTCATAAAAAAATCATACTTCCCGCAGTTGAGCGTAGAAGGGCAATATCAGGTCGGTGGTAGAACTCCGGTTTCTAACTACGGTTACAACTTCGGCGGATATTTGAACTTCCCGACAATCAACGGTATGCTTATCAAAAACGAAATTAAGGAAGCCAAGGCTCTGTATTCAAGAGAGCAGGCCAATGCCATGAATACAAAGAACAATATTTATTACGAGGTTCAGGAGGCTTATTATTCTCTGACTGAAAAGAAAAACAAGATTCCTGTGGCGTTTCTGGGCTTGAAGCAGGCAAAAGAAAACTACGAGCTTTCTTACGGCAGGTATAAAGTCGGGGTGGGGAATCCTATTGAGCTCAAGGAAGCGCAGGTGCAGTATCAGGATTCAATGCTCACGTATTATCAAACCATGTTTGAGTACAACAGCGCCAAGGCTGTTTTAGAAAAATCAATCGGGAAAAATATTGCAAACGGCGAAGTTGAGCTTGATAATGGCAAGAAAATAAAGAATAAAAATAAGAAGTCAAAAAAGAATTCTTAATGTATATAGTGTATTGTATCTTAGGTCAATATACTCTATAATATAGGAAATAGGAGAAGAGAAGTATGTTACCAATTATAACAGAAGAGATGGCATCAGAAATTTTTACCGAAGTGTTTCAGGATGTTCAGGCATGGCGCAAAAATATGGTTCAGTATCTGAAAGAAGAAAACCCTGAAATAAACTCTGCTATTCTTGAGGTTGCTAAATACGATGAAGGAATTGACCTGAAAGCTGTGGCTCTGGGTGCATATCTTTCCTACCGCTTGCTTGAGGTTGCAACAGAGGACGATGTTTTAGGCACTATTAGTGAATAGAGAAGGAAAAGATAATTGATTCAGAAAACTTATTATTGTAAAGAAATAATAAGTTTTTTGTTTTTTATGGCAAAAATCTTTTTTACATGTTTTGATATCTATAGATACCAAAAGAAAGGAAATATCAATGCAAGTTACAAACGTATCCCTAATGGGTTTTCAAGGTAAGTCTCAAATCGCGAAGAAAGCTGCTCAAGCTGCAAAAGAATTAGAACCAAACTTCAACGAGTTTGCATACAGCGTACCAACAGGTAAAATCTCAAAACCTTTAACAGCTGAAGATGCTGCTCATTTGGCTGCTGAACAAGCAAAAGTCTTTATTGAACAGGGTAATAAAGATGTAGCTAAAGAAGTTGTTAAAGATACAACTCACGATTATTTGTCAGCATCTATGCTAATCAAGTAATAATAGTGATTTCAATATAAAAAGAACACCTCGCACAAGGTGTTCTTTTTTTGTTTAGTTAAGCCTTTTTGTTTTTGTCTTTTTTGTCCATTTTTTCAGCGATTTTTTCTTTTGCTTCATGAGCTTTTTCTCTAACGTTGCTTGCGCCGCGTTTTACGCTGTCTTTGATTTTGGCTGCATCTTCTTTAACGTCTTTCTTAATTTCCTGAGCTTTGTCTTTAATCTTATCTTTCAAAGGCTCTTTGTTTGTCATTTTATCTTTTTGCATGGATAAACTCCTTTCTTTGTACCAAATGTATTATTTACTATAACCCGCACAAAGAAATGCGCCGAAAGTGTAATATTTTTTTGTGGTATATTGAATGTATTAAGGAGTATGTGTAAATGCTATCACCAATCGGAAGATATTTAGAAGCAAACAGGCCTCTTGCTAAAAAAGGTGATAAAATTCTCCAGAACCTGTATCTGGAGTCAAATAAAATTCGCTCTGCAAAGACTATACCGGATTTTGATGTAAGTGGATTTAAAAACGTAAAAAAACTCAGACTCGCGGAAATTGATTCAAGGCAGCAAGAGTTTAATTACCTTGAAGCCAAGAGCGGACAGTGGTTTGCAGGAAACGAGGCTAAAACTGTAGCCAAAGAGATTAAGCAATCCGGACTGTTTAATATACCTGACTATCTGGTATCCAGCTACCAAGCTTACACAAAAATGAAAAAAGATATTGAAAACGGACTTAAGAACTTCAAGCTGCTTAACCTCTCACCAAGACTTATGCAGATGTATGCTAAACTTTGTGAGGCAGAGTCTAATCTCCTTTTGGCGCTTGGAAGTTTTTCTAGACTGGAAAAGCGATACCAAAAAGATAAAGACTTTGTTGCGTTTATGCCGAATCTGGAACAGTATCTTAATGATGCAGAAAAAGAGCTGGAAGCTAACAAGTTAACAAAAGAAGACCAGGAGTTTTTATCAAGAATCTACATACCTGCACAGCGAGTTATAAGCCACAATGTTAGCAGGTTCAACAAAGAAACTCCTATAAGTCTAAGTCCTGAGCTTCATCAAAAGATTTCAGAAAAGCTAGCCAAACAGGATGAAGCCATTGAAAAGTTATGGAATACTATTGAGCAGGGTAAAAAACAAACTTTTACCAAATCTAACGATAAGACCAATCCGGAAGACTTTGCTATGTACGGGGATGATATTCCATTCTAGGCTTACTTATTTTGTCTAATGTAATTGCGTCAAAATAGTTTATCCTGTAATCATCAGGAGGTTACTTATGGTAAATATTCTTTTAAGATGGTTAGTTTACGCAATTTTAATCGTATTTGTAGCCTGGCTCGTTCCGGGGATTGAAGTTGCAAACTTTGTAAGCGCTCTGTTTGTATGTATTATTCTGGCTCTGGTTAATACTTTCATCAAACCGCTTATACAAATAATAACCCTGCCGGTTAATATTTTAACACTCGGACTGTTCAGCCTTGTTATTAACGCGCTTATGCTTATGCTTGCAGGCTGGATTGCACCGGGTTTTGAAGTTGACGGCTTTTTAAGCGCCCTGGTCGGCTCACTTCTGCTCTCACTCTTCTCTCTTGGTGTAAGCAGAATATAGAAACTATGATACGGCAGTTTGGTTGAAAGGACGGGCTGCCGTATTTCCATTACTTGTGGTAAGTCTCGTTCTTGAGAATCTTGAATGCGCGGTAAATCTGCTCAATCAGCAGAAGCCGCGCAAACTGGTGTAAAAAGGTCATCTTTGAAATGCTTAGCTTGAAATCAGCCCTCTGTGAGACCGTTGGTGCAATACCGCAGGATGAACCTATTACAAATACAAGTTCGCCAACTCCTGTGTTTGTTATTTCGTTGATTTTGGACGCGAAATCTTCTGATGATAGTTGCTTGCCGTTGATTTCAAGTGTTATTACATAAGAATCCGGCTTGATGTTTGCAAGAATCTTCTCACCTTCCTGCAAAAGCGCCTTTTGTGTAAGGTTTTCGTCTCTTATCTCAATTGGAGAGAGCTCTGTTATTTCAACAGAAGCGTAAGGCGTAAGTCGTTTTAAGAACTCGTCAATCCCGTCTTTGAGGAATTTTTCCTTGATTTTTCCAAGCGCTATGATTTTGATTCTCATGTTGTACCCCACCCCGCCCCTCCCCATCAAGGGAGGAAGTACGCCTACTCTGCCATGTATACACTTGTAGAAGGGAATGCAAACTCAATTCCTTCTGCGCGGTAACGATGGATGATTTCGCGTATTACTTCACTCTTTATCTCTGCAAATTCAGCCCACGCTTTTGTCCTTGCGTAAGCCACAAGCCTTACCTGAATCGAACTTGCTGCAAGGTTTTCTAAAAACGCAAACGGGTCATCGTACATTCTGGAATTTTCTAATACAATCTGGTTCAGAATCTCGATTGCGCGGTCAATCTTCTCGTTGGATGTGCCGTACTCGACATCAACTGTGATGTCAATTCTCCTCTTGTTTGCCTGTGATACATTGGTAATCTCTTCATTTGCAAGCAGGTTATTCGGAACATTTACCCTGAATCCGTCAAGCGTTCTTATTGTGGTCGAGCGCAGGTTAATGTTCTCAACCGTGCCTTCGTATCCGTTAAAAGAGATGTACTCTCCGATTTTGTAAACCTTGTCAGCAAGCAGGCCAACAGAGCCAAACACGTTGCCAATGGCTTCTTTTGCCGCAAAACCTACTGCCAAACCTGTGATCCCGAAACCTGCGATAAGTGAGGAAACATTGTAGCCAAAGCTCTGCAAGAACCCTGCAAGAAGCATGAATATTACGACAGCCTTGAAAATCCTTGTAAGAACAGGCATTAGGTTCAAAAGCGGTGATTCCGGATTTCTGTTTCTTAACCGTGTTTCGAATTTTGAAGTAAACGAGTCTGTTGCCTTCAAAAAAACGTAGATAATGATTACATTAACAATCACCCCTATTATAAATCTTGAGTGCGTAGCTAAAAACTTTCCGATTTCTGTGAAAATTGCGTTCATCTCTTATTTCCTCAAATTTCTTAATTTTTCTAACTCATCCTGGAACGGCGAAATTGAAGCCAACTTGTCCATAATTGCCGGCATCTGCTCAATAACAAAATCAACCTCTTTTTCAGTCGTAAACCTTGAAAGGCTGAACCTTATTGAACCATGAAGGGCTGTGAACGGAATCCCCATGGCTCTTAAGACATGGCTTGGCTCCAAAGACCCTGATGTGCAGGCGCTTCCTGAACTTGCGCAGACCCCGATGTCACTTAGGTGGAGCAGAATAAGCTCACCTTCTACATATTCAAATCCGATGTTTGTGGTGTTAGGCACTCTGCCTGAAATTGCGGTGTTCAACCTTGCGTTAAACACGTTCTTTAAGATTCCATCCTCGAGCCTGTCACGAAGCCTTTTTACTTCTTTTAATTCGTAATCAAGAGCACTCTGTGCAAGCTCTGCAGCTTTACCAATCCCTACAATGTAAGGCACATTTTGCGTTCCGGCTCTCAAGCCCCGCTCCTGATGACCGCCGTTAATGAGCGGAGTGATTCTTACATCGGGTTTTACGTAAAGCACACCGACTCCTTTGGGTGCGTGGAACTTGTGACCTGAAATCCCGAGCAGGTCGATTTTTGTGTCCTTAACATTTATCGGAATCTTTCCGGCTGCCTGAACAGCGTCAACAAAAAAGCGTGTTTCAGGTGATTTTGTTTTAATTATTTCTGCGATTTCTTCAACCGGGTAAATAACTCCGGTTTCGTTGTTTGCCCACATTACAGACACAAGTGCTGTGTCCTTGCGTAATTTCGATTTCAAGTCTTCAATATCAAGCTGCCCCTGCGAGTTTACGCCGATATAATCAACCTCGTAGCCGTTTTTTTCGAGCTCTTTGTATGTGTTTATAACACACGGGTGCTCGACCTTTGTGGTTATTATGTGGCGTTTTTCCTTGTTGCAGTTAAGAACGCCTTTTATTGCTGTGTTTGCGGATTCTGAGCCGCAGGATGTGAAGAAAATGTCTTTCTCGTTTTCTGCACCCAGAAAGTCTCGAACCTGTGCTCGTGCTTCTTTGATTGCAGTAGCAGGTTTCTTGGCAAAATCATACATGCTGGAAGGGTTTGCGTACTCTTCTTTCAAAAACGGGAGCATAGCTTCCAATACTTTTTCATCAACTTTTGTGGTTGCGTTGTTATCTAAATAAATCATATTTACACCTGTTCTACTGTTATTGCAGAATCAACCTTATCTTTTAAAATCGTTTCAACAAAGTTCTTTAAAGTCATCGCAGCATTTTTACACCCGCTGCACATGCCTGTAAGCTTAACCTTTACAACATTGCCTTCTATATCAATAAGCTCAATGTCTCCGCCGTCTTTTTGAAGCTGCGGTGAGATTTGCTGCTCAATAACCTTGCTTATCTTTAATATTTTTTGTGTTGGCGTAAGCTCCTGTGCCTTGCCTTCTTTTTTCAGGTAAGTCTCAATCATATCCTTGATAACGCCTTTGCAGCGCCCGCAAGCACCGCCTGCTTTTGTGTAGTTTGTAACTTCTTCAACAGTTTTAAGCCCGTTGACCTTTATTGCTTCCCAAATCTGGTTTTCTGTTACATTAAAGCAGGTGCAGATGATTTTTTCACCGCTGTGGGAATGGCCTTCTGCTTCCAGCACTTCGTCTTCTCCGAAATATTTTTTCAGAGCGTCTTCAAGCGCCTCGTGCCCCATAACAGAGCAGTGCATTTTCTCCTGCGGAAGTCCGTCTAATTCGTCTGCAATATCTTTGTTTGTAATCTTAGAAGCTTCTTCAAGAGTTCTTCCGATAATCATTTCGGTCAGGATGCTTGAGCTTGCAACCGCAGAGCCGCAGCCAAAGGTTTGAAATTTGGCATCTTTAATAATATTTCCGTCAAGTTTTATATATAGTTTTAGTGAATCACCGCAAGCGAGTGAGCCTGCTTCTCCAATTAAGTCCGCATCATCAATCTTGCCGACATTTCTTGGATTTCTGTAGTGATCCAACACCTTTTCTGAATATTCCCACATTGTCTGTTACCTCTTATTGTGTAATTGGATTCTCTCCCTTGCTAATTCTATAACAAACAGGGGTAAATTCATAGTGGTAAATGAGATACTATTTTTCTCTAAAATTTTGATACGAGATCAATATGTTTCTGAAAAATTCAAATTCTTTTTCGTCCATTGTTTCCAGCATTTTGTGAATATCAGACTTTGCGTACTGTTGCGGATAATCCTGACTAAAGTCAAACAAATCACGTTCTGTGGTACGGAGTGCAGAGGCAATCTTTTCGAGCGTCTCTGCTGTCATAAAACGCTTGCCGCGCTCAATGTTGCTCAGGTTTGGAATATCCATGTCAATGTTTTCAGCAAGTTTTTCCTGTGAATACCCTAATTCTTTTCTCAAATATTTAATTCTGGCTCCTAGCTTTTCTTTAAGTGTCGGCATTATTGCTCCTTTATTTTAATACTACTGTTTGAATTAAAATAATGAAACGCCCGAAATACTAATATAAATCGAGAATATTAGTTTATTGTGCTAATTTCTCCGGAGATATTAGTAAATAAATATTCAAATTGACGGAGTTCTAATGCATTTTGATACAAAAAATGATTGTAAAAGGTGGATTAAGGTAATTTTTTCTGATTCAGCAAATATCGCAATTGCAGGCAATCCGGCAAAAGTTGTTAAAGAAGGAATTGACTGGGATAAAGAAATTAATTTCTAATTCTGCAATCTTTTTTCTTCATTCTTCAAAAACTCGCAGTCTGCTTCCAACCGCCTGTCGTCCATTGCGTCTATCAAATCATCAATTGTCTTGATTTGACCAAGTTCAAATCCGACTTCTGCAAACAAAACACAGTCATTGCACAGCCTGTAAGGCCCGTATTGCACAGAGCCTGCAAGAGGCTTGTCAGAACCGCATGCGTTACAGGTGAACATTTCAAACTCGCAATCCGGATTCTCTTCAATATCGTCAAGACGCATTTGCTCAACAACAAGCTGCATTTCTTTTACGACTTCTTCTTTTGACTTCATTCCACTAATCCTTTCATCTCTTTCACAGCCTGCTCCAGCCCCACAAACACCGCGCGCGAAATTATTGAATGCCCGATGTTCAACTCATACAGGTTCGGAATCTCATGCATTCTGTGTACGTTCTGGTAATTAAGCCCATGCCCTGCGTTAACCTTTAGCCCGAAATTCTGGGCAAAAATGGCAGCACCTTTTAAGTCCTCAAACGCTTTTTCTTCGTCTTCTGTTCCGTAAGCATTTGAGTAACAGCCTGTGTGAAGCTCAATAAACGGCGCTCCGGTCTTTGAGACAGCTGAAATTTGGTGCACATCAGGGTCGATAAAGAAACTCACCTCAATATTTTTTTCTAAAAGCGGTTTTGTAAACTCAATTGCCCAATCCAGCTGGCCTTCAACATCAAGCCCGCCTTCGGTTGTGACTTCCTGCCTCTTTTCCGGCACGATACAAACAGCATGAGGTCTTATGCGTAGCGCAATCTCCTGCATTTCTTTTGTCATAGCCATCTCAAGGTTAAGCCTAATCCTCGGAAGCATTCTAATTGCTTCCACATCAGCGTCCTTGATGTGGCGTCTGTCTTCTCTAAGATGGGTGGTGATTGAAGCAACCTGACATTCCTTGCAGATTCTTGCAGCTGTTAGAACATCCGGCTCAAGCCCCCCTCTTGCGTTTCTTAATGTCGCAACATGGTCTATATTTACACCTAATAACATTATTTACTCCTTAATTGTTTATTCTTATTCAATTTTAATAAAGCCGTGTAGGTTGGCAGTATCGTAATATCATTATCCGCCGATTTTGCCGCATAATCAACAGCTTTGTTAATCTCTGGAACAATTTTTATATTGCTTATTCCAGCATACTTAAGTCTTAGTGCCATATCGTTCGCACGGATTCCGGAAACAACAATTTCCTGCTTTGCATCTTTCAAAAATTCAAATTCAGCATCCCAGAGCCATGAAACATCGCGTCCGTCTGCATAATTGTCGTTTATAATAATCAATATTTTCGAATCCAAGTCAACTGTCTTCAAAACCTCGTTTGCACCAATCGGATTCTTGATAAGCTGTATTAAAGCTTTTTTCCCTCTGATTGATTTAACTTCGCTTCTTCCAAAAGCAACCTTAAAAGACGCAAGATTTGACTCGATGTCTTTTATTCCGGCCTCTAAGCACAGAGCTATTGCAGCAAGCGCGTTGTAAGCATTAAACAGCCCCACAAGCGGTATTTCGTAGCTCTTGTTATCAAGAGTTATAACAGAGTGGTCTTTATAGAGCATGACATCCGCTTTGTACTTGGCTTCCGCTCGTCTGTAGCCGCAATCGCAGTAATAATGTCCCTGCTGCGCAAAGAATTTCTTTTCATATTTCAAAGGCTTACCGCATGGGCAGTTAAAGACTTCTTCTGTTGAAGAAGCTGCCTTCAGGCTTTCGTCCGCATAATAAACATTTTCCACCCCGTAGTAGATTTTTTCTTTGCCTTCAAAGCTTGCAACGAGCGGGTCATCAGCGTTTAGAATAAGTTTTAGTTCTGGTTTTTTGTCGATACCGTTTTGGATAAGACGTTTTGTTGCAGCGAGTTCGCCGTATCTGTCGAGTTGGTCTCTGAAAAGGTTTGTCACTACAAGGTAATCAGCCTCAAATTGGTCATAGATTTTGGCAAGGTAGGCTTCATCTGACTCAATAACAGAGAAGTCTGCGTGTTTTAGTGAAACAGCAAGTGCGTTTACGACTCCGGTTAGCATGTTTGCGCCCATCGAGTTGTTAATAACTGTTTTCCCGCTTTTTGTTATTAAGTGTGAAATTATGCCCGAAGTGGTTGTTTTGCCGTTTGTTCCAGTAACGTTTATTTTCACATCGATATATTTATTGCAGCGTTTCAGAAAATCAGGGCAGATTTTCAGCACGAGCATGCCTATCACAGATGTGCCTGATGATAGTTTTGTAATACGGATTATGTGATACAAAAGTTTTGCCGTAAAGAGTGCAACATAAAACCTAATCTTTCCCAAGAAATAATCCTCCGAGTGTATTTTAATTTTTAACATAATAAAATATAATCATATAATAATACAAATACGAACGGATAAATATGGTTTTCACAATTCTTATTTCAATAGTTTTCATCGCAGAGCTCATTATTGCCTGCGCAATTATTCTCAACCTGTTAAAACTTGACAGATTTTTTCTTGAGTCCAGTGCTTTTTTAGATGAAGCAAAGCCCAAGATTAAGGAGATTAGTGTGCTATCGAGAGAAGTATCTGCTCAAATAGCCGAGCTTACGCCAATCTGGGTAGGCAATGTTAAGAGAGCAGGAAATAAATTAGTCCAAAATCAGCTTGAGAGTCTAATGTCAGGAATCTTGCTTTGGTCTATAAATATAAGAGTAATAAGAAAACTTAGAAGGAACAAGTTTTTGCAATCAGTCTGGAAGGGTTTATCCCTTCTCCAAAGTGTGATATAATCAGAACATATAATCTAAGAAAGAGGTATATTATGAGCAAAGAGAAATCTTCTATCGGCTTCGGAGTTGGTCTTCTGGCCGGTGTTGTTGGTGGAATTGTTGCGGGTATTCTTTATGCGCCTTGTCCTGGTTCAGAGATGAGAGAAAAGGTTAAAGAAACTGTCTGTGATTTAGCTGAAAAGCATTCTCCGGCTGTTAATGAAGCAAAGAAACAGGCTCTTGAGTCTATTGATTTGTTAAGATACAAGCTTGAAAAACAATATAAGAAATTCGGGAACATGCTTAAATCAAAAAAAATGAGAAAAGCAAAAGAGCTTGAAGATATTTCAGACTACGATTTTAACTAGGGTAAGGAGTAATTGATGGAAACAACACATCTATATCAGAGTTTGACTTTTTTGGCTTACGCTACCGGCGTTATTGTGATAATTGTCGGGGTTATGCTTGTAAAAGTATTATTTGATTTATCAAAGCTGGCTAAAAATGTTGACGAGACTGCTACAATCATAAAGACGGAGCTCGTTCCGACTTTGCAGAATATTAACAAGTCTGTAGAGATTGTAAGCGGAATCATTATTAAAGCAGACGAAGGGGTAAACAGGGTAAGAGAAATGATAAAAAATTCTCCTCTTAACATTCTATCCAAAGTAAGTTCTGTGACAGGCACTGTTGCAAAGGGCTTTTTCGGCGGTTTATGTTCTGCTTTTAAAATCTTTAGCAGAAAGTAATAAATCGACTTACTAATACAAAATTTATTAAAAGAAGTTAAACTACAAAAGAAGGAGAAAAAATATGTCAGTAACAAGATTTTTAGCAGGTTTTGCTATCGGAGCTACAATCGGTGCAGTAGCAGGTATTCTTCTTGCTCCAAAATCAGGTGCAGAAACAAGAGAAATGCTCGGCGATATGGCTTCTGATATGGCAAAGAAAACCGACGAAACAGTGAAAGATATTAAAAGAAGAGCAGACAACATTGTTTCAGATGTTCAGGAAAAGAGTGAAGAAATCATGGACAAGATTCAGGAACTTTTGAACAAAGACAAAGAAGAAGCAGAGGCTTAACTTTTACTATCTTGAAAATTGTATAAAGGAGCTGTTGGATAAACAGTTCCTTTTTTGTTGACTTCTGGCGGTGTTTATATTATTATAAATAAGGCTCCAGTGGCACTCTTTGGGTTTCGCGGGCGATAAGTTGAAAATTGAATATTACCTGCTCCAGTGGCGGAATCGGTAGACGCGTTGGACTTAAAATCCAATCGGGGTTCACCCTCGGTGCCAGTTCAAGTCTGGCCTGGAGCAATTCTAAAAAGACTCGCAGAGATGCGGGTCTTTTTTGTGCTCCAGCCGCTCGGACGAAATCACCCAAACTGCCAGTCATAACTGCTCACCCTCGCTTGCCAGACAGCGCCTGGGCAATCAGCTAAAAGTTCTACTAAACATGTTATCGCAACGTCAAGATTGCTACGGCGCTGACGTAAAGTTTCGGACTTTTTGCCGACTCCCCGTCGCCAAACAGTCCTTCACTCCGGGCTGCCGCACTTAAGTCTGGCCTGGAGCAATTCTAATGAGACTCGCAGGAATGCGGGTCTTTTTTACTAGCAAAAAAATTTTTTAGCGGTTTTTATATAACTATTAATACATAAAAGGAAGTGACTTATGAAGATACAAAAGATTTTTCAAGCCCCAAAAGGCAACGGTATATGCAGACAGGTACGTGCTGCAAAACATAATGCAGCAGTAGAGCAAAGAAAAAGCGCAGCTATAATACTTGGAACTCTTCTTCCTGCCCGTATGGGACTCGGGCTTTTAGATGTAAGTAATACATTAGCTAATATAAGTATTATTCTTCTTGCGCTATTCTGGCCGAAAATAAACCTTACTGATGCTAAAATAGTTAACAGGGCGTATTGCAGGAAGGATTTACTTGAAGATAGTCAAGAGTATAAAGAAATCAAAGAACGTGCTAAAAAGATTTATAAGAAATAAAAAGGGCGCCGTAGGCGCCCTTTTTATTAAACAATAATTTTTCTATCTTCCAGAACATAACTTCTTAAACCTTTCCATTGCTTCAAGAGTGTTTTCTTTTGACCCGAAAGAAGTCAAACGGAAATACCCTTCTCCATTACGGCCGAATCCTGAACCAGGAGTCCCGACAACCTGCGCGTTTTCAAGCAAGTAGTCAAAAAATTCCCAGGATGTCATGTTGTTCGGACACTTGAGCCAAATGTACGGCGAATGCTTCCCGCCTACATGCCAGATGTTGCATTCCTTAAGCGTTTCTGAGATGACTTTTGCATTCTCCTTGTAATAATTTATGTTTTCCTTAATCTCTTTTTGCCCTTCTTCTAAGAATACCGCCTCTGCGCCTCGCTGGATAATGTATGGGACGCCGTTGAACTTTGTTGTCTGACGCCTTAGCCACATTTTGTTAAGCTTGCCTAAAGCTTGCGGAACAATCGTGTAACCGCAGCGCGTGCCGGTGAATCCGGCTGTTTTTGAAAGCGAACAGAACTCGATTGCGCAAGTTTTTGCACCTTCGATTTCGTATATGCTTCGAGGCAAATCCTCGTCTGAAATAAACGCTTCGTAAGCTGAATCAAACAAGATTATAGCATTTGTTTCGTTTGCATAATCAACCCAAGCCTTGAGCTGCTCCTTGTTGTAAGCCGCGCCCGTCGGGTTGTTCGGAGAACAAATGTAGATTATGTCAGCTTTTACACTCTTGTCCGGCATTGGCAAGAAGCAATTGTCGCCGTTGGCGTTCGCAAAAACAACCTTTCTGCCGTTCATAATGTTTGTATCAACATAAACCGGATATACAGGGTCCGGTACAAGTACTGTGTTGTCCTTGTCAAACAGGTCAAGAATGTTTCCTAAATCGCTTTTTGCACCGTCAGAAATAAAAATTTCGTCAAGCTCCAGATTTACTCCGCGTTTAGCGTAATAACCTTTGACCGCTTCTCTTAAGAAATCATAGCCCTGCTCCGGGCCATAACCGCGGAAAGTTGCCTGCACACCCATCTCGTCAACGGCTTTGTGCATCGCATCAACTACAGCCTTGCAGAGAGGCAAAGTTACGTCTCCGATTCCAAGCCGGATGACTTTTTTGTCCGGATTTTTGGCTGTAAATTCGTTAACCTTTTTTGCTACGGTTGAGAATAGGTAGCTTTGTTCAAGATTTTCGTAGTTTTTGTTTATGTTCATACTTCCCTCTTTTTACTGGTCGTTCTCTTGGTGTTTTCCCTTCATAAGTTTTTCAAAATCAGAAGGCTTGATGTTCTGGATAAAATCTTTGAACTCCTGCGCTTCTTCTTCGTCTTTTGCTGAATCTGTTGAAACAGAGCCGTTCATAAGCACATTTGCTGTCACAAAAATCGGCGCTTCTGCACGCATAGCAACTGCTATGGCGTCTGACGGACGCGCGTCAATTTCAAGCGTTTCACCGTCTTTTTCCAAAAACAGAGTTGCGTAATATGTTTCTTTTTCAACATCGTTAATCTCGATTTTTTCAAGCTTGTAACCTGTTTTTTCGATGATGTTTGCAACAAGGTCATGCGTCATCGGACGCGCAACAACAAGCCCTTCAATACATCTTATAATCGCACTTGCCTCTGCTGAACCTATCCATATAGGAAGCGCTTTTCTGTTATCCAAATCGTGAAGCACAACAATCGGTGAGTTTGTTCTCACGTCGAGTGCTATACCCATTACTTTCATTTCAATCATAATTACCTCGCTGCCCCCTCACCCCTACCCTCTCCCGCAGGGCGAGGGAGTAAGCTCTGCTTGTTTTGTCGGGAGTCATCCCAAATTATATCACAAACCTGCATATTATGGTATAATCAGGTGTATGAAAATAAATGTTGTATATAACCGCGCAATCTCAAACTTCAGAGAAGCTCTAAAATCTCTCAAATCAGCACTCGATGCCGAAAAAGTCGACTACCAAACTTTTGATATAGAAACAATGCAAAACTTCGGAGACTTTACTCTTGTTTTGGGCGGTGACGGTACACTTCTAAAAGCTGCAAGGTTCTATGCCTCATCCCAAATCCCTGTGCTCGGTATAAACCTCGGAAGACTCGGATTCCTCTCACAAGCCGGAGTAAACGAAGTTAAAAAAACTGTGAAATCAGTCCTTAACCAGAACTACTCGGTCGAAGAACGCCTGATGCTCACTTCCGGTGATTACAAGGCGCTGAATGATTTTGTAATCAAAGGCTGCGCAACAAGCAGAACCTCAAAATTCTATCTCGAAATCAACGATAAATTTGTGTGTGACTATATCGCAGACGGGCTGATTATCTCAACCCCTACAGGCTCAACAGCTTACGGGCTTTCGGCAGGCGGACCTGTATTGTACCCGACACTCGATGCTATTGTTATTGTCCCAATTTGCCCTCATACACTCAATGCAAGACCACTTGTGGTGCCATCCTGTGAGATGATTACGGTGAAAACAAGCGACAGGCTTCTCTCTGTTGCGATAGACGGGTTTGATACGACTAATTGCGTTGATAAAATCTCAATTTCAGCTTCCGAAAATAAGGCAAAACTTGCGTTTATTAATGACGAAAGCTTTTATTCTGTTTTGAGAAATAAGCTCCACTGGGGAATATCTCCTGAATTAAAGTAGTAGTAGAATAATCTCATACAAAAAAATGAACATAATTTTATGGCTGTCGTTTATAATGTAGAAACAGCTGTAATTATTTGGACCGATGAGAAATAAATTAAAACTAGTATTACTATTAATGTGTATGGTGCTCACGCTTAAAGCAGAAGCACTCCAAAGCATCCAGATTGAGAAAAACACCTCACTCGGGATAAACGACTGTATAAAAATTGCACTAAATAACAGCCCTGTTGTGAAAAAATATATCCTGAACCTTGATATCGCAGCCTCAAGCGTCGGGGTGGCAAAATCTGCTTATTTCCCGAGCGTTACACTGGGAAGCGGATTTAATCAGGGCTATACAAGAAGAAACAACGGCACAACCCTTAATACAAGAACCCTGCCGGCTTTTGATGCAGGACTTTCGCAGCTTCTCTGGAACTTCGGACGCTCTGACGCCAATATCAGAATGCAGAAGTTCAATAAAATCGCTGCCGAGTTTGATTTTGACGAGATTGTGCTTACAACAATTTTTAATGTGAAACTCCAGTACTACGGAGTGCTCGCAGCCAAAAATCTTATGGAGGTCGAAAGACTTAATGTCCAGATAAACGAGAGAAACTACCAGAGAACACTTGCTTATTTTGAAGAAGGGATTAAGTCAAAAATCGACCTTGTTAATGCAGAAGTTAACCTGAGCGATTCAAAAGTCGCACTTGTTAAGGCTGAAAACACCTACAAAAATGCGATTGTTGCCCTGAATAACGCTATGTACGTGGCTTATGCGCCTGAATACAATATCCAGAATACGGAAACTTTCAATCTTAGAAACCCGTATGTTCCAATGAGCCTCACAAATATTGATAACTACGAAAAATTTCTAGAACTCCCTGACGATATTCAGGACGCGGTTTATGCAACAAAAGTTGAAAAAAGCGATGTTCTAAGCGACTACGTGTTTGAAAAATACCCTTACACTTTTGAAAAATCTGTAAGCATTGCAAAAGAAAACAGACCTGACTTGAAGGCGCTTAATGCAACCCTTAAAGCCATGAGACAGTACGTGCTGCTTACAAAACGCCAATATCTGCCGGAACTTCGCGGTGGCGTGGGGTATAGCTATGCTAACAGCAAAACTTACGCTAATAACGGGGTGAATGTTTATCTTGATTTGAATACTACTTTTAATATGAAGCAGGTGAAACACGAGGTTGATATTGCTAATTCAGAACTAAACCTTGCTAAAACAGAGATTGAACTCTTGAACCAGAACTTGTATTTTGATATCCAAACTGCCTATGTTGACATGATTCAACTTGAAAAACAAATTCCGCTTCTTGAAACCAAAGTGCGTCAGACTCTTGAAAACCTTGAACTTGCAGACGGCCGCTACAGCGTGGGACTCGGAGATTATATCCAGCTTCAGGATGCAAGGGTAAATTATAATAACGCGCAGAGCTCTTATGTTCAGGCGGTTTACAACTACAATGTTGCACGCGCGACACTTGAGCGCCAAATCGCGCTCCCGCAGGAAAATACTTTGACTGTCGAAGATGTCAAAGATTACCAGAAAGATTTGAAAAAGCAGGAAAAAGAACTTGCTAAGAAAACAAAGAAAACCAGTAAAAAGGACAATGTATGAAGATAAAAAAGAGATATATTGTAGGCATAATCGCAATTATAATACTAATGCTGCTTTCAGTATCCGCCTTGTGTAAAAACAAAGTAGTGTATGAAACAGCACCGGTTGAGCGCCGGACAATTACCCATGTGGTCGAAGCTTCCGGAACTATTAACCCGGTAAACACAGTCTCTGTGGGCTCCACTGTTTCAGGTCTGATTAGCGCAATTTATGTTGACTTTAATTCAACCGTAAAAAAAGGCCAGCTTCTTGCAGAAATCGACCCGCGAACATTTCAGGCAACGGTGGATCAGAACCTTGCTTCAATGACTTCTGCACAGGCTGATTTAGCCAATAAACAGGCAACTTTTGAGATGAGTGCAAAGACTCTTAAACGATATAAGAACCTTTATTCACGAAATTTTATTCCAAAGTCGGAATTAGACCAGGCAGAAAGCGACTACAAAGCTAACCTCGCTCAGGTAAATGCAGCGCGAGCAAAGATTAACCAGACCCGCGCACAGTACGACCAGTCACTTGTAAACCTGAATTACACAAAGATTACAGCGCCTGTTGACGGGATGATTATCTCACGTGAAATCGACCTCGGGCAGCCGGTTGCAGCAAGTTTTCAGGCTCCGGAGTTATTCACAATAGCGCAGGATTTGGAAAAAATGCAAATCGAGGTTAACGTATCAGAAGCTGATATCGGCAAGGTAAAAGAAGGACAGGATGTGACTTACACGCTCGACGGGTATCCTGACAGCGAGTTTGAAGGCAAGGTTACACAGGTTAGAATTTCACCGACCACTGTTTCAAATGTTGTGACCTATTCTGTAATTGTTACGGTAGATAACAGCGATTTGAAGCTCAAACCCGGCATGACTGCGAATGTTTCGATTATTACGGCAAAGAACGAGAATGTTCTTTGTGTTCCAAATATTGCACTGAAATTCACCCCGAAATCAGACGGGCAGAAATACAAGACTCAGGGGCTCTGGATAAAAGACGGGTTGAAGCTTGCGAGAATCGATATTACGACTGGTGCTAGCGATGATTCTTACACAGAGGTTAAGGGTGATAGTATTTTTGAAGGTGAAAAAATACTTGTGGGTATGAAAGGCGGGGGCAAGGGGAAAAAAGCCCAGCAGAGCATGAGACCGCCAAGATTGTAAATAAAAAAGCTTTGGTTTAACCAAAGCTTTTTTTATGTTATTTACCTTCCGGTTTTGTTGTTTCAGGAGTCTTAGGGTCGACTTTTACTTCCGGCTTCGGCTCAACTGCTGGAGCTTCTTTTTTCTTGCCCCAGTTTTTAGGATTCAATTTTGAGAAGAATTTTCTGATTTTTGATTGTTTCTTTGTTGTTAATTCTTCAATCTTATTGTTAGCTTCTTGAAGCTGTTTGTCAACAGCTTCTTTAGCAGCCCTAATCGCTTCGTTTTCTTTTTGAAGTCCAGAAACTTTTCTTCCTTTCATTGCACCGTAGCCAATTCCTGCAGCAGCCACGATACCGAGCAGTGTATAGCCCAACATATTTGAAGAAGCTTTTCTCTTTTCAGTATCATCTGATTCATAAATCATCGGCATTGAAGAATAATCTTCATAACCTTGTACCTGATTTTGCGGAACTGTCATTGCATAATCAATTCCGGTATTTTTAATTGGATCCATACACATTCCTTCCTTTTTTATTTACACGCTTTATATATTTACTAAACCTTGTCAACACAAAAAATTGCCATGTTTTACGTTTATTGTAAACAAATTGTTACAATTTATTTTGAACGCTGGAAAAATTTAGCAATATCTTTGTGCTCAAAGAATTTGGAAATAGGTCTTCCATGCGGGCATGTATAAGGTTTTTCGCATTTGCGCCAATTTCTGATAATCTCTTGCATCTGGAAAGTGTTAAGATAAGTGTTGGCTTTAACAGCAGCTTTGCAGGAAGTCGTTATCAGTATTTGCTCCTCAATATTATCAATATCTCCGGAAATATGCTCCAGAATATTTGCAAGAATCTCTTTTGGTGACACCTTGGACAGAAGCTGCGGAACTTTTCTGAAAATGACTTCATGCTCAGACATAAAATCTATCTCGTAGCCAAATTTGTTCAGCTTGTCTTTGTGCGCCTCAAGAAGCGCTTTGTCACTCGGAGAGATTTCAATCACATCAGAGATGAAAAGCAGCTGGCAGTCTATGTTTTTAGTCTTTTTCAAGGTCTCGTAAATATATCTTTCTTCTGCAATGTGCTGGTCAACTATCTCCAGGCCGTCTTCGTGCTCAATAAGAATATAAGTCTTTTTATACTGCCCGATTATGAGTTCTTCTTTTTCCAGCACAGGCTCCTCAATGATTTTCGCTTGAGCCGGAGTTTCTTCTTTCTGCTCAGAAAGCTTAAACTGCTTTATTTCAGCCGTCTGTGGTTTCTCAAACAGGTTGAGGTTGGTATCAGCATCAACATAGACATCATCAGACCCGCTATTGACGAACACAGGTTGTATCGGTGAGGCTGAAATCGTACATTTTTCTTCTACTATGGCAGTGGAAGGCTTTTCGACGATTCCGGAAAGCGCCATGTCAACAGCCGAATAGATAAAATTGAATATCTGGTTTGTATTCTTGTATCTGACTTCTTTTTTCTGTGGGTGGACGTTTACATCCACATCCTCGGTGGGGATTTCAAGGTTAAGTATAAAGAACGGGTACCTTGAATTGCCGGTGAGGTTTTTGTAAACTGTGTCAATTGCTTTCTGGAACACAGGGCACTTTACGACACGTGAGTTTACGTACATGTAGTAGTCTTTTTTGCTCGCCCTTGTGTAATCCGGAGTGCTCACATAGCCTGAAATCTTCAGGCCTGACATTCTGTCAGTCTTACTCACTTCGCGCAGGTAATTCACAGGAATGTCTGAAAATACTTCTTTCAATGCTTGCAGGGTATTGTCCTGACCTGTTGTTCTGAGTGTTGTTTTGCCGTTATTTTTAAGTTCGAATGCGACATCTGTGCGCACAAGCGCCATAGCCTGAATAAGTTCGTTTATGTAAGCAAATTCTGTTTTAGGAGATTTCAGGAACTTGAGTCGTGCAGGAATATTGTAGAACAAATCCCTGATTTCCATTATTGTACCGACAGCACAGCCGGTTTGCGCTTCTTTGACTTCCGAGTTTTCGCACTCAACTTTTGTGCCTGTGTCAAAATCTTTTGTTCTTGTGATGCAGGTTAGTTTGGAGATGGAAATAATACTTGCAAGAGCTTCGCCTCTGAACCCCATTGTCTTAACGCTGTAGATGTCTTCGCCTGTTTGGATTTTGCTTGTAGCATGTTTTGAGAATGCAAGCAAGATATCTTCCGGATGAATGCCGGAGCCGTTGTCTGCCACTCTGATATCGCGGCAGTCGTTTGAGATTTCTATGCTGACTTTTGTGGCGCCTGCGTCAACAGAGTTTTCAACAAGCTCTTTTACCACAGAGAACGGACGTTCAATAACTTCCCCTGCTGCAATCTGGTTTATTACGTTTTTTGACAGCTGAACTATTCTTGCCATTGCTTAACCCCCACCCTAACCCTCCCCCTTGGAGAGGGGACAAGTTAAGAACATTATACCTCAAAATTTTTTTAGGATATAATAAAATTAATAACAGGAGTATAAAAAGAAAATGGCAAAAGGTAAAAAAATAAAAGTCGCATTTCCCCACATGGGAACAATTTCCATTGCCTGGGCAGCAGGGCTTAAAAAAATCGGAGTAGAACCTTATGTTCCGCCTTATACAAGTAAAAAGACCCTCTCTTACGGCACAAAAAATTCTCCGGAAGCAATCTGTCTTCCGTATAAGCTTATTCTCGGCAACTTTATTGAGGCAATCGAAGGCGGAGCCGACTATGTTGCAATGATTACCTCTCCGGGCATTTGCAGGCTCGGCGAGTACGGAAACAATATTTATAATACCCTGAAAGATTTGGGCTACAAGGCAAACTACATTGAGTTGTCTTTGTACGATGGAATCAAGGGTTTGTATAATTTCCTGAGAGAGATTTCCGGAAAAAATGACCCTGTGCTTATTATGAGAGCAATAAACATCACAATCAGAAAGATTTTTGCGATTGATGATTTGGATAGGGCGCTTTCATACTACAGAGCGCGTGAAATCAAGCCGGGTGAGGCTGAAAAGCATTACAAAAAGGCTCTTAGAATGATTGACAAGGTTGAATCAACTCTTGATTTGAAGCATGTTTACAACGAGGCTTTAAAAGAAATTGAAAAAACCGAAATCGACCCTAACCGCGAGGTTTTGCATGTTGATTTGACCGGTGAAATCTTCCTTGTAAACGATGAGTTTTCAAACCAGAACATAGAGCGCGAGCTTGGCAGAATGGGGGTTGAGACAAGAAGAAGTTTGACTGTTGGAAGCTTCCTCAAAGACGCGATTATTCCAAAAGCGTTCAGAGGCCCGGAAACACACCTTCAGAGAGCTGAGAGAATGGCAAAGCCTTATCTTATGAGAGATATTGGCGGTGACGCGCTTGAATGTGTTTCAGACGTTGTTTTTGCAGACGAGCATGGAAAAGACGGGATTATCCATATATCTCCGTTTACCTGCATGCCGGAGATTATGTCACAGAACATCTTCCCGACAATGAGAAGCGAGCATGAGATTCCTATCCTTACGCTTATTATGGATGAGCAGACAGGGAAAGCCGGGTATATTACAAGGCTTGAGGCGTTTGTTGATTTGATGAGGCGTAAGAAGCGCGCTAAGATGGGGAAGAATAAGACAAGGATTTAACAAAAAGGGGCGGATGCTTTGCATCCGCCCCTTCTGTTTATTAATAATTCAGAAAATATCTCAACAGCATCATCGTCACAATTGCGACCGCCATGAATATCATTGTCCCCCACAATCCTGTGCCGTGGGATTCGTTATAAGTATTTTCTTTTTCGTCCATAAAAATCTCCTTTTGTTAGGCTACTGCCCTGACGCTCTGAGAGCACAGGCAATAGCGAGTGCAATTTCGTCATCACTGTTTTGAGATTTCTTCTTTTTTGCAGCTGTTCTATCAACGGGAATTTCTTCCGGAAAATATTTGTTTACTATCTTCAATACATAAGCGTTGATATCCATTGCAAAAATCATAACGGTGAGGAACGCAAAAACTGTGCCCATTCCGATTACCATTACAAAGAAACCGTCTTTTAGTAACGTTAAATCCATAGTTTTCTCCTTATTCTGTTATTCTTAATACCTGATTGCAGCAGGGAGTTCTATGGGGCACGTATAGAGATTTCGTTTTCTAACAGGTTTGATAATTTATGAATGTTAACCGCGCAAGACTGCGGGGTTTTATTTGAATGATTGTTTAAAAAATCCCAGTTGTTTGAAGCGTTCGGGGTTTTATTAAGAGTGTAGTTTGTTCTGTCTGAATACGCGCTTATCTCTGAATTTGCGCTTTGAGAAACCATAACGACTTTTGTGTAATCGTTCTGGATGTAGTTTATTGCGCCGATATTAGAGATTTCACTCTGGCTTCCAATGCAGCAGAGTGAGATTACAAAGCATACGAATATAAAAACTGTCTTAAAAAAACTCTTCACGAGGAATATTTTACAATAAAAATAAAAAAAAGTATTCCCCAAATGGTGCGTTATGACTGCACGCCTGACCCTTGAAAATTTAATTGTTAATAGTACAATTGATATAAGGGTATTATTTAGTGAAAGGTTTTGAGGATGCTTAAATTAAACTGCAGAAACACAGATTCCGCGATTATCGGCGAAGAAAACGGGTTGAACTTGAATCAGGAATTTGAAAACTACAGGGAAAGAATAGCAGACATTATTAAAAACCTAAACCAGCGAAAAGACAAACCAGGCCAGTGGCTGCAGTGGATGAATCTTGGCTACAACGAAGAGACTGTCTGGTATGTAAAAGAATTTGCTTCAATGGTAGAAGGCAGATTTGATAACATTCTTGTGCTCGGAATCGGCGGTTCTGCTCTGGGCGGGCTTGCTGTTACAGAGGCTCTTTTAAAACCTTACTGGAATTTGTTGACTCCGGAACAGAGAGAAGGGCTTCCAAGAATATTTTTCCTTGATAACATTGACCCTGATTCCATGAACGGACTTTTGCAGGTTCTTGATTTGAAGAAAACCCTTGTTAATGTAATCACAAAATCAGGTGACACGGCAGAGACCATGTCACAGTACATGATAATCAAAGACCTAATGGAAAAAGAGCTCGGGGATGATTATAGAAAAAATATTGTGGCCACAACCGATAAAAAAATGGGAATCCTGAGGCAGCTTGCGGATCAGGAAGGGTACAAGACATTCTTTGTCCCAGATGATGTGGGCGGACGTTTTTCAGTGTTCTCAGCAGTCGGGCTTTTGCCGTTTGCGCTTGTCGGGCTTGATATTGACAAGTTGATGAACGGGATTAAGGACATTGACCTTGCGCTAAAAAATACGGATATTAACCAGAATATTGCAGCGCAGGGCGCTCTTGTACAGTACCTGCTTGATACTCAGAAAGGCAAGAATCTTTCTGTAATGATGCCGTACTCAAGCAGATTGAAGTATGTTTCTGACTGGTACGTGCAGCTCTGGGCAGAGTCTCTGGGCAAAGAGTTCAACAACAACGGCGAGAAAGTTAATGTCGGGCCGACTCCGATAAAGGCGCTTGGTGCGACTGACCAGCACTCTCAGATTCAGCTTTATAATGAAGGGCCTAACAACAAGGTTATTACATTTATACGCGTAGAGAATTTTGATACAACTTTGGAGATTCCGAAGATATTTGAATACACCGGTATCCGTTATCTTGGCGGTAAAACAATCAACGATTTGCTAAACGCGGAAGCCGACTCAACAAGGGTTGCGCTTGCTGATTACAAGCGCCCGACAATGACGCTTTCTATTGAAAAGATAGACGAGTACAACATTGCGCAACTGCTTTACATGTTGGAAGTGCAGACTGCAATTGCGGGTGAGCTTTATAACATCAATACATTTAACCAGCCTGGTGTAGAGCAGGCTAAGAATTATACTTACGCGCTTATGGGGCGTGCAGGGTATGAAGAATCTGCGCATACATTGCAGGAAAAGATGGCCGCTGTTTAGACGCGGCCGTACATGTCTTCGTATCTTATGATGTCTTCTTCTATAAGAAGTTCGCCTTTTTGTACCTCAATAATCTTCAAAACATCCTTGTAAGGGTTCTGGAGTGAGTGGATTTCTTTCACATCAATATCAATGCTGTGTCCCGGGCTCAAAATGTGCTCTTTGCCTTCAAGCACAACCTTTGCCATGCCTTCAAGCACAACCCAGTGTTCGCTTCTGTGGTTATGTGACTGCACAGAAAGCTTTTGACCCGGATTAACCTGTATCATTTTGGTTAAGAAGCCTCTGCCCTGCGCAAGCACTGTGTAGTAACCCCATGGTCTGTAAACAGTCTTATGAACAAGGTGGGTGTCGTCGTTCTGTTTCTTGAGTGTCTCAAAAATCTTCTTTACATCCTGCGTGCGGTCGCTCTTGCAGGCAAGAATCGCGTCCTCTGTTTCCACAATAACCGTGTCTTCAAGCCCTATTGTTGCAACAAGTTTTGAAGATGAGTACATTAGCGAATTTTTAGAACCCTCATCCAGGACATGCCCGATTTTAACGTTTCCGTCCTCATCTTTTTTGCCGACATCGTAGATTGATTTCCAGCTGCCCAAATCGTTCCAGTCGCTTTCAAGCTTGAGAAGCGCAATTTTGTCGGATTTTTCCATTACAGCGTAGTCAATAGAAATGCTTGGCATTTTTTCAAACTCTGTGAATGGAATCTCGTTTGAATCTGTGAAATCGAAGTTCGAAAGCTTTGAGTAAATATCAGGCGAGCATTTTGCAAGCTCTTCCAATAATACAGAAGCTTTGAACATGAATATACCGCTGTTCCAGTAATAAGTCCCTTCTTTTACGTATTTTTCAGCAAGCTCTGTGTCAGGCTTTTCAACAAACCTGTTTACTTTGAATCCGCGTTCAATGTGCTTGTCTGTTACGTTAATGTAACCATAACCTGTTTCAGGGTAGGAAGGCTTGATTCCGAATGTCACTATGTAGCCCATTTCTGCAATTTTTTCGCCTTCTTTTACTGTTGCGATAAATTTCTCTGTGTCGTTAATCATGTGGTCTGACGGCACAACAAGTACAACAGGGTCTGTATTAAACTTTTCTACTATGTATTTTGCAGCAAGCGCGATTGCCGGAGCCGTGTTTTTGGAGATTGGCTCTGATAAAACAACCGGATTATCACACAGTGAAGAAAGCTGGTACCTGACGTTTGCAACATGCTTTACGCCTGTCATGCTAATTATATGGGATGACGGCATACACTCTGCTAGTCTTTCAAAAGTTGCCTGAAGCAAACTCTCTGTGTTCTGGATATTAAGTAACTGCTTCGGGTACAACTCCCTTGATAAAGGCCAAAGCCTGCTTCCTGAACCACCTGCTAAGATTAATCCGTACATTTTTACTCCTTTACTTATTGTACCCTACCCTGCCCCTCCCCATCCAGGGAGGGAATGAGGCTAAACTGCTGCCTCTGCTCCAAACTGCATTTCATATAAATATCTGTATCTACCATCAGGCTTGTTGATAAGCTCACTGTGCGTGCCAAGCTCTACAAGCTCGCCTTCGTTAAGAACAGCAATCCTGTCTGCATTGTGAATCGTAGAAAGCCTGTGCGCGATTACAAATACAGTCCTGTTTTGCATAAGGTTGTCCAATGCCTTCTGCACAATTGCCTCTGATTCGTTGTCAAGAGCCGATGTTGCTTCGTCCATGATAACAATCGGCGCGTTCTTAACAAGCGCTCTCGCAATTGCAACACGCTGCCTTTGACCTCCTGAAAGCGAAGATCCGCGCTCACCCACAATAGTGTCAATGCCCTCAGGAAGGGTGCCTAAGAACTCGTCGAGGTGCGAAAGCTTCACTGCCTCAGCAATTTCAGCCTCTGTTGCGTCCGGCTTGCCCATGAGAATGTTTTCTTTTATTGTTCCGGTAAACAGATAATTGTCCTGAAAAACAAATGATATGTTGTTTCTAAGACTCACTAAATCAAGGTCTCTTATATCAGTGCCGTCAATCTTGATTGAACCGGAATTTATATCGTAGAAGCGCGGAATAAGGTTAACCACTGTAGATTTTCCACCGCCTGAATTTCCGACAAGCGCAATTGTTTCGTTTCTACCTACATTAAGGTTGAAGTCCTTAAGAACAGGCTGCCCTTCTTCATACTCAAAACTTACGTGCTCAAAACTGATTCCGGAACCGACTCCGTTAACAGGTTTTGCGTTAGGCGCACTCTTGATTTCCGGCATGAGTTCAAATAATTCGAATACACGAGCCATGGAAACAAAGGTGGCTTGCAGGTTTGTAAGTGTCAACCCGAGTGATTTTGTCGGCTTGTAAAGCAAAAGAAGCGATGTTACGAATGACGCAAAACTTCCGGCTGTCATTTCTCCTGAAATAATCAGGCTGTTGCCGTAGTTCATAACTATTGCAATACCGATTGAGCATACAAAATACATTATAGGAGACATCCAGCCGACGCGCTTTGTCAAAGACATTGCAAGGTCGAACTGCTGCCCGATTTGACCTTCAAATTTGTGGTTCTGGTTTTCCTGCAAGTTGTATGCAGTGATAATCTTGTTACCGGCAAATGTTTCGTTGAAGTTTGTTGTCATGTTCCCGCCAACTACCATAGAAGCGTTGGAAACTTTTTTGATTTTGTTCTTGATAAACATGACTGGAGTAATCGCAATTCCCATAACCCCGATACCAATGAGCGCAAGCTTCCACGAGTTGAAAAGAAGTACAAAAACAAGCGCTACAAATTCGAATATCGCAAGAATGAACCCCTTCAAAGTGTTTATAAGGTTTTTTGAAGCCTGATCAGGGTCTGACAAGAACCGGCTTAGAACAAGCCCGGAAGAGTTTACGTCGTAGAATTTTGTGTCCATTGAGGTTAATTTTTTGAACAAATCAATCTTCAACGCGTTTGACATCTTGTTTCCTGTCCATTCGGTCAGGTAATTACAAATGTATTTCAAAACACCCTGCACAAGCGCAAATACTACGATTGCGATTGGTATTAATTTTATAAAAAACGCTTGAAGCTTAAATGTGTGCCCCATAAGCTCAAATGTTTGCGCTTCGTTTCCGTTTACAACAAAATCCATGTAAGGTCTTAGCGAGAACGCTACAACCCCGTCAAGCAAGCCAAGTGGGATTGCAAGAAGCAGCAGGATAATCGAGCGCCCCAGAACTTTCTTGATGTATGGAAACATTTTATTAAGCAGATGCCCGTATCTAAAGGCGTCTTTTGTTGTCGTGTCTTTTAGTTTTAACATTTAATTAAAAACTCCCAATTCTGAATACTCCTAAGATTTAGTTTAGCATAAATAAAAAAATATTTGTAAATAAATTGGTATCTCTGGTATAATAAACTGTGTAGTAAAATACAACACTAAAGAGTTGAGATGAAAATATACTATAAAGCGACTTATACATACAAAATATTCAGAATGTTTCAGGCTGAGTTTGCGAGCTTTGTTTCAACTCTCGGTAATGTCGCTCTCTTCGGACTCGATTTTTTGCGCGGATTGAAGTCGTTTCCTACAACTTTTAGGGAAATAATGGCTCAATCTTCACGCTTTGGAGTCTCTTCGCTTCCGATAACCCTTTCAATTGTGGGCATGACCTCTATTATTATTGCGATGCAAATAGCAGGTGAGATGGTAAAACAGGGCGCGGGAAATTATGTGGGCATGCTCGTTGCAATACTTATGGTAAGAGAAGAAGGCGTTATTATGGCAGGGTTTGCAATAATCTCCATGATTGGCTCTTCGCTCGCCTCTGAAATCGCGACAATGAAGGTTACTGAACAAATTGACGCAATCAGGGTTCTGAAAGTTAATCCTGTGCACTACCTGTTTACACCGAGAATAATTGCCGGCACTCTTATGATGCCTCTTGTCGTGGTTGTGGCTTCCGTGTTCGGGGTGCTCGGAGGGGCTGTTGCTTCAAATCTTGCCTCCGGGCTTACTTATAAAGCGTATTTTGACTCTGTATGGTTCGGGCTTAATATGCATGACCTGAATGTCTGTATCCTAAAATCGCTCAGCTTCGGGTTTGTCATAACTCTTATAAGCTGCTCATGCGGCATGGAAGCAAAAGACGGGGCAAAAGGTGTTGGTATCGCTACGACGAAGGCTGTTGTCTGGTCGTTTGTTGCAATCGTTATACTGGACTTAATCTTTGCAGCGATGTTCTTTTATTAGGCAGCTAGGAATTATATAGGGTTAATAAATGGGAATAGAAGTAAAAAATCTTGTAAAATCATTTGATAAAAAAGTTATTCTGGACGATATCTCGTTCAAAGTTGATGACGGGAAAATCCTTTCAATCATCGGCTTTAGCGGCTCCGGAAAAAGCACCGTGCTTAAACTCATAAGCGGACTTCTGGAAAAAGATTCCGGTGAGATTAATACAAGCGGCGGTGATATTGCAATGGTGTTCCAGTACTCTGCGCTCTTTGATTCGCTCAATGTGTTTGATAACATATCTTTTGCGCTCCAGGAGAGAAAAGACTTGAGAGGAAAATACACAAGAGCCGAGCTTGAGAAAATCGTTGCAGAAAAGCTTGAGCTTGTTGGATTATCAGGTATTGAAGACAAATTCCCGTCCGAGCTTTCAGGCGGCATGCAAAAGCGCGTAAGCTTTGCGCGTGCAATTGTTACAGAGCCTAAAATAATTCTCTACGATGAGCCGACAGCGGGGCTTGACCCGATTTCGTCCACGCTTATCGAGGATTACATTGTAAGATTGAAAAACGAAACAAACGCAGCTTCAATTGTTGTTACGCACCAGATGTCTACAATAAACAGAACAGCAGATTCTGTTTTGATGTTGTATAATGGTCATGCAGTATTTGAAGGTTCGCCGGAAGACCTGTGCAGAGAAGAAACTCCTTATACAAAGCAGTTTGTAAACGCTTCGCTCGAAGGTCCGATGAAAATGAATTAATAATGAGGATAAATACATAATGAAAATGTCACCATCATTTAAAGTAGGAATACTAACACTTGTAGCCTTAACAATACTACTGTTTACGGTTCTCTGGATTAAGGGTCGCTCTTTTTCATCAGCAGAAAGAATAGAAGTCAGATTCAAAGACGTAAACGGCATGAGACCGGGCTCCGGCGTGCAAATGATGGGACTTAGAGTCGGACAGGTGGAAGAAATCACTCCGGTTGTAAGCGGGGAATCAAGCTATGTTAAGATGAAGTTCGTTATTACAGAGCCCGGAATCACTATTCCAAAGGCCTCCATGCTCTCTATTCAGCAATCCGGCCTGATTGGCGAACAGTTCTTGGAAATCACTCCACCAAGATTGCGTACGGTCTATATTCCGGTTGTGAATCAAGACCTGCTTGCGAATGATGCGATTGTGGAAATCAAACTGGATGACAAGTATTACGATGTTGGTAAGGTTAAAAAATCCCAGATTATGACAGCAAAACTTGTTCCGGACGAGCTTAAGGATATTATCAAAACAAGCTATGCATACAAAGTTGACTATGTTGTAAACCTTCCGGGGCTTATCTTGCCGCATTTTATGACCGGTAAAATTATCACAGAAAACGGCGTAAAAAAACTTAGAATCGCGCCGCTTGATAATATCCAGCTTCCTTACCCGCAGCAAACATCGCCTTATACAGTGGTTGAGCCGATGAGAATTGCTGATTTTATGGACTTGCAATATAAGGCTGCCGAGTCACTTACAGAAACAAATAGAATCGTAAACGAGCTTCTGAATGACCAGTTGATTTCTGAAATCAGACAATCTGTTACAAACTTCAAGGATTTGACTGCGCAGGCAACAACAACACTTGCTAAGACTGAAAAACTGGTTGAAACCTCCAAAAACGATATTGATGCAATCCTCTGGATGATGAGCGATGTTTCAACAAACTTCAATAAACTCGCTGTTAATGTTAACGGTATAGTCGGGGATGAAAAATTCAAACCGACCGTTTATGAAACTGCGGAAGCTGTTTCAAATCTCTCAAAACAGCTTGCTCCGATTCTTGGTGCGGTTGACGCTAAGGAGTTTGCAGAAGACCTTAACGCTGTTATGAAGAACCTCAACGAGATTTCTACTTCGGTTAACCGCATGACAAAAGATGAAAACCTTAAGTCTAAGATTAATACATCAATCGATAATCTGAACGTTACTATGTGCGAAGTCTCAAATGCGCTCGAAACAATCAATGGCGAAGGCGGCGATAAAGAAGGCTTGAAACAGATTATGACTGATACTTCTGAAACCGTTTCTAATCTGAAGAAATTCTCTGAAAAATTGAATAAGAGATTCCTGCTGTTCAGGTTGATGTTCTAAAACCGCTTGGCTACCCTAGCTGCCTGGCTGTTCTTTAAACATCCTGCGCTGCACCGCGGCGCATCAGGTCAGAAAGCTTAACGTTTTTTGACTTGATAGAAGGTTCAACCGGCTTTGCTACAGGTCTGTCTTTGAACTGTGACAAGCCAACCCTTTGCGGCTCTTTTTCGAATATTAAAACTTTATGGATAATTGTTTCTAGTAAATTCATGATAGTCTCCTTAAAGTATATTATACAGCAATAGTTATTTTACTTATCATACATTAAAACTATTTTTACCTGCAAAAACATTGTTCGTTGTGCTAAGATAGTGTTATATAAAAAGGAAAAGATAAATTTGAATTCGGGTTTTTATAAAGATTTAGATACAAATTTTGAACAGGCGTATAATATGAGCGAAAAAGAGTTCTCACACGAAGAACTCCTTGCTATGCTTGAAACCGGCAATATTCCTGAAAAACAGATTGCTGCACTGAATTTTGATTATGTCAAAACCGAAACCGACTCAAAAGCTCTCGTTCAGAACCTCACAGGCTGCGACGGGAAAATAAGGGAAGCCGTTGCTCTGAAAATAAACCGGATAATCTCGATTGACGAAAATTCAAGACAATACTTCTGCTATCCGGAAACCTTTGCAGACGCTGCTATTGATATTAATGCAAATATTTGCAGACTCGTGGTCGATAGCGCAAAACTGCTAAAATCCGATAAAGAATTTTCACAAAGATATACCGAAAGGATTCTGTGTTTCACTAATCAGGCTCTCGATGAGCTGGATAAGTTCATATTCCGTGATAAAAAATACGTAATCAATAAACAACTATTCAAACTCTACTGGTGTCTGGAAACACTCAAAGATTTCTATGAACTGGTTGATTCAAAGCTGCTTGAAGAGATTTTGACCCGCTCGGCTGCACAGAGTGAGTACACGATAAGAGAAAAAGCCGCAGAACTTATTCTGGCTGCAAATATTAGAAACGAATTGTACGAACAGCTTAAAACCGACGAAAACTACTACGTAAGAGGAGTTTTCCTAAATCATTAACGCGCCTTCAAGCAGGTCAAGCCTGTCGTCAAGCAAGAATTCTGCAAAGTCTTTTGTGTCAACCTGCGCAGCGACAATTGCCATCAAATCGTCAGGAAGAATTGATATCATGTTAACCAGTGACTCCTTGTTGAGATTAATCATTGGCTTAATCATCTCCGGCTTCATAAGCGTGCTCAACATGTTTATGTAAGTCTCTGATTCAAATAATTGGAGATAATCCGGCTTCTGCTTCGTAAGCTGGAAAGTCAACTGCCTCTGCACGTCCGGATCAATCGCTGACATAAAGTCTCTGTACTGGTCAAGCGGCATCTGCTCAATCATGTTAATTAAATCCATTGGATTTGTCTGGTCAGAAGGCTGACCGGTGACTCCTTCAACAAACTTTATCATAACTTCCGGAGGCATACTCTTAAGCTGGTTTATAACATCGTATTTTTCCAACTCCTCGTTCTGGAAAAACGCTGCAAGGTCGTCTTCTGTAAACATCATCACAATGTCTTCTAACGGAAATGCACCGAGAACAACCCTTACAAGCTCTTCAATGTCAACTTCCTTGAGCATTTCAAGCAACTTGTCCTGCGTAAAGAAATACAGACCCATAACCAAATCTTCGCTGTCCAGCATCGGAAGCACCATCTGGCGGGTTCTGTCGTCCATGTTGTGAAGGATTACAAACTTGTTTTCAACATCAGCAAGCTTAAATATCTTGATTAATTTTGCCGGAGAATTGTACATCTCACGCGCATAATTAATCGCCTGTGTATTCCCCTGCGCTGCTTCAGCCTCAATAATTTCGTCAACAGTTTTTAGACCATAATCCTGAATCATGCGGGAAGAGGTTATGTTCATCCTGTCAGCAAATAATTTCATATTTACGTCTAAAACTATTGGCATGAAATCTCCTTAATTATTTCTTATATATATAAAGTATATCTAAGTTAAATAATTGCCCAATTATTAAGATTTGTAACGCTCAATTTCATGTGATATAATATCGGTATGAAAAGAATTATTCTTATTTTAGCATTTTTTTTAATTTTAATAAACGGGGTGCTTGCGGCATCATCAACAACAAAGAGAGAAATAAGCGTCCAGTCAGTGGACGGGTTTAATATTAAGGCAACTCTTGAGTACCCGAAAGTCAAATCACAAAAAGAATTTCAGACGGTTGTGCTTCTGCATTCTCTCGGCTACTCATCCGGCTGGTGGGAGACTTTGCCACGGGAGCTTATGGATAAAGGGTATGCGGTTTTGAAGATTGACCTTCGGGGGCATGGAGCGAGTGTTTACAGCGGGAAGCTGGTTCGAACTTCCTGGAAAAGTCTGACAAACAGCGCTTATGCAAAGTATCCGGACGATGTGGTTAAGGTTATTGAGACTGTTAAGGCTGAAAACAGTAAAAAAGTATTCTTCAATAATTGGGCGATAGTGGGCTCTGATATTGGGGCAAGCACAGCGATTCTTGTTGCTGACAAGATTGCATATAAGCCGAAAACCCTCGTGCTTTTATCTCCTGTGGTTGAGACAAAAGGGCTTTATGTTCCGGTTAAGTTTGCCAACCTTGATATTGATGTTTTCTCAATCTCGGGTACGGGTGATTTGAGCGGCGAAAAAGCGCAGGATTACCTTAAAAAATTTGCGCAGGCGACTTTTGCAACATACACATCAACTTCGCGCTCATGCGGCATGCTTATGCTGAAGAATGACCAGACTCTTTCCAAGGTTATTACAGCATGGATTTCAGAGTACCTGAAATAAGTTTATCTGATTTTGTTATCTCTTTTAGTTTGCCGTAAATCTTGCCCTTTTTGGTGGAGTTAATAATATCCAGAACCATGTCTTCCATGATTGCGCATTCTTCTTTCCAGGAAGCTGGTTGTGAATCCTTCCACTTGTGGAGTGCTTTTCTGAAATCATCGCCGTCAATCAGGCAGTTGTTTGTGCCGATTAGCTTGGTGTACTTTTGGGTAAACCATTGGTTAAACCCTCTGTATGTTTCGGTGATTAAATCAGAGGCAAGCTGGGCGTTGGTAAGTATTATTTCCATATCCTTGAATACGTTTTCACTGTACTTGGCTGACATGATTTTTGCTGCGTTCGAAATCTTGCCGGTGTTAACACCGAACCCGCAGAGCTCAACACCTGACTTTGCTCTCTGGGTTGCCTGTGCAAGGTCTTGCATGATACCTGCTGACCCGCTTGTGTCAAAGAATAGCTTTTCACAAGAGTACCCGCCGTAAGCGCAAACTAATTCAATGAACAGAGCTTCAATCGGGTAGTCAATGTTTTCTGTTTTGTTTTGAAATACCGCGCCAAGGAAGTTTCCTCTAGGGTCAAGCGTGATAAAGTTTACATCTCTTGAATGGTGCCAAGGCTTTCCTTTTGCCCTGTACAGGTCATTCATAACCTCAAGATTGGTTGCGTGCCCGCACTCGTGGGAAGTTGTAGCCTGTTTGTTGTATTCAGGCATTTGAGGAAGCGAAGTTCTTCCGGTTGCAAGCTGGAGGTAAGCTTCAATAAACTCGCCAATTGAGGCTTTTTTCTTTCCACGCTCAAGCATTATCTGCTCTGTTTTTTCGATGAGTGATTTGATTTCAACAAAAGACATGTATTCGGTCAGCTTCACAAGCTTGTCGATTAGATAATCCTTGTCAGCAAGAGTTCTGTATGCAAGCGGAAGCTTTCTTTCTGCAATCCTGTGCGTTAGAACTTCTTTTCTGGACTGCTTGTTATAAGCAGGTGTATCAACTACCAGCCTCTGATCAAATCCTTTTACAAATACCGGAAGCGCGTCTACGAAATACTCGTTTGTTGAACCTAACACAAGTATGTTGAGGTTTTCAGCTTCTGCTGCTGCCATTTCTTTGGCAAGCTGGGACATTGCCTGCTTGTAGCCCGGAAGATACGGGCCCGAGAATGCAAATTCTTCAAAGTTGTTTACGTAAATAATTGCTGTTTTGTGCTCATTCTGCGCTGCAGCTTTCTTGGCATCAGCAAAGATTTTTGACATTGCAACCTGCGGCGGGATACGGTTTTCGTTCTCGTAAGCTGCTGTTGCAAAATCAGAGGTATCAATTTCTAGAAACGGTACTTTTGCTTCTCCTGCAATAACTTCGGCTGTGAATTTCCTGCCGGAGCCGGCTTCTTCGTCTTTGGAATAAAGTATTATGCCCTTTGTACCAATGTTTCCTGATTTGATTTGCCTTACAATTGCTTCAATGTCTTTTTTGGTTGTTTCTTTGCCGTAAAGCGAGTTCAGGTTTTTGCCTGTGTCATAGATTATGTTGCTCGCGTTTTTGCCGTTTGTAAACAAATCATTGGCTACGGATGCAAATTCATTTACTTCCTTGAGTGTGATTTTCTTTTTCTCACCACCGTAGTATGAAGAAATTCGCTTCATCAGGTCTACGGCTTTATCCGGAAAAATTCCTTCAAGCTTGTCTGCGTAAAGTATGGCCTGATTTTTGGCGTCTTCTGTAAACGGTGTTTTTACTTTTTGCAAATACTCTTTGTTTTCGCTCAAAAACTGCTGTGCTTCATAAGTGCGCATTGGAGGAAGCGCGTAAGTTATGAATTTTGAAAACAGAGTCTTGGAAACAGGGTCTTGCATTATTTCAAAATAAGAGTTTTCATTCTGGAGGAAAATAAGTTTGAGATTCTCTTTTTCGTTGCTTAAAAGCGGCGCAAGCGCTGCTGAATAATGTTGTTCGTTGTTTTCATTGAGCGCATTGAAAATATAGTTATCCATTTTTACGATGAAAATATTGTTTTTTTCCGGTTCTTCTTCAACCAGAGAATTAACCTCATTCAATAAATCCTGCGGTGTAATATCATCTGCCATAACATAAACAGAGGTGTTTTGGTTGCTGAATCCGCCATGCTTTGGCGCGTTTATTGTGTTTACAAAACTTGAGGTTATTCTGTCAGCCTCGTTCCTGTCGTTATAAGTGACAAACATATTTGAACCAAGCGCTAATTTGTTCCAGATGTTAATCGCTTTGGAGTCGTAAAACTTCATGTAATTTTTTTCAAGCTCAGAACCCTTTTTGAAGTTGCTAAGCGATTTCATGCTGTTCAAAAACATTTGAGGATAGCTGACATTGTCTTTTGAAAGCGTATTCAAAGCTGTTGCCAGAATCATGTGCGCATTCAATTCAGGAGTTTCCTTTGCTATATCAGCAAGTGCAGTATTAAAATCAGCCGAATACGGAATTTTCGGCGCTTCCTTCCTTCCTTCTAACAATTCATTGTCAACCGGCAATGCATCGAGGTAAGGCTGAATGTCTTGTTCCAGCAAATCAAGTGTATCTGCTAAAACAGCTCTTCCGCCCGCTGTTGTAAGCAGGTTTTCTTTTGCATAGTCGTTTGCAATTTTGCTAAGCGGAGAAATTGACTCAACCACTCCGGTATCCAATACTTCTGCCGGTATTCCAATCAGGTTTTGTGTAGTTTCATTAACCGCTGCTTTTATAACGTGGTGAGGGGTGAGTTCTGTGTGTCCTGCATCAAGTGCAATCTCTGCAGCTTTATTGTACAGGTCTTGCCCGTCCTCGCTTAGTTTTATTTCATTCTCCGCACCTCTAAAGCTTATATAGCTCTTTGGAATCCCGCTTAAGCCTGATTGCGGATTAGTTGTCGTGTTTGGCTCGTTGATTGCTCTTTTCTGTGTTTTGAGTTGTTTTATCACCGGTGTTTTTGAATTAATAGCGCTAATTTTTTGTATCATTTATTTTCTCCGTTTTTTAGATAAAAAACCGTAAAAAAATTTTTTGCTATTGATTCAAATTCCGTGGTATAATCAGTTTATAGTTTTTAAAAAGGAGAATTTAATGAATACAGCAACTATCATTGGAAGAGCAGGTCAGGACGCTGAAATCAAGTACTTTGAATCAGGAAAAGTTAAAACAACTTTTTCACTCGCAGTCGGACGCTGGGACTCCAAAACAAAAGAAGAAGTTACTGACTGGTATAATATTGAGGTTTGGGATAAGCAGGCTGAATTTGCAGGCGAGTACATCAAAAAAGGACGTCAGGTTGTTGCTGATGGCAGAATCTCTATAAGCAAATGGACAGACCAGTCTGGTGAAGAAAGAGAAAGATTTCTGATTGTTGCAAACAATGTTAGATTGTTGGGTTCAAAAAGAGACGCAGAATAATGATATTTTCTGATTTAGTAGGTATAATTGCAGATGATTTAACCGGAGCGAACGATACAGCGCTCCAGTTTCATTTGAGGGGCGCAAATACAAAGATTCTTCTTGATAGCAGCTGCACACCGCAGGAAAAAGAGGGCACAGAAGTCTGGGCGCTCTCCAGCGAGTCCAGAAATGTTGAAGAATGGGAAGCTGTCTCACGAGTTGAAAAGGCTGTTAAATCATTCGTAGAGAACTTCTCGTTCGATTATTACTACAAAAAAATTGACTCAACGCTTAGAGGTCATATTGCAGTTGAAACGCTTACAATGCTTGATATTTTGGGCTATGACGCTGCAATAATTATACCGGCATTCCCGCAGGAAGGCAGAATCACTGTTGGCGGGTACCACCTTCTAAAAGGCGTTCCGCTCGGCAGAACAGAAATGGCAATGGACCCGCATTCTCCGATTCTGGAATCCCATGTTCCGACTCTTCTTAAATCACAGCTTAAAGATGAGCGAAAAGACCTTGTCGGCACGATTGATTTGAAAACCGTAATGAACGGCGCAGGGCCGATTCTTATCAAGATAAACGAGCTTATAAAAGAGGGTAAAAAGCTTATAGTTGCGGATTCTACCTCCATTACGGACATTGAGCAGATTGCGCTTGCAATCAAAAAATGTGACAAAAACCTGCTTCCGACTGGGACTGCAGCGGGTGCTCAGGTTCTCGGAAAGTTCTGGCTTTCAGGAATTGAAAAAGAAAGAGAGACTCTCAAGCTCGAAAAGCTTCCGAAATTCATTGTTTCAGGCACTGCAACCCAGATTACGGCAGAGCAGATTGCAAAGCTTGAGCAGTCTGATGATTATGACAATGTGAATTTTATTGCGCTGGGTATCAAGGATATCCTAAACGGCGTGTGTGATGATTTAGTGGAAAGAGTCATAAACAACCTTAAGAGCGGAGTTACGGTTGTTGTACACACATCACATCTTATAACCAACTTTGACGGGTTTTCAGACGACTCGTTCAATGCTGAGCTTACAAAAGAAAAGCTTGCAACAAAGATTACAGACTATCTTGCAGAGCTTACCAGAAGGGTGTTGGAGCAGATTAATGTAATCCTTATAACTCTTGGCGGAGAGACTTCTTACAAGTGCTGCAAAGCAATCAACTCAAACGAGTTGAAGCTTGTGGACGAGGTTGCTCCGGCTATCTCGATTTGTTCGGACATTAACAAAAAATGGATTGTTACAAAGTCCGGAAATCTCGGGAACACAAAGACTTTGATAGAGATTTTAAATTATTTCAGGTGCCATGAATAAATATTCTAACAAAATCGCGATTACAACAGGCGACCCGAACGGGGTCGGGGCAGAGATTACAATCAAAGCCCTGAATATGCTGAACTTGCCAGCTAAAGACATTGTAATTATTTCTAACTCAAAGGTTTTGAACACTTACGGACGTCTTGCAAATAGTTATGAAGTAATTGAGATTGATTATCCTGAAAAAATAGAACCAGGTGTTGTTTCAGCTTCTGCCGGTGATTTTTCGTTCCGTGCTCTTGAAAAAGCGTGCGGGATTTCACCAAAATTCATTGTTACAGCTCCGACTTCAAAAGAGGCAATGCACCTTGCAGGTCACATCTACAACGGTCAGACAGAAGTACTCGAGCATTTTCTTGCTCATGACGGGCAGAAAGCAGAGATGCTTTTTGTGTCCAAGGATTTGAGGGTCTTGCTTCTTACAAGGCATTGCGCCTTAAAGGATGTTTCAGAAAACCTTAGCAAAGAGATAATAATAGAAAAAGTCGAAAGGCTAAGGAGTTATTTTCAGAACAAGCTTTACATCAAAAAGCCTTCGTTTGCTCTTTGTGCTCTGAATCCGCATGCCGGTGAAAACGGGATTATGGGGGATGAAGAGGAGAGAAAGATGCTTCCTGCGGTTGAAGCTGTGCGCAAGCGCGGAATCAACATTACGAATCCGCTTCCTGCTGACACTTTGTTTGTAAAAGGGGTTCAGAATTATCTAAAGGGTGAAAAGGTGCCTTATGACTGTTACATTTCCTGCTACCACGATCAGGGTTTGATTCCGATTAAGTCGGTTGCGTCTGAAAAGACTGTTAACATGACAATCGGCCTTGATATTATAAGGACATCGCCAAGCCACGGGACTGCGTTTGATATTGCAGGGAAGAATATCGCCAATCCTGAATCAATGATTGAGGCGATTAAGTATTGTATGTATTAAAAAGGTCCGGCAATGCCGGACCTTTTTCTAACCGTTTTTAAGAGCATCGTTTTGCAATTCCAGAAATTTTAATATCTGCGGCTCCAATTTATTTTCACGTAGCAGGCTAATTGACTTTTCTAGAGACAAGTCTGAGTCAGTTGCAAGTTCTACAATTTTTGTTTTAAGTAATTGTTGCGTATTATCTTTGGTAACCGGAGTATATCCGGAATTATTACGTGTTAACATAATATCTGCAAGTGCTTCCGGATTATCTTGTAATGCATTAAAAAGATCAGGCACTATATCTGTATTGTATAAATAGTGCAAGATTGTATCACCGTTTTCATTTTGATGTTTGAATATTGACTCAATCATACCAGGATCATTCATTCTCTGGTAGTATTGTATTAACGTCTTTGCCGGTACATAAGAAGGGGTTGTATTAACAGGAATCTCTCCAGCATTGTTTTCCTTAAGCATAATTTCATCAATGTCTTTTTTATCAAGAGAGTTTTCCAGTATATTGAAACTTGCTCTAAAATCATAAGGGCGCCTGAATGCACTGTAGTGCATGATACTATTACCAGCACCATCAACTTTTTTATATAATTTTGCTATTTCATCAGGTGACATAGCATCAGTAAGGGCTTCCAAATGCACTGCCCTTGGTTTTGACGGGTCTATTGCATTTATGATTTTTTCGAGTTCTAGGTTAGCTTCAACACATACTGTATCAAAGTGATTAAATGCGCTGTCAAGCAATGCTTCTAACTCTTCTTGCGGGGCTTCTGCAAGGTAGTCTTTATCTAATTTTGCATAGCTGTTATCTATATGATGGGTTTTAAATAATCTTGCAGCGATTTCAAGAGGCATATTTGAATAGAGTGCGTTTTGAGTTCTGACATTAAGCGCATTGTTATCAGTACTAATAATTTCTTCGTATAAAAATTCATTAATATTTGAAGACGCATTTTCTTTCAGGCTTCTTGCTTTCATCATACATCTTGCGATCATCCCATTTCAGATATTCCTCCCACCATTCACTGTCCGGTTTCAAATATATTTCTGCAATATCCTTTGTTGGAGCAATATCAAAAAATCTTTCAAGTGCTTTGCTGTTGCCTTTATAATGCAAAACTGTTTTGCCGTTCGTATCTTTTATCTTTACGGCTTTCAGGAAATCTTCGTCAGAAAGTTTTTGCAACTCTTCACTGGTATGAAGCCTTCCTTTACTAAGAATCTGAAGTTCTGCATCATCCAGTTTTCTTTCTGAATCTTTTGCATATAAGCCTGCTGCAACAGCAGCAGATACCGCTTACACCATTCCTTTTGGCGATAAAATGTTAATGTTTTTGAGGGGTTCTGTTTTTCCTCGCATTTGTTCAACTATATTTTTAGGAATTCTAGCTTGAAATGCAGGCTTATTTTGTGGTTGTGTTGTAGTGACAGGTGAAATTCGCATGATTGATTACTCCTTTTTCTATTCTAAACCCCGTAATAATAAAATTTGCTAGTCTATGAAAACGCTTCTGCGATTGACTTGTTGTAATCAGGTCTCAAAATCCCCTTCTCTGTGATTATACCTGCAATCAACTCATGAGGAGTTACGTCAAATCCAGGGTTAATGACGTTAACTTCCGGAGCGCAAATAATCTTTCCGTTAATATGAGTGACTTCTTCTCTTGAGCGTTCCTCGATTACGATTTCGTCTCCGGTTTTGATTGAGGTGTCAATTGTGGAAAGCGGTGCCGCGATATAGAACGGCACGTTGTGGTACTTTGCAGCGATTGCAACTGTGTAAGTCCCGATTTTGTTTGCAGTATCACCGTTGGCAGCAATTCTGTCTGCGCCTACTACAACCATGTCAATCATTCCTTTTTTCATAAAATATGAACACATTCCGTCTGTAATAAGCGTTACAGGGATTCCGTCCATCGCAAGTTCAAACGTTGTAATCCTTGCACCCTGCTGGCGAGGTCTGGTCTCGTCTGCAAAAACCTGTACAGTGTTGTCCTTAGCGAAAGCAGAACGCACAACCCCGAGAGCAGTACCGTATCCGACAGTTGCGAGCGCACCTGCGTTGCAGTGGGTAAGGATTGTTGCTCCTTTTGGAACAACTTCTGCGCCGTAGTCGCCGATTTTTTTGTTTATCTCAATATCTTCGTTTTCAAGCTTGATAGCGTTTGTCTTAAGCTCTTCGATAATCCCTTTTATATCAGATTTTGAGTTATTAATAACCTCAATTTGTTTCTGCACTGCCCACATTAGGTTAACTGCTGTCGGGCGTGAGGTTTTCATGTTTTCGGCTTTTTCAATGAGCCAGTTTACAAATTCTTCTCTTGTATCGAATTTTTCTGCACCTTCCTGTGCAAAGAGTATCACGCCATGAGCGCCTGCAATCCCGATAGCCGGTGCTCCGCGCACAATCATGTTCCTGATTGCGTTAAACATATCTTCGCCGGACGTTATATTCACAAACTTGTATTCATAAGGTATGACAGTCTGGTCAACCATTTTTGAATATGTATCGACCCATTCTATTGTTTTAATCTTTGATTTAAATTCCATTTATTCTTCTCCTCGCAGTATGTCTATTTTAGCATGGAGTGTTGCAAATTAAAATAGTTTATGATTTGATAAGGCATACATTAGGATATAAAGAGGTATGTATATGAGAACCCAGAACGTTGCAGCTAACACATTCAAATCAAAGCTTCCACCGGAAAGTACGTATCATAAACGTGCTTTAACCAATGACTATTGGACAGAGTTTGCTATGAATTGCAGCAAAGAAGGGCTGCAAGGCAGGCTTGATAATGTGTTGAACAAGATTTCAAACAACAGGGATAATAATATTTTGGCACTGGAATCTAACCCGCAAAAAGATGAGTTTTATTTTAGGCTTTATAATGATACCAAAAATTTGCTCCGTGACAGAGTGGACCTGTATAAAGGTGCAAGTTGTGTTAGTAATGAAATAATCCTGAAAAAGGCTTTTTCAAAAGAGGGTGGTGTTCTGGAAATATCAGCAGCCTCTATGTTTAAATACAAATATAGAAAACTGACAGAGGTTATTCTTTACACACTTGAAAGAATTGCAAATAAAGGTACACAAGAGAATAAATTGCTGTTCAGCTCTGATAAAAAGAATATAAACTATCCATACAATATCAGAAGAAGCCTCGCTGGCAGAGAGCCGCAGGTACAGGACAAGTTTTCGTATATCATGGAAAGAAAGAATATTGCAGGCTACCTGCATAAGTTTAGAGCTAAAGTGTAGCGGTTATTTTATCTCAAAATCCACACTTGTGTTCTGATTGTTTTCCTTTTTTATACCTGTTATAAGCTCGTACACGTAAGCTGTTACAAGCCCTGAAAACCCGTTGAACAGCGCGCTTAACATTGCCATCATGATGATTAGCAAAATCATTACAACAAAAGTCCCGAATCCGCCTGTCATGAAGAATCTCAAAAACCCTTGTGTGTAAGACGGTATGAGCCAGCCCAGAATCATACTTAAAGGCGCGTAAACCGCTGCAAAAGCGAGAAACGACACAAACCCGATTACTGCTCCAAAAATACAGCCCTCACGTATGCTTATGATTCCAATAAGGTCATTTTGCTTAAGGTAGGCCAGCACAAAGGCTGACAAAAACAGGATTAAGACCATAAAGCTGACAAAGCTTACATAAGGCACGATGGTTATAAGCCCGAGAATAACTCCCGCAAATGCGCTCAATATGGATAATTGTTTTAAAAGTAGTAAATTCATTGTTATTCTCCTGCGTTTATATATCCCCTAAGCGCCGTGTGCGCTGCAACATAAGGAGATGCTAAATAGATAAACCCTTTTGTGTTCCCCATTCTGCCCTGAAAATTCCTGTTCTGGGTTGCAAGACAAACCTCTCCGTCACCGAGTATTCCGGCATGCACACCAACACAAGGCCCGCAACCAGGTGCAAGTATAGCCGCGTTTGATTCCACAAAAATATCAATTAAACCTTCTTTAAGCGCCTGCTTGAATACATCTTTTGAAGCCGGTGAGATGAGCATTCTTACATCAGGATGAACAGTTTTGCCCTTCAAAATCTCTGCAACAGTCCTCAAATCCTCTATACGCCCGTTTGTGCAGGTGCCGACAAAAACCTGATTAACCTTTACATCCTTAAGCTCCTCAACCCTTTTGGTGTTGTCTACTGTGTGAGGGCAGGAAACAGTGTGCGGCACATCTTCGGCATTGATTTCAATAATCCTTTCGTAAATAGCGTCAGTATCCGGAAGAATCTGCCTGAACTTGTCTTCACGCCCGCGCTCTTTCAAAAATTCGCGGGTCTTGTCGTCCGCAATGAACAGCCCGCACTTGGCACCGGCTTCTACTGCCATGTTTGCAAGCGTGAATCTTTCTGACATTGACATATTCTCAATCGTGTCTCCGCAGAACTCTAAGGCCTTGTAAGTCGCTCCGTCTGCGCCAATCATCCCGATAAGATGAAGCATTAAGTCTTTTGAACAGATTCCAGGCTTGAATTTGCCTGTAACAACGATTTTATATGTTGCAGGAACCTTAAGCCATGTTTTTCCAAGCGCCATTGCAACGGCTATATCAGTTGAGCCCATGCCTGTTGCAAACGCGCCTAATGCGCCTGAAGTGCAGGTGTGGGAATCAGCACCAACAAGCACTTCGCCCGGATTAACAAATGTTTCTATGAGTCTCTGGTGGCATACGCCTGCTCCGACATCGGATAATACAGCGCCGTATTCTTTATGAAAATTTCTTAAAACCATGTGGGTGTTGGAAAGCTCTTTGCGCGGGCTTGGTGAAGCATGGTCAATAAAAAGAATCGTCCTTTCAGGATTGTTAAGCTTCGATTTTCCAAGCTTTTTGAACTCCTGAACAGTCAGAGGGCCTGTCCCGTCCTGCACAGCCGACACATCAACCTTTGATATAACCAGCTCGCCTGCATGGACCTGTTTTCCTGAGTGTTCTGAAATGATTTTTTCTACTAACGTTAATCCCATATAGCCTCCCTTTTTACCCTTAATTATCTTAGCACAAAAACTTTTTTGTAATAAGATAGTTATGAGGGAGTGTAGATGAAAAATTTTTATATAACATTGGCGGTTTTATGCGTATTTCTGGTTTGCCTTTCTACAAACTATGATTACGACCTGTTTGCGCGGCTTATTGTGGGCGAAAGATTTGTTGAGAACGGAATCCTGCCTTTCAAAGACTTTCTTTCTTATACCCCGACCCACCCGTGGTATGACCATGAATGGGGCTCAGGCGTGGTATTTTATACGGCACTAAAATACTTTGGCGTATTCGGGCTAATTCTGCTCCAGAGCGTTTTGATGTTTGGAACAGCTTTTTTTGTAATCAAAACCCAGAAACTTCAAAAACACGCATTCCCGACCTCGGTTTTGTTTATGACAGTGTTTCTTGTTCTTGTTAAACATCTTAATTCAGAACTCGTACGTTGCCAGCTTTTCAGCTTCTTCTTTTTCGCACTGTTCCTGTACGTGCTGGAAAGGACAAGAAAACAGGGCGGAAACCTCGTCTGGATAATCCCGCCTGTGGTTGTTTTGTGGAATAATCTCCACGGTGGTGTTGTGTCAGGGCTCGGGCTGGTGTTTATGTACCTTGCAGGCGCAGTGCTTGAGCGAAAACCGTGGAAAAAATTCTTTGGCGTGCTTGCGCTTTCAACGCCGCTTCTTGTCATAAATCCTTATGGGGTAAAGTATTTAAACTTTCTTTTCTCTGCTGCAACCATGCACAGAAAATACATTCCTGAATGGTGGCCGTTTTATGCAAAAAGGCACATTCTTTACTACATCCTGCCTTCAATCTACGGGATTCTTGGCACAGGCTTGAGCTTTAAAACAAAAAAGATTGATATTACAAAAACAATCGTGCTTCTTGTGACTCTGTACATGGGGCTTGCGCATGTAAAACTCCTTTCACTCACCCTGATTGCCACTGCTGCACTATGCTACAACGAGTTTGTAAAGCTTTTTAGTTATTTCAAGCGCTTTGAAAAATACGTTTATCCGGTGATTATTATAACAGCGCTCTCAATTCCGCTTTTCTCTCCGCTTGTTCCGCGCGCTGATTTCAGCAAGTACCCGCTCAAGGAAGTCGAGTTTCTGGAAATCAATAACATAAAAGGCAATCTACTAGTGCCGTTCGGGCTTGGAAGCTATGTTTCTTATAAGCGGTTTCCCGACAATTTAATCTACATGGACGGAAGGTATGAAGAAGTCTACAACGACAAAGAATTTTTGCAGCTTCGGGATTACGAACTTGGAGAGCCTAACTGGGACGGGATTGTAAAGGATTACCCGACAGAGATTTTAATGCCTTACAAGCATCTTGAAATCTACCCGATTCTGAAATCAGATTCTAATTGGAGCCTGATTTATGAGGGCAATCTATGCGGTATTTTCGTAAAAAAAGAAGCTCTCAAAGAATCGTATAAAGAACCAACAAAAGACATCATGTACTACAGAAAAAATATGTTTGAGCATAAAAATTGGGAGGAAAAATAGTGGGGAAAATGACACGAAACAGACTCCTGATGCTCCTAATATTTTTGCTCTCAATGTTTCTCACCTGTTTGATTACAGACTATGACTACGATTTGTTTGCAAGGCTTGAGGTCGGAGAGATTTTCTTCAAAACCGGCAAGATTCTAACCCATTGCCCGTTTTCTTACACAGAAACCCACAAATGGTTCGACCACGAATGGGGCTCCGGTGTTGTGTTCTACGGGTTTTTGAAAACTCTGGGCGCAGGCGGGCTGATTCTTTTGAACTCCCTGCTCTTCTTTGGAACTACCTATTTTATTCTGAAAACAAGAAAAACAATTTCGCTTATTCCTGTTGCGCTTTTTCTGGTAATGATTCACCACACAAACGGCGCTCTAATAAGGTGTCAGGCGTTTAGCTTCTTTTTTCTTGCTGTATTTATCTTTCTTCTTGAAAAATATCGGGAGGATAAAACAAAATGGATATGGATTCTTCCGGCTCTTACTGTTATCTGGAATAATCTGCATGGCGGCGTTGTTTCAGGGCTTGGAATCGCATTTATCTATGCTCTCGGACTCACGTTTGAACGAAAACCGGCCAAAGAACTCTGGGGCTCGCTTTTAACCTCAATAGCAGTGCTTGTTATAAATCCTTACGGAATAAAATACATAGCATTTCTGTTCTTTGCTGCCACAATGAGACGTGATTTTATCTTCGAGTGGTATGACGTGTTTCAGGCGTACCATTTTGCTTACTTCTTGCCTGTGCTTGTTGTTATGGCTTTGATTCTCGGGTACAAAATCTATTCGGATATAAAAAACAAGAGTTTTGATTTAATACAGTATGTGGTTCTGGCTCTTGCGCTCTACATGGGGCTTGCGCATATCAAAATGCTTGGAATCTCACTTGTTGTGCTATTCATGTACTGCGCACTTCCTGTTGTATTAGAAAAACTTGAGAGGATTCTTGCAGTAGTCATAATTGTGCTGGCATGCTCGATTCCGCTTTATTCAATAAATGTACCGCGTGCAACTTTTTCTACCTTTCCTCTAAAAGAGGTGGAATACCTGAAAATAAACAAGATTAAAGGCAACATTCTTGTGCCGTTTGAGATGGGAAGCTATGTTTCCTATAAGCTTTATCCTGAAAACTTAATCTACATGGACGGAAGGTATGAGGAGGTTTATTACCAGAAGACTCTGGATGATTTGCTGGACTTCTGCAACAAAAGAGACGGATGGCGCAAGGCTCTTGACGATTATCCGACTGAAATCGTGATGGTGGAAAAGTTTGATCCTGCATACGCGGCGCTTAATAAGGAGAAAGACTGGGAACATCTTTATACAGGGAGTTTGTGCGGAGTTTTTGTTAAGAAAAATGCAAATATTTTTCACCATGACCTTGCACCTGTAGAGGATATTGATTATTATAGAGAAAACATGTTTAAACATACGGGGAGTTTTATAAAAAATGACTAATCCTTTGAAATACACCTGCCTGTTCGGCGGCGGAGCAATAAGAGGTATGGCTTATATAGGTACAATAAGAGCGCTGGAAGAACTCGGTGTGGAATACGATATTATTGCCGGCTCTTCTGTGGGGGCGATTATTGCAGCGCTTATTGCCTGCGGATACAAGTCTTATGAGCTTGAAAATCTGTTTATGAAGGTTAATTTTGACCTATTTAAAGACATCCACCTCGGGCTCGGTAAAGCTTTTGCTATCAGTAAGGGCGAAATTTTTCAGGATTGGCTTAATGAGCTGCTCTCAAACAAGGTCGTAAATGTGGGCAGGAAAAATGTTTCGTTCAAAGATATTGAGAAAAAGCTCGTAATAATTACGACCGACCTTACAAAATTTGAACCCCAGGAGTTTTCAGATTCAGAAACCCCTGATTTCGAAATCGCGCAGGCAATCAAGATTTCATCAAGCATGCCGGGACTCATGGCACCTTACAAGTACAATGAATCCTACCTTGTAGACGGTGACTTGCAGAAAGCTTCTCCAATGTGGCGGCTTTCAGAGACGCTGGACAAGTCAGAAAGCCGGATTCTGGAATTTAGGCTTGAAGGGGATTACAGCAAGGATGAAAAGAATCCGATTTCTTTCATAAACACAATTTACAGCTGTGTGACAGATGTTGCAACCGGTTTTGTGACAGAACTCTACGGGCAGAACGACCGGTATGACTGCGTTAGAATAAATACGGGCGATATCTTTTTTGCTGATTTCAACCTGAACAAAGATGCGCGTCGAAATCTTATCAACATTGGCTACAACCAGACAATGGACTACTTCAAGAAAGTGCTTCCTAAGAAGAAAGAAAAGCTGGTTGAAGTTTATTCTAAGATTCTATCTTACTTAAAAAGCGCACTCAAGGGGCTAAAGGCTAATAATGTTGAGGAAGTTCAATGGTGGCTCGGGGATATTTTTACAGTGCTTTGTGAAAACAAGGAAATTGTTGACCCTCTGATTTATAACAAGATTTTGGAGCTGAAAAACGAGCTTGTGGCTTGCACTTCCACTATCCTGTTTTTCCATACATGCTTTAAGGGTCCAAAACTTCTTGAGGCTCAAATGCGCGAAGTGATTAACTGTGTTGATTCAAGAGTGGCTGATTTGAAGCTGTATTTGCAGAAATGCTCGCTGTAAATTTTTTTCTCGCTCCCACAAACAAAAAGCCGCAATCAGTTGCGGCATTAACTCACGTTAGATAAAGGAGTGGAGGAGAAAATAAAGAAAAGAGATTATACTTATATAATTCCACATTCTCAGAATTAATAACGCTTTTATATCAATTTTATATAAAATTGTTACAAATCTTTACAAAAGAGGGCTGAAACCAGCGCAAAATCTCGATGCTTTAAATCAGAATGTTTTTGTTGTATAATTCTCGTACTCAATATGGGAGGGTTTTAAAATGATTAATGTGGCAGTATGCGGTGCTAACGGCAAAATGGGGCAGGAAGTTGTAAGGGCTGTGAATAATGCAGAGGACATGACTCTTGTTGCTAAGATTGATATATTTGATGGTGAATTTGCTTCTATAAAAGATGCGAAAGAGTCTGTGAATATCGATGTTCTGGTTGATTTTACCCAGCCTAAGTCGATTTATGAGAACGCGCTTTACTGTCTGAATAACGGGATTAATATTGTAATTGGTACAACCGGTTTGGCTGACGAGCAGATTGAGGAGTTAAAGAAGCTTTCTGAAACAAAGGGCGTTTCTTGTCTTATTGCTCCGAATTTTTCTACAGGTGCTGTGCTTATGATGAAGTTTGCGCAAATGGCTTCCAAGTACTTTGATAATGCTGAAATCATTGAGCTTCACCACAACCAGAAAAAGGATGCGCCTTCCGGTACTGCTGTAAAAACAGCGCTTATGATGGCAGGAGAAAATGCTAACTTTACAACAGGTAACTGCCCTGAAGTTGAAACTATAAAGGGCGCGCGCGGCGGGAAATCTTATAACAATATTCATATTCATTCTGTGCGCATGCCGGGCTACATTGCTTCCCAGGAAGTTTTGTTCGGCTCTAGCGGGCAGATTCTTACGATAAGACACGACTCAATGAACCGTGAATGCTACATGAACGGGGTTTTGATGGCGGTTAGATATGTTTGTGAAAACAAAAACTTTGTATACGGGCTTGAAAAGATTATGGAGGACTAGTCAAAGATGGAAAGAAAACCTAAAATTGCGATTCTTGGTGCAACAGGTGTTGTTGGAAGAGAAATTACGAAGATTACAGATGAATTGAAGGTTGAGTTTGAATCCATAAAATTCTTATCAAGTGCAAAGAGTGCAGGCACAAAATTAACATTCCAAGGGAAAGAATATACTGTAGAAGAAGCTACACCTGAGGTTTTTGAAGGTATTGATATTGTTATGGCTTCAGCAGGCGGCTCTACAAGCCAAAAGTTTGCTCCTGAGATTGTAAAGCGCGGCGGGCTTATCATTGACAACTCATCAGCTTTCAGAATGGAAAAAGACGTTCCGCTCGTTATAGCAGGGGTGAATGACGAGGATTTGAGAAAGCATAAAGGAATTATTGCAAATCCCAACTGCTCAACTTCACAGTTGATGCTTGTGCTTAAGCCTTTACATGAAAAAGCTAAGATTAAAAGACTTATCGTATCTACATATCAGGCTGTTTCAGGTGCAGGGCTTGCTGCAATAAACGAGCTTAGAGAAGACACTGTTGCCAATCTTGAGGGCAAGCCGTTTGAAAACAAGTGTTTCAAAAAGCCGATTTCGTTCAACGTTATCCCGCAGATTGACGTGTTCTGCGACAACGGGTACACAAAAGAAGAAATGAAGGTGGTTAACGAGACCAAAAAGATTTTGCACCTTGATGAAGAGACTCCGATTTCTTGTACAGCAGCTCGTGTTCCGGTGTTTAACGGTCACAGCGAGGCTGTTGATATTGAGTTTGAAGAAAATATCAGCCCTGAAGAAGTGCGTTCTATTCTAGAAACAGCCTATGGAATAAAGGTTATAGATAATCCTGATAACTTTGAATACCCGACAACAAGAGATGCAAGCGGGGTTGACCCTGTGTTCGTCGGACGTATAAGAAGAAATTTAGCGTTCAATAACGGAATTTCTCTCTGGTGTGTTGCAGATAACCTCAGAATAGGTGCTGCACTTAACACCGTTAGAATATGTAAAAAAGTTATTGAAATGGGTTTATTTGGCAATAAATAAGAAGGAAAAGCTGGAATGAAAGTAGCAAAAATAGCAGACAAATTTGCGTCTGTCCGTCCGACAGAGCGCAAAATAAAAAAAGCAAAATTGGAAATTGAAAAATCAGGTGTTCTTCCAAAAGAACTTCCTCTGGAAAAGAAATTTTATATAGAGTCGCCAGCGGAAGCTTTTGAAAGAATCAAAGACAGTATTCAATTAGCAATTGATAACATAAGAGGAAACGGATAGCTGTGGGTAGACTTGTTTCACAAAAAGAAATAATAAATATAGTACGGTCAGCACAAAATGAGGGTAAGACTTTTGCCGCAACAAACGGGTGCTTTGATATTTTGCATGTCGGGCATGTAAGATATTTGCAGAAGACAAAGTCGCTTGCTGATTATTCGATTGTCATGCTCAATTCCGATAAGTCAGTGAAGATTCTTAAAGGTGAAGGCAGACCAATAAATAACGAGCAGGACAGAGCCGAATTGTTAAGTGCTTTGAGTTGTGTTGATTATGTGGTATTATTTGAAGAGAAGTCGCCTGCCGATTTGCTGGAAGCGATTAAACCTGATATTTATACAAAAGGTGCGGACTACACGCTTGAAACCTTACCGGAGAGAGAAATTGTGGTCAGAAACAATATCAGAGTAGAGTTCATTGATTTTGTTCAGGGGAAATCTACAACAAACGTTATTAATAAGTGTTTAGATAAATAAAGGAGTGTATTATGAAAACTTTCACACTGGAACAGATTGCACAAATTACAGGCGGTATGCTTTCAAAGGCAAAAGATGTGGCTATTACTAATATTGCGCCTCCGCTTCTTGCTGATGAAAATACTTTGGCTCTTGCGCTTGGCGAAGACGAGATTGCAAGACTTAGTTCAACAAAGGCTCAAGCAGCTCTTGTTCCTTTGGGAGTTAATATTGACGGCTTCTCTACTATTGAGGTTGAAAGACCAAGACTTGCGATGATGAAGCTTATTACAATGTTTTATGAAGAACCGCATGTGAACTCCGGTATCCATCCTACTGCAACAGTTCACCCTTCTGCAAAAATCGGTCAGAACGTTTCTTTGGGACCAAATGTTGTTGTTGGTGAGAACGCTCAAATCGGTGATAATACAAAGATTCTTGCAAACGGCTATATCGGAAACGGTGCTGTAATCGGAGCAGAATGCTTCTTCCACCCTGCTGTGTGCATCGGTGACAGAGTTAAGGTCGGAAATAAAGTTATCCTTCATCACGGTGTTTCACTCGGCGCTGACGGGTTCAGCTTTGTAACAGAAAACCCTAACAACATCGAGCAGGCTCGCAAAGACGGCGAAATCAAAGAAAACGATGTTGCGCAGGTTATATTCAAGATTCCTTCAATCGGTTCTGTTGAAATCGGAAACAATGTTGAGATTGGCGCAAACACTGCAATTGACAGAGGTACAATCGAAAACACCGTTGTCGGCGACAACACAAAAATTGACGACCTGGTTATGATTGGTCACAACTGCCGTATTGGCAAAGGCTGCATGATTGTATCACAGGTTGGTATTGCAGGCAGCTGCGTAATCGGCGACCGCGTTGTTATAGCTGGTCAGGCAGGTCTTGCAGACCATATCAGCATCGGAGACGACACAATTATCGCAGCACAGGCAGGCGTTACAAAGAGCTTCCCTGCAAAATCAATTGTTGTAGGCGCTCCTGCTGTTCCGAGAAAAGAATTTATCAAACAATTGAAGATAATGAAGGATGCGGGTGATTTGATTGCAAAATTCAAAAAGTACGAGCCGCTTCTAAGATCTTTTGAAGAAGGGCAAGCAGAAGGCTAATGGGTACAATAAAAACCGAAATCAGAACATCTGGCAAGGGCTTGATGAAGAATAAAAACTGCGAGGTGGTTATTAAACCTTCTCAAAGCGGTCATGTTCGTATTTTTTCAAAAGGCTCTGACAAACCGTTTAATGTATGTATTGAGAATTTGTGTTCTACAGACCACTGTGTAACTCTATGCAGCAAAGAGCACAGAACTTTGCTCGGAGATTACAAATACAAAGTAATGCTCTGTGAACACTTCAATGCAGCTTGCGCAATCTGCGGTATTGACTCAATTGATGTTTATCTTTCAGAAACAGAAATGCCGATTTTTGACGGCAGCTCCAAGGTCTGGGTTGAGTTGTTCCAAAAAGCCGGTATTGAAGGGGTTAACAAGGACTTGTACACAGTAAGTGAGCCTGTTTATTACCTGAACGGCAAAACAAGCCTTGTAATCCTTCCTGACAAGGAGCTCCGCATAACTTATGCCGTAAACTACGACCATCCTGATTTGCGCGAGCGCTGGGTGACTTTTGATAAAGACAAACTGAATGAAATAATTGAGGCGCGGACTTTCGGATTCTACAAGGATTTGAAAAAATACCAGATGCTCGGGTTTGCAAAGGGCGTGACAATTGATAACACAGTGGGGCTCAAAGATGAAGGCTACACAACAGAGCTTCGTTCAGAGCATGAGCCTATCAAGCACAAGATTCTGGATTTAATCGGTGATTTGAGCTTAACGGGCGTCTCTCCACTTAACATGCGTGTGCATATTCTGGTTAAGGAAGCAGGGCATGCGGTGCATTGCAAGGTAGCACAGGTTTTAAAAAGCAAATTGGTAAAAATATAAGGAGATAAATATGACAGAAGAAATTAAAGAAGGCGAACTTTTAACGTTTGACACAATGCAGATTATGGAAATGATTCCTCACAGATACCCGTTCCTGTTGGTTGACAGAATCACAGAATGCGTACCTGGTAAATATGCTAAAGGGTACAAAAACCTTACTATGAACGAAGCATTTTTCCAGGGTCACTTCCCTGGCAACCCTGTAATGCCGGGTGTATTGCAGCTTGAAGCTCTTGCACAGTGCTCTGCTCCAATCATTATGACATTGCCGGAATACAAAGGCAAATTGACTTTGTACGCAGGGGTTGATAATGTAAGATTCAAAAACATTGTAAGACCTGGTGACAGATTTGATATGTATATCGAATGCACAAAGGTTAAAGGTCCTATCTGCAAGAGCCACGGCGTAGGTTATGTAGACGGAAAAGTTTGTATTGAAGCTGACATGATTGTTGCTTTAAAATAGTTCATCTATTAAAAGAGGCGGTTGATTTCAACCGCCTCTTTTTTGTTTGTAAAATATAGTTTAATTGTTACGATAATTGCTTGTGATTAAGCATTTTTCTTTGAAGTAGCTGCTGCGATACCCAAGCCTGCTGCTGCAAGCACTGCTGCACCGATTGCTGCGTTAGCCCATTTGTTAGGAGTCTTGAACTTGCTTAAGTCTTCTCCGATAGCTTTTTTAGCTTCTTCTTTCAGCTTGCTCTTGTATTCTTCAAGAGTGCCTAAGCCTTTTTCTTTAAGAGCCTTAGTAAGTTCTTCACCTGTTAATTCAGCTTTAACACCTAAGTCTTTAGCCGCTGTAGCAGCTTCTTTTTTCGCTGTTTCAAGAGCTTTTGCAACATCTTTGCCTTCAATTGCCTTATTAGCAGCCTCTTTAGCTTTAGCTGTGATTTCTTCTGCAGCCATTGTAGGTTTTGCAGTGAATATGCCAGGGAATTGTTCTGCTAATTGTTGTCTAGCCTTTGTAAGAGCCTTGTCTTTGTTCATCGCATCAACAATTTTTGCATCAAATTCCTGAATAATTGGGTTATTTTTTAGGCATTCGTCAAATTGTTTTACTAAAGCTTCATATTGTTTGTTATAGCTTTTGAATACACTATTTCTTGCTTGAGCTTGTTTTATGGCTTCATCAATAGTAGCACCGGCATAGTTTCCGTTTAATCCAGCTGGTAATTTTGTTGCTCCTGCATTTTTAGCCTTCATAAGGTTTTGAATATCAGCTGCGTAGCCTTTTACTGCTTTTGAACCTGTACCATATGTTACGCCACCTTTGCCTTCTGCGATAATTTGTGTCACATTCAGGCTATCTGCAGAAGCATTATACAAGCCTGTTCCGTCAGCCAAATCTCTAGCTATTGTTTTTTCAAAGTTGTTAGCAAAGTCTGTTATCTGTTTCTTAATGCTTACAGCTTTCTGTGTTTCAGCAAAGATTTGATCTGCTGCAGTTGTTCTTAAATCTGCAATACGTTTGATTTCAGCCTCTTTTAGACTATCATAAGCTGCAGGATCAAAGTAGATATTCTTAGTTACTAATCTTTTTGTAACAGGATCTTTGACCGTGATAGTTTTAGTGGTCATTCCTTTTGGAGTTTTTTCTCCTGGTTTTAATTCTGTTCCGAGAGCCATAAATTGTTCATTTGTTAATGTTGTAAAATCAGGATAGTATGATTTTGCAATATTAAGTGCTCTTGCGTATTGCGGTGTTGGTTTTGTTCCGCCTAGAATACTCCAAGTTGTTTTATTATTAAAATAGTCTACGATTTTGTCATCTGACATTTTTGCAGTGTCAGCAATGGCAGAGTTAAAAGAGCTTGCAATGTTGATAGTATAACCTGCTTTTTGTTTTCTTAGACCATTATTAAGATTTACATCTAAAGCATTTTCTGCTGCAACTAAATTTCCTGTCAAAGAATTATAGAGGCTTTCAACCTGGGCACCTGGAATTTTTTTGCCTTTTTGTTTACCAAAAGCATATTCAGTAGGCAATTGTTCTGTTGTAATTTTGCTAAAAGGTTTTATATCCTTTGCTGCAATCTCTGCTGTTGCAGAACCCGTTCCTAATTTTCTTGTTTCAGCATCAACTAGCTTAGTCATTTCAGCATCATAAGCCTTTTTGGCAGCTTCTAATTTTTTAGCAGCTGCATTATCAGCCGGTAATGATTTTTCTACAGAAGCGCCTTCTGTTTTAACTTGTTCTACAAGTTTGTTGTATTCTGCTTCTGCATTGTTAAGTTTTTCTGCATGTGTTTTTGCTGTTTCCCACGCAGTTTTGTTGTCTCCGCCTTTTTCAATCTGTTTTTTGAAAGTATCTTCTGATTCTTTAAGAATTTCTTCATAAGAAGAGTACTTTTTCTGTACCATTGGTGTAAAGTATCCACCTGCTGCACCAACAACTGCTCCGCCTAATGCATAAGGCAATGCATTGCTTTTCTGTTGAACTTGTGGTTGAATTGATAATTCATCTGTCATAACTGATTACTCCTATATTTTACAACTTACTATTTGTTTTCTTTATTTTAATCCCATAGATTTTTACATCTTTTCCGTCTATATATCTATAAACACACAAAAGAAATAAAAATTGCTAGCTGACTGGCATGTTTTTGCTAATAAATTTTGCAGCAATCGCTAGAACTATTATACACGCTGAATTTCAGCTTACAAATTTATATTTACAAAAGTTAACAATCGCACATTTAGGTAATAAAAAACCCGCTCATTAGAGCGGGTAAATTCAATTATAATAATTATTCTGATTAACCTAGACCGAATGTTGGTGCTGAATCTTTGATTCCTTCGCTGCAAGCTTGCTTGATGCTTTCGAGTCTTGCCTTTGCATCTGCAAGTTGTGCTTCGCAAGATTCTTTTTCCAAATCCATATCTGTTTCTTCTTCTTCGAGTGGTAAAAGTGCTTCGTCTTGAGCTAATTCTAGCTGTGCTTTTTGAGCTTCTACCCAAACTGAAATATTTGATTCGTATTGTGAAGACATTTGTTGAATCATCATTTGTGCTTGTGATTGGTTATTTTGTGCCTGTTGTAATGACATCATGAAAGCTTTATATTTTTGTTCATCAATATCGCCGTTAGCACCGTATTTACCTTTTTGTACATTACCATTTTCGTCTGTATATGCTTTTAATGTACCAGAGCAGTATTCATTCATAAGCATATTATAATCGTCCTGGCTGAATTTTATCATTGAAGGTTTTCCGTTACCATCTTTATCACCTACTGGTACACCAGTTGCCAAAAAGTTTCCAATTTGATTAGCAACAAAACTTGTGATACCATAACCACCGTTCATAGGATTGAACATCTGGTTTTGTGCTCCAAGTCCAGCTTGATTCATAATGCTATTTTTGAACTGGTTGGTAAGCATTTGTGCTTGTTTGTCCAACATTGACAGTTTACTAGAATACATTTTCTGTACTCGAGAAATGTGCTTGGTAATTCTTTCTTTTCGACTAGACAACTTCAATTCGCGTAAAGTCAGTTTGTTGACTTTGCGTTGAAGCCTCATTTTTTCATGTAATAACATTAAGAATGCCATTTGTGTCTAGTCTCCGTGTTGTTTTTTATACTCGTATATATATAAAGTATATTTCTTGCCCAAAATTTCACATGTTAAAGTTTTTTGTTACAAATCTTTACAAACGAATTTGAAAAATTTTCTTAAGGATTATAAAATTATTTTGATGAAGTATAAAAAATTAACTCAGGAACAAATTGTTATATCACTAGACCGGCTAACGAGGTTTAAGAATACAAGAGAAAAATATTTAAGAGTTTTTTCTGATATTATTATATCTAATTTAATTGAGCCAAAATTGAGGAAAGCAGATTTAGAAAAAATGGAGTTTGCTCAAATCCGAAACCTCGCTGAAGAAATTTTTAATGGTTCTCTCGAGGAACACAGCTCAAGTAATATTATTAATATAAAGCTGAGAGATTATGAGAATACTATATATAATAATGACGATTCTACACAGGAGCTTTTAAATAATAATATAGATTATGAATCTGCGCTTAAATATATTAATAATGAAAGCGTTATTAATTTAAGGTGGCTCAAATCACTTGCAGAAGATGGCAATCTGGTTTCAATGCGTGAGGAACACTGCTTGAAATTCCCGATTGAGAAGGTTTTGCTGGTGGAGGGGATTACGGAGGAGATTTTGCTTCCGGCGTTTTCCAAGTTTCTCGGGTATGATTTTTACAAAAACGGGATTCAGATTATTCCGGCAGGCGGTAAGAATCAGGTTGTAAAGATGTATTACAAACTTTCCGAGGAGCTAAATCTTCCGATATTTCTGCTTCTGGACAAGGATGCAGAGGAAAATATCAGCCAGATAACTCCGCGCCTGCGAGTTAATGATTGCATACATCTTGTGTCTTGCGGTGAGTTTGAGGATTTGCTTCCGAAGTCATTAATTGTAAAGACGGTCAATTCGCATTTTGAGAATTTTCTTACAATAACAGAGGACGATTTGGAGGAGAACACTCCGGAGGCAAAGAATCTTGAGAATATTTTCAAGACCAAAGGGCTGCATGAATTTAAGAAGGCAGAGTTTGCAAAGCTTGTTAGAGAAAATATCTTTGACGATTCGGATATTTCAGCTGAAATCCTCGATATAATAAGGGAGATAGCAGGAAGCAACAATACGCTTGACAGTAAAATTTGTTCCTGATATTATATTTCTTGTGGTTAGAGACCACAGCCGAAGTATAAAGGTTTATTGAAAAATAAATAATTTACAAATTTAGTTAATAAATTTGCGCTTGTAGCTCAGCAGGTAGAGCACTCCCCTTTTAAGGGATAGGTCGCGCGTTCGAATCGCGCCAAGCGCAGATTTTTTTTGTTCTCGAATATTACCCTACCAGCTATAGACCGCACATATCTTTTTTGTAACAATTTCCTGTAACAAACCTGAAAAACGAATACTCTTATATTAATATATAAGGTGAGGAAATTATACTACGGAGAGATTATTGTGCTAGAGATTGAAAAACAAGAATACATGAATCTAAAGTTTGAGAACTTTGTTGACACCCTCGAAGGCGAAGACCTTCTTGATAAAACCGTGAGACTGGATGAAGTCCTTTCGAGCGGAATTATGACAGGCAACGAGGCTCTGGGTATGGTAACAATGAACAAGGTTCAGCCGGAATCCGATATCAGGGAAAAGGACGGGCAAATTCACCATGTTATTATGCTGGGTTCAAATTCTTACCTGAATCTCTCAACCCACCCGCAGGTCATGGAAGGCGCGAGAAAAGCGCTTGAACAGTTTGGATACGGGATGGGCGCTGTTTCTAATTACGCAGGGATTACAGATATCCACAAAGAGCTTGAAGGCAGGATTGCTAATTTCTACGGCGCAGAGGATTCCATTGTGTTTCCGAGCGGCTACGGGGCTAACGTGGGGATTGTTTCCTCTATTTGCGGCAAAAACGATGTGATTATAAACGACGCAGCAAACCATGCTTCAATCTTCGACGGCTGCGTTTTATCCGGCGCGGAAATAAAGGTTTATCCGCACAGAGATATGAAAGGTCTTGAGCGCATACTTTCACGCCTTCCGGAAGAAAAGACCGGCAGACTGATAATCACAGACGGCGTGTTCTCAATGGACGGTGATATGGCGCCTCTTGATAAGATTGTTGAACTTGCAGAAAAATATAATTGCAGAATTATGGTTGATGATGCCCACGGAGTCGGAATTGTAGGCCCAACCGGAAGAGGTACGGCTGAACACTTCGGGGTTATGGATAAGATTGATTTGCATGTCGGTATGCTAAGCAAAGGCCCGGGCGGTTTGGGCGGATACTGCGCTGCTTCTAAGAAAGTTATCCAGTATTTGAGACTTTATGCAAGAAGCTATTTCTTCTCAACAGCACTTCCGGCTTCTGTTGCAGGCGGACTGAACGAGGTGTTTAAACTCCTTGAAACTGATAATGCAGGGCGCAAACAGCTATGGGAAAACACAGAGTATCTGAAACAAAAACTCTCAGAACAAGGGTTTGATATCGGGCATTCACAGTCAGCTGTTGTGCCGGTTATGATTTACAGCGAGCCTGTTCTCTTTGAGATTTATGAAAAACTAAGAAGAAGAGGGGTTTACGTAAATATTGTTACTTATCCGGCAGTAAGAAGAAAAGAATGCCGCCTGAGACTCTGCACAATGAAAGACCTGACTTTTGACCAGATTGATAGAGCCGTGGCAATAATTTCCGAACTTGGTAAGGAATATGGAATCATCAAGTAAAACTGTGCTTGTAACAGGCGCAGCAGGGTTCATCGGACTGAATGTTGTAAAGGCTTACGTAGAACATGGCTGGAAAGTCTATGCTCTTGTGCACAAAAACATTCCGGATGAGCTAGTAAACTTGGACAACGTAGAAATAATTTATAACGATGTCACTGATGAAACTTGCTTTAACGGGCTAGTCGTTGATGTTGTTGCCCATGTTGCGGGGATTGCTTCTGATATCGGAGCAGATGAAATGTTTCGGAAAATTAATTTCGAGCCAATAAAACACCTGTCCAGACTCCCTAAAGAGAAATTTGTTTATGTATCATCAAGCGATGTCTACGGAATAAAGGATTTTGTAAACGCGGATGAGAATACGCCGCTGGTTGAGTATCCTAAAAATCCTTATCCCAAATACAAGATTCTGTCAGAGAACTGGCTTCGGGAAAACGCTGAGCGCTATGTTATTATCCGGCCTGCTGCTGTTTGGGGTGAGGGAGACAAGACACTTGAAAAACGGGTGGTGGATTTTCTTAAGACTTCGCCGTTTATAGTGCATTTCGGCAAATGGAAGGGCAAAAACCGCTGGCCGCTTGCCAATGTCAAAAATGTTGCGCTTACAATTGTGGCTGTGAGCGGGTGTAATGAGTTTGATAATCAGGCAATCACTATTATTGACCCTGAAAAAACTACGATTGATGAGTATTATAGAAAGGTTGCAAGAAGGTATTTTCCTGAAAAGAAATACAAAAACCTGTATTTACCGCTCTGGGTGGGGAAATTAATAGGGCTTGTTTCAACAGTTTTGTCTAATGCGTTGAAGCTCAAACAGCCTTTGTTTGACCCGACCTTTTATGCAGTACACCATGTAAGCTCGAATCTGGATTTTTCTTCTGAGAAAATGTTATCAGCATTAAATCGTTTAGCCCACTTGTAAATAGCCTTTCCTTTATAATATAATAATCTCAAGAATTGGAGAGGTTATGGGAAGATATCATTTTATAGCAATCGGCGGAATAGGGATGAGCGGTCTGGCAAAATACTTGCTTGAAGACGGACATACTGTTTCCGGCTCGGATATAGCAGATTCTAAATACGTAGATAAATTACGGGCACTCGGCGCTGAAATCCATATCGGGCATGACGCAAAAAATGTGCCTGATGACGCAATAATTATTAAAAGCACGGCAATAAGAGACAATAACCCGGAAGTTGTCAGGGCAAAAGAGCTTGAGCTAAGTATCTACCACCGCTCAGATTTGCTTGCAGAAATAGCTGAAAGCGCACAAAAGAGCGGAAAATGCTTTATCGGATTTTCAGGCACACACGGTAAGACAACAACGAGCGGACTTGCTTCTTATATACTAGAGGGGGTGGGATTCGAACCCTCGTTTGTTGACGGCGGTATAATACCGGAAATCAATACCAACGCGCAGCACAAGGGCGGAAACCACTTTATTGCCGAGCTTGACGAAAGCGACGGGACGATTGTTAAATACCATCCTGATATCCTTGTTGTTAATAATCTTGAAGAAGACCACATTGATTTTTACAAAAACGGTATGCCGGATTTGGTAAAGACTTTTAACATGGCAATTTCACAAGCTAAAAAGGTCATTGTTAATAACGATAACGAGGGTATAAAGCTTCTTGACGGTGATTTTATTACATTTGGACTTGAGAAAGCGGATTACACGGCAAAGAATATTAACTACTCAAAAGAGGGTACAACTTTTGATGTTTACCACAACGAGCAGCTGCTTGTGAGTCTTAAAATCCAGCTTGCAGGCGTTCACAACGTGTACAACTCTCTTGCTGTTGCGGCAGCTCTTCATGAAGCCGGAGTTGAACTAAAGGGGTTGGAAAAATATTTTTACGATTTTACCGGCATGGGAAGAAGGTTCCAGAAGGTCTGTGACTTAAACGGGATTGAGGTGTATGATGATTACGCACACCACCCGACCGAGATTAAGGCTACACTTGACGCAGCAGCTTTAAAGTTTGGCAAAGAAAACATTGTTGCGGTGTTCCAGCCTCACAGGTACACGAGACTGCAATCATTGTGGAGTGAGTTTTTAGGCTCTTTTGATGGTGCCGGAAGAGTTGTTGTGACAGATGTTTATGCAGCTTCTGAAGACCCGATTGACGGTATTAGCGGTGAAAAGTTTGCTTCTGAACTTGATGGATGTGAATACATTTCAGGAAGTATGGAAGAAGTCGCTGAAAAGCTTTTGCCGGAGCTAAAGAAAGGCAATGTTGTGATTGGACTCGGGGCTGGGACAATTACTGCTTTAGGAAAGAATTTAGAGAAAAGGTTGAGTGTGTTAGCTGGTTGACACCTCACCCCGGCCCTCTCCTCAAGGAGAGGGGGAGATTAGGATGCAAATTAAGGAAAATTTCGAAATAAAATCATTAACAACCTACAAAATCGGCGGAAAGGTCAAGAAAGTCTACTTTCCGGAGAGCCAAGCCGAACTTACAGAGCTGCTCAGAGAACTTGATGAATACATCGTGCTCGGAAGCTGCTCCAATGTTCTGTTTTCATCAAACGGATACAGCGGAAACGTGGTTATAACCTCCGGCATGAAGAACTTTGAAATCAGAGGCACTAAAATCTACGCTGATTGCGGAGTGAAAGGACCTTTGCTTGCGCAAAAAACCTGCGAAGCATCCTTGAGCGGGTTTGAGTTCATGATAGGCTTCCCCGGCTCAATCGGCGGTGATGTCTGCATGAACGCAGGTGCTCACGGCCAGAGGATTTCTGACTGCCTGATTTCCTGCTGTCTGTTTGATAGAGACACAAAGGAAATTGTCTATAAGAAAAAAGAAGAAATGGAGTTTTCCTACAGGCACTCGCTGCTTCATTGCGGGAGATATGTGCTTCTTTATGCAGAATTTGAACTAAAGAAGGCTCCGCAGGAAGAGATTAAGGCTCTTGTAGATAGGAATCTCAATTTCAGAAAAACAATCCAGCCTTCGCTTGCCACTCCGAATGCCGGAAGCGTGTTCAGGAATCCTGAAAACGACTCTGCCGGACGTTTATTGGACAAAGCAGGCGTGAAGGCTTTTGATATGGAACGGGTTAAGGTTTGGGACAGCCATGCAAACTTTATAGTAAACAAGGGCGAGGCAACTTCAGAGGATGTGCTTGAACTCATGGTGAAGATGTACAACGCTGTCAAGGATATGTACACAATTGAATTAAAGCCGGAAATTATATTTATCGGCGACAAAACAGAAAAAGAGGAAGAATTATGCAATATACTATACAAAACAAAGACGCAAAAATAGCTGTTTTATGCGGCGGAATGTCATCAGAGCGCGAGGTTTCGCTTCGTTCCGGCAAAAACTGCCTCGGTGCATTGCATAGACTCGGGTACAAAAACGCGCAAATCGTTGATGTGTCAGAAAATGTTATGAACGACCTTAAGGGGTTTGATTATGCTTACAACACCCTTCACGGCAAGTACGGTGAAGACGGCTGCATTCAGGGGGTTCTGGAGATTATGAAAATACCTTACACCGGCTGCGGGGTTATGGCGAGCGCGATTTGTATGAACAAAGAGTACACTAAAAAGGTTATGAAGACAGCTGATTTGCCTTTGATTAAATCAGTGTATCTGCTTCCGGATGAAGACCCTGTTGAAAAAGTCAGAGACTTGCAGTATCCGCTTATGGTTAAGCCCGTTTCAGAAGGCTCAAGCTTTGGTATGGCAAAGGTTGACTGCGATGGCGAGCTGGTTGATGCGGTTGAAAATGCGCGCAAATACAATGCTGACATCCTTATAGAAGAATACTTAGTCGGGATTTGTGCGACAGTCGGAGTACTTGAAAGAGACAGAAAACCTTTTGCGACAGAGATTCTTGAGCTTAGACCTAAAAACGAGTGGTATGATTACGAGGCAAAGTACACAAAAGGCATGACAGAATTTATTCTTCCGGCTGAACTTTCAGAAACAATGACAAAACAGGTTAAAGAGTATGCTGTAGAAGCGTTCAAGGTTTGCGGCTGCTCCGGTGTTTCAAGGGTGGATTTCCTTATTGTTGGAGATGTTCCTTATATTCTTGAAGTTAATACCAACCCGGGTATGACCGACACGAGCGACCTGCCGGCACAGGCAAAGGTTTGCGGAATCGATTATGACAATCTTGTTTTGATGATACTTAATAGCGTGGGATTGAATAAATAATGTCAAACGAGGAAATGCACCATCCAAGTTATAACCAGAACAGACGCTTGCAGCAGGCAAAGATGCAGCGCCAGATTAGGCGTTCTCAAAAACGGCTTAAACAGCTTAGAGCGCTTCTGAAATTCATTATAATCGTGCTCATGATTGCACTCGGTGTGTTTATCCTGAAACTCCCTCAATGGCGCCTGCATACAAACGCTTTTGACAGCCTGAAAAGCTCAGCGCTTGAGATTGTTAATAACAGAATAGTCCCTTCTCAAAAGGTGCTTGCAGCGCTTCGCCGGAATCAGGTGTGCACAAAACCTATTTTTCTGGTAAAGACTGAAAACCTCAAAAAGAGTATCATGCAGCTTGAGCCGGTGCAGAATGTTTATATAAGAAGATTCTGGTTCCCTGCAAGACTCCAAATCATTGTGATAGAGCGCACTCCGATACTTACAATCGCGCCTAATATTGATGTTCCGCCAATCGCGTTTTTCTCCACTGACGGTAAGCTTATTGGACGCGATTATATGCCGCTTTCAGAGGACTTTAAAACTTACAGAGTCATAACCCGCGGCACAGGTGATGATTACAGAAACTGGGATCAGGCAAAAGTCAACCAGTTTAGAAAACTCGCTGCCACTCTTGAGATGGACTCCGGTGAACAGGTCGAATACATTGACTACCGCAACCCTAAGGATGTGTATGTCAAGATTCCGACTGCAAATATAAGACTCGGAAGCTTTAACCCCGGTACTTATGAGAAGATTCACAGAATCCCGTCTCTGCTTCCGCAGGTCAAAATGCTTAACAAAAAAGTTAAGTATATTGATTTGAGATGGGATACAAACTATATCAAGCTGGATGAGTAAAATGCCGGAAAGTGCGTATATCCATATCCCTTTTTGTAAATCAAAGTGCAAATACTGCTCGTTTGTGTCTTATAACAAACCTGAGCTTATGAAGGGCTATGTTTTTGCGCTCCTTAAGGATATTTCTACAAACTATGCAAATGAGCCGCTGAAAACCCTCTACTTCGGCGGCGGCACACCTTCCCTGCTTCCGGTTGACCTTTTGCGCCTGATTATGAAGAACTTTACTCTTGCACCTGATTGTGAAGTTACGCTTGAAATCAATCCGGACGATGCGAGCGAAGAATATCTTTTAGCTTTGCGCAAAATCGGGATTAACAGACTAAGTATCGGCTCACAAACCTTTGATGACAGTGTTTTAAAACTTATCGGACGCAGACACTCTGCTTCTGATATTGAAAAAACGGTGGGACTAGCAAAGCATGCCGGTTTTGAAAACATAAGCGTGGATTTGATTTACGGGCTCCCAACCCAGACCGTTGAAGGGCTTAAAAAGGATTTGGATAAGTTTTTGGGGCTTAGTATCCAGCATATTTCAACTTACGGCTTAAAGATTGAGGAGAGTTCTTTCTGGGGCAAACACGAGCCTGAAAACCTTCCGGATGACGACCTTCAAGCTGACATGTACGAAGTGGTGAATGAGGTTTTGGAGAAGAGCGGGTTCTACAGGTATGAAATCAGTAACTTTGCGCAAAAAGGGTTTGAATCACGCCATAATCTGAATTACTGGAACAATGACGAATACTTCGGGTTTGGCTGCGCAGCACACGGGTATGCCGACGGTGTGAGGTATTCTAATTTTGTAGAGCTGGAAAAATATATCGACTCCCCTGATGTGCATGAGACAGGGCATTTACTCACAGAAGCGGAGAAGCTTGAAGAAGAGATTTTTCTCAGGTTTAGAAAGACTGAGGGGATAAATGTCGAAAGAATCAAAACCAAATTTGGCGTTGATTTTGAGGATAAATACAAGGCAATATTGAGCAAGTACAAGGATTTTATTGAGCCGACACACACCGGATACAGGCTCAATATCGCCGGAGTCCTGATAAGCAACGTTATACTTGCAGAGTTTATCTAATTACTCAATATACTTGCCGTCAAAAAGCTCAAGCACCATTTTTTCCTGATCTGATTCAAGCCGTTCCTTGTCCCTGGCTTCAAGTTTTTGCTCTGCTGCAGGTGCTTCCTGTGCTTGCGGCTTAACTTCCGGTTCTTCTTCCGGCTCAATTATTGGAGGGGGTGAGTTTTTTTTTTCTTCCTCTACCGGAGCCGTCTGCGTTGCTGCTACTGTTACAGGCGCTGCCTGTGCTGCAAGCCCGGCATCTCCGGCTTGCGGAAGCCGGATTGATACTGAAACAGCGCTCGCGCCAAACATGGCGCTTGCAGCGTCCACAATCATTTGTTTTTTATTGGTGTCACTAATCTGTGAGACCAGTTTGTCGTTCTTAAATGTAATAATAACCCCGTCCGGTGCAATTTTTACCGGAGTTGCAAGGTTAAGCAGGGCTCTTGTTGAAGGGCTCTTTATGTTAGCAAGCAGGGTTTGCCACAAAGTCTGAATGTCGTTTCCGCTCGGCTTCTTAGAAACAGGAGGCGGTGTAAAATCGTCTTCCGGTTGCGGCTTCGGTGCTGCCGGTTTTTGCGGTGCCGGTGCAGGCTGGCTAATCTGCTGTTTAACCGGTTCTGGTGTTTGAACAGGCGGCGGCTGAATCGGAGCAGGACGTGTTACAACCGGCTGAGGTGCCGGAATTGAGACTCCTCCGCCCTCAAGAGCTTTAACACGGTTCTGCAAATCCAATAGAGTTGAATTTTCTGTCATATTAGCCAAATCAATCATCCCGACTTCCAGCCACAGATGCTGATTAGAGGCAAGTTTAACTTCTTTTATGTAGTAAGTTATTCTCTCGAGCAAAAATACAATCTGCTGTGTTTCAAGTTGTTCTTTTTGTTTGGAAAGCTCTTCTATTTGAGGCTCATTCAAGCCTGTAAGCTCACTTAACAAATCTTTTTTGCAGTTTTTTACAATAAGCAGATTTTTGAAATACTCGGAAAGATTTGTCAAAATCTGCAAAGGCTCATTCCCTGAGTTGTAAATCTCGTTTAGGATTTCTATCGCTTCGTTAGGAGAAGAGGCGATTATTTTACTGCTGAGTTTGTTTAGAACATCAAAAGAAATCCTTCCAAGCACAGCGTTAACATCATCTACAGATATTTCTTTTGTAACACCCAACAAGCTCAACTGGTCTAAAAGCGAAATACTGTCTCTCATCCCGCCTGCCGAGTTTTTTGCAATAGCAAAAAGTGCATCATCCGAGATATTAATTTTTTCTTCATCAGAAATATATCTGAGGTGTTTTACAATATCATCAGTTGTAATTCTTCTGAAATCAAATCGCTGACAGCGGCTTTTGATTGTATCCAGAACCTTGTGGACTTCGGTTGTTGCAAGTATAAATACAACATTTTCCGGCGGCTCTTCCAGCGTTTTCAAAAGTGCATTAAAGGCATGGTTTGTGAGCATGTGGACTTCGTCTATAATATAGATTTTGTACTTGCCGTGAACAGGAACATATTGAATTTTTTCAAGTATGCTTTGGGTGTCTTCAACTTTTCTGTTACTCGCAGCGTCAATTTCGATTACGTCAATAGGAACGGAATTTGTAATATCCTGACAGCTTTCGCACTCTCCGCAAGGATGGATTGTCGGTCCGTTTTTGCAGTTGAGTGATTTAGCAAGAATTCTTGCCGTAGAAGTCTTACCTGTCCCTCTCGGACCTGTAAACAAAAACGCATGGGCAATTTTTCCAAGCTCAATAGCGCTCGTTAAAGCTTTCTTGATATGCTCCTGCCCAACAAGCGTGTCCAGCGTTTGAGGACGATATTTTCTGTATAATGGTACATAATTCCCGCTCATATTACCAGTTTACCATAAAGAAATTTTATATTAAAATGAACCTATGAAAAGAGGGTTAATTTTATTATTGTCGTTTATAATGACTACATTACAGGCATTTACCTTTGAATTGGTTCTGCCGCGGGAAAAAAAGTCTACAGTTAATACAAACTACGCTTTTTTTGTGGGTAAGGCAGGAAATTCGGAGAGTATAGTTATCAACGACCAGAAAATATATATAGCGCCCAACGGCGCGTTTGCACATTCCGTAAAACTACATGACGGAGATAACAGGGTCGTAATCCGCTCCAGCTACAATACTCAGGTCTACCGATTTTTTAAGAACAAGAGAACAGCGGCTGTACCGGAGGCTGTGTGTGACTTTGACATAAAACGTGCGGTTGTAAAAAAAGACAACACCCCGCTTAGAAGCACGCCTGTGGATGCGGGAATGAACAGGATTTCGCACCTTTTTAAAGATACAACCCTTCTTGTTAACGGCTCAAAATCTGGATTCTACAGAGTTTTTCTTGCAAAAGACCAAATCGCATGGATTGCCATGAAGGATGTTGAGGTTGACTGCTCTGAAAAAGAACTTGAGCCGGCGACTTTTATCACAATGGACAGCAAGAAGTACAAAAATGCAGCGGTTCAGACCGTAAAATTCACGCGCAATCTTCCTTATACAATTGAGGAGCGCGAAAAGGAAATCGTGTTCAGGATTTACAATCCGGAGCTTTCTGACAGCTCTGTCTACACTGTTAATATGCAAAAGCCTGATAAATACACGTATAACACGACTTTGAAAGACGGGCTCTATACTTTCAAGGTGAATGCTGTGCCGGAATGTTTCAAAGACTGCACAATTGTTGTTGACGCAGGTCATGGCGGTACGGAAAAAGGCGCAATCGGCTGCCTCGGTGACGAAGAAAAAAACATTAACCTGAGAATCGCTCTTGAGCTTGCAGAACGGCTTAAACTTATGGGAGCAAATGTAATCCTGACCCGCGAATGCGACGGGAATACTTCGCTTGAAGACAGGGTAAAAATTGCAAAGAACTGCAATGCTAATATTTTTGTGAGCGTTCATCTAAATTCTATAGGCGATATTCCTATAAACGTGCATAAAAACAAAGGCACAAGCGTTTATTACTACAACCCTAACTCAAAACGCCTTGCCGAATGCGTAGAAAAAACTGTCACCCAGTCTGCCGGTACTCGCAAAGACGGCGTACGGACAGCTAGTTTTGCTGTGATAAGGCCGACTGAATACGTGGGAATCCTTGTTGAGACTGCATATATGACAAATCCATGTGATTCCGTGCTCTACACATCCGAAAACTTTGCTTACAACGCTGCAAAAGGAATTGCAGACGGGATTCTGGAGTTTGTAGGACAATAAATTATTTGAGCTCCAACTTCTTTATTCTGGTCTGAACATCTTCCAGCAGCTTTCTGTTTATTGAGAGCAAATCTCCGATAATCGCAATTATGCCCAGCTGCACTGCTGATAACAGGAATACAGCGCCAAAAATTAACGACTGCACATGCCCGTTTCCTGAGCCCAGAAAGTAGTAGTACAAAAATCTAAGTACAATAAGAGCCCCTAAAACCGCCAGTATAAAGGCAATTGTAATAAAAAATCTAAACGGGCGGTAAACAATAAACATTCTTATCGTTGTTTTCATCGACTTGAAAACGTAGTCAAAAATATTTTTTACAAGCTTTGAGTCTCTAAGTTTTTCGTTTACCCTGATTGGAACAGAAATCACCTTCAACCCCTTTGCATTTGCCTGAAGCAGGGTCTCCATGGTGTAGGTGTAATTGTCAAAAACATTGAGTTGAATAGCCGCAGCTTTTGAAAAAGCCCTGAATCCGCTCGGTGCGTCGCTTACCTGCGTGGAAGAAAGAAGCCGTAAGACCGCAGAGCCAAGCTTTTGTAGAATTTTTTTTAGCGGCGAAAACTCTTTTATTGAAAGTATGTCACGCGCTCCGATTGCAATATCAGCCTTGCCTTCTAAAACCGGCTTAACGATTTTTTCAATATCATCCGCGCAGTACTGGTTATCAGCGTCAGTGTTTACAATAATATCAGCCCCTCTGTGCAGTGCCTCCTGCAAGCCGCTCCTGAAAGCATTGGCAAGACCTTTGTTTGGCTTGATATCAAGCACGGTTGCGCCCCAGTTTCTTGCAATTTCAGCCGAGTTATCCTTTGAGCCGTCGTTGATTACAAGCACTTCTATCTCGTCAATTCCGTTAACCTTAGACGGCAAGTCGTTGAGGGTTGTTAAGAGTGTCTCTTCTTCGTTGTAACAAGGTATTTGAATAATAAGCTTTGGCATGTAAAATATTATATATAAAGATTGGAAGGGGAGCAAGTTGTTTTTTATAATATTACTAGGTTTTTTGTTGAGATTCAGTTTTATTCACAAACCAGAAGGTTTGTGGAACGATGAATACGTAAGCTGGTTTGTGGCTCAAACACCGTTTAGTGAAGGCTTCTGGGGAGAAGTTCTAAAACAATGCCACATGCCTCTTTACTATCTTTACCTTAAACCCTTTTCACACTGTCCGGACTTAGTATTAAGGCTAACCTCGCTTGTTCCCGGGTTGATTGCGATTCCTGTTATGTATCTTGTAGGAAGAGAGTTTTCCAAAAGAGCCGGATACTACGCTGCTGCAATCACTTCGACACTTTCGTTTCTGGTCTATTATTCGCAGGAAGTCAGGTTTTATTCGCTCCTGTTCCTCTTTTCAGCGCTTTCGCTTTTGTTTACTCTAAGATACATCAAAAAATCTTCCGGGAAGAATCTTGCGGGATACATTATTTCTAATGCGCTCATACTTCTAACCCACGTGCTTGGCGGGATATATGTTTTCTTCAACCTTATTGTTGTGTTTTACAAGAAAAAGAAAATCTCAAAAACAGCTCTTGTAGTCTTTTTGTGTCTTTTGCCGGTAATCGGTTTTCTCGGGGTAAACATCTTGAGGATGCTTCCTTCTTCGCAGTGGTGGGGGCATTTTACATACACGAATATTCTGTTTCTGTTCAGTGATTTTCTTTCCCCGATACTTACCAATAATATCAACGCGCCTGCAGTGTTTTTCTACAACAAGCAACTTATAATCTGGATGCTTGTCCCGACATTGCTGGGTTTGACAGGTTTTATTGCAGGATTTAGAAAAACACTCTCTCTTAATATCCTCGTGTTTATGGTAATTTTTGTGATGTCTTTGCTTTCAATCTCCGGAAAGCTTGTTTTTATCACAAAATACGCAATAGAAGTTTTGCCGATTCTTATTCTCACCATAGTTCTCGGATTTGAGAAGCTTAAAAAGCCCGGACTTATTCTATTTGCGTTATTTATAAGTTTTCATCTTGCGGCGTTTTTCACCCCGCACTATGTAACAAAAATTCCACGTCCGGAAGGTCACAAAATTGTAGGAGAAATTCTCAATATATATAATCCTGATTCAGTAGCATTCACATACTACGAACCGAATCGTTTTGAGCGTTACCTTGATTTAAGCGGAAAAAATACATACCACATAAGCAAATCAAATCGGTTTGAGTATGAGAATCCTGCGCTAATTCTTGATAAAATCGAGCCAAATTCAACCGTAGCAGTTGTGTTCTTAGATAGTGTAAGTTTCTTTGACGAAGAGTTTATCTCAAAAAACAAGGATAATCCGAAAATTCCGGAGATGTTTTTGACTTTTTCACATATCAAAAACTCGCTCATAAGGACTCTAAATCACGACTACAAGGATTTTAAGCTTGCCAAAGTAGGAGCATGGACAGTTATATATGCAAGAAAAGTTGACAGATAATTTTACTTGTGTTTAAATAGTCTTATAATCGCAGACAGTTAGTGTTCACAAGAACTTAATTTCTAACCGAGATTATCCGAAAGACAAAATAAATAGCGTATTTAAGAAGTTTTACTGGATTTTGCGATTATAAAGAAAAGATTGCAAAATCTTTTTAGTATGAAAAAAGGTCGATAATTTATACAAACAATAAAGGAGCAAAAAATGTCAACAAAAGCTTTCAAAGAAGATAAGGTAGCACTTATCAAAGAAAAAGTTGATAAAGCACAAGTGGCAATTATTACCGAATATCAAGGGCTAAGCGTTGAAGAAATCACTAAGCTTAGAAGAGCTCTTCAAAAAGTTGGCGGTGACTACATGGTTACCAAAAACACCCTTGCTAAAATCGCTGTAAAAGGCACTCCTTACGAAGTGTTAACTGATTCTATGAAAGGACCTATCGCATTAGCATTCGGGTTCGAAGATCAGGTTGCACCGGCTAAGGCTTTATCACAGTTTATCAAAGAAACCAAAAAAGGCGAAATCCTTGGTGCTGTTCTTGATGGCAAGCTTATGTCTGCTGAAGAAGCAAAAGCACTTGCAACTCTTCCTTCAAAAGAAGAAATCTACGCAAAAATGCTTGGCTGCATCAACTCACCTGCATCTGGTATCGCAAACTCTGTCAACGCTGTTATGTCCTCTCTTGTTAGAGCTATCGCAGCTGTTAGAGACCAAAAAGCCGCATAGTTTAGCGTGCTAACCACGGCTTTGCCGTATTAAACGTATTACAACTCAAACTTAAAATAAAAGGAGAAAAACAATGAGTATCGAATCTATTTTAGAATCAATTGAAAAATTAACTTTATTAGAAGCTGCTGAATTAGTAAAAGCTATGGAAGAAAAATTCGGCGTATCTGCTGCTGCTCCTGTAGCTGTAGCTGCTGCACCTGCTGCTGGCGCTGCTGCTCCTGCAGAAGATGCTGATGCTGAAGTAAACGTAATCCTTGCTTCTGTTCCAGCTGATAAGAAAATCGCTGTTCTTAAAGAAGTTAGAGGCATCACAGGCCTTGGCTTGAAAGAAGCTAAAGACCTTGTTGACGGTGCTCCTAAGGCTGTTAAAGAAGGCGTTAAGAAAGACGAAGCTGAAGCTATCAAGAAACAGCTTGAAGCTGCTGGCGCTACTGTTGAAATCAAGTAGTTTGACATTATTTTGGAAAAAGTCCGATTTGATTTTTCAAATCGGACTTTTTTTATATTGTTTGAATAAGCTCGCTTGCTATTCTAATCGCTTCCTGCTGCACCTCTTCATTGCTCCAAAAATCAGCAGCATTTATATAAGGCTTTACAACCTTCCTCGCCCAGGAACCCATTGCAATCCCCCAATAATTAACCCCGCAAAGCTTTGCAAGCTCCGCAGTCTTTGAGTTTGTGCCGCCAGAAATCATTATATGCACAGGTAAATTCGCGTTCTGGATAATTTCTGCCATTGCAACAGCCTGTAAAGTGGTCTTGAACGTATCATCACACCCGCTCATCGGTATTCCGTCTGCCTGTACAATTGTTGTGTAAGGCTTTCTGTGCGCGATCATCCCGCGTATGCGCTCCAGAACCTCTTTGTTGCCGAAATTCTCGCGGTCAATGCAGATGGATGCGTATTTAGGATTGCACTCATTGATTACATTCCACTTGTAATCCAAGTCCTTTTTATCGTGCCCCATAATATGAAGCTCAAGCATCTCAACCCCGTTTTCAACCATGTAAGGCAGAATTTCCTTGACATTGATATCTTTTTCAATCATTGTCATTGCGCCTGTCGGGCATTTTTTTGCGCATGTTCCGCAGCCAATACATTTCTTCTCGTCAACTATAATTGATGAGTAAATCGCATCATTAGGGCAGTTTCTAAAACAAGTCCCGCATTTGATACAAATACTGCTTCTGATTGAAGCCTTGGAGATGTGTCTGTCACCTTTTATACCCACGCTTACGCAGTAGTGAAGGTCATCTATGCCTGCAAGCCTCTGCGCCTCTTTAGCAGCCTCCAGAATCTCTTTTCTTGCAGAGAGGTCAAAGTACTCGCAGCCTGCTTTTGCATAAACAAATACAAGGCGTTTTACGCTCTCAACATCTTCATTACCGGCACCGCAGACAAGTTTAAACATCGGTTAAAAACCTATTGCGTAATTAAACATTTTCTTAACAGTTGATTGCTTTGCAGAAGCTGTTGTATCAACGGTTATTTGCGGTGTTTCAATTACCTGTCCTGCTCTTTGAAGAATATTATTTTGCTGCAAAGTTTTATCAACATTGTTAAATGATTTTAATGAATCAAGTTTGTTTTGAAGCTCTTCGTTCTCATTATTAAGAATAATGGTTTGTCTGCTTAAATCATTCAACTTCATCTCGCAAGAGATAACAAAATAGTAGCTTATAACCACAGTTGCTATTAGCATACTCAATATAACACATAAAGTTTTGTTTACCCTTTTAATAGCCATGTCTCTTACCAGATTCTCCTTTGGAAAGTACCCTTCTATTATACTATTAACAGCTAATTTTTGAATAGACTTGTCAACAAAAGATTTTTCTTCTTCGACAATATATTGTTTTTTTGTTTCAGTGGAAAACTTTTTAATAAAGCTGTCTAAACTTCTTACATTTTGTGATTTGTTGTTGATTTTATAAGCCGAAACCAATTTATAACTCCTCTACTCCCAATTTTAAAACAACGCCACTCAGCCCGTCAATTAATCCTTCTGACTATTCTAAGCTTAGCGCTCCGCGATGGCGGGTTCTCCAAAATCTCCTTTTCACTTGCCATAATAGGTTTTCTGTTTACCAATTCTATTCTTGGCGGCGGGCATTTGCAAATCATTTCGTTGCATCTGCACTTCTGGCTTTCAAACTTGAAGATTTGTTTAACGATTCTGTCTTCTAAAGAATGAAAACTTATTACAGAAATTATACCACCAATGTCGAGCAAATCCAATATATCATGGAGTACAAAATTTACATTTTTTAACTCATTATTAACTTCTATGCGAATTGCCTGAAACACTCTTGTAGCAGGGTGTATATTAGACTTAACCCGAGGAGTCGCACTGATAATGATATCAGCCAACTCTTTCGTTGTTCTAATCTCCTTAGCCCTTCTAACTTCGACAATCTTTTTTGCAATCCTTTTTGAAAATCTCTCTTCTCCATACTCGCTGAAAATCCTTACCAACTCTGTCTCAGAATACCCGTTAACAACATTGTAAGCCGAAAACTCACTTTCCATGTCAAATCTCATATCAAGCTGCGCATCCTTTGAAAACGAAAACCCGCGCTCCTGCTTGGTTAATTGATGATAAGACGCACCTAAATCAAGTATTACACCGCCTGTAATCTCCTTGATACCGAGTTTTTCAAGCTCTGCCTTTATGTTTGTGTAAGAAGATTTTACGATTGTAAGATTTGGATAATCCTTTAGCCTCTCTTTTGCGTGCGCAATTGCCTCATCGTCAATGTCAAAAGCAATCAACCTTCCGTTTGGAGAAATCCTTTTTAAGATAAGCTCACTGTGCCCCCCGCCTCCAAGCGTGCAGTCAACATAAATCTTTCCATCCTGACACTCCAGAGCATCCACAGCCTCATTGAGCATAACCGTATAGTGTTTAAAATCGTCCATCAATCTCCCCGCAATTCTGCTTACTCTTATTATAATTTAATCCCGAACAATAAAGATGTAAAGTTTTGTAACAATTTTTTTTAAAATCCTAAAGTTTTTTGTAAATCGTGCCGTAAACAATAATACAAGGGAAGCAACAAAGGACAACTACAAAAATGGGAATGGCAGCGTCACAAGCTAGATTATTAACGCTTACAAGCAGGCTCCAGGATATTGAGTACAAAGCTCAAAATATCGAGAGCCAGAAGATAGCTCTGGCAACTCAACAAGACAAGTTGTATCAGGACTACTGTGATGCTTTGGATGCCACTAAAATTCAGGTTGCTTTTAGTAACGGAGACGGAACCCGCAGATTTGTTGATGCAAACTTCTCTACAGTTTGCGGATACGACGCTAACAGATTTATGCAGTATTCTCTTACAAACAACAAGACAGGCAAGGTTATTGTTGATGACAAGACTGCAGAAGCTTATGAAGGTTTTAGCAACGACAAATACTCTTTTGCATTTGCAATGCTCGGCTTGAGCCACAATGACAGCTGGGACGACCCTGATACTTCAATGGGTGCTCAGGTTGGAATTGGTGCTTCACAGGAAAATTATGGTGACGGTAAAGCCGATAATGGTAATTTTAACCTGTACATGACTGATGTTGAGAAAAAAGTCTTCGAAAGCCATAAAGATGATTCAAAACTTACTGCTGCATACGACGAGATTACAAACGCAGAAACAGACAGCGACAAGAGAAAGGCTCTGTCTGCATTTAGAGACTTGTTATACGGTAATGATACCTATGTTAAGGAAATCTATAACTACCAGCGCTTAAACAAAGGCGACAGCCAGAATACAGAAATCTCCGAAGAGGCAGAATATGACACCAAAGTTGATTGGGGTGTTGCACAAAACGAATTTCAGTATTATCTGAACCTGTTTGACCAGATTCAGGCAGCTGGCGGGTGCGAAGTTATTGACCCGCAGTATGTTTCAGGTGATGAAGCAAATACATGGTTTAACAACATGGTTGAATCAGGCATGGTTACAATCAGCACATTCAACGGTAATGAATGGAAAGAAACAAGTGTTGCAACAAGCACAAACCAGAACTACCTGCAGGAAGCGCAAGACGATGCTGATATGAAGAAAGCAGAGGCAAAATACAAACACGAACTTTCAATAATTAATCGCAAGGATTCAAAATACGACAGAGATTTGAGCAATCTCGAAACCGAGAGAACCGCTATAAAAACCGAGATGGATTCTATTAAGCAGGTTAGAAACGACAATATTGAGAGAACATTCGGTATATTCAGCTAAAAAGATTTAAAACACAGGTAATAATATCGTAAATTTAGCGTGTGTTATTACCTTATATAACTTCCCTTTTCCCTTTTTTCCTTACCACTTTCGCTTGAAGTGGTTTTTTTTTATATGTCCACACCGGACATCATGCTGATTAATGTCTCAATTGTATTCTGCATGTTTACACTGTCACTTGTTCTCTGCTGCAAAAATGCGTTAATCTTGGGCATCATCTCAATTGCAATATCAAGCTTGGGATTTGAACCCGGCTGGTACATACCTACGTCAATCAAATCCTTATTCTCACGGTACATAGCCATAATCTTACGCATTTTTCCGGCAGCTTCTTTGTGCTCTGGACTTGCAATTGCAGACATAAGACGGGAAATGCTTCCAAGAACATCGATTGCCGGATAGTGGTTGGATTCTGCAACCTTTCTTGACAGGAAGATGTGCCCGTCCGTAATCCCGCGCACTGTATCTACAATCGGGTCGTTGATGTCATCACCTTCCATCAAAACCGTGTAGAAAGCAGTAATCGAACCTTTCGGGCTGTTTCCTGCTCGCTCAAGTACTTTTTGAAGCCATGAGAAGATTGATGGCGGGTAGCCCTTCATTGTTGGCGGCTCGCCGATAGACAAACCGACTTCACGGCCGGCCATTGCGCAACGCGTAACCGTGTCTGTCATTAAGAAAACTTTTTTCCCCTGATCTCTAAAGTACTCACAAACCGCTGTGGCTGTAAGCATGCACTTCTGACGGATTAGAGGCGGCTGGTCACCGGTTGAGCACACAAGCACAGATTTTTTCATACCTTCAGGGCCGAGCGCGTCTTCAACAAACTCTTTTACTTCCCTTCCACGTTCTCCTATTAGTGCAACCACATTGACATCCGCATCAGAATTTCTGGCAATCATACCCATAAGCGTACTTTTACCAACACCGGAACCTGCAAACAAACCCATACGCTGACCGCAGCCGAATGTTAAGCAGGAATCAATCGCCCTCACGCCTGTAGAGAACATTTCTGTAATGATAGGCCTCTCAAACGGACCCGGCGGCGGGCCTTCTACCGGGCGCCAGAGCGCGCCTTCAATATTAAGCGGCTTGCCGTCAATCGGCTCGCCCATCGGATTAATCAGTCTTCCCAGAAGAAAGTCTCCGACCGGAATGATAATCGGCTGGCCTGTTGTGGTAACAAGGCTCCCCTGACCGATTCCGGCTCCGTCGTAGAGCAAAAGGAGCTGGGCTGCGTCGCCTTTGAATGCAACAACTTCAGCCGGCTTTTTTTCACCGTTTGCAGCCTCAATATAGCAAAGGTCACCAATTTTAAGCCCTGGAAGTTTTACTTCCACAGTAAGCCCGAGAAGCTTCGACACACTACCTTTGTACTGGTACAGGTCAATGTTTTCAATCTTTTCATGCACCTTTGTTTTAAGGTTGTCTATGTATTCCTGATTAACGCCTTCCATAGGTTTATTCTAACATATTTTAACCGCGCGAACAAATAGTTTGCGCAACGTAAACACCTGAAGCAGAAGCCTGTATCAGACCCCTTGTAACACCTGCACCGTCACCGATTGTAAACAAGTTCTTAACCCCTTCTGTTTCAAGCTCATTGGTTAGTTTTACCCTTGCAGAATAGAACTTAACCTCTATACCGTAAAGAAGCGTGTACCTTGAAGCTGTGCCAGGAGCGATTTTGTCGAGTGCAAACAGCATCTCAATAATGCTTTTCATCTGTCTGTAAGGTATTACAAGGCTCAAGTCACCCGGTGTTGCGCAGCTCAAAGTCGGTGTAATAATACTTGATGCGATTCTGTCCGGAGTTGAACGTCTGCCTTCAAGCAAATCGCCGAATCTCTGCACAAGAATACCGCCTGCTAGCATGTTTGCAAGGCTTGCAATATGCTGCCCATAAGCAATAGGCTCTTTAAACGGCTCTGTGAATTTTTTGCTTACAAGAAGCGCAAAATTTGTGTTATTAGTCTTGATGTTAGCATAGCTGTGACCGTTAACAGTCGCAATGCCGTTGTAATTCTCCTGAACAACCTCCCCGTTAGGGTTCATGCAGAAAGTTCTGACTTCGTCTCCGAAAGTTGGGGAGTAATAAACAAGTTTTGACTCATACAGCTTGTCTGTAAGCGGTGCAAACACCGGCGCGGGAAGCTCAACTCTCACCCCGATATCAACTGCATTGTTTACCATCCCGATTTTGTTTTTTGCAAACTCGTGTGTAAGCCAGTCAGCGCCTTCTCTTCCCGGTGCGATAATTGTGTATTCTGCTTTTATAATCTCACCATTATCAAGCACAATCCCTTTTACCTGCTCGCATTCGACGATAAGGCTTTGTGCGGTTACATTATTAAGAATGGTTATTCTCTCATCAAGAAAATCCTGCATGTGCTTCAATACATCAAGGCTTCGTTCTGTTCCGAGGTGTCTTACAGGTGAGTGGACGAGCTTGAGTTCTGCAAGCGCAGCCTGACGTTCGATTTCTCTAAAGACTTCCATATTTGTGCCGAATACTTCGTCTGTAGCTCCGTGTTCAAGGTACAAATCATCAGCATACTTAATAAGTTCTTCAACTTTTTCTCTTGACATATAGTCAACAAGGTGCCCGCCGACATCAGGAGTCAGCGTAAGTTTGCCGTCAGAAAAAGCGCCTGCTCCGCCCCAGCCGCATAAAAGTCCGCAGCGTTTGCAGTTTACGCATTTTGGAGAGCCCTCTCTAATCGGGCATTTTCTTTTTTCAATCTTTTGCCCTTTTTCGATTAAAACAACTTTCCATTCAGGGCGCAGTTTAACGATTTCCAGCGCAGAAAAAATACCCGCAGGACCAGCCCCGATAATTGCAACATTGTACATATTCCCAACTCCTAAATTGTCTATTACTTATTTACGTTAGCGCAAAAGCGGGAGAAATGCAATTAAATTTTATATGTATTCAAAGTCTACGCCCTCTCCCCTGCCCTGGATAAGAACTCGGCAGGCTCTGCAACCGCGGTACTATATTCAATAAACTCATGGTCCGGTGCAAAGTATCTACGCATAGCATTCCTGTTTGTCACCCTCTCGTAACAAACATACGAATCCACATTATCCTTCAAGTAGCCTGCAAAAATCCTCTGCTTGTGGGACAAATTGTAATCCTTCAAGTTTTTGACGATATACATATATTCATATTATATCTCATTTAAATACAAAAATCAGACCCCTGCAATAAAACTTTACAAACTATCCTGCCTCATAAATAGACCACTTGTTAAGAATTACAAAATATGTTACAATAATAATGTAAACAACTGGAACAAATTTTAAATTAAGGATAACATTGCATCCCCCCACCCGAGAGCAGCATTGTGTCCTCATTCGAGGT
>CATLDC010000004.1 GCA_949902595.1 uncultured Candidatus Melainabacteria bacterium | reverse complement strand
ACTGCATGTGGGGGGATTCTAACTGCAAGCAGCCGGATATATTTAAGTTTCTTCTTGCGGCGGATGGGACTCTTGTGGCTGCGGATCCGTTGGGCAGGAAGTTTATTGAGACAAGGAAGGTCTGGTTGAAGAAAAAGTATGAAGTCGGCGGAGATGTGCTTGCCGGCTTGGATGAGACGCTGTTGGGGAATCAGATCAAGGAGATTGTTGAACCTAAACTGCCAGACGATGACATAAAAGAAGACAACAATACAGGAGATGAAAACAAAGATGATGAAGATGAAGGCAGCAACAAGAAAATAATGCTGACTTTTACCATGTACGAATACAGCACACCGTGGAGTGTTGGCTGTTACTACTATGTGGAGGCTTCCGAACCGGTTCCATCAAATGTAAAATTATCAGTTGCGGTCGGCGCTAATGGCGGTTCTTTTGGTTGCAGTCTACCCAACTGTAATATTATGCAAGGACAAACCAGCTGTAAAGGAGAGCTTCCTTCTAATGCGACAGATAATGGGATTACTAATAGATATTACGACTTCATGGTTGTCAGGTATAACGCTGAAGAGCAGGATTTGTACGATGCCCGACTGGTTGAAGGAAATTTACCTATACAAGTTAAATCCTGTTTCTATTGCGACACCAGCTTTAAAAAGGATATGTGGAACGATTTGAGCGAAGGTTGGTAATGCGGATTTAATTTTTGACTTTTACAACCTCAAAAGTATATAATATTATAAAGTTACGAGGATGGTTGTATGAAAAAATTATTGGCAGTATTGATATTTGCAGGGCTTTCGCTGACGCCCGCATGGGCTGAAAAATATGTTCCGGTGCCTTCAAATGTAAAGCTACCGGCTAAGTACACTCAAGAATACATTGACAGCATTTCTGACGAGTACAAAAATGTTTCTAAAGAACAAATTTTTCACGTTGCGCTTGATATGATGAAAGATACGTCCGGCGAGTTTTCACGCAAGGCGCTTCTTGGGCACAATGTTACACAGTACCCTGTAAAAGTTATGTTCAAGGACTTATCAGAAATAAACGAGACTTACGCAAGCTACGACGCGATTGGCTGGAAGAAAAAAGGCAAATTGTATGTTTACATTAACCCTAAGCACGAATACGCACCTCCAGGCGCTCTTGCAGCCCTGCTTGCGCACGAGGCGCTACATCAGGATGAGTACAATTCACTAAGTGAAGAGACTTACGCATGGACCATGGAAGCCATTGTCTGGACAGAGATTCTCAAGCGTTTTCCTGAGTCAAATAACCTAGAATCAGCACTTGTTACAAGAGAAAATGTTTTGAAGCAGCTGCTCGAAAAAGGCGCTCATACCAACAAGTATATTAAGAAGACTGTGTATGCAAACGAGGGGTATAAGAATTTGCCGCTCACATCTCCGGGGTTTGATTATAAATAAGATTTGAATAGGCATGCTGACCGTACAGGAGTATATTGATTACAATTCGTGCTTGATGTTAAATTGAGTTATGAAGAAAAAGCAGATACTTATATTTTTATTGTCCGTACTGATTTTAGTAATCTTTAACAAGGTTTTCATGTCAACGTTTACTAAAACAAACGACTTTTTCTCCCGACAAACTCTGGTGAACAGCGAGGAAATTCCGCCTCAAAAGCTTTTTGACAAAACCTGGAGAGTCATAAGCAAAGAGTACTACGAGCCAAGCCTTAACCACCAGAACTGGGCAAGATGGAAATCGCACTATCAGGGCAGGATTAAGACAAACGAGGACGCAAGAATTGCTATTGACACAATGATTGCGAGCCTTAACGAGCCTTACACACGGTTTATGCCTAAAAAGGATTATCAGGACTTAACAACCTCAATTACTTCAAAAATCTACGGTATCGGGGTAAATATTTACTCAAACGCAGGCAAAATTGAGATTTTTAACGTAATGCCATCCACTCCTGCTGACTTTGCACAGCTTAAGCAGGGTGATATTATAACGGCTGTTGACGGTAAAGATATCAGCGGTATGAATGTTTCTGATGTTGCAACTCTTGTTAGAGGGCCGGAAAACAGTGTTGTTGAGCTTACAATTCTAAGAAACAACAAGAAATTAACAAAGAAAATCAAACGTAAAGAAATCAAGATTAAAACTGTAAAAAGCTCTATTGTTGATAACCACATCGGCTATATCCAGATAGTAAGTTTCATGAGCGGAACAACTCCAAACGAGTTTATGGAAGCTCTTCAAAACACTAAAAACACTGATAAACTTATCCTTGACCTTCGTGGAAACACGGGCGGATTGTTGGACAACGCAGTGTTCATTGCTGACATGTTCCTTGATAACGGCACAATTGTTGATATTATTTACAGAAACGGGTACAAGAAGTCTATCAAGGCACAGGACGACAGATTTCCGCTTAACAAGCCGGTTGTTGTTCTTGTAAACGGGGCGAGCGCCAGCGCAAGTGAAATACTTTCAGGCGCGCTCAAAGACTACCACAGAGCAACCCTTGTTGGCAGAAAGACTTTTGGCAAAGGGCTTGTGCAGAAGGTTGTACCGCTTCCAAACCAGACAGGGCTTAATGTGACAATCGCAAGATATTTGACGCCAAACGGAACTGATATCAACAAACTTGGCATCAAACCTGACGTTGAGGTTGGAAACGAGTTTGACTTCTTTATTGACTCCAAAAAAGATATTCAGTTAGAAAAAGCAAAAGAGATATTAAATAACACAAAGTAAGTATGAAAAAGATTTTAGAAGAGCTGGAAGGACTGAAACAGAAAGACCAGCTGAGAAAAATACCTCAAATTGAATCAAAATCAGATGGCAAAATAGTTGTAGACGGAAAAGAATACATAAACTTTGCTTCTAACGACTACCTTGGAATCAGCACGAAAAAGGCGCTTAGAGATGAGTTCTTAAAGAACGCTGATTACCTTTTATCAACAGCATCTGCAAGGCTTTTGAGCGGAAGCTCGCCCGAGTATTCAGCGCTGGAAAAGACCGTGGCAGACTTATGGGGAAAAGAAGCTGCACTTATATTCAACACCGGTTATCAGTGCAATCTTGGAGTGATTTCGGCTCTTGTCGGTAAGGATGACGTTGTTTTTTCTGACAAACTCAACCATGCGAGTATTATTGACGGTATGCAGCTTGCAAAGGGCGAGTTTATAAGATACAGGCATTTTGATTATGACAATCTCGAAAAACTTCTTGAATCAAAGCGTAGGCAATACAAGCGCGCTATTATTGTGACTGAATCAGTGTTCAGCATGGATGGTGACGTGGTTGATTTGGACAGGTTGATTGAGTTAAAGAAAAAATACGATTGTCTTTTGATGGTGGATGAAGCGCATGCTTTTTGCTGCTATGGAGATAATTTTACAGGCTTATCAAAAGGCAGGGATGTGGATATAATTACAGGGACATTTGGGAAGGCTGTGGGCTCGTTTGGCGCGTTTTGCGTATCGAGTGAAGCAATTATATCATATTTGATAAACAAGGCGCGTTCTTTCATTTTCTCGACTTCAATACCGCCTTTGAATATTGCGTGGTCAAACTGGCTTTTGACTGAAAAGAGAAGTTTTCTTGAAGCACAAAAGGCTAAGTTATCAGAACTGACTTCATCTGTGCATAGACTTATGGAATCAAGAGGAATTGAGACAGTTTCAGGTTCGCACATTATCCCGATAATTATCGGAGAGAACGAAAAGACCGTGAAGGTCTCCGAAAAGTTGCGTTCTTTAGGGTTTTATATACCTGCGATTAGGCCTCCTACAGTGCCTGAGGGGACTTCGAGGTTAAGGATTTCGCTTACTGCGGATTGCAGGCTGGAGGATTTTGAGCGGATGCTTGATTTGGTGTAAGGCTGTACCCCACCCTAGCCCTCCCCATCAAGGGTGGGAATATCAAGCGCGCAATAAAAAAGACCGGCTTAAAAGTCGGTCTCTTGTGTTACTAAATTTTTGTTTTTAAAACCTATACAGCTTTTTGAACTTTTCCGGCTTTCAGACAAGAAGTGCATACTGTCATTTTCTTAGTCTGACCGTTTACATTAACTCTGATTTCTTGTAAGTTTGGAGTCTGTCTTTTTACAATTTGTTTATGAGAAAATGTTAATTTTGCTGCCTTGATAGGTTTTTTACCGCATACTTCACATTGTTTTGACATAGTTCTATTTCCTTCTTTCTACCAGTGTAATAACAGTGTACTTCAAACTATTTTTTTTTACAAGCCCGAATTGTAAATTTATTGTTACAATCAGGCAAAAATCTTGATTGCAGAGCATTAAATAAGTGTATGAAAATTAATAACCCGACATTTAAAGCAAAACACATAGCATCTACAAAGAACGTATACAAGAATATTACTACCAATATTGACCTGTACGAGCTCTCAAAACGCGATAAAAACTTTCTCAAAAAACTACAAGCAGAGGTTGATTGCTCAAAACGCCTGCCGGACTTGTGCGAATACTACCAAAAAAGATGGCAAAAGGTGTTTAATTACGCTATTGATAACGCGCTGAATGCTAAAGATATGAAAACGTATATGGCGTTCAGCAAAAATAAGCCCTATGGGATTATGACGGTTGAAGAGAACGGAAATAAGCTTTATTTAGACAGTATTTGCGATATACCTGATAAACAGGGGAAAAGGGTAAATTATACAGGAAGCACGCTGTTTTGCCAGTTGTTCAAGCTTGCTGATGAAGTAAAAGCAAAGGCAATCGAGCTTTCTGCTGTTCCGGATGGAGCCATAAATGTGGTAAAAAAATACGAAGACAAAGGGTTTAAAATAGTTAATCAAACCGAAGATTACGTTATGATGGAATGCTCTAAGTTTAAACTTAGAGAGCAGCTTAACAAGCTGCTCTCTGAAATCTCTTATAAGCCTGTCAAAAAACCTGAAGAAATAAACCTCAACGAAGTTTTCTAGTAGTCGGAAGGCTCGTAATCCTCTTCATCCTGCAAAGAGGACAAATCAGAAGAGTAGTTTGAGTCAAAATCTTCCGGCAAATAATCGTTATCCGGCCATACGGTTTCTTCGTCGAATCTGCAAGCACTGAGGTTTTCAGCCATTGAAAGGTCTGAATTTGTTAAATCTGCACCCTGAAATATTGAGCCTGCAAGGTCAGCGTCAGAGAAGTTGCAGTAATCAACTTTTGAATAACTGAAATCAGTACCGTTAAGCACAGATTCATTAAATCCGCACTCAACAAGGTTTGCTCTTGTAAAATCAACGGATGTAAGGTCACAGCCTTCAAATTTCACCTCTGTAAGATGTGAGTCCGCAAAAGAAGATGAGGTCAAATCAGCGTTAACAAATTCTGCGCCCTCAAGAGTGGCGTTGGAAAAATCTGTTTCGCTCAAATCAACAGCGCCTTTTGCGCTTTTCATCTCTGCGTTGAATGCTTCTACATCAGTCATTACTAAATTTATCAGTTCTTCTTTTGATAACATTTTTATCTCCTAGCTTATCAAATTCATCTGCATTGCAAGCAGCACAGCCTGCGTTCTGTTTGTAACCTTTAATTTCTTGAAAATACTGTTCAGGTGGGTCTTCACCGTAACGTCTCTTACATAAAGCTTGTCGGCAATCTCCTGATTGCTCGCACCTTTTGCAACAAGGGCAAGAACTTCTTTTTCCTTTGGAGTAAGCGCGTCTATGTTTACGTCCTTGTTAAGAGTCTTTTCCTGTTTTGGCGCAGCCTCTTTTTGCCACTCACAGCGCCTTAAGACAGCCTCGATTCTGGCAAGAAGGTTAGGAAGAATAAAAGGCTTAACAATATAATCATCTGCGCCGATTTTGAGCCCTGACACCACTTTCTGGTCTTCACTCACTGCCGTAATCATAATTACAGGCATGTATTTTAATTTTTTGTTAGCACGAATGGCCTTCAAAGTGTCCCAGCCGTCCATGTTAGGCATCATCACATCAAGAAGAATAAGGTCGAATGTCTCTTCTTTCTCTGTCAGAAGTTTAAGCGCTTCAAGCCCGTCTTCTGCTACAGTCACGTCATAACCGTACATTGGAAGCGCGTCAGCAAGGTATTTAGGATTATCGTCTACGACTAATATTGAGGCAACTCCGCCCATTTTACACCAATCTTTCTTTCAATGCTTTGAGTGCTGCTTGTAGTCTATCATCTACTTCAAGTTTTTGCAATATGCTTGCAACATGAGCCTTGGTCGTATTTATGCTCACAAAGAGCTCGTTTGCAATCTCAATATTGCTGTACCCTTCTGTTATAAGCTTGAGAATCTGGGTTTCTCTTGAAGTCAGCCCATAAGTCTTTTCGGGCTTCACAGGCTCACTGTTGTCTACTTTTGTCGCTGCCTCAAGAACAATATGCGCAATAGAAGGGTCAAACCACGCTGCGCCGTCAAGAACAGACTGCACAACCTGCGTAAGCCGCTTTGGATTGATTTCTTTTGAGCAGTAAGCATTCGCTCCGGCTTTTAGGCTGCTTAAAACCTCCTGATCGTCGTTGTGGGAAGTCAGGATAACAATTTTTATATCCTTGTTGAGCGCTTTGATTTTTCTTGTGGCTTCAATGCCGTTCATTCCCGGCAAGCCCAAATCCATGATAATCAGGTTGATTTCGTTTTTCTCGGCAAGCTCAATCCCTTTTTCAGCAGATTCTGCCTCGAAAATTGTCTCAACAAAATCACAAGACTCAAAAGCGGTCTTCAAGCCGAAACGGGTTAGTTCATGATCTTCCACAATTAAAATCTTATTCTTCATAGATGCTGTGCCCCGGATTTACGTCTGCTGCATAGTCTGAATTAAGCCTTGAGCATTTTACAAGCGACTGGTTTGCAAGCTCAATATCCCCTTTTGCTCTTAGTACCAGACTTAAATAATAATAGTATTTAAAGTTATTCTCGTCAATATAATAAGAATTGTTTAAATATGTTGTAGCCATTGTGTAATTCCCGTCTCTGATTGCAAGGTTTGCAAGCCCGAGCCAGATGTCGTTGTTCGTAATATCAATCGATGCAACCTGCGGGAGGTAATAATCAGCCTTTTGCGGGAATGCTTTCAAGGATTCAACAAGCAAGTCCTCGTTGTTCTGGTATTTTTTCAAAAGCTTTTCATAAAGCTTTCTGGATTTCTTGTCCTTGTCCATTGCAAGATAAGTCTTTGCAATGCCTACAGAAGGCTCCGCGTCTCTTGTAAGCTTTTTGGCTTTCTTGTAGTACTTTAAAGACTCGTCATACTTTCTGTTGTCATAACTCAAATCAGCAAGCGTAAGCGCTGCAAGGTAGTTGTTATCATCTTCCCTGTAAGCGCGTGCTGCAAATTCCTGCGCCTTCAACGGCTCGTCGTTCTCGTAATAGATTCGTCCGAGAAGCGAGAACACAAGCGGACTGTACTGCTTTGCTTGCAATATAGCAGATTGAAGCACCTTTGTTGCAAGCAGGCTCTTGCCCTGCAAATGGTAGTAATATGCAAGGTGGTAATCCTTCAAAGCCTCTGGTTTTGAGGTCTTGTACAAAACGTACTCCTCAACAGATCTTACTTTTTCCTGAAAATCAGCTGTTGTGAACGTTGTTTTCTTTATCTGCGCAAGAACCTTCAAAGCCTGCTTTGGTTTGTTAGAATCAGCAAGAATCTTAGCCTTCAAAGAAAGGTAGTTCACGTTTGTGTCGTTTTCCACAATTGCATTATTGATGTATTTCAAAGCCTGATGCAGGTTGTTTGACTTGTAATACCCGAGCGCAATAAGGTAGTTCTTGTAATCGCTCTCAGCTGCCTGTGTGCTGTTCAAAAGCTCGGAAGTCGTCTCGATAGCCATGTTGTTATAAACAATGTTCGAATAAGCGTCAGCAAGATACACAACATCCTTCTGGTTAACCATTGCAGTCGGATAGTAGAAGTTTTTGATGTCTTTTACATACGCTGAAGTGAAATTATTATCATCCAGTTTGTTAATCAAGTTATCAGACAGGTCAAAGAACCCGTATTCAGCCATTTTAATGCCGTACACAAGAAATACATAGTCGTCATGCACAGCCCGTTGAATAAGGTCGTTAAAATCATCGTAGGAAGCTTTTACATTGCTCTGAACAAACCTGTTTTCAGCAGAAGCATATTTAGCTTTCACAAAGTTGTCTTTGATTACCATATCCATATTCGCAACAGTGGTCTGGGTTTTTGCTTGCAAAGGCTTCATTTCTTCTGCTGCAAAAGCGCCGGATTGCACCAGTATTGCGGATATTATTAATGTTTGTAAAAATCTATTCATGCTCTAAATCAACACCTACGTAATATTTGTTAAACACCTGTAACAACTTGTTACTACAATTATTTACTATTGAGTAATATAAATCAAGTAGGTTATATTTTTCCAGCGTCTTTAAATCCTCTTTTTCAATCTTAAGATGATTCTCTGTCACAAATACACCTACAATCTGACTCAATTTTACTGATAGAAACTTCTCAACCACCTGAGGATCAAAATGAGACCCGGAGCCGTTCATGATGATATCAATAACCTTCTCAATCGGCATTTTATCACGGTAGTGACGCTTTGACGTAATCGCGTCAAACACGTCAGACACAGCAAGAATCCTTCCGCCAAACGGAATCTCCTCACCTTTCAGGTGCCTGTAATAACCTGAGCCGTCATATTTTTCGTGATGCGAGCATGCTATCTCGGTTATTTCCTCAAAATCTTTGGAAGAATGAATCTTCTCCAAAATATGGTGCGTAATCTCCACATGCTCCTGAATGTGTTTGTACTCTTCCGGAGTTAACTTGCCTTCTTTTTGTAAAACAGAGTCTCTTATCCCGATTTTTCCAATATCATGCAGAGCAGCTGCGCGCTCAAGCACATAAAGGTCATGCTTTTCCATCCCAAATTCACGGGCAATAAGCGTTGCAAACATTCTTACACGCGAAGAATGACCTGACGTAATCTTGTCTCTGGCATCGATTGAAGCCGCCAGGGTTTCAATGAAGCTGTCCAGAATAACCTTTTGTTCTTCAAGCAGCTTTCTCTGTTTTTCAAACAGCTGCGCGTTTTCTAACGAAATACCGGCACTTGAAGCTATTGCAACCAGCAAATCCTCGTCATCCGGAGTAAAATACTCGTCAAACTTATTGATAACCTGAAAAACACCGATAATTTCCTGATTAAAATTCTTTATCGGAATACAGAGCATGTTCTTTGTTCTGTACCCTGTTTTCTTGTCCACATCAGGGTTAAAGCGCTTGTCATTGTATGCGTCTTTAATATTAATTGTCTCACCAGTTTTTACAACATGACCGGCAAGCCCCTTATCAGCCGGAACGCGTAATTCTTTTGTGTCCAGCCCTGTTGCGACCTTGGAATAAAGTTCGTTATGCTCCTTGTCATAGAGATAAACCGTGCATCTGTCAGCATTCATCGCAGTCTTTGTTTCTTCTGCAATTGTTTTGATTAGCAAATCAATGTTCTTTTCTGCTGCAACCGCCTGCCCGATATTAACAAGTGCAATAAGCGGGTCTTTTGTCTGGTTGTGGTTGCTGTAGTGGCTTATTGCAGGGCATTTTAAAAGAGAGTTAAGTTTTTCAAAAAACTCTGTTTTCTGGTTCTTTATAGAGAGTTTTCTTGCCTTGTTGTAGTTAATGGCGTAAAGAGCAGTGCTTTTTTCAGAAAAATTAATAAACCCGAGCACCATCTCATGCAGGATATTTGTGAGGCAGTCTTTTGACTGTTCAACGAGAAAAGATGCGTCGTTCATGAACTGATAAAACGAGTTAAAGTCCTTGTTGATAAAGGCGTTTAGAGCCAGCAGGCTAAAGCATATAGCAGTGTCGTCGTGGTATATTTCCTTATGCTTCTCTATTCTTTTTCTGACCTCTTCATACTTGTCATTAAGTATTTCAGACACGGACTCGTAAATAAAATTCTCTAAAGACATTCTTCTCTCTCTAAAATTCCACAGGTTTATTATATAATATAATAAAATAACAATTTTGTCCAAGTGTGCTACGCTGAAAGGGGAGATATGAATAAATTAACTATTTTGATACCAGTCTACAATGAGAAGGACTCTTTGCTGGAAATCCTGAAACAGGTTGAGGCAGTGGATTTTGATATGGAAAAAGAAATCATTCTGATAGACGACTACTCGACAGACGGCACAAAAGAGCTTTACAAATCACTCCCTTACAAAGTCATCTACCACCAGCGCAACATGGGTAAAGGAGCAGCTCTAAGAACCGGATTTCAGGCTGCAACAGGCGATATAATAATTATTCAGGACGCAGATTTGGAGTACAACCCGAAAGACTACAAGCCGCTTGTAAACCTTATCAAAACAAATCAGGCCGACGTTGTTTACGGCTCCCGCCTTGCTGACAGCAGAAACACCGGAAGCTTCCTCATGCTAAGCTACCTTGCAAATATCACGCTCACATTCATGACCCGTATTCTTTATCAAACTTACTTAACAGATATGGAAACATGCTACAAAGCTTTCAGAGCGGACTTTATCAGAGGGATTTCAATAAAATCCAACCGGTTTGATTTTGAGCCGGAAATCACAGCCAAAATCCTCAAGAAAAACGCACGCTATCAGGAAGTGCCTATTTCATACAACGCAAGAAGCGTAAGCGAAGGTAAGAAAATCGGATGGAGAGATGGTTTGCAGGCGATTTGGACTTTGATTAAATACAGGTTTACTGATTAATAAAAAAGCGGCTTTTAAAAGCCGCTTTTTTATTTCTTCACCCAGTTTTCCAACACCCTCAACGGTGCCCTTGTTATTGCAAGCGCCCACGCCGGAATATTTTTCGTAATAACTCCAACTGCTCCCACATTTGCACCCTCTTCAATTGTTACAGGTGCCACAAGTACAGAGTTTGAGCCTATTTTAACATTGTCTTTTATGATTGTTTTACTCTTAACCTTTGTGAGCGGGTTGTAGTTCGCTGTAATCGTTCCAGCGCCAATGTTAACATTAGAACCGATTTCACTGTCACCCAGATAAGTCAGGTGGCATGCGTTTGTGTGAGACTTGATTGTTGTCTTTTTGACCTCAACAAAATTCCCGATTTTAACGTTGTCTTCTAAAATAACATCCCCTCTAAGGTGCGCAAACGGCCCGATTTTGCAGTTTCTGCCGATTTTGTTCTTGCCGTTTATGTAGCAGGAAGGATAAATCACTGTGTCAGCTTCGATTTCTGTTTCCGGACTAATCCAGGTTGTGAGCGGGTCGATAATCATAACCCCGTTATCCAAATGCTTTTTGATTGTTCTATCATTCATAAGCCTTGCAGCTTCTGCAAGATTAGATTTTGAATTAATACCGAAAATCTCTTCATTGTTTTTGAGAATAAAAGCATTTACAGACAGTTTTTGCTCATTGCCCCACTTAACAATATCAGTTAAATAGTACTCGCCCTGCGCATTGCTGCTTTTTAACGCACCAAAAGCGGATTTTATCTTTGACCAATTGAGGCAATAAATTCCGGCGTTGATTTCTTTTACAGCCTTTTGTTCAGCAGTGGCGTCCTTTTCTTCTACGATTGAATTTAAAGAGCCGTCAGCGTTTCTTATGATTCTGCCGTATGTTGCAGGGTTATCAAAAAGCGCACTCAAAACAGTCAAGTCAGATTTGTTAGCTCTGTGAAATTCCACGAAGTCTTTGAGTGTTTCTGATGTGATGAGCGGAATATCGCCATTCAGGATAATAACTTCCCCGTCAAAGTCTTTCAGACAAGGAAGCGCCATGCTTGCAGCATGCCCTGTTCCAAGCTGGGGAGACTGCTGAACGCACTTTGCGTTAGAATAATTCTGATTGATGTATTCTTCCACTCTTTCTGCCTGATGACCGACAATAACAATGTTTTCATCAGCTATGCCCGTGTCATTAACCGCGTCAATTATGTACCCCACAAGAGTCTTGTCAAAAATCGTATGCAAAACCTTTGGAGTCTCTGACTTCATCCTTGTGCCTTTTCCGGCAGCCAAAATTATAGATTTAACCATTCTTATCTGTCCTTATAAATTGTGTACAGCTGTTACAACGATCTCAGCAGCTTCTTCCGGCTTGATGTTAGACATTTCTTCTGTTGCTCTTACTTTGAACTCAACAAGCCCGTCTGTGATTGTTTTACCAACAGTAATTCTGTACGGGAATCCGATTAAGTCAGCGTCTTTAAACTTAACACCCGGACGCTCGTCACGGTCATCAATAACAGCCTCAACACCGTGCTTCTTAAGTGTTTCGTAAATATCTTTTGCAACCTTCATCTGAAGCTCGTCTTTTACGCTTACTGGAATAACGATTGCGTGGTAAGGCGCAATTGCAAGCGGCCACTTGATACCCTTTTCATCATAGTGCGCTTCAACAGCAGCTGCTGCTGTTCTTGAAATCCCGATACCGTAGCAGCCCATAACATAAGGCTTTGTCTTGCCATCCACATCAGTAAACACAGCGTTCATTGGTTTTGAATACTTTGTACCGAGCTGGAAGATGTTTCCGACTTCAATCCCGCGTGTTACCTTGAGCGGTTTTCCGCATTCAGGACAGAGCTCGCCAGCTTCAACAAGTCTGATATCAGTAACTATTTCAGGAAGCTGAACGTCTGCGCCCCAGTTTGCACCAACCATGTGAACATCTTTCTTGTTAACCCCGATTACGAAGTTTTTCATGGCCTTAACTGTTTCATCAGCAACAACCGTAACAGGGAATCCATTATACTCCTTCAAGCCGTTTGGCCCGATGAATCCTTTTTCCGAATCGAATCCGTTGAGTGACATCATCTCTTCGATTTCACCCGCTGTTGCGATTCTGATATCGATTCCGCCAACTGCGTTCATTAGTTTTGTCTCTTCAACAGCCTTGTCTCCTCTGATAAGTGCAAGCACCGGCTTTTTATCAACAATGTAAACAAGGGTCTTAACAATAAGGCTTGCCGGAATGTTTAAGAATGCGCACAACTCCTCGATTGAGTGGGTTGAAGGCGTGTCAACGATTTCAGATTTTGCCCAGTCACCAACAATCTTAGCCTCCGGAAGTTTTGATATAGCATGGTTAGAGTTTGCAGAATAATCGCATTCGCAGTAGAACACGTCGTTTTCACCTGCGTCAGTGTCTGTGATTACCATAAACTCGTGGCTCACGCTTCCGCCGATTGCACCTGAATCAGACTGCACCATTTTTGTATTAAGTCCGCAGCGTTTGAAGATTCTTGTGTAAGCCTTTGCCATGTTTTCGTACTCTTTTTCAAGCCCTTCCTGGTTTGTGTCAAAAGAGTAAGCGTCTTTCATGATAAACTCACGACCTCTTAAAAGTCCGAAGCGCGGTCTAACTTCGTCACGGAATTTTGATTGAATCTGGTAAAGATTCACTGGCAATTGTTTGTAAGACTTCAAGCCGTCACGTGCGATTGATGTAATGATTTCTTCATGTGTTGGTCCAAGGCACATCTCGCGGTTGTGTCTGTCTCTCAAGCGCATGAGTTCTTTGCCGTATACTTCCCAGCGTCCTGATTCTTCCCAGAGTTCTTTTGGCTGTACAAACGGCATGAGAAGTTCCTGCGCTCCTGCTGAATCCATTTCTTCTCTTACAATGTTTTCAACTTTCTTCAAAACTCTCCACATTAGCGGAAGGTAGTTATACACCCCGCTGGTGAGTTTTCTGATATAGCCTGCTCTTACAAGCATTTTATGAGAAATAACTTCCGCATCTGACGGAAATTCTCTCAAAGTCTGAACAAACAATTTTGACATTTTCATAATTTGCATTCCCCTATGTTTAACAAAAAGATTTTAGCATGAACATGCCAAAATTACCCGATAAAGTTATTGCGCAAAAAAAAATAGTGTGGTAAAATTTTTAATACGAAAGGGGTGACTATGTTAGTTTCTGCAATCTCTGTAAAAAACACTAATGGCTACAATATGAGCAATAATATGCCTTTTTACAATAGCCGGAGTAACGAAACAATTGGAGATACAGCATTTAATTCCTTAACCCCTTATACCAGCAAAAAGGCTGTACCAGCTGAAAAGCTTCCTGTTGTTTTTGACAACATTAATGAATGGCAAAATTTCTGCCATAAACAGATTCTGGGCGGCAAGCTCAATGTAATTGCTTAAGTTTTATGAAAAAGAGTTTAGTTTTAGGTTTTTTTGACGGCGTGCATATTGCACATCAGGCTGTGATACAATCTGCACTTGATATCTCAAAAAATTGTACCTTAATAACCTTCAAAGAATCACCCGCAAAGTATTTTGACAAACCATACGAGTACATACTCTCGCGCCATGACTCCATAGAAAAAATCAAATCACTCGGTGTCACCGAAATCATTGAACTTGATTTTAGCAGGATTGCAAACATGAGCGCAGAAGAGTATCTGGAATTTATTATCCAAAAATTTGCTCCGGTCTCAATCTCAACAGGGTTTAACCATACTTTTGGCCGCCAAAAGGGCGGAAATCCGGAATTTCTCACCAGAAATCAGGAAAAATACGGCTACAAATACATTTGCACACCTGAACAAACCTTTGAAGGCGAAGTTGTAAGCTCCACAGCAATAAAAGGGCATCTCAAATCAGGCGGAATTGAAAAAGCCAACAGCATGCTCGGAAGCAATTTTATATTAGAAGGTGAAGTGGTTCACGGAGCCCAAATAGGACGCACAATCGGGTTCCCGACTGCAAATATAGAATACCCCTCTGAAATTATAAGAATCCCTTACGGAGTCTACAAAGTCCGGCTGGGAGACAAAACAGGGCTTCTCAACTGGGGAATGAAGCCAACCGTAAACAACACTTTGACTCCGGTTGCAGAAGTGCATATCCTGGATTTTGAAGGCGACTTGTACGGCAAGAACCTGAGGTTTGAAGTATTAAAACATATTCGGCCGGAAAAGAAATTCAGCGGGCTTAATGAATTAAAACAACAGATTAATAAGGATATTGAGGCATGCTTAAAGTAGTTATAATCGGCTATGGAGAAATGTTTACCAATCTTATTGCAGGGGCGCTTGATGCAAACTGCGAAATCGCTGGTGTGTTTCGCAAGGAAATGATAAAATATCCGCCCATTCTAAGGCGCCTCAAAGACATTTTTAACCCGTCTCTGGAGCATAACTATATAAAAAGCTACAACCTTCCGGAAATCGAAGCCAGAAGCGTAAACAGTCCGGAATTTAGAAAAGCGCTTCTAAAACTCAATCCGGACATAATTCTTGTTGGCTCATGGTGCGAGAAGATATCAAAAGAGACTTATGATATCCCGAAAATCGCCTCAATAAACGCTCATCCCTCTCTGCTACCTAAATACAGAGGCCCAAATCCTTATTTCTGGGCTATAAGGAATCAGGAGAGCACAAGCGGTATAACATTCCACCTTGTGGATAACGGGTATGACACCGGCGCAATCCTAGCGCAGGAGGAAGTTAAAATTTACCCCTCTGACACTGGTAAGACTCTAAAAGAGCGCACTGTTTTAACTGCGCGCGGGGTTGTTTGCGAGCTGCTCTGTGCGCTTCGGGAAGACATAATTATCCCGCTCCAGCAGAGAGAAGACAAGTCAAGCTACTACTCGCATCCGGAGGGTTTGGAATTGGATTTTTCAGAAAGTGCAGAATCCAACTGTGCGCTTATAAGAGCCTGTTATCCTTGGTGTGAGGCTTATTTTTACCATAATTCTGTTTGCCTTGCGCCTGACGTGCATTCGTTAGAAGTGATTCCGAATGAAACATCATTTGAGGAAGCCGGAACAATTGTAAGTACGGATTATAAAACCCGCACAATAGGTATACTGTGCGGGAATAATAAAGTTTTAAAGATGAGGGTCTCGCTATACAACAAGTTTGACCGTCCGTTTACCGGAAATTACATCAAGCGTGAGCTAAATTCTGGCATGGTATTATAATTTAGCCAGCTTCTTTCTTGTCTTCGTCTTCTGTTGTTGAATCAGCAGCGTTTTTCAGGTAAACTTTGCCAAGTTTATCAGTTGGCTCAACGGAACCATACGCGCTCACATTGAAAGTAAACTGATCCGTTTTTTTCTGGCTTGATGAAAAAGTCGCGTTAGGGCCTTCTGTGCCGTTCAAGTCAACCTTTATCTTAATAATTTCATCTTCATCAGCAGAAGCATTGAAGGTTACTTCCCAGCTTACGCCGTCAAGAGTATTAAACGTACATTTGCTGCCGCTGCAGGATAGAGTGTCTTCATCAGCTCTCAAGTTCTGAACAAGCACTCTTGCATACTTTTGAGAAGCAGACCAGGACGACATTTTGCTGTAAGGAAGTACTGTCGGTTTATCAGTACATGCAAGTCCAAGGCACATTGGTTCGCCCAGCAGGCTTGAATCCGAGGTGTCATCTGACGTATAGTACTTCGCCCAGTAGATAGTAGAATCTTCCAGAACGGCCTCATTAATAGTTGCAATAGAATTATAAATATTAATATACTTAATTTTAGTATCGTCCGGCTTCAAATTCATAAGTGTCGGGAGTGTCATGGCTGCCAAAACACCCACTATACCAAGCGTAATCAATAGTTCCGCTATTGTAAAACCTTTTTTTAACATTTGCTCTCCTCTTTTTAAAAATTACAGTATGATTATAACATTTTAAAATGTAAATTTTTGTAACAAAATTTCTCCAAGCCCTAAAGTTTTTAAAAATTATGCCGTAAATACTCATATAGGGAAAAAAAATTTATAAAGGAGCAAATAAATGTCAAACGATGTATCAAGAGTTTATCAATTTTTAGCAAAGCAGGAAGATTGGGTTGCAAAAGCAGACAAATCAGGTGACGGTGCTATCACAAAAAGTGAGTTTCGTCAGTTTATGGAAGCAAACTTTGAATGGGACGGTGAAACAACCGATGCCGGTAAAAACGACCTTATCAACAGTTTCTGGAAAACTATTGATACAAATAAAAACACAACAAAAATCAAGGGCACCAATGTAAAAAACAACAACGCGCTTGATAAAAACGAGCAGGCTGCAATGGAAAATCGTATCAAGATGTACGAAACATTCAACGAATTTAATTCCCAGATTACCTGCCCAACAATTATTGCTTCAACTTCTGAATGGAAAAGCTCTGTATCAGCTGGACTTTCAGCTCTTGTTGAAAAAGCAATCAAAGATGGCAAGACTCCTGATGAGCTGACAGCTATCTTAGAAGAAGCTGCTCCAGGAATCCAGAATAAAGCAACAGCAGACTACTGCGCAGTAGAATACCTAAATTCTACAATGAAAGAAATTGTAAACGAGTACGGATATGCTTACGGTTCAGACAACACGCTTCAAGGAATGTTAAACACATACATCAAATCATTGACTGGCGATGAAGACGGTGCTTCAATCAAAGAAACAGTAACAGGAATCGTAGATGCTTACCTTGCAACAGCAGGTTTAAAAGAAGACAATGCAGTTGATTTATCAGATTACGGTTACACTGCAACAGAAGAATCTGCGCTTAACGACTTGCAGCAATGTATACTTAAAAAGACACTTGAAACAAACCTTGCTGAGCTAAAGAACGAAGCTGACTATGCAAACTACAGCGACCTTTATGACAAAGCAATAAATGAATACATTTCAAACACAGTTGCAAATACAAAGCAGGGTGATTTGGAAGCAGCCAAGGGTTATGGCATTGAAGAATTTAAGGCAACAAAATCTTTCAAGGACATTGAAACAACAATCAGTGTAAAAAACACCTTGATTGGAGATGAATTGCACGACGCAGTATCATCACGCATTAGCGGTTCAGTAGCTGATATCATCCAAAAAGATGGCAGATACTTGAAGGTATTTGCAGACATTCAGGAACAGGCAACCAAAAAAGCTCTAGCAGGCGAGTTTGACTCAAACGGCGAATTTGACGCATCAAAACTTGTTGACTGGGCTGTAAATCAAATTGAAAACAGAATTGCAGAATTTTATCCAAACGGGCTCGGTGATATGAACCTTGAAGACTTGAACACAATGTATGACAAGCTTGCAGCGGCAGCATTGAAGGAGCCGGATAACGACAAATCATTGGCACAAACGCGTGACGCAGCTATTCAGTACTGCAAAGCATTGAGCGCAAAAGGCACTCTTATAAAAGAAGCTGTCAAGACTGCATTCAATGGCGAAAACTACGCTACAGCAATTAATAAAATGTATCCAAGCCAGATTGATGAGGTTATTGGAGAGCTCAAAGAAAAAGCCTTAGAAATCGGCGACATCTCTACCTTTACAGTAGGAGGCTGGAGCGGTATTGGCGACAGCATTTCTATTCTGCCGAACACAACAAACACATTCAGCATTGGAGCTGATGTCAAGAACGGAAACACTCCAATCTCTCCAGACAGAATACAGTACAAGACAAATAACAGCAATGCTACAGTTGAAAATGGTGTAATTACAATAAAAGCACCTGCTACTGACAGCACATACGAAATCAAAGTAACCGTAACAGTTGACGGGGAACAGGTCGGCGAAGCTAAGACAATCAAAGTTGTTTGCAAACAGAAAGATGCAACTAACTTAAGCAGTGAAAATAACATACTTATTAACGGAGCATACGTAAGCGATGCAATTGCAAACAGAAACAACAGAGCTATGTTATCTTCTTTCCACAGAAACGGCGGTTCCAGCTTGCAAGACAGTAAAAACGCTGCTAAAGAATCTGTACGCAATTTATTAACATCTTTTGCTAACGATTTAATTGCAGCCGGATATAACGCAACAAAAGTTCAACTGGCTGTAGCAACTACAATAAACTACTACACAGCGGCAATTGACGCAATGAGCGATCAACAGTGCAGCAAGGGACGCAGTGACAAATCTTGCACATTCTCTTACGTTGATGCAAACGGTCAAAGCCACGCTACAACAAGCACTTACTGGCAAACAACATACAAATACGAAAGCTCAGCCGGTGATTCAGCTAGCAAAGGCGGCGGTGAAGACATTAACTCTACAGGCCTTATCCTTGGTGAGTCATACAGCAAAACAAATACTTACTGCGTATACATCAACACAGGAACAATGCTAAACAAATTTATGTCATTCATGTCACTCTAAAAAACAACAAAATAAAAAACAATCACTTTATATTACAATATATAAAGTGATTGTTTTATAGGAAATTTAATGAAAAAGCTTTATGAACTTTTAGAAAAGATAAACTCCATTCAAACAAAAGAAGAATTGGAATACCGGGCAGAGCAAATCGTTCAACTCAATGTTTTGAAAAAGAACAGTGATATTGTTTCTAACCGCAAGTTGCTGGTAAAAAATTTCTTATGTGAATTTATATACAACAAAGAAAAAACCTTGTTAAAAGCTGATAACAAACAGAATTACCCGTCGCTTAACAAAATCTTGAAAAAGAATCTCTACAATGCAGAACAAATAACAGCTTTGCTCAAAAGATTTCCTGAAATAAACCGAAATATTGGCTCAATTCCATCTGTCTTTTTAGAAAAAATCTCCTTAGGCATTAAAAAAACTATTGTATTAAAAATCTATGAACATCTGGCCCGCTATGCTTTGAAGTTCAATTTGTTTTATGAACAGGAATTTAATTCTGAAAAAGAAAAATTTCTCGATGAGGCAGAATTAGACACCACTGACTTTGAAGAAGAACTCTCTTCGATAGTCAATCAGCCTGTAAAACTAACTTATCTTGGCTGCGGGTTTAATGGTAACGGTTTTAGGCTTGATATTAGTGACAAATCATTTTTTTACAAGGTTTTCTACTTGTATAACAGCGATGATAATATGCGATTTCTAAACCATGGCGTTTTTGCAGAACCGCAGATGGCACTATTTGCCACTCATAACGCGCGCAAGAATAAGTTTGCAAAATTCTTTTTTGGAAGAGTTGCCGGAGCTCATTACTGCGATAGTTTTCTTATAAGTGAGTACCTTGAAGCAAATCCTTCGTATGTTGAACAATCCCGGCTATTATTGGATTACATCTCAATAAGTGTTAATGAGCAGCTAAAATTTGACAACTCGATTAACGGCAAGATTGTTGATTTTGGCGGCATAAGAGAAGTTATACCGGAATTTAGGAATAAAAAAATAAGACGAACAGTTAGAATTATTCTAAATTGCATAAGATACAAGTATAATACATACAAGCTTGCTTCTTCCTGGATTATTAAGAAGAAAAATATTGATGTGTTGAAGAGATATATTCAAAATATTGATAAAAAGACCTATTGTGAATCAATTGATTTAATACTGAAATACAAAATAGATTTTCCTGAAAGACTGGCAGAAATTCTTAAAAATATACAGGCCATGGATGATACAGTCAATCTGAGAGACATTGTTAAGAGCGAAGATATTCTAACAGAAAGCGTAGAGGATTTAATTGCCAATACAGAGCATCATAGTATCAAAATAAAAACCAGAATAATGCCGATTCCGGAATTTAATTGTCCCGGGCACATAATAATTGATTTGTTTAACAATATCCAGGGAATTATGTTCTTTAACTCACAAAACGAAATCTATAAAATCCGTTTTGAAAAGCTCATAGATTCTGAATATCAGACAATCCATGAGCTTTCAAAAGATGAATTTAATAATTACAAAGACCGTTATTTATACACGCTCTTATACAAAGAGTGATTATGCGATTTCTGCTCTTGTCTTTTGTGACAAATCAGTGGTATTATTCTGTGGAAGATGAATCAACTCTGCTTTGTTTTCGATTTCTTCCTGCTTTTCAACCATGTCCTTTGTTATCACAAACTTTGTAATATCGTGCTTGGTTGGAATATCGTACATAACATCAAGCATCAATTCTTCGACAATTGAGCGCAGCGCTCTTGCACCGGTTTTGCGCTTGATAGCCTTTTTAGCAATCAAATCAACTGCTTCCGGCTCAAATTCCAAATCAACCCCGTCCATTGCAAGCAGGCACTGGTACTGCTTAAGAACTGCATTCTTAGGTTCTGTAAGAATCATTTTGAGTGTGCTTTCATCCAAAGCATCAAGCACTGCGTAAACAGGAATACGCCCGATAAATTCAGGGATTAGACCGAACTTCAGCAAGTCTTCCGGCTGCAATTTTTTGAGCAGTCTTGCAGCAGCCTGTTCTTTCTCAGCCTGAGTTGGAGCAGATTTTCCAAACCCGATTGAAGAGCCGTCTTTAACCCTGTGTTCAATGATTTTATCCAAATCAACAAACGCACCGCCCACGATAAACAGGATATTGCTTGTGTCAATCTGAATCATATCAGCTTGAGGGTGCTTTCTTCCGCCCTGTGGAGGTACGTTTGATATTGTACCTTCAATAAGCTTCAGCAAAGCCTGCTGCACGCCTTCACCGGATACGTCTCTTGTAATAGAGGTGTTTTCAGATTTTCTTGCAATTTTATCGATTTCGTCTATGTAGATAATACCGCGCTCTGCTTTTTTAGGGTCAAAGTCAGCGTTCTGGTATAGTCTTAGAAGAATGTTTTCAACATCATCACCAACATAACCAGCTTCTGTAAGTGTTGTAGCATCAGCCACCGCAAACGGAACATCAAGCATTTTTGCAAGAGTCTGCGCAAGAAGTGTTTTACCGCTTCCTGTAGGGCCTACAAGCAGAATGTTTGATTTTTGGATTTCAACACCGTTTGTGTCTTCTTTTTTGTTGTGCTTCAAACGTTTGTAGTGGTTGTAAACCGCAACAGAGAGAACTTTTTTTGCATCATCCTGACCAACAATGTGCTGATCAAGGTAAGCTTTGATTTCATGAGGTTTTGGAATCGCTTTTTCGTCTGTTTCAACAGCCTTTTCCTCATGTTTTTCAGGATTCTTTTCTTTACCTTCAAAGAACTCTTCGTCCAGAATTTCGTTACAAAGCTCAACGCACTCGTCGCAGATGAACACATCCGGACCTGCTATTAATTTTTTTACCTGATCCTGCGTTTTACCGCAAAATGAACATTTTAGTCTGTCGTTTGATGACATAATTGTCTCCTGTTAATTGGTCTTCTAAGGGTGAAGCCTTCACCCTTCTTACATAGCGTCTTTTGTGATGACTTTATCAATCATACCGTACTCAAGAGCTTCCTGCGGTGTCATGATGTAGTCACGGTCAGTATCTTTCTCAATCTTCTTGATTGATTGACCTGTGTTTGAAGCCATGATTTCGTTCAAAGTCTTCTTGATTCTCAAGATTTCCTGCGCCTGAATTTCAATATCAGTTGCCTGACCTTGCGCGCCGCCTAAAGGCTGGTGGATAAGTACTCTTGAGTGAGGAAGCGCCATTCTCTTGCCTTTTGCTCCTGAGCAAAGCAGGAATGCGCCCATAGAAGCAGCCTGACCTAAGCAGATTGTCTGAACATCGGCTCTGATGTGCTGCATTGTATCATAGATAGCTAAGCCCGCAGTAACACTTCCGCCAGGAGAGTTGATGTATAACATGATATCTTTTTCAGGGTTTTCACTGTCTAACAATAAAAGCTGTGCAACGATTAAGTTTGCCACCATATCGTCAACAGGTGTGCCTAAAAAGATAATTCTTTCTCTCAAAAGTCTTGAGAAGATGTCGAATGAACGCTCGCCTCTGCTGGATTGTTCAATTACTACAGGTACAAAACTCATTTTCTTATTTTCCTTTCTTATCTATATCAAAAGTGACAATATCATTATACATTACATAGAAATTTTCACAAATAATTAATTTGGATGAAATTATCCACTCGTCTACATGTAATATTGGGTTACAAAGATTATACCAGAAAAATAAAGAACCCGCAAACTTGCGGGCTCTTATAAATTTTATTCTTCTACTTCAAACATGTCTTTTCCGACTGCGCATAGAGGGCAAACCCAATCTTCCGGCAAGTCTTCAAAAGCTGTGCCCGGATTGATACCGTTATCAGGGTCTCCTGCCTGAGGGTCATAAACATAGTGACATACTGTGCATACGTATTTTTGCATAATTTTTCTCCTTTTGTCTATACTTTACTACATACCTAAAGAATTTACTATTGTATTTACAACATTATCCACTCCGGCTAATTGCTCTTCCTTCAAAGTAGATTTAATAGCAATTGTATCATCCAAAATCTCTGTTCCCTTAAGCTTTTCAAGCAATTCTCTCATCAAACCGCCGCAAGTCGGTGCCCAGGAACCATTCTGGATAAGCACATATTTCCTGTTCTGAAGATTGTGAGCCACAATTGAATGAAGCAAACACTCCATTGACTCAAAAATACCGGCATTATACGTCGTGGTCGCAAAAACAATGTGCGAATACCTGAACGCCTCTGCCAGAACAAACGAATGATGAGTCATAGAAACGTCAAACATCTTGATGTTCTTTACCCCCTTATCAGCAAGCTTTGCTGCAAGAAGACTAACAGCACTTTCTGTACCACCGTATACTGATGAATACGCAATCATGACAGAATCTTCTTCCGGTGTGTAAGTTGACCATCTGTTGTATTTTTCTACCAGCAAATCAATGTTTTCCCGTATCATTAAACCATGGAGCGGACAAATCATCTTAATATCAAGCTCAGCAGCTTTCTTGAGCAGCATTTGAACCTGAAGCCCGTATTTTCCGACGATATTTGTGTAATACCTTCTAGCTTCATCCAGATAGTCATGCTTCCAGTTAACTTCGCTGTCAAAAAGGTTTCCGTTAATCGCGCCAAAAGAGCCGAACGCGTCTGCGGAAAAGAGAATCCCGGAGGCTGAATCATAAGTTACCATAACTTCCGGCCAGTGGACCATCGGTGCCATGATGAATTTAAGCTCATGGCGCCCTGTATTAAGTGTATCGCCTTCTTTTACCACGACTGCGTGTGAATCAATATCAAAATTAAAGAACTGCTTAATCATCGCAACAGTTTTTTGCGTGCAGACAATTTTGACACCAGGATGAGCTTTTACAACTTCTTCCAGCAAAGCGCCGTGATCAGGCTCCATGTGCTGCACAACAATATAATCAAGATTCCTTTCTCCAAGAGCAGCATTGAGGTTTTCGTAAAACTGTTCAGCGCAAGTCTTGTCAACAGTATCCAGCAAGACTGTTTTTTCATCGTTAATCAGATATGAGTTATAAGACATCCCGTCTTTTACAGGGTATGCGCTTTCAAAAAGACACAAACGCCTGTCTGAACAGCCCAAATAGATGATATCATCCGTAATCTTTCTTATATTGTGCATTTTATACTCCTCGTCTAAGAACTATATTAATTATATCTCAAAAATGCTAGCAAATTTTTTTTTACAGTACTTTAAGTATGTAAGAACAAAAAGACAAAAAGGAGTATACACCAATGAAGATTCAAAACATCAGCTCACCAATGTTTTCAGGTATTTCTGCCTGCAAAGGTGCAAAAACATTATTAGCCGCAACAGCAATTATGGGCTCTGCCGTTGTATTAAACGCGCAGAACAACAAGTTGCAGGACAAGTTTAACCAGTTCATCACAGACGAATTTAGAAACGCTGACACAAACCCGACTGATTATTACATTTCAGCCGACGAATTAAAAAACTATCTTGGCACAGAAAGCCAAATTAAATTATCCGATTACGATACAAACGGTGATGGTAGACTTAATATTGATGAATTTGCAAAGCTCGCTCTAGGCATGAAAAAATGCGACACACCGGCTAAAACATCGGGGCAAAAGACTCCGGCTCAAGCTACCGGCAGCAAAGCCATTGGACACTCAAGAGAAGAGGCTCGTGCTATCGTTAATTCTATCCTCAATATGAAAATAAACAAAATAACCGAACCAGGGAGATTATTTGGAACAAATACCAGATATGAATATGACTACGATAACGCTTACAAAAACATACAAAGAATTAATGCAGAAAATCTTATTACGGTTGTTAATGAGTTTCAAAAAGAGTATCTGAGTGATAATCCAAATATTGCAAACATATACAAGTGCGCTGTTCATCCTTCAAGATCCGAAGTAACATATAGACCTGAAGGTCACGAAGACTATCCTGAATACGAGGCAAAGGTGCGTAAACACTTAGTCAATGTAATGCAGGACTACGCAACTAAACATGGCTTACATTACGAAAAACTAGATGACACACTTGCAGCTGCCAGAGCAGGCAGAGTAACGGCTCTTGAAGAAGCATACTATTTATTGAAATAAATAACTCTTATCTATCAACTCCTCTAGAAATAGAGGGGTTGATTTATACATACCCGATATACGGCAAATTGCGATAATACCCGTCATAGTCAAGCCCGTAGCCGACTAAAAACTTGTCATCCACCTCAAAACAATAATAATCAGCGTCGATTTCGACCTCGCGCTTGATTTTCTTATCAAGCAGCGAACAGAACTTCAATGACTTTGCCTTGAAATTCAGGTTGATAAAATCTACCAGAAATTTCGCCGTATGCCCTGTATCAATTATGTCTTCGATAATCAAAACATTTTTCCCGTTCAAATCAGGAAGCGAAATATCAACAGCATTCACCTTCCCTGTTGAAGAAAAACCCGAACCGTAGCTTGAAAGGCGTATAAACTCCATCTTGAGAGGCATCTTGAGATGTTTGGATAAATCCACCATAAACATCACAGAGCCCTTGAGTACACAAATCAGGTACAATTCTTCATCAGCATAAATCTCGTTCAATTCAGAACCGAGTTTTTCTATGGCATCCTGAATCCGGTCAGCCTCAAACAAAACTTTTAAATCACTCTCTTTAATCATTTGCATTATATTACCCACTCCACAACATGCGTCGGCGCCTTGCGCACCCCTATTTTGTTACTCAAACCCGTTCCCATAACCCAGAGAATCTCGTCCTTGTCCGCAAGAAGCAGAATCTCATCCCTGTTATGACGCGGAATCCCCTTTGAATTAAGGTATTTCTTAAGCTTCATTGAACCAGACATCCCGAACGGCCTTATTGTGTCACCTTCCCTGCGGTTGCGTAATTCAAGCGGGAATTTTACTCCGCTCAAATCAACATAAGCAAAGTTTGAAGTCGCTTCCGGAAACACAAACAGGTTTTCTTCCGTGTAAGGCCGCAGGATAAACTTGTGCTCACCAACCCTGTACTCACCTTCTCCGTCTATCAATATCGAAACCTGATTAGCTTCTTCCGGCTTTTTCTTGCGCGGAATACTTTCCACAACCTTCTCGTCTGCATAAAGCCACTGCGCAGAAGCAAGAGAAAGCGTGCTGCCGTTTCTCTGGGTTATATTGGTTTCAATAAAGTCAAAAATCTCGTTTATTTTCTTAAAATCGTAATCCAAGCCAAGTGACTGTACAAACTCATGCAAAAAGCGCATTTTAACAGGCTTGGAAAGCTTCTTGTATTCTAATGAGACAATCCTCTCGTCAACAATAACCCTTGGCCTTATCGCACCCAAATACTCCTCAATAATCTCGTTGTCACTGGACGCCACAACAGAAAGCGTGTTTAGCGCATCCTTCACACCCTCGTTAATCTTTTCAAGTACCGGAATAACATTGAGCCTCAAATAATTCCTGCGGTATGCCGTGTTCGAGTTAGACGAATCGTTGTTAGGCGAAAGATTGTTCTTTGCACAGTATTCAACAATTTCAGAGCGCTTAGTCTGCAAAAGCGGTCTGTAGAAGTAGTCTCGCTTTTCTGCAATCCCCTTAAGCCCGACAATTCCCGTGCCTTTTATAACTCTGTACAACACAGTTTCCGCATTATCATCCCTGTTATGAGCGGTAAACACGGCGTCTGCGTCAAATTCGTCATAGGCTTCTTCAAAAAACTCGTAGCGCGCAATTCGCGCGTCGTTTTCTGTTTTTTTCACACCTCTTGGTGAATCCTTGGTGTAAAACTCCATCCCCTTAGCGCTTGCAAACAGGCGGCAAATCTCCTGCTCACGCAAAGACTCGTCTCCGCGCCAGTTGTGGTTGAAGTGCGCTGCAACAACAGTCATCTCAAAAAATTCCGGCTGCTCCTTGATTTTGGACAGGATATCAACAAGGCACATGGAATCATACCCGCCCGAAAAGCCGACAATAATTGTTTTATCCTGCAAGTTGTATTTTCTTAAAAATTCTATTACACGATTAATCATGTTTTATCTGACACCTTGAATCCCGTGTTTAATTTCAACAGCATCAACCCCGAGTTGGTCAAGAGCCTTCATCGCAAGCGAATTTGGCTCGTCTAAGATTGCGAGCAGCAAATCAACAGCCTCAATCCTTTGTTTGCTGGATTTCTTAGCAGAAAGCCAAGCTTTTTCAAGCACACGTTTTGCACGGTTTGTAAACACGATTTCCTTGTCAAAGTACTCATTACCATATCCAACAAGGTTTTCAACCACAAGTCGCGCGTCTTTCATTGTGATTTCCAAATCATTAAGCACCTCAAACGCAACGCTTGTGCCTTCTGCAATGATTCCAAGAAGGAACATTTCTGTCCCGACAACATTACGCCCGATTCTGCGTGCCTCTTCTTTTGCAAGCTTCATAATGGTAAGCGTTTCAGGCATTTGTTTTTCAATCGGCTTAAGTATCTCTTCTGAAAGCTTCTCCCCGTTGATTCCCAGAGACTTGATTACATCGTAAGCTAATCCCTTCTTGTTTTTCAATACGCTAAGCACAATGTGCTCCGGCGTAATCACAGAAGAGCCCAGCTCTTTTGCGGTCTGCAAAGCTGAATTCATCATCAAAAACGCGTTCGGGGTGAAAATAATCTTCTTGTCTTCGTATTCAGCCTGACGTGACTGCTGTTCTGCAAGCTTCTGTTCAAAATTCTCTGCATCAAGCCCGTATTTGTTAATGATCTTAACCAGTTCAGAATCAGCTGTTTCAAGAATCGAAGCCATTATCTGCTCTGTACCTAGAATTTCATACCCTTTTGCAGAAAGCTTTGAAACAGCCCTGTCAAACACACCTGTAAGGGCTTCGCCTTCATAAACAGATTCAAAAGAGCTGTTTTTCTCTTCATCCTCTTCAACCTCCGGATGCTCAAGGCGTTTAATCTTTCTCTGAACAAGCTTTGTAAGGATTTCTCTTGAATTATAAATATCAAAATTGAAGCTCTGCAAAATTGCCTGAATATTAGAATTTTTATCGGTTATTGCAGACAAAAACAGGTGTTCAAAAAGGATGTTTGTGTTTCCGGAGCGGCTTGCCAAATCCACCGTGTGTTTTAAGATTTCTTTAAAAGAGCGGCTAAAAGGAATTGTTTCAGACTTAGCAGGTTTTTTAATAAGGTATTTTTCCACTTCCTGCTGAATCCCATCTGCGGTGAGTCCGTACATTCTAAAAAGTTTCAATGAAACGCCTTTTGCTTCTCTTACAAGCGCAAGCAAAAGATGTTCCGGCATAACCTCGGAACATTCGGTCTCCGCAGCAAGTCTCTGTGACTCGCTCACTACATTAACTGCTCTTTCAGTAAATCTTTCAAACAAAACTATTATTCCTCGTCGTCTTCGTCACTAAGTGATTCTATGTATTCGCAAACCTTTTTGAACTCGTTATCGTCTTCGATGTTCTGGAAGTAGCCTTCTTCGCCTTCCTCAACATATTCCATAACAATTACTTCTGAGTCTGCGTCTTCTTCGTCTTCACCAAGCGGAAGCAGGAGTGCGTAAGTTTTGTCCTCAAAATCTATTACATCATAGATTTCGCACTTAACGATGTTACCGTCATCGCCGTAGATTTCTACAAAATTTTGTTCTAATTCTTCGTTTTCATTCATAATTTATCTTCCTAAATACTGTTGTAATATTACACAGGCACTTTCCATATCCACAAGTCCCTTATTTTTTCGAAAATCGACTTTCCTCTCACGGAGCCTCTGTTCAGCTTCTTCAGAAGTCAGCCTTTCATCTTCTAATATTATATCAAAACCAACAAGTTTTTGTGAAAAATCGATACAATCCTGTGCCTGAAAGCCTTGTGACCCGTCCATGTTTATCGGAACACCGACAACAATCTTCTCAACCCGGTTTTCTTTTGCAATTTTAGTAATTTCCTCTATTGCCTTATCCTCAGGCACACGCGAAATAAAAGAATGCGGGGTCGCAATCACCTGCATAAAGTCGCTAAGCGCAATCCCTATACGCTTCGTACCCACATCAAGCGCCATCACCTTATGCATTGTCAACCCACCTTGCTTCAATGCTTGAAATTATCATATCAAGCTGCAAAAGCTCAAAATCGTCGACTTTTGGCTGCATGCGCTTCTCAAAAATGTTGGAAGCCTTTCTCTGGTTCTTGAGAATGTAGCGCTTTCCTACATAATATTCGTAAATACTCTTTCTAATTATATTCGTAAGGAATGCGTAATTAGACCCGAGCGAGAAGAACAGCTCTGCAAGCTCCATATCACCTTTGAGCATCCTCAAATAAGCCGCCATGTTAAAAATTACAAGCTTGTAAGCAAGCTCTTTTACCGTGTAAATACTGTCAAAATTGTCAGCAACAAACTTGTCCAAATCCACGTCAAAATTGTTCGCCTTAAATTCAGCAGAAAGCTTATCAATAAAGGTCTTGAACTCATCTGAGGTGACCTCGTCAAAGAACCAAGTCTGAACATAATCATTAAGACAAAGCTTGTCTATGTCTTTCTGGTTAAGCTCTTTTTTCTCAAGATAAAGATTAGGCTTTTCTTCCTCAACATCAAGCAGGATGCTCTGCCAGCAGATGTACTCATAAGGAATCAGCTCCCCGTTTATGTGAGAATTTTCTTCCGCCTGATTTAGTAAATACTTTGCAACTCCCGCGTTGATTTCGTATTTTTCCTGATAGTTATAGAATTTGTCTACAATCTTGAAGAAATCGCGCTCGGTCATGTTGTTGAACCCGAACGAATCGAGGATACCGTACCTTGGATTCACAACCACTGCAAGGAATTGAAGAGTTCTGTTTGCGCGAATGCGTGAGAAAATAATCGCCATGTTTCCATGCCCGTCAGGGAAAGAAACATAAGTCTTGTATGGCGCAGACTCTTTGAGAATGTTTCTGTAGAACTCTACAGTGTTATCAACCCTGATTCCTGCCATTTTGAGTTCGGAAAGAGCCTTGTTCATACGACTCTTGAGCTCTTCGGGAGCAAAAGAAAGTGCGTTTTCAATAGCGTGATAAACAAGCTGGGATTTTGAGCGGCCGAGGATTTCAAGCGCAACATTTCCGACATCTGTGTTCATGTAGTACAAGAAAACCGGTATAAGTATGTTTGCAAGCGCGTCATTTGCGTAATCCTCTTCCAGAGACTTAATCAGGATTTTCTTATCTTCATCCCCGATTGCATTCAAAAAGTCCATGAAATCAATCTGGGCTTCGGGATTCATAATCGCCGTTTCCAGCAGTTCTTTTGTTTCTTTGTTTATAAGCTCGTTAAACTGTTCAAAATACCCGCTTATAACCTCGTAGTCAATCTTGTTGCCCAAATCTTTCAGCATATTAAAAGCAATCATTTTGACATGGTCGTTGTATTCAGGTGCCTTGATAACGTTCCAGAGCTCGTCATTAAGCGTATCTTTGTCAATAAGTTCGGTTAGAAGCCAGCAAATAAGCAAAGCGCGCTGTTCCGGCGCATTAACGAGTTCTCTTATAAGAACATCAAGAACAGTTTTTTTGTCTTCTATAAGCTTCAAGCCAGTCAGAAGCGAAGCATCCGGCTGGATTGAAGTTGAAAGCGCTGTCAGAGTCGCCAGTATTTCAGCTTTTATTTGAATCTTGTTCATATTTTCTCTCCGCTAATTTTTCTTACCCCAGAAAGTATCAAGAATTTGCTGCGCTTCTTCAGAAAGCATTCTATCCTGCATGATTAAGTACTGTACAGCAATCATCGTGCATTCGGAGCATATATTCACCCCCGGGCCCTTAACCATTTTGAGCACCTCTGTGTTTGAACGCCCGCAAAAGCTGCAAACCACAGGCTCAATAATTCCTTCGTGGTTGTGGTGGTGATAAGGTATGCTTTCGCCCTTTTTTCTTCCCCTCGCGCCGATTTTCACGACTTTTTCGTCTGACATAAACTCTCTCCTTGCTTTCACCTATTGTAGCGCAAAAAATGAGTTTGCGCAACAAGAGCAGCTGGGGAGCTAGAATGCGCGAGGAGGCAATTGTTCTACAACAACCCCAGAGCAAACGCCGGATTCTGATTCGCCGTAGCCATCAAAGTAGCAGAAGCTTGCTGTAGTATCTGCTGACGAATGTATTCACTGGATACTTCTGCGATGTCAGCATCTTTAATCGTTGAACGTGATGACACAAGATTGTCATAATGAATCGAAATCTCTTCAAGCACACTTTCAAGCCTGTTTTGCGCGGCACCATACTCTGTTTGTTTTTTATTGATACGGGAGAGAAGAGTATCTATTTCTGTTAAATAATCTGTATCAAAATCAAGCCCGATATTTCTGAATTGTTCAATATTGTTAATAGAAAACCCGATACTTACACTAATTTGACTTGCCTCATTAGAATCTATACCGACCTGAAAACAAGTGAAGGTGCTTCATCAGGCACTACAGCAGCAAGAGTCATGAGCGCCTCTTTGTAGGTTAAACGATTGCTTGATGAGTTTGTTACATTAGTTTTCTCAACTTTATTCACTGCACCAAGATTAAGGAGAGAAAGTGTGCTGCTTTCAATATAAAGATTACCTTTGCCGTTTACGGTAAGCTTGTTATTAGAAAAATCTGTTGTAAATCCTAAGCCCTCGAGCTTTTCCTGCAATGTTTGCATGGTGTCTGTGCCTGTAATCTTAATAGTAGCATAGCTTCCGTTAGCTTTATGCACCTTAATTGTTCCGCCGGAAACGCCCGCACTAGCAAATGTAACATCACCGGTCAATGATGTATTAATAGTGCTTGAATACTTGTTGGAAGAAGTGTTGCCTTTGCCTTCTGACACTGTATAATTCGATGGGTCAAAGCCGAGCGCAGTACGCAAATTCTCTGACATGCCGGTAATATAAGAGCCTGTTTGCGGACTGGCTTCGAGAACTCCGTTCGAAATTGAAGCAGTAATACCATGGCTGCTTAAAAATCCGGTCAAATCCGCAAGTGTTGAACTCGTTTTTACGGTCATTATTGCACTGGTGCCATTTGAATACACTGTTATGTAGCCATTCGAGGCAAGTCCGATATCGTTGAAAGTAGAGGTTCCGGTTGCACCGCTCGTTGTTGTGGTGTAAATTGTACTGGTTTGGGTGCTGGAAGTCGTGGTTGTAGTATAGATTGTTTCAGTTTCAGTAGTCGAGGTTGTAGTGGTTTCCCACAGGGTCTCTGTATTAGTAGTCGCAGTGGTTGTAGTTTCCCATATAGTTTCTGTTTCAAGGATTGTATTTGAAATAGGTGTTGTAACAGCCTCTGTCCTGGTAGCCTCTGATGTTGTGGTTATCCAGACAGTTGTTGTTTGAGTTTTGGGTTCAGTAATTGTTGTATACATCAAAAAGGAAGTGCTGTCTGGTGTAAAAGGATGGGTTCCTGTGTATAATTGGCTTTGGGTAGTAGCTTTCAGACCACCGTCGTATGTAGGGAGGGTTGAACTTTGATAGAATGTTCCATAATAAGAATTTTCAATAGTAATAGTGCTGTACTCATTTAAGCCACCGGCAAATAGACCGTTTAATCTTGGAGATTCTGTTAAAACATAGCAATGATTAACTTTCAGTTCTGCCCATTCCAAATAGCCAAACAACCCGCCTACATTATTAGGTGAGCCTGAAAGAAGATTAATTTTACCTTTGACGTAACAATCTACAACCGTATCAAAACCAGGCTCGGTTTCATAATACCCGGTGATTCCTCCTAACTGCTCGTTACCCAAAATGGTACCATTAAAAAAGCAAGAACTAACATTGGCCATAGTCAACACACCGGCGATTCCACCTACTGAGTCATATCCTCTGACTTCACCTCCGAAGTATGAATTATAAATACCGACATAAGTACCTCCTCCGATTAGCCCGCCAACATAGTACTTGGCACCTTTTACCTGACCTATTGCATAACAATTGGTGATTTGACAGGATTCTGCATAGCCTGCCAGAGCGCCTGTGTAATAAGTGCCTCCGCTTACATTAACATTTTCCAACCCCAAATTTGAGACTGAACCATACAAAGTACCAAACAAACCGGTACGGTCATTTGTCGAATCAATATTAAGCTTAGATATTACGTAACCGTTACCATCAAAAGAACCTTTAAAACCATAAAACTCGTTTCCAATACTTGTCCAATTATCAATGCCGGTGAAGTCCAAATCATTTGCAAGAATAAAAGTCGTTGTTGAAAACTCGTTACCGGCATTCGTCAATTGTGCAATAAGCTGCAAGTCTTCTGTCGTACGTACAGCACATGTGATACCATCAAACGAAGATTTTCCGTTAATTTCTGATACAGACAGCAATCCGCTCGTATCTTTCTGAGTCAAAACCGCCAAAAAATCTGTTCTTTCTTCGCTCAAAGTCGTAGAGACCATAACAGTCTCTGTTCGGGTTGTAGAAGTCGTCATTGTCTGCCAAACTGTACTAACGATGTACTCAGTCTTTGAGCCAACTGTTGTTTGATAGTTTGTTGCTTTAGTAAATACATACGGCACAGAGCCTGTATATGACTGGATATTAGAAGATGTTAAGCTTCCATTTTCGCCCATAGAACCGACATAGTCATATTCTAGTCCCTGATTATAGTAACAGTGGTCTAATTCTAAAACCTCATTCTCGTTATATCCGCAAAATATTCCGCTTATAGTAGACGCATTACTAACCAAAACGTATGCATCATACACATAAGTATTCATATCAGAAAACCCTATAAGCCCGCCTGCACTTGCAGAAGAGCTAGAAACAGTACCTGAAGCGTAAACATGTTCAAAATGTCCGTTATCACTAGAGATACCTACCAAGCCGCCGGTATTATCACCTCCGGTAACATTTCCCATTGCATAAGAATCATACATTTCTGCATTCATGTATAACTGTCCTAGCAATCCACCAACATTTTGAGTACCTGTAACATTGGAAGCCGAATAACACTGTTCTATCTTGCTGTCTGTATCTATAAGTCCGCCAAACCCGCCAACAGTCGAATTTCCATTTACAGTAGCTTCTGAATAACAACCAAAAATAGTTGTATATCCACCCTGTCCAACTAAACCGCCGACCGTATTATTACCAATCACATGCCCTGTAACATAGCAGTTTTCTGCTGTAAAGCTGTCTCCTCCGCCAATTAAGCCGCCAACAAAGTCTCTACCTGAGACATAGACATCTTCCAGGCCAAGATTTTTTATTGTCACCCCGCCGCCGGATAAACAACCAAAAAGTCCTACATAAGAGCTTTCCGGAGCGTTTATGTATAAATTAGAAATCGCATAACCGTTACCGTCAAAACAATAACTCCCGCCATTTATAATCGGAGTCCAACTCTTTCCGGTTTCAGCAGAATATCCGGCTACAGCCATGTCCAAATCAGAACCTAAAACAAATGTGTAAGTGTTATTAAGCAAGTAGTCATTGCTCATCTGAGATAGGATTTCTAAATCCTCGACAGTCTTTATTGCATAAGTACCGGCTGCAAGATCAACATTTTTGTTGGCAACTTCTGAAAGCGCAGTCATATTGGTGGTATCAATATGCGCTATCTCTTTCAAGAAAGCACCAGTGCTCTGTGTTACATAAGTCCCTGGAGTTGTAATAGTGTTAGTGGTCGTAGTTGACGTAGTTGTTGTAACCCAGATTGTATTGGTCTGGGTCGTAGAAGTAGTCGTGGTTGTCCAGATTGTGTTGGTTGCTGTTGACTCTGTTGTTGTCGTCTGCCAGATAGTGTCTGTCTGGGTTGATGAGGTGGTAGTGGTTACTTTCAAGGTCGAAGTCTGCTCCACACCGGTTGTGCGCTTCCCGTCAGAAGTCACAAGCCCTATCCCCAAATCCGCAATAGCTCCGCTCGCTGCTGCATAATTACCGGCAGAACTTGTTAGAGTTATCACACCGTTAGTCAGTTTTCCGCTTATCCCTAGTGCATCAAGCTGGTTAAAAAAGCTTGAAATAGTGGTTGTTGAATCTGTTTCAAAGCTTCCGACAAGATTATCGTACTTGTCACGAATAGTAACAGTGCCGGAAGCGCCGAGTTCCCCAAACGTAGTTGATTCAGTCGCATTGCTTACAAGTGTGTAAGTAATATCAGCAGTAGACGACTGGTTTGTGGACTCTATATACGGGGTCGTAATTTTGGAAATCCCCAGTGCATCCGCCAAATCGCCTTCAATATAGCTCCCGTCAGGTGAAGTAATAGAAATCACGCCATTATTAATTGTCCCCTGCAATCCATGGTTTGCAAGTGAATCAAAAAAGTCGTGAATACTGTCAGTCTCAAGCGTATCATAGGTAATTACAAGGTTATTGCTTGAATCATAGATAGAAAAACTGCTGTCTCCAATCCCAAGCTGACCGAAAATCGTTGATGAGTCAGCTTTCTTTACTGTTTCAGAAGGTGCATTATTATCCTCATAAGAAAAGAACGGGATGTTATTGTATTCCGTGCTTGAATATATGCGGTTAATCTCATCTACAATAGTGTTACACTCTGCATTGATTGCATCCAGAGCCTTCTGGTCATTTGTACCGTTCAGAGCCTGTTCCTGGAGGTATCTTAGTCGCGAAACGCGCTCTTCAATAAGGTCGAGGGTGCCCGAGGCTGTGCTGACTAAGTCAAGCCCCATCATGGCATTGTCTTCCGCCACTTCATAGGCGCTTATTTTGGTTGAGTATTTATTGGAAATAGAGTAGTTGGCTGCGTTATCTTTTGCATGGTTAATTTTGAAGCCAGTCGTCATGCGCTCTATGGCTTCATTAAGATTTAATGTTGAACGTTTGAGTGAATTTTGCGTGACGAGAGATGCGAGGTTTGTACTAATATTCATACATCAATCCTTGAACCACTATACTTATACAATTCCACATTTTCAGAATTTCTAACGGCACTTAAGCCAAATTGTTACAATTCTTTACCTCAACTCTATGCTAAAATCTTTATATGGCAGTGGGACAAATTTTCAAAATACATTCAGATTTTTATTATGTTGATTCTGAAAACCAAACCTTTGAATGCAAAATCCGTGAGGTCTTGAAAAAACAGAAACACAAGATTTATGTTGGCGATTTTGTTGAGTTTTCAGATGGCGCAATAGAAAAAATCCTGCCTCGCAAAAACTTTATCACACGCCCGACCGTTGCCAACATCGACAGGGTAATTATCATATCTGCTGTAAAAGAGCCGGAACTTAGTTTTTCACAGCTCAACAGATATATTGCCTTTGCAAAGTACCATAACCTTGAAGCAGCGCTCTGCTTTAATAAAAACGACCTCTCCAAAGACGATTCAACCATTGAAAAAGTATTCTCAATATACGAACCACTCGGGTATGATATTCTTTTCACCTCCGCGCTTGAAGGGTTTGGAGTTGATGAGTTTAAAGACTTGCTCAAAGGCAAAACCTCTGTACTCTGCGGCTCATCAGGAGTCGGGAAATCAAGCCTGATTAACGCAATCTGCCCCGATTTGCATCTTAGAACCAAAGAAATCAGTGAAAAGACTTTGCGCGGAACACACACAACACGCCATTCAGAAATAATTAGGATTGACGAAGATTCCAGAATCATTGACACACCAGGGTTTAGCAACCTTAAGTTCGATTTTCTCATGCCAAACGAGGTTGATTTGCTCTTTGACGAGATTTCTAAGTACAAACAAGACTGTAAATTTCCTGACTGCCTGCATTTGAGCGAAGTTGACTGCGCTGTAAAGCAGCACCTTGACACAATTGACGAGACAAGGTATCAGAGTTATGTTGAATTTGTAACAGAGGCGAAGGATTACAAGGAAAAGGTAAAGTATCAGGGTGTAAAGACCGAGACTGCACACAAGCAGCACAATGACAAGCTTGCAGTTAAAATAAGCACCAGAAAGCGCCAGAGTGCGCGCAACACGCAAAAACAGAATATTTATAAGGATATAGACGATGAAAGAATTGATTAAACTGGTTGACGAGCATTTGGACGAGTATTTGCAAATTACTTATCCGGAAGATATTTTCAAGGCAATGAAATACACGCTTATGCTCCCGGGAAAGCGCTTGAGACCAGTCATGTGTCTTGAAACAGCAAGGATTCTCGGAGCTGACATTGAAAAAGCAATGCCAGCAGCCTGCGCAATCGAGATGCTTCATGTTCAAAGCCTTATCCACGACGATTTGCCTTGTATGGACAACGACGATTTCAGGCGCGGAAAGCCTTCCAATCACAAAGTTTTTGGCGAAGCAAACGCAGTGCTTGCAGGTGATGCACTTTTGACTTTTGCTCCGCAGGTTATAATTGAAAAGTCCAAGGATTTATCGCTCACCCAGATTGTAAGGATTCTGCATGAGTACACAAAATTTGGCGGAGCTTACGGATTGATTGCAGGTCAGGTGGTTGATATTGAATCAGAAGGCGGAAAGCTTGTAAAATCACCGGAAGAAACGCTTGATTTTATTCATCTTAACAAAACAGCGGTGCTTTTCCGTCTTGCAGTCAGAATCGGGGCTATTGTTGCCGGTGCTGAAGAAGAAACTATTGAGAAATTTGACGATTTTGCAAAAAAATTCGGGCTTGCGTTCCAGATTTACGACGACATCATGGACGAGATTTCGTCTTTTGAGGAATTGGGTAAGACTGTGGGCAAGGACAAGAACTCCGGAAAGCTTACCTACGTTTCATTGTACGGGCTTGATGAGGCTAAAAATAAATTTAACTATCTGCTTAAAGAATGTTATGATATAATAGGCAAGTATGAATCAAAAGTTTTTGAGGAGATATTAGACAATTTGAAGGCGAGAGTCGCTGGTTAGGAGTTTTGAATGGATTTTTCTAAGATTTACGGTACAGGATACGAAGTAATTTTTATTGCTTTTTCCGGAATAATTCTGGCGCAGTTTGTAAAATGCGTTCTGCACCTCATTGTCAAGAGAAATCTTGATTTGAGACTCTTTACAACAACAGGCGGCATGCCAAGCTCACATTCAGCAGGGGTTATGGGGCTTTCCACAACCGTTGGACTAATTCGCGGCTTTGATTCAATTGAGTTTGCGATTGCACTAGGCTATGCGTTTATCGTAATGTACGACGCAGCAGGCGTGAGGCGTGCAGCAGGGAAGCAGGCAGCTTGTCTAAACAAGATTATAATGGATTTGTACAAGCAGGATTTAGCAGAGGCAGGGGGAAAATTAAAAGAACTCCTCGGCCACACTCCGATGCAGGTTTTGATTGGTGCTATTTTCGGGGTCGGGTACGCTTATTACATGCACTATTTGTTTTCTAAGTTAGTTGGGGGCTAATCCTTTTTATAGACAAAGTGGATAAAGAAATCGTCTTCATGGAAGCCTGTTTTAGGATACAAGTAGGGAGAGTGTTCGTTAGAGCGTCTGGCTTTTACAACAACTTCCTTATCTCCGGCAAAATCTTGCATTGCTTTGACGAGTTTTTTAGCAATACCTTTGCCCTGATAATCTTCATCTACAAACAAAGCTTTCATTCTGTAGCGGATATTACCGCTAAGAGTTGAGTATTCTTTTCCGAAGTGCAAAAAACCGACAGGTTTTTTACCAATTTTTGCAGCAAAAATTTCATCCCCGGTTCTTCTATGTTCGTCATTGAGAAAATTTTTGACCTCTTGAATTGAGGATTTTACATTTGCGCTTTCTCTGTATTTCAAATACAAGCTGTAAATTTCTTTGAAATTAGCTTTTGTGAGCTTTGTAACAACCGGTGTTGTTGATTCAAAAACATCTTTATTGAGCCCTTGAAAAGTAATTGGCAATGCTTTTCTTTGCGGATTTGTATAACAGTTGACCGGGGATGTGATTGGTGATACGACGATATTTAACATTTTAACCTCAAAATAATTATACACAAAAATAATAGAAGTAAACAGCAGCTTGCAATCCAAACATGTTTGTTTTACAATTTTCATGTCAGAAAAGAACCCACAATTGAATATACCATTAACACCGGATTTCAGGTGTTTTTGTTGTTGGATATTCAGTTGTTCATATCAAAAAAAACAAGTAGAACACTATATGTTAGAAAAAATTAAGAAAGGTTTAACATGTCAGAAGAAAAACTAGAAACTCAGGTAGAAGAAACAGTTGAAGTGACTGAAGAAGTTGTAGAAACTGTTGAAGCAGCAGCAGAAGAAGCTCCTGCAAAAAGACAACGCGGAAGAAAGAAAAGAGTTGAAACTCAGGAAGTAAAACCTGAATCAGAATGGAAAGAACAGGTTGTTCAAATCCGTCGTGTAACAAAGGTTGTTAAGGGCGGTAAGAAATTGAGCTTCCGTGCTATCGTTATTGTTGGTAACCAGAAAGGACAGGTTGGTGTTGGCTGTGCAAAAGCTGCAGAAGTTATCATCGCTATCCAGAAGGCTATTGCTGACGGTAGAAAAAATCTTGTTACAGTGCCTATTTTCAAAACAACTATTCCGCACCCTATCACAGGTCGTTCAGGTGCAGGTGCTGTAATGCTTAGACCGGCTTCTCAAGGTACCGGTATTATCGCAGGCGGCGCAGTTCGTTCAGTTCTTGAACTTGCTGGTATTGAAAACATTCTTTCAAAATCATTAGGTTCAAAATCACCTCTTAACGCTGCTAACGCAACTATTGAAGCTCTTAAATCATTAAGACCGTTCAATGAAGTTGCTAAAAAACGCGGTTTGACAATGGCTGAATTATTAAACTAGGGGGTAAATAAGAGAAGAAAGGTATCTTACTTCTCTGAATTATTAAACTAGTAGGCTATTTTAAGTTATAAAGTTTAATGAAATAATAATAAGGAATTGAAAGATTATGAAACAAATAAAAATAAAACTTGTAAGAAGTTTAATCGGAAGCTCAGAATCACAACGCAAAGTTGCTAAGGCTTTGGGCTTTACAAAAAAAGACCAGATTGTAGAACACTATGACAGCGCTACAATTATGGGCATGGTTAACAAGATTTCACATCTTGTAGAAGTAGTAGAATAAATCGATAAATTTTAAAGAAGGAAAATAAAATGACAAACATAACATTAGAAGATTTAAGACCTGCTGAAGGCGCTACAGGAAAATCAAAAAGAGTAGGCAGAGGACGTTCATCAGGACACGGTAAAACATCTTGCCGCGGCCACAACGGTGAAGGACAACGTTCAGGCAGAACTGCTAAAAGAGGTTTTGAAGGCGGTCAGATGCCAGCTTACAGAAGATTACCTAAATTGAAAGGATTCCAGGTAATCAACGCGCGTAATTACGCTGCAATCAATGTTGGCAGACTTGAAGAATTGAACATTGCTGAAATTTCTTTAGAATCATTAAAAGAAATCGGCAGAGCTCATCCTTCTTGTGACGGACTTAGAATCCTTGGCAATGGAGAAATCAAAAAAGCTATTACTGTAAAAGCTACTTATGTAACTCCATCAGCTAAAGAAAAAATCGAAGCAGCAGGCGGAAAGGTTGAATTAGTATAATGACAGGCGGAATGAGAATGCCGACTACGGCAGATTTGATGTCAATGTGGAATGCGTCAGGCTTGAAAGAAAAGCTCATCTTTACTTTCTTAATGCTTATTGCTTTCCGTTTTGGGATTCATTTACCAATCTACGGTATTGATAATGAAATCTTTGCAAGAATTGCTTCCGGCAACAATATCATAGGCTTCCTTGATTTGTTTACCGGTGGGGCATTAGGTAAAGTATCAATATTCGCATTAGGTATTGGACCATACATTACATCATCAATCATTATGCAGTTAATGGCTGTAATTATTCCTGCGTTGGAAAAATTACAGAAAGAAGACGGCGAAGCAGGCAGAAGAAAGATTTCGCAGTACACAAGAATATTCACTGTTGTACTTGCGGTATTCCAGTCAATAATCTTTATGGGTTATATGGCTCATCTTCCTAACGCAATAACTGCCGGTGTAAATCACACAATGTTTTACATCTCTTCTATCATTACACTTACAGCCGGTTCTATCCTTGTAATGTGGATGTCTGAATTGATTACCGAAAAAGGTATCGGGAACGGTGGTTCTCTGATTATCTTCGTAGGTATCATTTCAGGTATTCCGCTTTACGCAGACAGAACATGGCAGATGGTATCACATGACTCTGCACTGATGTGGGGTCTGGTATTACTGCTTACAATCTTCTTTATTACAATGATATTTATTGTAATAATGCAGGAAGCAGTAAGAAAAGTTATCATCGTAAACCCAAAAAGACAGGTTGGCAACAAGGTTTACGGCGGAGTAAACACATTTATTCCGTTCAAGCTCAACCCGGGCGGTGTAATGCCGATTATCTTTGCGGTAGCAATTCTTTTGTTCCCGTCAACTATTCTAAGCCTTGTCGGACAGGCAAACCTGCCGGCAGGATGGGTTCAGGATGTTGTTCTTGTGTTGAACAAAATCTTCAATCCAAGCGGAATAACATACTACGCAATATATTTCATTATGATTGTGGCTTTGACATTCTTCTATGCTTCAATTATGCCTAATATGCAGCCAAAAGAAATCGCTGACAATCTTAAGAAATACGGTTCTTCAATACCGGGTGTAAAGCCTGGCAGACCGACAGCAGAAGCGTTGGATAAAATCCTCACCAAAACAACCTTTATTGGTGCAATGGGCTTGGGTATTATCGCGTTGGTTCCTGCGTTTGCGAGTTACATAACAAAAATCACAACCCTCCAGGGAATTGGAGCTACATCTCTAATCATCATGGTCGGTGTTGCGCTTGATTTGATTAATCAGGTTAAGACCCACCTGCTGGCTAGAAATTATGAAACATTCCTGAAGGATTAAGATTGATATTTATTAAAATCGCCGGTGTTAAAACACCGGCGATTTTGTTTTGTAAACTTTTGTAAAGAAAAAAACAAGTCGTGAAATCGGAGCAAATTATTTTACTTTATATATATGTAAACACAATGTAAGGATTAAGGTTATGCTAACACTAAACTCAGATGATAAACACAGCACTTGTTTTAAGTTTATTGGCGCAGATGCAGCTCCAAAAACAACCCATCTGATTTCTAATAACACATCACTTATCGCACCTTCTTTATCAGAAGGCAATATGGACACTTGCAGCTTCTATTCTGGCCCGTCTGATGCAGCAATAGTTGCTTTTGGTGAAAGCTATGAATCATGTGGTTCTATTGCTTACTCAGGTGCCGGCGAATCTTGCGGCTCAATCGCTTATTCAGGTGAGTCTTGCGGTTCTGTAGCATCATCTTCTGTATCTTCATCAGGAAGCTTTTCTGGCGGCGGATGCAGCTATTCTTGCTAATCAACATAAGTTAAAATATAATCTCCGGCAAACAAGCCGGATTTTTTTTGTAAATTTGTTGTCAAATCGCTCTGCTAATGGTACGATTAACTAGGGAGAGGTTGTATGGAAGAGAATTTTAGTATTGTTAAATTTTTAAAAGAGGCTGTAGCTTTTAAAGCATCAGACGAGCATATTATGGTGGGACAGTCGCCTTATATAAGAAAAAACGGATTTATTATTAAGACCTCACTAAAGCCTCTCACCAAAGAAGAAGTTGATAGCGCTATTCTTGAAATCGTACCAACTGCAATACGCGATGAAATACTCACACAGTGTGATGTCGACTTTGTTTACGAAATCAAGGGCGTATCAAGATTCAGGATAAACTACAACAGACAACTTGGACAACCAGGGCTTGTTATAAGAAACATCCCATACAAAGTGCCTGAACTTGAAGAATTGGCACTTCCTAACATGCTGTCATCACTTGTTAACCACCAGAACGGAATTATTCTTGTTACAGGACCTACAGGGTGCGGGAAATCAACCACGATTGCATCTTTGATAAATTTGATTAATACAAAGACTTCAAAGCATGTTGTAACAATAGAAGACCCTATTGAATATGTTTTTGAATGCAACAAAAGTATTGTCTCTCAAAGACAAATCGGGATTGATACAACTTCTTTTGAAGACGGTATCAAATACGCATTGAGACAAGACCCTGACGTTATTTTTATCGGTGAAATCCGTGACAAAGATACAATGTCAGCAGCTTTAAAAGCTTCTGAAACAGGTCACCTTGTGCTTTCGACCCTGCACACAAACGATGCAGTGCAGACAATTAACAGAATCGTAAACCTGTTTGAAGAATCAAACAGATACCTGATTAGAAAACAGCTTGCTGAAACATTGAGGGCAACAATTGCACAGAAATTGGTTTATTCAGAAAAGCTGAAAAAGAGATTTCCAGCCTGTGAAGTCATGGTTGTCACTCCGACAATCAAGGATTACCTTATCAAGGATAATCCGGAAGAGATTTACACACTGCTTCGTGACAACACGGTTGATGATATGATTTCTATGAACATGTCATTTGCAATGCTTGTAGAGAACGGCTGTATTACGGAAGAAGAAGCTCTTGCAGCTTCAAACGATGTTCCGGAATTGGAAAAGATATTCAGAGGGGTTTATCAGGGTACAAAGTCATATTATGAATAATTATGTTACAGAAGCGATTAATTTAAAATCATACAATCTAAACGATGCAGACAAAATTATAGTAATGTATTCCAAAGAAAACGGGCTTATCAAAGGGGTTGCCAAGGGGATTAAGAAGCCCAAAAGCAAACTCGGAGCAAGAATGGACCTGCTTGTTGCAAACTCGCTCCAGCTCCTGAAAGGACGCTCTATGGACACAATCATACAGGCTCAGACTGTGAATCATTTTAGAAAAACAAGGGAAGATATGGACAAACTAATGCTCTCCTCTTATGTTTCAGAGGTGGTTATGAACTTTGGTGAAGGCTCGGAAGGTGCTTCTGAGGAAATTTATGAGCTTCTTTACAAAGCTTTAAACAGAATCGCAAACGCTTCTGAAAAGAAAGACGCGCTTATTGCTGCAATAAAATTCCAGCTAAAAATCCTTCTTGTAATGGGGTTCTGCGTGGAACTTGATACCTGCCTTTGCTGCAGAGAACAGGTTCTGGATGAGGACATGTATTTTTCTTCCACAATGGGCGGAATTGTGTGCAAGGAATGCAACGAACACCTCGGGGTGAAGCTAAAAATGCACCACAAAATCAGAGACTTTTTGCAGGCAATGCTCCAATTTGATTTTGACTACGAAAGCGACTACGACAGAAAAGCTACTGAAAAAGTTTGTCAGGTGTGCTTTGACCTGCTTGATGAGTATATTAAGACTCACACAAACAAGAAACAGAAATCTGTTAAACTGATTCGGGAAATGGCGGTCTAGATGAAAAAAGTCAGACTTGCGCATTTGTATCCAAAACTTCTGAACATATACGGAGACGGCGGTAATATCCTTGCGCTTAAACGCAGATGCGAATGGCTCGGGATTGAGATACAGATTGATGAAATCAATATCGGCGATTCGGTTAGCGAACACGATATTTACTTTATTGGCGGCGGACAGGACTTGCAACAGATAGAGGTCTCAAAAGAATTGCAGCGCCACAAAGAGTTTTTCCAAAAAGAGCGCGACAGAATGGCTGTTTTCCTAGGAATTTGCGGCGGGTACCAGCTTATGGGACATTATTACCAACCGCATCAGGGCGAAAAACTTGCAGGAATAAGCCTTCTTGATGCTTACACAGTTGCAGGAAACAAACGCTTTATCGGAAACGTTACAGCCACTACAGAATTTGTAGAGCCGCACACTCTTGTGGGGTTTGAAAACCACAGCGGGCTAACTTACCTTGAAGGAGATACAGAGCCGCTTGGAAGAGTTATGGTTGGCAACGGCAACAATGGCAAAGACAAAACAGAGGGAGCGCGCTACAAGAATGTTTTCGGGACATATCTTCATGGCTCATTTTTGCCTAAGAACCCGCATTTTGCTGATTACATGATAGAGCTTGCGACTGGTTCAAAGCCGGAGCCGCTTTCTGATGATATAGAGAAGATGGCGCATGAATCGCTGGTTGGGAAGGCTTATTAGCCGCCGTAGCGCCTGTTTCTGCGTGCAAATTCTATAACACATTCTGCCAGTGTTTCCTTGTCAAATTCAGGCCAGAACTTTTTGAGTACGATAAATTCTGAATACGCAATCTGCCATAGAAGATAGTTGGAAACACGCATTTCACCGCCAGTGCGGATTAACAAATCCGGATCCGGTATGTTCTTTGTGTAAAGATGTTTTGAGATTGTCTCTTCTGTAATCTCTTTTTCGCCGGATTCAATAATCTCTTTTACCGCATGCACGATTTCGTCACGTGAGCCGTAGTTGAATGCGATTTGAAGATTAACGCCTGTGTTGTTCTTAGTGGTTTCAACAGAATTAGCAAGAATATCCTGCAATTTCGGACTCAGTTTTGTTGTGTCACCAATGAATGATATGACCACATTGTTTTCATGCATTTCTTTTAGCTCATTTTTGAGCGTTTGTCCTAGCAAATCCATTAGGAAATTAACTTCCTCAGGCTTCCTGTTCCAGTTCTCGGTTGAAAACGCGTACACTGTAAGGTATTTTATCCCAAAATCATCACACGCGCGCATCGCTGCTTTAAGAGAATCAACACCTTTTTTGTGCCCTACTGCGGAAGGGAGGTTTCTTTCCTTTGCCCAGCGCCGGTTTCCGTCCATAATTATCGCAACATGTTTTAATTCGCACTCTTCAACAAGCTTTTTTATATCTTCCATCTTAATTCCTTAATATTCCTCGAGCATTTCAAAAATTTTAAATACAGGCTCTGTGAGTAATTTTACATCAATCTCTTCGTCCAATTCAAGTGTAATTGTCGGAATCTTTTTCTCAATCCCCGCCCAGGTGCCAAAACTCCCAGGAGTCGGGTATCCGATTGAAGGCTCTACCGGATAACCTGTTATATCCGAAATCTTTTGTGCGACCTCAAAAGCGTCACCATCGTAGTTTACGACTTTGTAAGGCGCATGAAGCGTCAAGATAAGCTTAGGTGAATATTTTTCAACCGTTTCAATAACAAATCTGGTTTCAGGCTCGCTTGCCGGAGATTCACCTCCGAAAAACTCGTTTTTTTCTCCAAGCACCCAGTTTTCAGTCGGGAAATTGCGGTTTAAATCCACGCCGTTTGAGTTGACACGGGTTTTGCAAGGATTAAGACAGGGGATGAACAAAAGATTCGTTGAAGAAATCTTGTTCAAATACTCCTCAATCAAATATTTGCCTTGAGGCTCATCACCATGAAAACAGCCTATAACAAGCACAGAAGGATTCTTTAGATTACCGCAGCACTGCATTTCCCGCTCCCGTTATGGTTTTAGCACAGACAAAACAAAATCATCTGTGAAATATTTGTTTGCACAGGCAAGCAGGTCTTCTGATGTCACCTGCTTAATCTTTTCACGCACCTCATTCTGGTATTCAAAAGGTTTGCCCATTATTGAATAATAAGCCATCAAACTTGACTGCTGGGAGTTTGTTTCTGTCACAAACTGCTGCTTTCCGATAAGATTATTTTTCGCGTTGTTTAGCTCTTCTTCGCTCACAGGGATTGTCTTAATCTTTTCGATTTCTTCTTTAAAGCCTTCTATAGAAGTCTGAATATTAGAAGGCTCTGTTCCGATGTAAATGCTGAAAGACGCAGCCTTTACATGGGATTCGTAAGCAGTTCTTACAGTGTAAGCAAGTCCCTTTTTCTCTCTAAGCTCCATAAACAGACGGGAAGAAAGCCCGCTTGCCCCCAGAATCACGTTCAAAAGCATTAACGCCGGATGGTCTTCGCTTCCCATTGAAGCAACACGCCAGCCTTGAAGAATCTGCGCCTGATTGGCGTCTTCTTTTATAAGCTCTGAACAAGTCTGTTTTAGATAATCAGGAGTCGGAACAGCTGATTCAACTTCTACTGATTTCGGAATCGAACCGAGGTATTTGTTCAAAAGCTCTTCTGCGTTTTCCACATCACCAACAAGCGCAAGTGTTTTTGTGCTGTTTTCAACAATATCTGAGTAAGATTTTTTAACATCTTCCTGTGTGACTTTGTCGACTTCATCAAGCGCCACTGTGTAGCTGTGACCGTAATAATGATTTTTGTATAAGGTCTTGGTAAACAGATCAGAAATTTTGACTCTTGCTGAGTCCAGTTCTGCTGTTAGTTCACCTTTTAGCTTTGTTTTTTCTTTATCAAACTCCTTGAATGTCGGGTTCTGAATAATATCGCTCAATATTGAAAGAGCAAGCTCAAAATCTTCGTTCAGACAAACAAACTTAAACTTCAGGTAATCGCACTTCATCTCTGTAGAAAGCTCGATTGCGTTTTCGTCAAGAATGTTCGAAATCTCTTCCGAAGAGCGTGAGTTTGTGCCCTTAAGAAGAAGTCTGTTCATCAACGAGTATTCACCTGCGTATTTTTCAGGATTTGAGATTGAAAAATTTAGTGTAAGTGCAACTCTCGGAGTGTTTTTATTTTGCTTAAAGCAAGCTCTAATCTTATTATTTAATTCAAATTCTTTCATATTTGAATTAAAGCATAAACTAAGCACAAATGTAAATAGAGTTAAAGAATTGTATTAAAATTTCATTTTTCATGGTAAAATTTTTTCCAGAGGGTTATTGATGAAGATTTTAGATGTAAGAGACGGTTTTATAAAATTTGAAGCAGACAAAAATATCCACCTGTCATCCTTTATCCAGATTGATGGAATGGATAAAAGCTATGTTGCACAGGTTATCCAGCTAAAGCGCTCGGGCGAAAACTCAATCGGGTATGCAAAAATCTTGTTCCTGTATGCAAACGGCGAACTCGGAGCTTATGACAAAACCCTGCCTTCAAATGACTGCGAAATCAGTGAGTTTACTTTTGAAATCCTTAAAAACTCAATCAATTCAGAAACACCTGTAATTGCAGGTAAAACGGCTGATAACAAATGGAATATTGAGATAGATTCTTCTGCGTTTGACAAAAAAATGCTTATAAGCGTTGATGAAAAGACTGACAACAACACTATTGTTAAGAATCTAACAAAACAATTCAACAACCTTTCAAAAAAAGTTTTGATTATTGATACCCTCGGAGTTATTGAGGCAAAGAAATTTGTTGCAGGCGTGGATTTCAAACTCCCGCTCAACAAAGAATCACTCGCCTTTATGTACAAAGACTGCCTTGATGACGCGACAGCAGAGAGTAAGTCTTTAATCATAGAGATTTTCAGAGACCTTGCAGAATATTCTGAAAGCGTGCCTTTTGTTCCGTTTGAAGCCTTGAAAACAATTGTTGATACCATGGTTGAAAAAGAACATGTGTTCAAACTCCTTGTTCTTAAAAACAAGCTCGTTAAGTTTGCAAAACTCGGCTATTTTGCAAGCAAGCAGGAAGAAATCGACAACCTTAAAACAATTCTGGGCTCAAAATGCGCAATCATTGACCTTACAAAGCTCGACCCTGTTTTTCTAAACAGGTACATCGGGTTTATTTATGAGGTTCTAGGTGAAAGCTCTGACACGCAGGTATTTTTAGAGCTCTCAAATGTTGTTAGCAAAAAAAGCATAAAAGATGTTCTGTCAAACCAGAATGTTGCAACAACGCTTATTACGCATTCAAAATTCAAATACCTGAACGATATCAAGAATGTGTTTGACAATTTTATCATTGTTCCTGCGTTTGCAAACAACGAGATATTTAATATTTACTCAACATTCTTAAAATCAATGCGCAAGGATTCTTACCTTGTTGTTGGTGAGGCTACAAACTACATTCCTCTCGTATCACCGCTTATGGAGATAGACGAGCTTCCAGCTGTTGAGCAGGAAGAAATCATTGAAGAGGAGCCTGAATCAGAAGAAGAATTGGAAGAGCTCATTGCTGAATCAGAACCGGAACCGGTTGAAGAAGAAACCCCGGAAGAAGAAGCATCCGAAGAACTTGAAGAGGTTGAAGAAATAACACCGCCACCAACAAGCGTGTTTGAAGAAGACCCAGAAGTGGTAGAAGAAATTCAGGAAGAGCCTGCACAATATGAAGAGCTTACAATTTCTGAAAGCTTTGAGACTGAAATCCATCCGTCAGAAGAAATCGTCGACTACATTTCAGAGCCAGAAGAACCAGCTTTGGAGCTCGAAGAAGAGCCTGTTTTAGAACAGGTTGAGACTTTGCCTGAGCAGGTTGAAGAGATGCCTCAAATTATAGAAGAGGTCGAAGAAGAAGTTGTTGAAGAGCAGGCAGAAGAAGAAATTGAAGAAGAAATCGAGCTTCCTTCCGGCATGGAATTAGAAGAGCTTGAAGAACTTCCGGAAATAGAAATGATACCTGAGGAAGAGGCAAGCGAGGTTATTGAAGAAGAGCCTGAGCAGGAAGAAGAATTGCAGGTTTTGCCTCTCAACAATGACAGCGAGGACTTTGACGAGATTATAGAATTAGACCCGCTTGAAGCTGATGAGAACGACATTTTAATCGAGATGGAAGAAGAGGACGAAGAAGAATTAACCCCTGAATCTCTTGATGAGCAAATAGTAAAAGATGTGGACAAGGTCTTCACTCAACGCAGGGAAGAAGAGATTTCCGACTCTGATTTGGACTTTATAGACGAGCTTAACAGCGACGATACAGATATTCTGGAAGAAATTGCAGAAGAGGATAATACATTAGAAGAACTCGCAGAACCGGAAGAAGACGGTATTTTAGAAGAAGTGCCTGATGATAGTATAAAATTACAGGAAGCTCCGGTCGAAGAATTTAGCGAGGAGTCAGAAATTCTTGAGACAAGAAACTCTGCGACACCGATTGTACCGGTTTATAATGCTGATATTCCGCAGGAGGATATGGTTGTAAGCGACCCGATACAGCAGGGCGACATTGTTATGCACGCAAAGTACGGAAACGGGGTTGTTGAAAAGATGATTAAATACGGAAACAAGACTTTGTTTTCAATAAACTTTGACAACATCGGACGCAGATTGCTCGACCCTACGCTAACGGAAATAAAGAAAAGCTAGACAAAAACTTTTTTTGTTTTAAAATAATTATACTCACTATCCTCAAGTGATAAACGGATGCGATGGAAGTCATTAGCCGGAGTATTCGTTACAAGTGAAAGGAAATTAAAAATGGCAAACATTAAGTCAGCAAAAAAAAGAGTTCTTATTGCAGAAGCTAACAGACTAAGAAACGTAGCTTTCAAAAGCTCTATCAAAACTGCTCAAAAGAAAGCTCTTGCTTTAGCAGCAGGTGAAGATAAAGAAGCTTTGAACGCAGCAATTTCTAAAGTATATCAATTATGCGACAAGGCTGTTTCAAAAGGTATTTTGCACAAAAATACAGCTGCAAGAAAGAAATCAAGACTTGTTCTTGCTATTAAAAAATTAGCAAAATAGTTTTTTTTAAAAAGCTAAAAAAAGAGACCCTTTCGGGTCTCTTTTTTGTTACTTGCATTTTGGATTACATACACTAAATTCATCTATGAGAATCGCAAACACGATTTCGCCCTTCTTAGCCTTGTAGTGACATCCCGGTGTTACAAGCCCGAGAACAAAACCGACACCGCAACCTACAGGAATACCGATTGCAAGCCCTGTTCCGATTTTTGCAGGGTTAGGAATAAATGCAAACCCGACACCGGCACCCGCGCCAACAATACCGAGGGTCAAAGTAGACAGGGTAATTTTTCCTGCGGTTGTCCATGGCCCTTCCTTAAGCTTGCAGTCCTTAGTGAATGGACGTGCTTTTATTTCAATACATGTGTTATCCGGTAACACGATTCTTCTGAATATCAAACTAACACGTGCATTTTTGTTGAACCACTTTGGTTTTTCAACATTTGTAACCTCTGCAACAATTTTTGTTCCGCATGGCAGAATAAGTGTACCTTCGCAGGTATAAAGTGCCTGAGGAACTACAAAGTGTACAAGCTCGCCTGCTTGAGAGCATTTTGAGAAATACTTTTCATCAAATGCAAATTGAAGCACATTACCTTTTTCAACAATCTTTCTCAGATTTGTTATTGTAACAACATTGCAAGGCGCATCCTTGTGTACATCCAGATGCTCAACCGCAACTGTTCTTTCAGCACACGCTGCAAGGGTCGGAAGAGTGTTCAAACTCAAAATAGATAGAATAAAAGTAAATGATAAAATTTTCTTTAACATGTTAATACTCCTAATAATCATACCTCAGTATAACAAACCCTCTTAATCTTTTCAATCCCTATGTTTACACTAAGTTGTTATTATAATATAATTGGTGAAGTAAGGAGAGTTTTAAATGTTACATTATTTTTTGGGGTCATATATTGTTACAGTCTTCGGGCTGATAGCAGCCTATCTGTGGGGCGAACACGTACATAACGGTACAGGGATGACCTGCATATTTATTGCAATGGTGCTTGCTGTGCTGGAAGTCAGCTTATCCTTTGATAACGCGGTAGTTAACGCGATGAAACTCGAAGGTATGTCTGAAAAATGGCGTCACAGATTTATTACATGGGGTATACTAATCGCAGTTTTTGGTATGCGTTTTTTATTCCCGCTCCTTGTTGTCTCAATATTTGCCCACCTGAATATCCTGTCAGTACTTGATATGGCGCTTCATGATGTGCATAAATACGCACATTATCTGGAACTTACCCACGCTCCGATTGTAACCTTTGGCGGCGCATTTTTGCTAATGCTCTTTCTTGACTATTTTACAGAAGAAGGCAAAAAAGTGCACTGGATAGGATTTCTGGAAAACAGAATCCAGAGACTCTCAAAATTTCAGGGCGCATGCACAATCATAACCCTGTGTACACTCGGCTTGCTTATGCTTAAAATCGCTCCTGATACAAGAATCAGCGTACTGACTTCCGGTATTGCGGGGATTGTAACATACCTGCTTATAGACGGACTCGCAGAATGGCTTGAAAGAAGACAGGAAGCAAGGGCAAAACTCTGCAAAGACACTGTAAAATGCTCAGGACTTGTTGGTTTTCTATATCTGGAATTAATTGACGCGTCTTTCTCTCTGGACGGTGTTCTGGGTGCATTTGCATTGAGTCAGGATATTCTAATCATCACAATCGGGCTCTTTATCGGCGCAATGTTTGTTCGTTCACTTACAATTATGCTGGTTGAAAAGAAAACACTTAACCAGTATCTGTACCTTGAACACGGCGCACACTGGGCAATTGGAACGCTTGCTATATTGATGTTTGTATCAACTTTCCACGAAGTTCCGGAGGTTGTAACGGGCCTGATGGGGCTTGCATTTATTCTTAGCGCGTTCATATCATCACTTATACACAACAAAAAGGTGAAAGATGGTACTAGAGGATAAAAAACTTTACTATGTTGGCGGAGTCGTAAGGGACGAAATGCTCGGTGCTGAAAGCATTGACGTGGATTACTGCTATGAAGGTAATGCCATTAAGTTTGCTAAAAATATGGATATTATCCAGCGCAATCCGGATTTTGGTACAGTGCGCGTTCTTGTAGACGACAAAGAAATCGATATCGCGTCCACAAGAACCGAGTCTTACCCGAAACCTGGACATTTGCCTGTTGTGGATAAAATCGGCTGCGCTCTTTCAAAGGACTTGAAACGCAGAGATTTTACAATAAATGCGATGGCAAAAAGAACCTCTGACGGCGAGATTTTTGACCCGTTTGGAGGACGTGAGGATATTGAGAAAAAAGAACTCAATGTGCTGCACAAAAACAGCTTTATAGACGACCCTACAAGGATTATAAGAGGGCTAAAGTTCTCTGTTAGGTTCGGATTCAGACTCGGAGAAAAAACGAGAAAACTCCAGCAGGAGTATTTAGAAAACATCAATTATGATATGAGCTATCACAGGCTGAAAAAAGAACTCAAAGAGACTTTTAATCTAAACAAGCAGGAGGCTTTGAACAAGTTTATTGACAGCGGAATGTACAAACTGCTCGGACCTGACCAAAAGGTGCCTAAAATAGGTTATTCTATAGAGCAGATTGTTGAAAAATACCCTACTACTAATACGTGGCTTATGTATCTGGGATTTTTTGATCTCTCAAGACTTGAGCTTACAAGACAGGAGCGCAAAATTATTGAGTGGTTTGAGCTTCTGAAAACACAGGAGCCTAACAGCCACACACCAATGGAGAGCCTGCTTCTTTACAAAATATGGGTCGGAAGCCTATGATGGATAGAATCCTTAACTGCAAATTCCATTTAAGGTTCGTGTTTCCACCTCTAATCCGATTCTGGGCTGACAATATAGGGGACTACTGCGGGGTTATGCAGCCGAAACGGGATGTGCCGGTTATTGTGTCTCTGACTTCTTATGAGGAAAGGTTTGACGATTTGGTGATTTCGCTCTACTCGCTTCTAAACCAGAGGGTCAAGCCGGATAGAATCATTCTGTGGCTAAGTGATGAGTTTGAAGACATTTCAAACCTGCCATATGAGATAACAAGGTTTATAAAAAACGGGCTGGAAATCAGGTTTGTTAAGGACATAAGGTCTTACACAAAGATTATTTATGCGCTTAAGGAATTTCCGGATGCGGTAATCGTAACGGCAGATGATGACGTTTACTACCCGAAAGACTGGCTTGCAAAGCTCTATTACTCCTACATCATGCGTCAGGAAGACATCCACTGCCACAGGGCGCACAGGGTCGGAGTTGAGGACGGAAACATTATTCCTTATGAAAAATGGCAGAAACATGTTGAGGAAGAATCCGCGCGGTTTGATAATTTCCTTACCGGAGTCGGTGGAGTTCTGTACCCGCCAAATTGTTTTACAAAAGAAGTCTTAAGAGACGATATTTTTCTGAAAAACGCGCCTTATGCAGATGATGTCTGGCTCTGGTTCATGGCGCTTTTGAGCGGGCGCAAAATAAGGGTGGTCAAAAACCACATCAAAACACTTGCAAGCACAAACATCATGCGCCAGCTTGGCGTGTGCAAAGGCCGCTCCTTATACGCTGCAAACAGGCTGGGCGCAAATGACAGGCAGATTAACAACCTGATGAAGTTTTACAAGCAAAACATTCGGAGTAAAATGGGGTTATGAAACTAAGCATAATAACATTAACTTATAACAAGCTGGAGTATACAAAAAAGTTCATAGAAAGCCTATATAGGTACACAAAAGACTTTGAGCTGATTCTTGTAGATAACGGCTCAACAGACGGCACAAGGGAGTACTTAAAAAGTTTCAATAATGTTAAGCTTATTCTAAACGATGAGAACAAAGGGTTTTCAAAAGGCAACAATCAGGGGCTTGAGATTGCAGAAGGCGAGTACATTGGATTCTTGAATAACGACATTTTGCTTTATCCCAACTGGTTTGAAAAAATAGAAGCGGTGTTTGAAAAAGAAAACGCGGCATTTGTATCACCAAGACACATAAACCCGCACTACGACACGACTGACGAAAAGACTTATATTGAGTATTTCAAAAAGAATTTTGACTACAGACAAAACTACGAAAAAAGCTTTGATGAGTGCGTGTTTTCCTGTGTCATTACAAAACGAGATGTGATAGATAAAATCGGCACCTTTGACGAAAACTATGCACAGGCTTTTTTTGAGGACAATGACTTTAAATACAGGGCAATACAGGCAGGCTACGGAGTTTTTGTATGCAATGAAGTGTGTTTCTTCCACTTTGGTTCAGTAACCTCAAAGAATCTCAACCAGAACCTTGAAACAAACCGCGCTTACTACTATTCAAAATACCCGTTTGCAGAATATTTATCAATCTCGGGTGCTGAAAAATACCAGCTCCAGAGAATGACCCGACAGTTTAAGTCGTTTCCGCTGAATAAGATTTATGAGATTTATGTTCTTGGAACCAAAATCAAAAACAGACTGAAAAAAGGAGTGTTCAAACGTTGAAGCTGCTTTTTGACTGCACGGAATTGTCTTATTATAACGAGGATTCAGGCCACAGAGCCGGAGTGTTTAATGTTGCACTGAATCTGTTTTTGGAGCTTAAAAAACGCGGAATTGATATAACTTTCAGCTGCGATTATCGTAGACACAGGTTTATGAAAGAGATTGAAAAGTTTTCCGATATTCCTCTACTTGAAGAGCACTCTGCGCTGAACAAATTCTGGGGCTGGTTAATCTACACTACAAGGAATTTTCCGGTTAGATTCAAGTACGCAATCTTGATTCTCACACGCTTCTACGACAGGTATTTTTACAAGGTGAATAAAAAAAATCTGGAACAGCTTAAAGATTTTGACGCGTATTTTGCACCGTTTACACCGGGCTCTAAAGAGATAGAAGCCTCTGATTTAAAGCGTTTCCGGATGATTCATGACATAATTCCGATTATGGACAAAGGCGTTTCAAAAAGCCCCAAAGACTGGCACTACAAGATTTACAACGCGATTAACGACAGAGATTTTTATGTAACAAACTCCGAATCCACAAGACAGGATGTTTTGGATTATTTTCCATTCATAAAACCTGAAAACATAAAAACAACGCTTCTCGGTGCAAACGAAAACTTTAAACCAACAAAAACAGACGAGTCACGCAAATATGTGTTTTCGCTCTGCACGCTCGGGAAGCGGAAGAACATAATCTTTGCAATCAGGAATTTCTTCAAATTCATTGAGCGCAACAAAATCAACGACCTCTATCTGGTACTCGGCGGAGGTACGTGGAAAAAGTTCGAAAAAGAGCTTTTGAGCACTATCGGTGAATTTGACCGCACAAAAATCATTCTCACAGGCTACATAAAAGACGAAGACCTGCCAAAATGGTACTCAAATGCCTTAATGTTCATCTACCCTTCTTTGTACGAAGGATTCGGGCTTCCGGTTTTGGAAGCAATGCAGTGCGGCTGCCCTGTAATATGTTCTGACACATCCTCGCTTCCTGAGGTTATTGGTGATGCAGGAATCCGGATAAATCCGGAAAACGACGAAGAGTTGTGCGAAGCATACGAAAAAATGTATTATGACGAATTTTTCCGCGAAATCTGCATTGAGCGCGGGCTTATCAGAGCAAAGAAATTCAGCTGGGAAAAATGCGCGTCAGAACTTCTGGAGTTTATTGAAACAAAGCTTGTTCAAGAATGAATACAGGCTCTTTTCCAGCCGAATAGCTGCGCCTCTGACCTCCATCGGGGAGTTATTGAGAACTCTGAACCGGATTTTTCTGTAAAGATTGAGCTTTGAGAACCTGTCTTCTTCCGTAATCGTAAATCTGCCGGCATGGTTTTCAATAAGACTCAAAGGATAGTCTGAAACAGAAGATATAACTTCGCGCCAGTCCTTGACCTCCCCTAGCACATAGATTCCGTTTTTGATAACACTTGTTTTTACAAACGGGAACTTATGGCGTGTGATAAGGCGTTTCCATTTGTAAGTCAGGGTGTTTGCTGTGTGGTTGTATTTATCAATATAGACTTCTGATTTAAACCCGTGTTCATAAAGAGTCTTGCTTAGGCCGATTTCGTATTTAGAAATAATCAGACCTTTATCCTGCTCCTGTTTTATGCTATCGATAAAGTCTTCAAACACCTTGCTTTTAAAAACCTGCGGCCTAAATACCAGAAAATAGCTTTGCAGGTGGGGTTCAAAAGCAGCTGCCTGTAGACCGTAGTTATTTTTTGTAAGTGCCCAGAAATCGCATTTTTTCTTTGACATTTTATCGAAAACGGGCCCCAGCGGATAAAAAGGCCCATAGCAGGAGTCGTTTACAAGCACGAGTTCATCAAAATCGAGTCCCTGTTCTTTTGCAAACAAGAAACCGCGTTTGTATGAGCCGAAATCGTACTCGCCGTGGTTTTGAATCAGGGTATAATCAGCGATTCCTGTCAGGGATTGGGGATTTTTTATATTTTCGCAGTCAGACACAAAGATGAGAGTTGAGCAAACCTTTTTCAGGGTTTTCAGGTAGTAGATAACATACTCATCAACTATACAATCTTTATCCCAGTGAGCAAAAACGCAAAGTCTTTTCATAGGATTATTTTAGCATAAAATCCACTTAATATATGATATCAGGATGTGGATTATAATTTATAATAAAACTTGAAAGAGGGACGTAATGGTTATAAGAGTTTTATTATTGTTTTTGTCGCTAATTGTGTTAGTGAATTTGTGTATTATAACTTTATGCTACATTACAGGCGAGAATCTGTACCAGAAGTACGGAAAGCAAATGCTTATGACATTTGGCGCTTTTGTTTTCTTTGTAGCAGCTCTTTATGTAGCCTTAGCCCTTATCGGCCTAAAATAGTATAAGAAAGGATTGAGATGGACAAAAAGTTTTTTGGAATGCCGGTTCTGGTATTGTGTTTGCTCGTGTGTTTCCTCACAATGTGCAACCCGTTCGTTATGGTTGGTCCCGGTGAAAGAGGGATTAAAATAAGACTCGGGGAGGTTGAACAGCAGTGTTATGGTGAAGGCCTGCACCTGATTTTTCCATTCATACAAAAATTCAGAACAATGGACGTTAAGACTCAAAAAAATACATTGACCACCTCTGTTTATACAAAAGACATCCAACAGGCAAGAATTACCTATGTTATTAACTACAACGTACAGCCGGACAAAGTTAACAAACTCTTTCAGGAAGTTGGCATGGATTACGTAAGCACAATCCTTACTCCGGTTGTAGAAGGTACAATCAAAGACATTATCGGAAAATGGAACGCACAAGACCTGATTGCAAACAGGGAAAAAGCAACAGGCGATATACTATTCAAGCTCCAGACCCAGCTCGGTGACAACTACATTAATGTAACAGACTTCCAGATGACAGAAATCAATTATTCTGATGTGTTTGAGCGCGCAATTGAAAGCAAGGTAACAGCGGAGCAGGAAGCTTTGAAGGCAAAGAACAAAACTGTTCAGGTACAGGAAGAAGCGCGCCAGAAAGTTATTGCAGCAGAGGCAGAAGCCCGTTCAATGGCAATCAGGGCGCAGGCATTGAGTCAGAACAAATCACTTGTTCAGTATGAGGCGGTGCAGAAATGGGATGGCAAAATGCCACAGTATATGTTAGGCAATTCGGTTCCGTTCATAAATGTTTCGGCAAAATAAAAAAATGAGGCGGCTTTTCAAGCCGCCTCATTTTTTTTGTTACCTCTAATGTAACACAATACTCATTATGTTACATTATACCATCATGCTGGTTGTAATGCAACTATATCCAGTGTTTCATTTTTAGCAATTTTTACTTACTTCCCACTTGTAGGTCTAAATCAGGCAAAAAAGCGCCAAGCCTGTAGGCCTTATCCCGACTGGGCAAGACGGTCTACGTGCGTAGCACATGTAACACAATGAGTATTGTGTTACATTCAATGCTCTTCAAAATAGGAATAGAAAGGAAGAGAACGTGAAACAACCCGGATTTTCATTGATGGAAATGATGATAGTGCTGCTCATCATGTCAATCATCGCAGCCGCAACCGCACCAATAGTTAGCAAAAAGATGAGCAAAAGCTCCTCCTCAGCCACAGGCAGCCCCTGGGTCTTTATCGATACCAAAGGCAACGCAGCATTCAACATGGCAGGCAAAGACGTAACAGCAGTAATCGGAGCCTCCAAAGTCCCAACAGGAGTAAACACCCGTCTCTACATCGACTGCGGAAACTCCAACTCCCAACTAACCTTCGGCAAAGGCGACGAAGTAATGCAAGTTACAGCAGACCCATCAGGAAGAGCCGGTATCTCAAACGCTAATATCCCGGAACACTCCGTTGCGTTCGGAAGCGGACAAACAATAGAAAGCAAAAGCTCTGTAACAATCGGGCAGACTGCTAAAACCTCCGGAGACTGCACTACCGCAATAGGAAACTCAGCCTCTGCTAACAAATTCTACTCTACTGCACTTGGAACCCTTGCAAAAGCTAATGGCGACTCTTCTGTCGCAATCGGATACGATTCAAAAACAGAAGAGTCTGGCGCAATTGCAATAGGGCCGGAAACAAACTCAAAAGGTGATAGTGTGCCATTGGTAACGGGAGTGTTGCTGGATGGAATGCTATTGCTATAGGTGGTTCCGGTAATATAGGGGCATCACCAACGGTTTCTGTGGAAAATCTTACTAAAGCTAGTGCGAACAAGTCTATTGCTATCGGGTATGGGGCTAATTCAACCGAAGAGCTTTCTCTTGCGCTCGGCAGCAAAGCCAAGGCTAGCAAACCAGGCGCAATTGCTATCGGCTCAAGTTCCAGTGTTGCGACAAATGCCACCGGACAAAACAGCATTGCAATAGGCAGCAGCGCCAGAGCCTTAGGAACCAACTCCGTTGCAATTGGCGCGAGCGTTACTACAAACGGCAATAACGTGATTACCCTCGGAACAGCTGATTACACAGTCTTTATCCCGGGAAATCTCGTTGTAGGCAAAAACGTGCTTTTAAACGGCGCAGGAACATCTTACCAAACAGGTCTGCATTACAGGAACAAAGGCCACCTCTCCTGCGCCATATCCGATGGCGGTGACACCGCAAAAACTTTTCAGGCTTTAGACCAGAACGGATACAACGATGGGTTATACACGCTTTATAGAAATTATTATTCTGACCGCCGTCTAAAGAATGTCGGAAACAAATACACAGACGGGCTTGAAGCGCTCAAAAAGTTAGATTTCTATCATTACACCTACAAAAAAGATGAGGCCAAGACTCCTCATGTCGGTGTAATTGCGCAGGATTTGCAAAAAGTATTCCCATCTGCGGTTACAAAGGATGAAAAAGGGTTCCTGAAAATTAGAATAGAGGACATGTTCTATGCAGTAATAAATGCAATAAAGGAGCTGGACTCCAAGAACCACTCGCAGGATGAAATCATTGCAAACCAGCAAAAGATAATTACCGAACTGCAAAAACAAAACCAGAATCTGATTGAAAGAATCGAAAAGCTGGAGAAATAAAAAAAGGGAGACAAATGTCTCCCTTTTTTAAGCTTTTGAAAAGCTGTGTTTTATAATTATGAACACAATTGCAAACACGCTTATATTAATGAATATATCTGAAATATTAAATACCGGAAAGTTAACAAAGTTTAGTTTGAAAAAATCTCTAACATAACCTAAAGAGATTCTTTCGTACATGTTACAAAAGATTCCTGAAACAAGCATTGATGTCCAAAATACCCCGAACACAGAAGCATTTTTTATGTGTTTCATAAGGTAAGCCGAAATCCCGAGTATTGCAAGAGCTGAAAAGCATATAAGAAACATTCTTGAATCCTGCAGGATACTAAAAGCAGCACCTGAATTTTGGACAGAGATTATATCGAAAACAGAATTGCCCTCTATGCTTTCAGAGTATTTTAGCAAGAGGTTTGAAAAGTACATGTCGAACAGTATAAAAAATATAACTGAAACAACAAAATATGTAATTTTACTTGCTTTCGACATTTTCATTTTCTTCTAATCCTTCACTATGGATAAACTTGTTTTGGGGAATCACGTTGACTCTAATAATTTGGTACCCGAAACCTGTAAGGCTGAGTTTAAGGCTCAAATCGCATATATCAGCTTTGGTAAGCCCGATTGAAGCAACGATGTATTCGTTTACATTATCAGAGTTGGAAGTAAACAGCCTTTCTAATATATTGTCTTCCGGAAACTTTCTGAACACTTCTTTTGCCTGTTTCTGCGGGTATTCAACCTTGTCGTTAGCGATTGATGCAATAGCAATGTAATCTTTTGGCGGAGTAAACTCAAGTGATGCAGTGTATTCGGTATTAGCCGGAATCTGGGTCGGCGCAGTGAGTTTTATATCAAGATTTCTTGCTTCACCGTAGAGCATGGAAGTCGTCTCGCTTATTACAGAATCAGAGGTAACTCTCCATTCGCCGTTGATTTTTTTCAGGTAGTAAACGCTGTTTGCTTCGCTTTTCAAAACACCGTCCATTGTTGCAGAGACCGGTATATCAGCATAAGATGTTTCTACAAGTTCTGCGATTGCGGAATTATCGTTATTAACAGTAATATTCTTGATTTTTATTCCGTATTCTATCTTGTCATAGGTTTTCCAGATATCTTTTACGAGGCTTGAATATGTTTCCAGGTCAAAGCCGTCAGCGTTAACATAGTGTTTATCGTATGTTGCGATGAATTTATCAAAATCTGTTTTATTAGCAAATTTCACCTGCGAATTTAGCAGCGATTTTATCTCACGGGTATCATTGTTTTCAGCACGAAGCTTGAAAAACGGCACCTCTGCTGCAAATCCTGTTTGTGCGATAGTCAAGAATAGAAGTGTAAATACAATAAATTTTCTCATAAATAAATTATACTTCAAAATAAACAAAACAAAAATAATTTAAACAACCGAACTTCAAAGGTCTTACTTTTTTAGGCGTAATATGATATAATTGTCACAAAGTAGGAGCTAGTATGACAAGTATTGAATTAGATGATGAGTTTATTAATTTGTTTTATAACATTACTAATGATAAACCGCCTAAAAACATTGGCCTTTTGGATTTAAAAAACCAGTTGATTAATATTGTTGACACCTTAAGAGAACTCAACAGCAACGCTAGAAAACCAATTGCGAGCAAAGCTCTTAACTCCGAGGCAGAAGAATATGCTCCGACAGGCCCTGCAATCCTGATTGTTGACGATTTGGGGGTCATTACATACCAGCTCAAAGTACTTCTTTCACAGTTTGATTACGATATTGACTGCTCACAGGAAATCTACAACGCTGTCAACAAGTTCAAAAAACGCAAATACCAGTATGTGGTCATGGATTTGTTCATCCCGACTGAACGTGAAGGCTTTATCCTGCTTACAGAGCTCAAAAAAATGGCTGCAAACGCAGGAGTTAATACAATTATAGGCGTGATTACCGCATCGCCGAGAAAAGAAATTGAAGCCCAGTGTAAAGCACGCGGAGCTGATTTCTTCCTTGAAAAAAGCAGTGACTGGCAGAACTCACTCTACAACATAATGGAAGGCTATATCAACGCGAATAAAGACCATGACGAGGACGATTACTAATATGGAACAGAAGTCGATTTTTTCTGTAATATCCCCGATTATGGTTGGGCCGTCAAGCTCGCACACAGCAGGAGCTGTAAGGCTGGGGCTGATGGCGAGAAATATTTACAAAGACAACTTTTCTAAAGTAAAATTTGTGCTCTACAACTCTTTTGCAACAACAGGATTCGGACACGGCACAGATAAAGGCTTGCTTGCAGGGCTTCTTGGCTACATGGTGGACGATCCTCTAATCAAAAACATTTTTGACATTGCAGAAAATATTGACTACTCTTACGAGTACGTTCAAGACATATCAAGGCACCCAAATTCTGTTGATATAATCATTGATGACAAGATGACGGTTTGCGGTGACTCGGTCGGTGCAGGTGAGATTAGAATCAACTGCATAAACGGGTTTACGGCTGATATTGACGGAAGCTACGACACTCTGCTTTTGATGTACAAAGATAAGCCCGGCATGATTTCAACCGTCAGCGACATTATCCAAAAACAAAAAGTTAATATTGCCTCCCTGCATTGCGACAGAAGCTCAAAAGGCGGCACAGCCTCCATGTACGTTGCACTTGATATTCCGGTGGGAGAAGACGTTGTGGAAAAGGTGCGGCAGATTAAGGACGTATTTTTTGTGACAAATATTAGGAAATTATAATAATGACGATTTTATCTTTTGCAGAACTGGCTGAAAAATGTAAAGCTCAAAACAAAGCAATATACGAAATAGCGCAGGATGAAGAAGCATGTTTGAGCGGAGACTCAATTGATGTTATAAGATTGAGGGTGCTTGAAGACTTGCTTGCAATGAAACAGGCAGTAAAAAACGGGCTTAAATCAACCGAAAAAGCTATTAGCGGCTGGTGTGGAGATGATTGCGTAAAGCTCCCTGAAAGGTTCAAAAAGCGTGCTGCTTTGTTTGGCAAGACCTTTGAAAAAATTACAACGTACGCGCTTGCAACAGCAGAAGAAAATTTGAGAATGGGAAGAATCGCAGCCTGCCCTACAGCGGGTTCTTGCGGTATTGTACCTTCTGTAATAATTGCTGTTGCCGAAGAAGAAAATATTTCAGAAGCAGAGCAGATTAACGGGCTTTTGACAGCCGGAATAGTCGGGCTCCTTGTTTCCAACAAAGTCCAGCTGGCAGGTGCAGTAGCCGGATGTCAGGCCGAATGCGGAGTGGCTTCTGCAATGGCAGCAGCAGCTTTAACACAGATGCTCGGCGGTGATACAAATGAAATCATACAGGCTGCAGCGCTTGCAATGAAAAACATTTTAGGGCTTACCTGCGATCCTGTTTGCGGGCTGGTTGAGGTGCCTTGCATAAAAAGAAACGCGTTTCTTGCTGTGCACGCTGTAACAGCTGCGGAGCTCGCGCTTTGCGGTGTGGAAAGCAAAATTCCGCTAGATGAAGTTGTTGATACTCTTAAGATTACCGGCCAGCTTATGTCCCCGCTTCTTAAGGAGACTTCGCAGGGAGGGCTTGCAAAAACAAAGACCGCGCTTGCGTTAGAAGAAGTTTTATTCAAGAAGTAGGCTATCTGTAATAAACAGTATAGATTTTGTCAGTTTTTATTTTTGCATGGCCGCCTCTTATTGGAATAAGAACAACCCCTATTCCGCCAAGCAAAGTAGAGAGAATGATTACAGGCCTCAGCCATAGCGTACGGTCTGCGCCTGTTGATTTGATTTCGCCGTAAAGAGGCTTGTTGCCTATCTTAAAATTACTGACTATGATATCAGCCGGCACGCCCCATGTAAAGTTCATTGAAAGATATTCAATCCTGCCTTTAACTGTTGTACCGGCCGGAAAGGATTTGAAAGCTTCAACTGTTTCAAATTCTATATAATCACCTTCAACAGGACGGATTTTAGTTGTTAACTCATCTTTGATACGAATCTTCACCGGGATTTCATTGGAAATAACCGTTTCTTGTGGCTTTTTGATTTTAAGATTCTTATCCAGAGTTGCGTTAACAAAGTCGTCTTCAATAATTGCAAAAGACGGCAGTAAAAGCATATTCAAAACGAGTATAATTATTAAAAGTTTTCGCATCAAACCTCTAGAGATAGTTTACACTTCTTCTTGAGTTCTTTTCAATCTTTTTCTGGAACTTGGCTCTGTTTTCTTTTGAAGTGATTAAAAAGTTCTGGTAATAAATATTAGTTTTATATTTATTTTCAACAAGGTATTCAGGATATTTCCTGTAGATATATTCATAAACTTCCATCATACGCCTGCTGGTAAGCGGATGTGAGCTAAGCCAGTCATATCTATTCTGTCCCATTATTTTATTCATAGCCACAATGCTTGCAACAGGGTGGTAGCCGGCTTTTACCATAAAATCTATAGCTCTCTTATCAGCCTTGTATTCATACTTTTTAGGAGCATAACTCTGTGCGAAAAAGCTAAACGTACCTCTAAAAGGACCATGGTAACTATCAATACTGTGAGAAATCTCGTGGCTTAGAATGGCTGCAATCATGTCATCGTCATCAAGCATTACAAACATACCTCTGTACATAACAATTCTGCGGCCGTAAAAAGCAGAGCATGCATTCATTGTCTTAGAGGTGTCATAAATAAACATTGTTCTTTGAGGGATTTCATTCGCATTCAGGATATTAAACCCAATTGTGCTGATTTTGTTTTGAATCTTTGCCTGCTCATTGGGATTAATCAATAAAACTTCTGCTGCCTGAGCCTTCAGCATCATGCCCAGCACAAACAACACTGCTAATAATCTTTTCATCATACATACTCCTAAATTTTCGGGCACAGCCCTATTTACATCCTAGAATTGTTCAAGGAATCTCTTATCGTTGTTGAAGAACAGGCGAATATCATCAATTGCGTATTTAAGCATCGCAAGTCTTTCAACCCCCATACCAAAAGCAAAACCGGAATAGACTTCCGGGTCAATACCAACTGCTTTCAGCACATTAACGTCAACCATACCGCATCCGAGAACTTCAAGCCAACCTGTACCGCTGCATGTACGGCAGCCCTTGCCCTGACACATGATGCACTGAACATCAACCTCGGCAGAAGGCTCTGTAAACGGGAAAAAGCTGTTTCTGAATCTTGTCGGGCGTGCTGCGCCAAAATAGATTCTTATAAACTCGTTCAACACACCTTTGAGGTCGCCGAATGTGATGTCCTTGTCTACATACAGACCTTCAATCTGATGGAAGAAGTTGTTCTTTCTTGCGTTAATATTTTCGTTTCTGTAAACACGCCCCGGTGAAATGACCTTGATTGGCGGTTTCTGGGTTTCCATAACGTGGATTTGCGCGCCGGAAGTTTGGCTTCTCAAAACCACATTATCAGCAAGTTTGCAGAAGAATGTATCCTGAACATCACGTGCAGGGTGTTCTTTCGGGATATTAAGCATATCAAAGTTGTAGTATTCTGTCTCAACTTCCGGAGAAAGCTCCGGAGCCACAACTGAAAACCCGAGGTTCTGGAATATTGAAACGATTTCGTTTGTAGTTGAGGTTAGCGGATGAACTTTTCCATGCGGAATATATTTCCCGCTAAGAGTAATATCAATTCTGTCTTTCCGGAGTTTTTCATTCAGCTCTTTTTGATAAAAAGCATCGTGCTTCTCTTTTAACAATGATTCCAAATCCTGTGTAATCTGGTTTGCAAGAGCGCCCACGACTCTTTTATCCTCGTCAGATAAATCCTTAAGCCCCTTCTTTATAGAGTTAAACTCGCCTTTACGGCTAAGGTATTTCAGTCTGATTTCGTCAATATCGCTAATAGACTGCGCTTTTTCAATATCTGCTTTTGCTGATGAATAAATGTTTTCCAATTGTGTTTTCATTGCTATTCTCCCTTAGAAAATCATACCGCGGGAGAGGCGAAATGTAAAGTGCAGTATATTATTTGTAGGCGCATTCAAAATCAATAAGATAGAGTTTGTTATCCAGCTTGCAGCCCTGCTCCGGATTCCAGTCCTTAACTTTATACCCCTTTTTAAATATTTCCTGCTTAATTGTTTCAAGCTCACTGTCGGTTACAGGCTCGCCAAGCTTTCTTATAAACCAACCCTGAGTATTTTTTGTAAAATAAGTATCATACATCCCTTTTGAAATAAGCGGCAGGTCAAAATCCTCAAAAGGTCTTTTGTTAAAAAAGTTCATGTCTTCTGAAACGCACAGCACTTCATTATTATCGATTTTGAATGCAAGGTTGTTGTTTCCTGAGCCAACTACACCATTCAGCATTCTGTTTTCAAACAATTTTCTCGGGAAATACTCAAGCATTTCACTTAGGCGGTATTTATCAAGCGAATCGAGACATGTTTTTCCTTCAACATTGTTTTTTATGTTTTTTGTAACCGCGTTCAGGAGATTTTTTATGCCCTTGAAAAAAGGCATTGGCTCATCAAGAACAGCAGTACCGTTGTTGAGAAAGCTGACTGTGTCTGTTTTTAGATTCACGCAAAGTCTGTCAACAACTTTCGCGCCAAAAGCTGGAGTCTTGTAATGATATTGTCGGGAATTAACGGGTTGTGCTGAAATATTCATTTGACCTCACGCTGTTATTAAACCCTGTAAATAAAAATTTTTGCTATTTCAAATAGCTTAAATTTTTAAATGTAAATAGCAAAAAAAAATTTTAGGAGTTTTATAATAACATATACTCATGTAAACTTAATTGAAAGGCTGATTAATATGCAAATAGAAAGAAGTGAAAAACAACCAGTATTTAAACAACTTAAAGGTATTCGATTAATGGGAATGTATCGAAAGTCTTTTGAAGCTGAGAACGTTAAAAGGGTTATTGATTCTATCCAATCAAATAAAATATTTGAAGATATTTTTCAAAAAAGAGATGGTTATATTGTTTTAGATAAAAGAGTACAAAATTTTAATAATTATAGTGCAAATAAATCACAAACAATTAATAACTCGTTAAGTATTTATTTTGATATAAAACAAGGCTTCTTTTCAAGATTACTTAGTGCTGGAAGACCACTCATGTTATTTAAACTATTTGAAACCAGTGATTATAAATCTAGCTGGGAAGGTAAAGTTTTTGATGGAAATTTAGAGGATAGATTTAACGAAGCAATAAGAAATTATGATGAAAATGATTTTATAGATTATGGAAAAATGATTCAGAAGTACAGGTAAATAAAAAGCTCCCGTTTAAGGGGAGCTTTTTATTTTTAATTAGATATCGCTCTAAGAACTGTCATTGACCTATCCCAGCCGTTTGTTTGTTTTGCTGTTTTATATTTTTCAAGCTTAGCAGCGCGTTTTGCTTTTAGCTTTTCCTGCTGTTTGTTGAAAGCTGCAAGCTTTTTAGGATTGCTGTTTCTTTCCTTAACTATAGGTCCTGCATAAGCCATGAACTTTTTGTAAGAATCAGTGTTGTAGGGCACCTTTGCTTTTGCAGGGTAAGTGTAAGTGATGTAATCATAGATGTACATTGTTCTCTTGTCACCAGACGGGTGAGTTGAAGTAAAATCAGCATAGCTTCCGCCGATTTTGTAAAGCACTGAAACCATTGCAAGCGGGTTGTAGCCTGCTTTTGTCATCAAATCAACACCAGTAATATCAGCTTCGTATTCTTCTGTTCTTGACATTTTAAGCATGGTCAGGTTGTTAGCAGAGTTTGCAGCTGCCTTAAGGCGTGCATCCATGTTTGTATTATAAAGCGCTGTTGCAGTTACAGTTCCGACAACATTTTGTTTTGCAACGTGATTGTTTACAATGTGTCCGATTTCGTGTGCGATAACACCAGCGAGTTCAGAATCATTGTTTACAAATTTTAATAGCCCTGTGTAAACACAGATTTCTTTGTCTGCGTTTGCAAACGCGTTTACATCATCTGTTTCAATAACCTTGAAGTTGATTTTTGTAGGCAGATTGTTCTTGGCAAGAAGAGCCTTACCAATTCTGTTAACTCTCTCAACATTTGCCTTGCTTGTCCAGTTTGTGTTAGCAGCTGCTGCAAATACAGATAATTGCATACTTGCTGCCAGTGTGAGCATAAGTGCTAAAATCTTTTTCATATTTCCTCCTTGCTGTCAAAACAAAACCCTTCGATTAATCATCAAAGGGTTTAATTAAATCTGGGGCGGAAGGATTCGAACCTCCGAGATGCCTGGACCAAAACCAGGTGCCTTACCACTTGGCGACGCCCCATCGCGTGACATTTATTATCATAAAATATCAATTTGAAATGTCAAGAGAAAGCCGCTTAAGGTAAGCGGCTTTCGTTCAAATCATTTATGCTCTGGAATTTTGCCACCAGATGTCACCCAACAAAGCTGCTGCTGCTCCAATCCAGGCCATTGTTTTTCCGCAATTCTTGAAGGTATTCCAAGTTACATGCTTGCTAACAAATTCAGGCGTAACCGTCTTACCAAGCCCTGTTATTACTGATGCTGCCCCCCAGCCTGCTGCGGCACCGAGAACAGGAGCTGCTGCGTATTCAACTGCGCTTTCAACCTTGCCGCCCATTTTCTGCATTCTCGCTTTGTGAGATTTGTTATCAATCGATGTTCCAAATAAGTAGCTCATTGTTTCATCTGTGTATTTCTGGTGATAATCACCGCCGCGCCAGCTTTTCATAAACCCATGCTCGAATGCTGTTTCACCATATTTTTCAATATCGCTTCTAAGATCAACTGTCTGACCTTCCTGCTGTGACCTTATTTTGCCGTAAAGAATCTCAATAAACTGGGTGACACTCTGTGATGGGCTTATCTTAGAAGCGTTTGCCTCAAAGTAGTCATGATACTTTGTATAAATTGTCTGCTTCAAAGTATCAAAAGCTTCGCAAATACCATCCTGATCGCCTTCTTTAACTTTTCTTGACAAGTTTTCAATGCCCTGATTTACAGCTGCATCAACCATTGCCTTTTCAAAAATGTTCTTGTCCTGAACCTGAAAAGCGCGTGTCTGGTTAGCCAGCAACATGTCATGCATATCACCTGAATGCTGCAGCTGGGATTTTTCCATATTCTGCTGCATCTGATTCATCTGCGCCATGAATGTCGGATTATACATCCCCATCATGCCCATCGCGTATGGTGATGCCATTCCCATCATCGTCGGGTCGCCATAAGAACCGTAAGTCCCGCTTCCGCCTAGTCCGTATGAACCCAGTCCGCCATAGGCGCCTATTGAATCTAATCCTATTCCAGGTATGCCACCTAAATATGACATAATGACCTCCTACAATATAAAATTGTTGTTGAACTAACCTTGTTTTACCTTACATATAAATAAAGTTTTTCTCTCACGCATAATTGCCCTTTTTTTACAACATGTTAACAAAACTTTACAATTCAATCTAAGCTTCTTTTGTTGTATCATGTTTAAATGAATTGCGGGGAGCAGAAATGAGAATTGAAGCAAAGAACTTAGTTAAGATATACGGAGACAGAAGCGTTGTAAACGATGTTTCTTTTTATATGAACAAAGGCGAAGTTGTATGTCTTCTCGGGCCTAACGGTGCGGGGAAAACAACTACTTTCTACATGATTGTAGGTCTTGTTAAGCCGAATACAGGCACAGTTTTTATTGATGACAAAGAAATCACAAACTGGCCGATGAACCTTAGGGCAAAAGCCGGAATCGGGTATTTACCGCAGGAGAACTCTATTTTCAGAAAGCTTACTGTTGAAGAAAACATCCAGCTTGTGCTTGAGATGAACGACAAACTTACGGTTGATGAAAAGAAGAAAAAGCTTGAAGAATTGCTAACAGAATTTGGAGTTATGAAGCTTAGAAAGGCACCTGCTGTAGCTTTGTCAGGCGGTGAAAGAAGGCGTGTTGAAATCGCACGTGCGCTCGCAGCGAGCCCTGATTTTATGCTCCTTGACGAGCCTTTCGCGGGTATTGACCCTATTGCGATTGGGGAAATCAAGGACAATATCAGAAAGATTTCAGAAGAAAAAGGGCTCGGAGTCTTAATCACAGACCACAACCCGAAAGCAACACTTTCTATTACAGACAGGGCTTATGTAATATTTGACGGTAAAATCAAGATTCAGGGTAAGAGCACGGATGTTGCAAATGACCCTGTGGCCAAAGAATTTTACTTAGGAAAGGATTTCAAACTTTAGGATGAAAAAGCTTTTCACCGTATACGACAGATATATTTTTACTCAGGTTTTGATAACAACAATTGTTGCAATTCTTTTGTTTACAATTGTGTGGATTGCGCCCGAAATGCTCCTGAACACAATCAAGAAGATTCTGGCTCACGAATATACTGTAAAAACCGGCGTTCTGGTGCTTGTGTATGAGCTTCCAAAAATCCTCGGTAAAGCTTTCCCTGTAGGGCTGCTTTTGGGCTCTCTGTTTACGTTTGACAAGCTTAGCAAGGATTCAGAGCTCACGATTTTCCGCGCAGTCGGGATGTCGTTTTCAAGAATACTGGCACCGCTTCTTGTATTGAGCCTTATTGTTACATATTTGTGTTTTGTAACCTACGACAAATGGATTCCGTATTCCTGCCAGAAGCTTCAGGAGATTAAGGGCGGAAGCATGCTAACCCAGTATATTTATACAAAGAAGGATGAAAACAATCATCCGGAGCAGGCTGTGATTGTTTCAAGGTTCTTCGAAGAAGAGATGACCGATGTTATTGTCATGAACTTCTCAAAACAGGTTTTTGACGACCTTCACGGGCTTTCAAATATTCTGGTGGCAGAAACAGGAAAAAAAGGTGTAGGAGTAGACGGGAAACCAAGTTGGATACTTAGCGATGTGACTTCTTATGATATCAACGAAGAAGGTATTTTCCAAAAGATTACAAAAAAAGAGCGGGCAGAGATTCTAAACGGGGATGACGCTGAAAACGCTTACACAATTATGATTAACTCAACAAAGCGTGACAGAGATATAAACAATAAAGACCTAAAATACTATGTTTCGCTTTTGAAAAAAGAGAATCTGGACGAAGATTACAGGCTTATGTACAACAAGTATTTGCAGCGGTTTTTCCATCCGTTTGTGTGCGTGCTTCTGGCTGTAATGGGTTGTCTGCTCGGGTTCAGCAAGCCTCGTGAGCAAAGATTAATCGGGTTTACTATAGCAATCGGGTGTATTTTTGTGTACTATATAACCCTGCCGTTCTTTGATTTGCTTGCAGAAAAGGGTGTGCTTCACCCGATTATAACAGCGGCATTTCCACCGGCAGCGTTCTTATGTGCGATTATTGCATTTTACAAGTCGAGGGATTTATAATGAAGAAATTTTTAACAGTGTTAGCGATGTTGTTATTAGCAGAGGCTGTATGGGCTGCTCCTATTGACGTTAAGTATGATGACGGGATTTATCATATTGTATTAAGCGGTGACAAGATAAAAAAACAGATAAAGTTTATATCTTCATCAAGCCTTATCACAAACAAGGAGGCTCACAACAAGTCAAAATCGCTGCTCACAATAAACACCGGATTTTTTGACCCGAACAACCAGAAAACAATTTCATACATTGTAAATGATTCTCAAACTGTTGAAGACCCTATTTTTAATGAAAACCTTATGAACAATCCTGTTCTCAGGCAAAATTTAAAAAAGATTACAAACAGAACCGAGTTCAGAATACTTGACTGCGACAGCAAACTGAAATACGAAATTGCGCAGCATGATTCAAAAGTCGATTTTTTGTGTTCTATTCAGACCTCTGCTCAAGGAGGCCCGCAGCTTCTGCCTAATTTAAGGCTTGAAGAGGAGTTCTTTATAGTTAAAGACAAAGAGGGCAATATTATAAGAGAATCAGCTTCTGTGCTTCATAAAACAGCAAGAACCCTTATTGGGATAAAAAATAATGATGGAAAGCAAGAGGTTCATATTTTTATAGTAACAAACGAGCACCCGATGGATATTTACGAGTCACGTGATTTATGCGCAAGCTACGGGCTGGACAGCGCAATGGCGTTTGACGGCGGAAGCTCGACATCTTTAAACTACAAAAAGATAAATGTTGTATCAACTCAGGATAGCGGCGACACAGGACGTGCGCTGAAATCATTCATGATAATCCAGGAGAAGTAGAGAAAGGCAGCTGGGAAGCTGAGAAGCCAGGCTAACCTGACGTCATATCTTTTTGCTGGATGTCTTTATATCTTCTGCTTTGCGATTCTTTCAATGGCTTTCATGAGGTCTTGTTTTGCAATACGAATGCTCTTCAAATCATCATACCCGAAAGTCTTGGCATCCATTTTAGCATTCATACCAAGACGCTCAAGCGCGTTAAAGTACGAATCAGAAATCATTTCAGGAACATCAGAGCCGTTAAATTTATGTAGGAGCATAATTGGAGCAAGCTCATCTCTGTTCACATCACTGTCAAACTCAAGTTTCTTAGAATGAATATCATAGATTTGCTTCAAGCCATCCAGATTTGGCATAGGGACTTCAATCTGAAGCCCGAATCGGCCGGAAGCTAAAAGCGCAGGCTCCATAAGCTCTTTCATGTTCGTAGCTGCAACAACAAATGCCGGAGCATTGCTCTTTTCAAGGTCGCTCATACAACCCAGAAGCTGGTTTACAAGTGAATCGTCATATCTGGCGTTTGATGAGCCGTCACGTGCTTTTGCTATTGCATCAATCTCATCAATAAACATTATTGAAGGGGCGTCAGCAATTAGTTTTTCAAAAGCTTTGCGAACAGAGGCTTCTGACGCTCCAACCTCGCTTCTTTTGAACTGGTTTGCATTAAGCTCCTTATAATTTGCACCGGTTTCTGCAGCAAGAGCTTTGGCAAGAATCGTTTTTTCGCAGCGCGGCGGGCCATAGAGCAAAATACCCTTGTTTAACCTGATATTTTCAAAAACTTTAGGATAATTAATAGGACGGATAACAAATTTTTTGAGAGTGTCAATAACATCGTCCAGTCCGCCAATATCAGCAAATGTAAGCTCTTTTTTGCTACCAACCTGTTTTTGTACAGAAGCATTCAGTGTTGCAACTGTTCTCTTATTGAATGCACTTAGGTCCTCTTTTTTCGCAATTGCAGAGCTTACGGCAAGGTATTTTTCAGCAGGTTCCGGCATGAATTTATAAGGCGGAGCGAAAATCAACTTGTCTTTGTCCGGAGAAAAAACCAGTTCGCCGGTTTTAATAGCTTCTCCGGCATTGAGTCGTCTCAGTTTCCCGGGTTTTACGCGATGTTTATCGCTATCATAGCTATCTTTAGGATTTAGCACATTTAAGCCAAATATATGATTAAGGTTCAAAACGTAAAAGTCGTTATTTTTCTTAAAAACAGCAAAATTGGATTCAAGCGCATCTCTGCCATTAAGGTCTTTTTTCTCAACAAGAAGCGTATACTTCTTGATTACAGGGCTGTCAATACTATCCGAAAACCTTTCAAGCATCATATTTGAATCTTCTTCATCTGATGTCACAACCAGAATCGAAGTATCATCAAGCGCCTGCAATCCGTATTTAAACTTTTCAGACAAATCCGGAGCACTGCTGAACAAACCATGGAACGCTATATTCTGCACCGCAGCAGCATTTGCAAAGCCTGATTCCTGCTGTTTTGCATTCGCTGGGTACAAAGTCGCTGGCTTACTGATTCTGTGCGGCTGCACGAATCCTTGAGAGCTATTTATTCCGGCTATTTTCATCTTTTCCTCGTGTGGTATTCCCTATCTTGCGATTATTGAAAGCTTTTGACCTTCTTCAACCGGCACTGCTGATTTGTAAGGATTTGAAACAATGTTGTATTGTTTGTTGATATTACCTCTGAACGCAATATTTTTAACATGTTTCAGAATCATTACGCCGTTTTTAGAAGTCAAGCCGTCCATAACAATCTTTCCGCCTTCTCTAAAGATACCGAGCTTGCCGTTGATTTCTTTTACAACGTATTTTGCTTTGTCTCTAACGTTAGCGTTTGTAAATACAGTACCAACAGGGATTGCCACTCCTGCACCGAGCATTATGTAATCAATCTCTGATTTTTTCTGGATTGGTATGTATTTGTTGCTAGGATTGATTGATTCAATATTATTGTCAGCAAAGAATTTCTTGCGCTTGTCTTCTGTATCTAGCCCGTATTCCTTGAAGTAATCGAACCTGTTACTGTGATTGATACCATCAGCGTTGAAGATACTTACGGTCATGTTACCCTGCGCATTGTGCTGCAAGTAAGCGACTTTGGCAAATTCTTTGGTTAATTCACGGATTTCAGCATTCAATTTTTCTTCCTGTGACTTGTCTTTGCCGTCTAAAGCCGCAATTTCTTTTTTAATCTCAGCAATTCTTTCTGCAACCTGATCTCTGCTTCTTCCATTGTTGCAAACATCAAGTCCGTAAGGTGTGCCGTTGTTCAAAGCTTCAAGTTCAGGGTTAGCACGGTCTTTCATCGCACCGTTCATACCACCCATTACAGCTTTTCTGTAATCGCTTATTAGACCATTCTTGTCCAAATCTGTCCAAGGGAGCGCGTTTCTGTTTTGCAGGTAGATGTTTTTGCTCTTTTCTTCATAACCTGTCATACCAAACTCGTCTCCAGAGTACATAGTCGGAATACCAGGCAATGCTTTCAAGAACTCTGTAATCATTTCTGCTTTTTTCTCGTTCGGCTCTGTTGCCAGCTTGTAAACAGTATCAATAATCTGTTCTCTGTTTGCAATAGCTTTTCCTGACTTGTGTTCAGCCTGTTGAACAGCCATTGTGATTGCAGTTCTGATATCTCTTGCTGCGTAAGCCTGCTTTTTCATGCCGGCTGTTTCGATTTTTGGAAGCTCGCCGGAATTGTTATAAACAAACCCTCTGTCGTATTTTTCAACAAAGTCTTTTGCTGCTTTTAGAATCGCTTCCTTAGCAGCAGGTGATTTTCCTGACTGAATGTAAGCGTCTTTTAAGAGCGCTGCAAGGTTAACTGTATAGAGGCTGTATTTTTTGTAATCAGATACACTGCCAAGAATGCCTTCTGCTCTTTCTCTGTTAGCGCGTCCAACCTCTTCATTCGGCGCAGCCCAGTCAAAGTCACCCTGAACAATATAGTTGCTAAGCATTTCCTGAGATTTTGCAAGCTTCACTACTGATTCCATAAGCTCTTTGCGTTCTGATTCAGTTAAATTCAAGCCGTATTTTGTCTCTGCGGTCTTAAGCATTGCACCAAAAGCGTTTTCAAGGCTTGTTAGTTCAGGAACCTTGATTGCTGAAAGGCTTGTGCTGTTGCCTTCTGACAGGAACACACCGTTTGTCAAATCAATTATAGCTTCGCTTATGCGTTTGATATCTTCTTCGCTTGCCACTGAGCCCAGGTCTTCGTTTACAACTGACATAAGCAGTTTGCTCTGTGCAATTGCCCTAGGGCTTACTGTTTTGAAGTAATCGAGGTTATCAATATTCAATCTAAGCTCAAGCGGAATATCTTCCACTGTTCTTGAGTTAGAAAGCACCTGAGCTGCATCAAGTCTGTGGTTTCTGTTTTCCCAGAATTTAGCCTTGCCTTCATTATAGCCATAAGCCATTGAACCATGGAACAAATCCATATCAAGTGCAAGTCCGTGGAGCATTCTTGGTTTATCGTGGTTGCCCATAAATGTCCAGAGGTTTCTTAAATAATCAGCGCTTCTTGTCTCAATCAGCAGGTCAAGTTTTTCTTTGAACAAATCATGTGTTCCTGAGATACCAAAAGTACCGTCAAAAGGCTGTGAGAAACACTTCAAGAGCTCTGTAAAGAAATAAGAATAAGCAGCCTCTGCAGTAATACCTGTTTCGTTAAAGAACTTGACCATTGCATCAGGTTCGCCGTTGAACTTCTGCCCGATATCAGTCATACCCTTGTACGGGCAAGACTTAGTACCTGTTGTATCACGCATAATATCAGAAACATCGGTCAACTCTGCAACGATATAAGAATTAGGGTTCTCTGTTTTTATACCCTGAACAAACAGGTTCCAGAATTTTATAAGCTCATTCCAGGTATCATCAAAATCAGCATCATTGTTTCTAACAGAATCAATATCCATAACGTCTTTTGCTGCGTCCAATCTCCAGTCAAGTCCAAGAGCTGCCTTATCAACCATTGCTTCTGCCAGTCTGAAGCTTGTTGTATCAGTGCCTGCTATTCTCTTGCCAACAGATTCTGCAACATAAGATATATCGCTATCAGATAACGCTTTCAAGCCTTTTTCCATTTTCTTTTCAAGAAGGCTTGCTTCGTCTTCCGGATTATGAGCATTTATTCCAAGCGCCTTAAGTGTTGTGCCCAGTTTAAGTTTATCATAATCATAAGTGATTTCGCCGCTAGATAGAATCTTTGTCTTGAAGCTTTCACCGCCAAGTGATTTCAAGAGCGCATATCTTGCGATATCCTGACCGATAAGCTCCATTACGTATCCGCCGTATTCAGTGTAATCGCCGTTAGGGTCTAACAATTTTTCGTTTGAAGTTTCGTTGACCTTCTTGATAACAGATTCTGCAAACGATTTAATCTCATTCTTGAACAAAGCCTCAACCTTATTGTAGTTCTTTGCATAAGGCTCAACAAGGTGCGGATTGTTTTGCTTCATCAAGTCAAATCTTGACATTCCAAGTGTTTCTTCTGTGGTTGCTCTGTTTGAGAAGTATGATGTTGAAAGCACGCCAACAGTGTTTTCGCCAAATTCTAACGCATCGAGCGGAAGTCTCATCAATGACTTGATTGTTACGTCATCCTTGTCCATTACTCCCTTAGGTGCATTAGCAAGGTATTGGCCGTTTAGAATATTATTTAGAACTGTGTCATTAATTTTAACTTCTTCCGGCAGTTTTCCTTCGCTCACAAGTTTGTTCAGAGCCTCAACCGTTTTTGCGCTGCCGATAGTTTTTGCAGTGTAAATAGTCTGGGTATCTTTTACAAACCCTGTCCAGTATTTACCAGCCTGAATAGCCATATCACGAACTTCGTAGCTTCCGCGTACCATCATCTGCTGTTCGTGATATCTCTGGTTCTTATCAACAATCGCCTGATTAATCTTTTCGTCGTAGTTTGAAATATGATAATTCATCTTTATCATATCTGTGTTAGCATCCCAAGTAACAACCCCGCCGTCAGTTTTTCTGTCAAACCTGAAGTTAGAGAACTGGGAAGCCATAATTGTACCGTCAGGAGTATCAAGCTTGATGTTCTTGCCAAAGTTTTTATTTAAGTCGTTTATAACCTCAATACGTTTCTGGTACTCTTTCGGATCAATCTGGAACACGTAATTGATGATTGTATCGTCATGGCTGTTTATATCAAGGAGTTTGCCGTTTTTCAGGTTTTCGTAGTTAACAATTGCTCTGTCAAGTTCTTTTACCTGCTTATCACTAGCCTGTGTTGTATCATAAATCTGGATTAATGTTTCTTTGTTCTTGTCATAATCCGGATTTGCAACTTTTTTGTAAGTCCCGTTAGATTGATGCTCGTATTTGTACGGAGAGTTAATCAATCTGTGTCCAAGGTGTTCTTTGTTTTCAGGAACAACACCAAGACTCAGACTCTGATTCTTAAGGCTCGGCATTCTAAACCAGTAGTAAGACTGCGGATTCTTTTCAGCCCATCTCATTGCGTACTGGAAGTGAATACCTTCTAAGCCTTCAGAAGTAAATGTTCCGTCAAATACATACTTCATACCGTTTGCATAGAGGTTTTTGAAGAACTCGCCGTAGTTCTCTTTTGTACCCATGTTAGGAGATACCTGCATGTTGTTTTTGTTCCAGTATCCTAAGCACCATGGGCCTGAACCGTTTGCAGTCGGGGTTGAGAACATCATCTTGTATCCGTTTTGTTTCAAATACGGAATCATCTGTTGTAGTCCGGCAACGCTTCCGCCGTACACATTAGAGAAGGTTTTTATAACGCCTTCCATCTCTTTTTGAAAATCTTTGTCGTAGTAGATTTCACCGGTATTCGGATCATTGAATCCTCTAAACTTAGCGCCCGGCATGGCTGAATCCGGTGTTAACAAATACCCAGCCCCCTGAACACGCGGTGTTGTACCCTTACGGGATACGAGAGTGTATTTGTAATTAGCTCTGGAATCATGATAGTCAGAAATCGCGTAGTCAAAACGCTTTTGTATTTGGTTACCATTCTTATCAAGCTTATAAGACCTGTCTTCATTTTTTTCATAGAATTTTTCGCCACTATCTGTTATGTGACTATTTACTGCACCATCAAGATTGTTTCTAAAAACATACTCACCATTTTCGGGTTTTACTTTTGCTCCTGTGTCCGGACCTTCCCAGACAACTTTTCCGGTGTTTTTATCTTTTCTCACAATCTTGTAAGCAAAAGGCGCGTCTTTATCGAGGTTTGTAATATCTTGCATATTAACATTAACCCCCTCAGGCTTAAGCATTACAGACGCAATCGGTGTCTCTACAATCTTGTAGTTATATCTGTCTGTCGGAACAGCTTTGAAAATCTGAACCTCGCAGGTTTCTTTATCCGAATCATACGGATAATTGAACCTCAAAACATTCTCCCCAACATCGTTCTTCACGTGTTGATAGCCTTTAAAACCTAAATTTCTTACACCATTAATTTTATTAATAAACACCGCGGGTACTCCTTCTACATATATATAAAGATTGTAAAAAATATTTTTTTGCTAGTTTTATGGCATGTTTAGCAAAAAACTTTACAAAATTTAATATTGTAAATAATACACATAATCATAAATTTTGACAAAAAAATAGTACTACAAACATGGTTTAAAATCAAGTGCAGTACTATTTTTTACTTTGTATATAAATCTACTCCAACTCAGAGCGTTCGATTTCCTGTTTTGTAGTAAATTTAACGATATCGCCTTCCTGAATGTCGTTAAACTTAACAAACGAAAGTCCGCATTCAAAGCCTTGTGCGACTTCTTTAACGTCGTCCTTGAAGCGTTTGAGCTGGTCAACAGCGCCCTTGAAGATTTCTTTGCCGTCTCTAAAGATTGTTGCAGTGTCGTTTCTGTTAATCTTACCTTCTGTAACATAGCAGCCGGCAATCTTCTGGGTCTTACCAATCGTAAATATCTGCCTGATTTCAACCTGACCGGTTGCAACTTCCTTAATCTCAGGTGAAAGCAATGATACCATTGTTTTTTCAATGTCTTCAAGAATCTGATAGATAATATCGTATTTCTTGATTGTTACGCCTTCGCGCTCTGCTGCTGCAAGTGCGTTTGAATCTTCTTTAACCGTGAATCCCAAGATTAGGGCGTTAGAAGCAGAAGCGAGCATTACGTCAGCCTCTGAAATATCACCAACACCAACGTGGATAATCTTTGTATCGATTTCTTTTGATTCAAACTGTGCAATAGCCTGAGCCACAGCCTCTGCTGAACCATGTGTGTTTGCCTTGATAATCAAATTCAACTGTACAACGCCGTCTTCTGATGTTCCGGATTCTCTTCTCATGTGAGCTGGAAGCATTGCATCAAGTCGCTTGTTGCGTTCTTTTTCTTTACGCTTATCAACAATTGATTTCATTTCTTTTTCGTTCTTAACAACTTCAAAGAAATCACCAGCATTCGGAACCTCTGTCAAGCCAAGAATCTCAACCGGTGTTGAAGGCTCTGCCTTCTGGATTCTTTCACCGGAGTCTGAAAGCAATGCTCTGACTCTTCCGCATGCTGTACCTACAACAATACAATTACCTGTTCTCAAAGTACCGTTCTGGACAAGAAGTGTCGCAACAGGACCTTTACCTTTATCAAGGTTTGCCTCAATTACAACACCGGAAGCTTCTGCCTTAGGGTTTGCTTTCAAATCTTGAACTTCTGCAACAAGCAGAATATATTCAAGCAGTTCGTCAATACCAGTGCCTTGAAGCGCAGAAACATTAACCGTGATTGTCTCACCACCCCATGCTTCCGGAACAAGTCCGTGTTCTGTTAATTGTTGCAGAACTTTGTCAGGGTTTGCGCCAGGTTTGTCGCACTTGTTAACAGCAACGATAATAGGCACTTCCGCAGCTTTTGCGTGGTTAATTGCTTCAATTGTTTGAGGCATGATACCGTCATCTGCCGCTACAACAAGAATCGCAATATCTGTTGCCTTAGCACCGCGGGCACGCATTTCTGTAAACGCTTCGTGACCAGGGGTATCGACAAATACAATCTTCTTCTCGTTTTTGTTATCCAGATAAACTGTATAAGCACCGATTGATTGTGTAATACCGCCGACTTCTGTTGCAACAATTTTGTGTTTTGAAGCACGAATACTGTCGAGCAGGGTTGTTTTACCGTGGTCAACGTGACCCATGATACTTACAACAGGAGCGCGTTTCTTTAACAATTTCTTATCAACTTCTGTAAGAGCTTTTTGTTTTTGTTCTTTTTCAAGCTCTTCTTCCATGAACGCTTCGATATCTTCTTCAAGAACCTCAAGTTCGTACTCAGCGCAAACTTTTTTGATGACATCAACGTCAATCAGCTGGTTAACTGTTGCCATGATTCCTTGAAACATAAGGAATCTGACGATTTCAGCAGGTGTTTTTTGAATCTTGTCTGCAAGTTCGCTGATTGTCATCGCAGCATTAACAACGATTTGTTTAACCTCTGCAACTTCCTGTTCTTTGTGAATCTTCTTTTTGTGTTTTTGTGCAGCGGCTTTTTCAAGAGAAATCATTTCCTGATCTTCTTTTTTAGAGTTAAAGTCCTTGTCTTTTTTCTTTGGATCAACTTTCTTCTTGCTAGCGGTGCTACTTTTTCCTTCATAAATCTCTTGAGGAATGATTCTTCTTTCAACCAGCTTCTTCTCATTACCTGGCTTGTTGAACGGCTTTTTGTCTCTTGCCGGCTTTTCTCCGTCAGGTTTTGCAACCTTAGGCGGAGCTTTTCTTACAATCTCAATTCTTGATTGGTTTTTAGGATACTCAATCTTTGTTCTTTCAACCCTGACAGCAGGTTTTTCAGCTTTTTTAATAACCGGTGTTTCTTCTTTTTTAGCCTTTTCAACCTTTTCAATAACAGGAGCTTTTTGAACCCTCTGCACTCTTTCGATTCTCTCTACCTTTGCAGGAGCTTCCTTTGGAGCTTCTTCTACTGCTGTTTTTTCTTCTACAGGAGGTTTTGCTTTTTTAACAACAAAAGCCTTTGGCTTTGCAGAAGATTTTTTAGGCGTAAGCCCCAAATGCTCTTTCAGCTTGCGAATCTGGGTTGGTGTCACAGTATTAGAGTGCGATTTTACGATTATCGATATTTCTGCAAACTTTTCAATAACCTCTTTGCTGGATAAGCCCAGCTCTTTTGCTAATTCACTAACTCTTATACTGTCCATTCAATGATCCTTTCAAATGTTGATTTATCAAGTAAGGCATTGGTTTTTAGCGCCTTATTTATTTTTGATTTTTTTAATGCTGTTTCTACACAACTTTGATTATAACAAAGATATGCAGATCTGCCAAATGTTTTGGAATCCGGATTTATGACAACACTGCCGTCTTTAAAATTCTTAGTAATTTTTATCAAGTCTTCTTTTGGCTTAAATTCTCCGCATCCGACACACTTGCGCACTTCTATACCTCTGCAAGCTTCTCAAGCTTTAACTTCTGGTCGTATTCCACAAGCAGGTTGATTAACTCATCCAACTCACCGTCAATCACAGTCCAAACATTAAGGTTCTGCCCGATTCTGTGGTCTGTCAGTCTGCCTTGAGGGAAGTTGTACGTTCTGATACGTTCGCTTCTATCCCCTGTACCAACCTGCGAGCGTCTTAAATCCGTAATCTCCTGCATCTGTTTCTGCACTTCCATATCATAAAGCTTAGCTTTCAAAATCTGCAAAGCACGCTCTTTGTTTTGAAGCTGGGAGCGCTCTTCTGTACAGAAAATCATAATACCGGTCGGTTTGTGGAAAACACGCGCAGCCGTTTCAACCTTGTTAACGTTTTGACCGCCTGCACCGCCTGAACGCGCTGTTGTGATTTCAATATCGTTCATGTTGAGTTCGACTTCAACGTCATCAACTTCCGGCATAACAGCAACGGTCGCAGTTGAAGTGTGTACTCTGCCCTGTGATTCTGTTGCAGGAACTCTTTGAACTCTGTGAACACCTGATTCATATTTAAGTCGGGAATAAATGCTATCACCCTTCATTGAAATAATAACTTCGCTCACGCCGCCTGCTTCGCACTCGGTTTTAGAAAGCACCTGTGTTTGCCAGCCCATTTTATCCGCGTATCTGATATACATTCTCATCAGGTCGCCTGCAAAAATGTTTGCCTCGTCTCCGCCTGCTCCGCCTCTGATTTCAAGCATAATGTCTTTGTCGTCCATCGGGTCGCGCGGGAGAAGAAGTATTTTCATTCTTTCCTCGTATTCAGGAAGTTTTGCTTCGTTTTCTTCCATCTCTGCCTTTAAAAAGCTTCGCATTTCTTCGTCTTTTTCTTCGTGAATCAGAAGTTTTGCCTCTTCAATTGAGTCAACAGCCTTTTTCCACGCATAATAAAGTTCAACCGTTTCTTCCATTGATTTTCTTTGTTTTGACAAATCACGGAATTTATTATAATCTGCAATCACCGCAGGGTCAGAAAGAGTTTCGCCGAGTTCGACGTACTTTTTCTCAATCTGAACAATCTTATCCAACATATCTTTCATAGTTATTACCTCTTGAAGATAAGCATAACAAAAACAGGTTTAAAAATAAAGGCGCCGGCAAATTTGCCGGCGCCTTTGGGTTAAGCTAATCTTTTCTCCGCCTGTTCAAGGCATCGTAGTTCAAAGCTCTTAAGAGTATCGTCTATTGAGTAGTACCCCGCCTCATTTTTCGGATATTCGTAAACTGTCTTAAATATGTACTTAGAAAAGCTTATTATGTTATCAATATCATTTTCACTAAGTTTTGGATATGTCGCAATAAGGACTTTTTTCATGTGTTTTGCGTAAGTATCAATATACTTTTCCAATTGGTCTATATCAGATGTAGCATAAGAACTTTCCTCACTGCGAACAACTTTCATAACAAATTTCATTTCTTTTTCTTCGTCAGTAAGAAAATAATCCGCGATGTTCACCAAATCATAATCCTGCGTATATTCTTTGCCGGCCTTGAACGGCTCTTTATAAACTTCGTTATAATTAGCTGTCGAATTTTCGGACACATCGCCCATTTCCTTATCAATACGGGCTTTAATATAGTCAATCAAATCCTCAATTGTAGGGTCATTTTTAACCTGAATATCCTTGATTGAATACATTACCTTTGTTCCATCCACAGGAGCGTGCTTAACAGCAGCTGTGATAAACATATTAAGATATCTTTCAGCAGTTTCAGCATTATATGTTAAGCCCTTGCTTTCCATTCTGGTTTTAATATATTCAAGAAGCTGCGGCTTCATTTTATCAAGCTCTTTGAACACATCATCCCAGGCTCCGGAGTCAACATTGCCTTTTTGTCCCAAAAGCATCATGAGTTGCTTCTCTTTCGGGATGTTATCTTTATTGTATAAATCTTCGGCTTTAGCATCTTTGTTTACTCCGGTAAAATCAAATACAGGTTCGTCTTTTGCCGGCTCATCAGGAGATGTAACAGGTTCTGAGTCAACAGGAGATTCCACTGGTGCATAGTAGTTTATCGTATAATTAGTTCCTTTGTAATTATATTTAACTGTGTATCCGCTATCAGATTCTGTTAATGTGTACGAAATTCTTTGTTTATCAAGTTCCTGCACCGCATCTTTATCACCTTTTCCGAGTCGGTCATTGATTGCATCAATATCCACATTGGCTTCTGTCACACTCTTTTGTTGCACTGATTTAATCTGCTGCATTGATTTAAGGCTTGTTTCTGCCTTGCCAAATTTCTTAAAGCTGTTCAAATAATTTAAATTCATTTTTTCTCCTTTATTTATTATAGTAGTAGCTTACATTTTCATTCTGGTAGACGAGATTTACGACAAGCAAATCTTCGCTTTCTCTTACATTTAGAGAATATACGTTTGAAGCAGGTTTAGTCTTAATATACGCTCTGGCATCATCAGTATGTTTTATCGAATCAAGCTCTTCTCTGATTTTAAGAACTTCTCCCAAATCTTCTGCGTTTTTCCCCTCTGACATAGACACGACCGAATACATGCTGTAAGGGTTTAGCTCCATGATGATACTCCTTTTCTGTTATTTTTATTAGACTAGTACTAATGATTTACGGCATAAACTCAAAAAACTTTAGGTCATAAATGGTATTTGTAACAAAAATTTACAATCGATATTTTGTATGAATTTAGCTTTACAATCTTGATTATTTAAAAAATGTGTATTAGAATACCTCATATGAATTAAGAGTCGAGGATATTGTTGATATGAAAAAAGCTTTAATGATAGCATCTGTATTGCTTATCGCGGTTGTGTCCACAGCATGTATTAATAACATGGCAGTGCAGGAACTTAATAACAAGGCCGCTGAATATATGCAAAAAGGCGATTATGAATCAGCCATGAACAGATTGCAGGCAAGCCTTGATCTTGATTCAACAATGTATGAAACATACTACAACCTCGGTATTGCTGCCATCAACGCTAAAAAATACGAAAAAGCCATCGAGGCTCTTGAGGGCGGTATAAAACTTAACCCTGATTACACAGATTTCTATTACTCTCTCGGGGTTGCCCAATCAAGCCTCGCTGATGAAATTTTAGAGCCGGAAGTTGAGGAAGATGAAGACAAGGCTGACGCAAAAAAAGAACCATCAGAAGAAGATAAAACAAAAGCTGTTGAGCTTAAGAAACAGGCTGTAGAAAACCTTACAAAATACTTAGAAAAAAATCCTAACCCGGAAGATAAAGAAACCATTGAAGAATTGATTTCTGAATCAAATTCATTTATTAACGGCGATTCTTCTAAGGTTCAAGAATAATGTTTGCATCACCTTCACAAATACTGTGTACTGTTTTTGGTGTCAACATTTATTACTATGGCGTAATCATGGCACTTGCGATTACCGTTGGTGTTCTGATTTCAGATTGGGCCGGTAACAAATACTTCGGGCTAAAAAAAGAAACAATAATCGATTTGGCTCCGTATCTCATTATCTTTGGAATTATCGGCGCAAGGCTCTATTACTGCGTCTTGAATTATGATTTTTATCTAAGATTCCCGACCGAAATCGTTGCAATAAGGCATGGCGGAATTTCAATCCATGGCGCAATGCTCGGCGGGGCCTTCGGACTTTGGCTTTTTTCAATAAGGCACAAGATTTCTGCGCTAAAACTATGCGATGTTTCCGTAATCGGGCTTTCTATTGCGCAGGCAATCGGAAGATGGGGAAATTTCTTTAATTCAGAGGCATTTGGAAGTCCGACAAACCTTCCTTGGAAATTGTATATTGCACCGCAGTACAGGCCAATCCCGTTTCAGGATTGTGAGTATTTTCATCCTGCATTTTTGTACGAAAGTATTCTGGATGTCCTTATTTTTGTAATATTGTTTTTTATTGCAAAAAATTCAAAGCTCAAAGAAGAAGGAAATCTTGCGTTAATATACCTGATTTTGTATTCAATTGTCAGGATAATTGTTGAGAGCGTCAGGCTTGACAGTGTAAAATATGTTTTTGGCATGCCTGTTGCAATATTTGTGTCCATAAGTATAATAGTTGTATCAGTTTTGGTGCTGGTTTATAAAAAGTATTTGAGAAAATAGGAAGGGTTTATTATGAAGCTAAATAAGATTGTTACACTTTCACTTGCGTCTGTTATGATGCTATCTACAGCTGTTTTTGCAGCACCTCAGGCTCAAAAGATTGCGGTTGTTGATATTCAAAAAGTTGTGTCAGCTTCTTCACAGGTAAAGGCTCTCAAGGCTTCTCAAGATGCTAAAAACAAAGAACTTACTGCGTTTATAAAAAAAGCTCAGGCTGATGTAAACAAACAAACAGACGACGCCAAGAAAAAATCACTCGCAGCCCAATACGAAAAACAGCTTGCTCAAAAAAGAGAAGCTAATGCAAAAGAATACGCAACAAAGCTAAAAGCTGCTGACGAAAATATTACGTCTCAGATTGGCAAAAAAGCAACAGAGATGGGCTACACAATGGTGCTTCCAAAATCAGCAGTAATTTTTGGCGGGGATGATATCACTGCAACAGTTTTACAGGTAATCAAATAAGAAAAATGAAAGCAGTATTATTTTACGGGCCACAGGATATAAGGTATGAGGAAACAATGATTAAGCCTCTTTCAAAAGGCGAAATCCTTGTTAAAATTGAAGCAGCACTTACATGCGGCACTGATGTCAAAACCTTTAGGAGAGGCCATCCTGTTCTCATCAAAAGCATACCATCCGGATTCGGGCACGAATTTTCCGGCACCGTTGCAAAGGTTGCTGACGGTGTAGAAAATGTAAAAGTCGGAGACAGGGTTGTTTGCGCAAACTCTGCGCCATGCGGGGAATGTTTCTACTGCAAGCGTGAAGAATACAACCTTTGCGAGAATCTGGATTTGCTCAACGGAGCTTATGCCGAATACATTGTTGTTCCGGAAAGAATAGTGAAGAAAAACACCTTGATTCTGCCTTCTGATTTACCTTTCGAAAAAGCAGCTTTTTCTGAGCCGCTTGCAAATGTTGTACACGGCATTGAAAGAACAGGCATAAAGCCGGGTCAGACAGTGGGCGTAATCGGTATTGGGCCAATCGGGCTTATGTTTGCAAGGCTTGCAAAGCTTAAGGGTGCAAAAGTTATTGTTGCAGGAAGAAACCCGCTCAAATTGAAGCTAGCGGAAGAATTTGCGCAAGCAGATGAGATTGTGGATTTGAAGAAATACAACAACCCTGAAAAAATATTCAGAGATTTTTCAGAAGAGAAAAAAGGGCTTGATGTCACAATCGAGTGTGTCGGAATGCCGGAAATCTGGGAGCTTGTGTTCTCCTGTGTTCGCCCGGGCGGGACTGTCCACTTCTTTGGGGGCTGCAAATCAGGTTCAAAGGTAAGTTTTGACACGACAAAAATGCATTATGGTGACATACGTCTGATGAGCGTTTTCCACCACACGCCTAAGTATTTCCGCCAAGCGCTGCAGCTGATTTCATCCGGTGAAGTTGAGGTTGAAAAATTAATAACAGATACTTTGCCGCTTGAAAAAGTTCAGTACGCGATGGAACAGCACATTGCGGGGAACGCGATTAAGTTTTTGATTAAGCCGTAAATTAAAAAAGGTGCCTAGAGGCACCTATTTTAGGTAATTACTTATAATATAAATATTCACCGCTCTTGTAATTTCTATTATACAAATTAAAGGTGTTTGATTTATCCATGTCATCTTGGATATATGCATAATCAAATTTCTTATACCAATCAACCCACTCTCCAATATTTTTGAATTTAGTTGTAAGTAGATTTGGTCGATTCCCATTTCTTGTTACTGCAGAACCGTCAGCCTTGATATAACTTAAAGGTTGATCGTAAAAAATCTGACCGGAATAGTATATATATTTATCATCAAAACACGGGAAAGGCATAGTGTTTGAATACATTGGTGCGACTCTTACTGTATTCACATCAACATCGCTTGGTACAACATCCTTAAAAGTATTTACTAAGCTTGGAGCTTCATAGTAGGTTTTACCAGGTTTAAGTATATATCCAATCCTAAGCCCGTATATTCCACGTGCGTAGTTAATACTGTAGTGTGTATTACTACTTGTTTTATTTTCCATATCAGTATACTCGGAAGTAATATATACTTGGCTTGCAGTCGGGTAATCAAATTCAATATTAGGCTTCTTTTTGATTTCTAATTTTCCTCCGGCAACATCCATATACTCATATCTATTAGAATAATTGTATTGTACACAGTTGATAATTCTTCCATTATATGTATCTCCGCAAAAACATCTGTTAGGTTCAGATGTACAATCCATCTGACCATCTAAAACAGTCATGCCTCCGGAAGTTGGAGAGCAAACTGTTCCATTCCAAACATACCCTTCCGGACAAGTCGGAGGAGGCGGAGTTTGCGGGCTGCAAGTAGTACCATCCCAGACATAGCCTTCTTCACAGTTTTGTGGAGGCTCCTGAGTTATTTCCCCGCACGGCCTATACCCGAACGCCCTCAACTCATCATCCAAAAGCACAGCCACCTCCCCATCAGCCTTCTGCCCCTTGTTCTTCAAGTAGGACTTCCTCGTATTCACATACATCAACCCCATCGGATCTGCAGGAATTACACTTCCGTCTGCTGCAACCAGAAACTTAAACCTGTCTGGTTCTTTGCAGCTTACTGAATCATATAAACAATTCTTAGATTTCTTTGACGGGTCGACATCAACGTACACATCGGATTGGTAGATTGCTTTATCGGATTCAATTGTTCTTGTCTGTGGTACGATTTTCCATTGCATGCCGTTTTTTGTTGTGAAGGAGAGGTTTTGGTTAAAGGTTGTGTCTGAGTATGTGTAGTTTCCTTCCTGGCATGATTCTTCTGTATCCATGGTGAAAGCTAGGAGTTTACAGAGTTTTGTATTCCCTTCTATGTTTTGGAACTTTTTGGTAAGTGGTTTGGAGGTATTAATAAGTGGGTGTTCAGAGCATCCGATACTTGTGTTGTTTTCTTCGAGACATGAAGGGTAGAGTGAAGAGTTAGAGACAAGGGATTGGATGTCGCGTTGAAGTTCGTCGTATGCTTTGAGGTACATGATTTTTGTTTTGTCTGGCATTAAATTATTGACAGCTGGGAGTAATATTGCTGCGGTGATGCCTGTTATTCCCAATACAATCAGTAGTTCTGCAAGTGTGAAGCCTTTTTTCATGTGTGTCTCTCTTTCCTAATGTAACTCATTACCTATTGTGTTACATGTGCTACGCACGTAGACCGTCTTGCCCTTATTGTATCTGGCCTACAGGCTTGGCGTTTCTTGGCTTGTTTTGTGACGACAAGCTTGGCTCGTTCCCTCCCTGGATGGGGAGGGTTAGGGTGGGGTACATCCTTCTGCGCAAGGGTTATAGCCGTTCAGGGTTGACCCCTCACCCCAGCCCTCTCCCTAAGGAGAGGGAGTTAGCGCTAAAGTCGCTCACCGGCTTGATTTTATCCCAGCAAACTGGTACAATGTAACGCAATAGCGCAATAGGTAATATGTTACATTGAGAAAGAGAGAAACACATGAAAAAAGGCTTCACCCTAGCAGAACTCCTAATCGTCCTGGGCATCACCGGCGTCGTGGCAGCAACCCTGCTCCCACTTGTCAATAACCTCATGCCCGACAAAACCAAAATCGCCTACCTCAAAGCCCATGACGAACTCAAAACCGCCATCCAATCCCTCGCATCCAACTCATCCCTCTACCCAATCTGCCTCGAACAAGGCGATACAACTATCGGATGCCAGGAACACCCACTTATTAATACCTCTAAACCACTTATTAAAAAATTCGAATCATACACAGGCGATACCAAACTCTGTAAACTCCTCGCTTTCTCCATGGACGCCCAAGAATCATGCCAGGAAGGAAACTACGCATACTCAGACACAACCTTTACCCAAAACCTCTCCTTCACAACAAAAAACGGCATGCAATGGAAAATCGTCCCACAAACAAGAACTATCGAATCCGATAAAGCAACCTACCAATCCGATGTGTACGTTGATGTCGACCCGTCAAAGAAATCTAAGAATTGCATGTACTCCCCAACCTGCAAACACCCGGATAGATTCAAATTCCTCGTGGCAGCAGACGGCTCTGTTATCCCAGCCGACCCCCATGGTCTTATGTATCTCAATACAAGAAAATCCTTCACCAAAAACAAGAACGAAAAAACCGAAGGAGATGTACAGACACTTCTTGTGAGCAATTTAAGAGAATTTGAGTTCAAGCCATGCACCGAAGGAAGCGGAGCGATTCCTAATTGTGAACCGGGTATGGTCTGGGATCCCACGGCTAATGCGTGTGTGCCGGAAGAAGATAATGGCGATGCTTGCAGCAAGGTTCAACCGTTTTATAATTATGGAGGCTGTAACTCCGCAGATGATTTGAACACAACTGCTTGTTTGAGGCATATGTATTCAGAACTCGGAAAGACATTTAGTGAATCTAGCGAAAAATATGGTAATCCTACTAATTGGGGACTGGTAAATATTAGTAACTATGCAACTTTAAAAGATTACCAAGGCTCACTCGCACTCTACAATAAGCTAGGCGGAAACTTTAAACTTGCTAAAGATTGCAAAAATGGAACAGGATGTTTTGCTGACACTTATCCTAAAAGAGAGGATGGAGCAGTATGGACTGATAATATAAACAGAGGGCAACACAGATACAAGATTATAACAGAAGATGGTATGGCAGTTGCGTTTCAAGGATATAGTCAAAATTGCGACAGAATGCATAACAGTTTAACTTTCTGCGGCATAGTATATGTTGATATAGACGGGCCCGACAAAGGTGATTTCACACTGGGAAGAGATTTGTTCCAATTCTTAATAACTAAAGATGGTGTACTGGCAGCGGACCCTGCAAATACAGATTGTTTTAAGTTTGGCGGGTGGTGTACACAACACGTTATTGACAAATGTAACAGAGAATATTGGCAACACTAAATAAATTTTTACATATTACCTAGATAACTCCTTGTAATAACTTAGCCTTGGTGCTAGGATAATTGCGAGGAGTTATTTATGAAGAAAATATTATTTATAATAGACAAGATTGAGCTTAAGTACTTTGAATTTAACAACCTTGTAACAAATTTCTGGATAATAAAAGAATTTTTGGAAAGAAAAAACGAGGTCTACATAACAACAATCCCGAACATTTCTCTAAAAGGCGATGTTGCTTACACAAAATGCTACGAGACTTTTGTTTCCCAAAACAATATTTTCTACAAAGATGTTATCCTCTCAAAAGAGATTAACGATTTTGACATTGTAATGTTCCGCCCCGACCCTCCGGTTGACATTGACTACATCAATGCAACTTACATATTTGATTTTGTCACAAAACCGCAGGTCATCAATTCACCGCGCGCAATCAGAGACTTCAACGAAAAACTCCACAGCGTGTACTTCAAAGAGCTAATGTCAGAAAACATTGTGACATCCTCTCTGAAAGACATCGAAGAATTTCTCGCTATCAATAAAGAAATCGTACTAAAGCCGCTTAACCGCTGCTTTGGTTCAGGCGTCATGTACCTGTACGAAGGCGACCCGAACACAAGAACAATCATAAACACCATGACAAACAACGAAACAACGCTTGTCATGGTACAAAAGTTCATAACCGGTGTCAAAAAAGGGGACAAGCGCGTTCTAACTCTTGGTGACAAGGTGCTGAAATACTGCATCAAAAAGCTTCCGACAAGCGATGATTTCAAGTTCAACACCCACAACGACAACTACATCACAAGTGCAGAGCTTTCAGAAGAAGAGTTTTCGAACTTCACGAGGGTTGCAAAGAAGCTTAACTCAATGGGGATATCTATGGCAGGATTAGATGTTATTGACGGAAAAATTATTGAGGTCAACGTTACAAGCCCATGTTACTTCATAAAAGAAATAAACAACTTGTACGGAGTTTCAGTAGAGAAGGAGATTTGCGACTTTTTATTGACTGAGACCTTGTTATCCTTATAATAATATTGTATAATTCAATTATATGGAGTATATCTGGAAGCAAACTCTGTTGTATAGTAATATTAGTATAGTTACAAAGGAAGATAAGAAGGGTTTTTATGAAAAAGTATATTGTTTTATTATTAAGTGCGGTTATTTGTTCTTCAACATTAAATTTTGCTTATGCTAAATCAACATCAGATCCGGCGCTTGCGTCTGCAATCAGATTGTACAAAGCCGGCAACTATTCACAGTGCCATGCTGCTTTGAGCAACATTGTTAAGAAAGATCCTTCAAACGCGGTTGCTTATTACTACCTTGCAATAACTTCTGCCCAGATAGGCAAAAGAGACGAAGCAATCAGCAATTACGACAAAGTATTATCGCTTTCTCCAAGCGGGCAGCTTTCAAGATATGCGCAGAAAGGCAAAGTTTGTTTAGAAGATCCTGATAAATGTCATGAAATGGACAAGACCGACGCTGATACAGCCCTGGATATTTTTGTGCAGCAGAAATTCGGAAGCGGATTCTCTGACGAAGCAAGAAGCGACTACGAAAAACACAAGATTGAAAACATGATGAGAGAAATGAACAGGGGCAAAGACATTGCGCCTCAGCAGTTTAAAGAGTATAAAGATTTCTCAAGCTACAATTCTGATTCAACTCCGACAAACGAAGAAATTGTTGCAGCGCTTCGTGTTTTGCAAAAAGCCGGTTTTGGTGATTTAATTAATAATGGTTATTCTTCTGATATTTCACTTCTTAGCGGAAATCAGAATAACAACGCGATGTTAAACATGCTTCTGGGTAACAATGGAAACTCTTCCCTTAGCCCGCAGGTGATACAGTCATTGTTGACAAACCAGTTGTCAACAGGTTTTTAAGAAAGTTGCAGGATGAAATTAAATACAGTTAGATTTGGTGAAATAGAGATTGAAAAAGACAGAATTTTCAGTTTTGTCATGCCAATAATTGGGTTTGATGCTTTAAAGAAATTCATCATTCTTGACCCGAACAAAGAAACGCTTTTCAAATGGCTTCAATCAATAGAAGACCCTGCTCTCGCGTTTCCAATCATATCAGTATCAGCGCTGGATATTGATTACACAATAGACCTGCCTGATAACGTGGTGGAAAACCTGAAGATTACAAATGTTGAGAGTCTGCTTGTGATGAATATCACATCAATCCCGCAGGACAATCCAAAGGGTACCACAATTAATTTATTAGCCCCGCTTATATTTAATCTGGATGAGCAGGTTGCAGGACAGGTTGTTTTATCCGGTTCAGGGTATGATATAAGTTTTCCAATGTTCAAAAATAATTAAAAATAAAGTTACATTTTAAGGATAGAAATGCTCGTAATTACTAGAAAAAACGGTCAAAAAATAATGATAAACGACAATATTGAAATCACTATTGTCGAAGCAAAAAACGGCTCATGCAAGGTCGCGATTCAGGCTGACAGGGATGTAAAAATCTATAGAGAAGAGATTTACTACCAGATAAAGCTTGCGAACTTAATCGGTAAAGATGCGAACACTTCTTCTGTTGATTCTGTTTCCAATTTGATTAAGGGCGGAACAGTGCTAAACGATAAGATGGAATCTGCGCCAAGGGCAGACGAAGAAATTATTATGGATGAAAAATCATCTAAAAAATCTATTAGAATAAACAAAAACAGCAAAAATGCCTAATCCTAAAATAACTTTTTTTGATACAGTGTGTGCGAGTCCCGAAATTATTCCAGGCTCTTTGGAGCATGCCTATCTTTGCATACTGAACGACGATTTGGATTCGGCAAAGAAAATATTCTCAACAATCGATTCTCCACGTGGACTCTGGGGCAAAATCTTCTGTGAGATACTAAACGGTTGCTTGGAAAATTATCCCACTTACTTTCTCATAAGAAATTTTCTGGAGATAGATTTAGATTTTCTTATCAAAAACGAAAAACTCGATTATGCAGAACAGTTTCTGGGCAGCCTCGAACTTCTTGCAGGTATAAATCAGGAAACGTATAAGTTTGCAGCAAGAGTAATGTATGCCAACAACCTGCTCTCTGTTGCATTCAGCTACATGGAAAAATCCAAAAAGCTTTATTACAACGATCCGGAGCTGCATTTTATGCTCGCTAAATATTACAATGATATCCATGACGCTCCGAATGCTTACATCTCAATCAATGAGTGCTTAAGGATTTTACCGGACTATTATCCAGCTAAACTAATGAAAGAGCAAATTGAAGAAAAGCTGTTTTAATAGTATAATCTTCGTATGAACGGCGATATTTTTGTAAACAACAGGGATAAATCTTCTTTTTCAAATCAGGGCGATAATTTTTTTATGCAGCCTGAAAACATCCCTGCGCATACAAACCAGACAGAGCCGGTCAGACGGCTTAATGACTACGATTACAATATTCTAAAAGAAGAGGCTTACAAGGATGTGTCGGACGAGCTTTTCAAACTCGAGTACAAAATCTCCAAAGCCGAAGAGGAGCTCAAATCAATTGACGCACAGATACAGGGCGCAAAAGACATAAGGGATTTTGAGCTTGTTGAGTCGCTTTTTGGCAGAAGAAAGCAGGTTCAGGACGACTTGAACGAGCTTTTGGAGATATATAACGAGACCAGCCTTTCTGCAAAGATTTCAGGCGGGATAATAAATATGCTCACATCCAGAATAAAAGAAAAGTGTTCCGGCTTGAAAAAGCTTTCAGATATGATTGGCGAAGCTTGTCTTTCAAGGCTGCCGAAACGGTTTTCTTCTGTATTGGAGCTAAAAAAATCATTGAGCAAGCTTGAAAATATCAACAAGAGCGTGGATGAGCTGATGACGCTTCAGACTCCTTACGGAGAAGCGCTTGATAAGTACGAACAGCTTTCAAGATACATCACCCGCGCCAACACAATTCAGGCTCAAATCAGCAAGCAATTAGGAAAGGGGTAAAGGGTGAATAGGAGTAAAAAAGCCCAGCTGCTTAACTTTCTAGCTGCCCTATTTTATGAAATACCAGACTTCAAAAAACGCAATAATCTGGCTGTGCGCAGCCCATCTTGTTTGTGACGTTTATAGCGGTTTTCTCAACCCTATAATGCCGTTTATCGCGTCAAAACTCGGGTTTTCAATGGCTGTTGCAACGGTTATTATAAGCATTTCACATATCTGCTCTTCAATGCTCCAGCCGGTTTTCGGGTTCTTTGCTGATAATATTTTAAAACGGTTCTTTATTTTCTGGGGCGTAATCCTTGCCTCGCTTTTTATACCAATGACTCCGCTTGCGCCTTCAATACCGTATCTTGTTGTATTCATGATACTCGGAAGCCTTGGCGGAAGCTTTTTCCACCCGCAAGCAATGGGATTTGTCAACCATTTTTCAGGTAAAGACTGCTCAAATAACATGGGCGTGTTTATAAGCATGGGCTCTCTGGGGTTTGCGTTCGGCCCTCTGCTTGCAGCATTGATTACTCAGGTATTAGGCCTGGATATGATTTCTTATACATCTATTGCAGGTCTGGGTCTAGCAGCGTTGATGTTTGTTTTCGTACCGAAGCTTTCGAGGATAGAAAAACAGCCTGAGCACAAGGAGTTTTTCAGGTCGTTCAAAGAAATACTGAAAAACAGGCAGATGAATTTTCTCATGCTGATTTCGATGATGAAGTCGCTTATGACAAACAGCTCCTGCATATTGCTTCCGTTTTTGTGGAAGTCAATGGGCTGCACTCCGTTTTATATCGGATTTGCGCTGTTTTTGTTTGTATTTGCTGGCGCAATCGGTTCGTTTTTGAGTCCTAAGGCTGAAAAGCGCTTTGGACCAAAGCCTGTGATTTATTTTTCAATGCTCGCAACTTTTCCGATGATGATTGTGTTTGCGCTTGTTTACAAAACGCATCCGGTTTTATCTCTGTTTGTTTTCTTTGTAATCGGATTCACCACAATGCTTGCCCAGCCTGTAACCATGGTTTGGGCACAGAGAACACTTCCGGAGTACAAGAGCATTGTTGCAGGGTTTATTAACGGGTTTTGCTGGGGCACTGTTGCGCTTTGCATGTCGGTTCTGGGTGCTGTTGCGCAGAAATACGGTATTATGAACGTGCTTGTGGTTGTAAGTATTGTTCCTGCGCTTGCTTCGTATTTTGTGAGGTTCTTGAAGGAGAATAGAAATTAATTTTTTAATTTACGCTCTTTTTAATGTATAATAGTTCTGGAGCTTAAGCAATTTGAAAAACTGGATTAAAAATTTAATATACCAATTGAGAAACATGAAGCTGCTTGATAAATACATCCTAAAGCAGGTTATTGAAATGTTTATCATGGGCGTTCTGGTTTTTACCTCAATTATTTTCGCATCAGACACATTTATCACTCTGATTAAACAGATTTCCATGTACGGAATCCCGTTTAAGATAGCGTTTTTGATAATCATTCTGCACCTGCCTGCGGTATTTGTAATGACAATCCCGATGGGCGTCCTGCTTGCAACCGTTATGACACTTAATGGCTTGAGCCTTAGCTCTGAAATCACTGTAATGCGCGCCTGCGGAATCGGCTTGAACCGTATTGCAAAGCCGATATTCATTTTTGCGATAGTCATGTCCTGCGTGAGCTTTGTTCTTAATGAAACAGTTGTTCCGGTTATGACAAAACAGTCCACAGACCTTGCACTGTACGCGTTTTCAAAAAAGAATATCCCGGAAGGCAAGCATAACTTCACTTTCAAAGAGACAAAAGAAGCAGGTCTGCTCAAGCGCCTGTTCTATGTAGGAGACTGCACAGACAAACAGCTGCACAATATTACTGTGCTTGATGCTTCAAAAGACGGCACTATCCAGATTTTGCAGGCAAGAGAAGGTGCTACAACTCCGGAAGGCTGGAAGTTCCAGAAGGGTGCGATTTACACAGTAACAGACAGCGGAAAAACACTTGACACAACGCTGTTTGATGATTCAACAATAAAATTCGGGATGGATTTGTCCAAAGAAATGAACAGGAATCTGGCTAACGAGCACAACTTTATGCAGCTCTGCAAATTCCTTGCAAAGTCTGACAGAGAGGATAAGCACGAATTAAAAATCAGCCTTTATGACAAGATTGCGCTCCCGCTCACAACGATTGTACTTGTTCTGATTGGCGTTCCGCTTGCAATCACACCGCCGAGGGTAAGGTATAACAGGGGTTTCTTATTCAGCATTCTGATTATTTTTGCGTATTACCTGATAAGAGCGCTTTCTATTTCGTTCGGTGAAGCTGGCTCGCTTGCTCCGGTGCTTGCTGCTTTTATGCCGAATATCATTCTTTCGATAATCGGAGTCGGATTGTATTATAGAAAAGTATACACGATATGCTAAAAGCGCGTCTGATTGGAAGTTTAATATTTGCAATAATTTTCTGCGCAATCTACTACCCGATGCAGACAATAGGCTTCTTTGTAATCCTTGGAATCGGATATGTAATTTTTCTTAATCTTAGAGGTTCGATTAATGAGATGAATCAGGATTACGACAGGGCTTTAAGGCGCAGGTCAGCCTTAGAAGTTGCCCAGATGTATCTTTCACCCTACAATGACATCTGGGGAGAGTTGAAGCTCTCAAACAAATTCTGCTCAATTGAAATCTCAAAGGACGGAGTTATTTACGGCACTGAAAAAAGGCTGGACAAAACCCGTCCTTACCGCACATTCAGGATTATAAGGTCTCATGTTCACGATATTCAGGATGTCTGGGAGATGTTCTGCTTGAATTTTGACCACGTCAAGACTTATGATGATATTGTTGACGATTGCAGGCTTTACAAAACAGAGATAATGGAAGATGTTATCGGAGCTGCGGCAGCTGATACAAAACCGCAGCAAGCCAAACTTAACGTAGAAAAGCTGGACATCAACAATTGTTCGGAAATCGAGCTTACGGCGCTTCCGGGTATAAGCATTGTTATGTCAAAGCGGGTTATCAAAAAGCGGGAAGAGATTGGCGGATTCAAAACAATAAACGATTTCTTTTTGTTTATCAAGGTTAAGCCTCACATGGAGAGCCAGCTTCGTGAATTGGTTTGTGTAAACAAGATGAAGGGCTCAGTAAAAATCGAGCGCAGCAAAGAAAGAACCGTGGATTTGTGAAATTAAGAGTTTTTAATATACTTAAAAACACAAAAGTTGAAGGACCCGGAATCCGTTATTGTATTTGGACTCAAGGTTGTTCCAGGCACTGCAAAGGCTGCCAGGCTGTTCACACCTGGTCTCATAGCGGCGGAAAGTTGTATGATGTTAAAGAAATTATTGAAGATATCAAAAAACAAAAAGAAATAGAAGGTGTAACATTTCTTGGCGGAGAGCCGTTTGAGCAGGCAGAAGCCTGCGGAGTTATTGCAAAAGAGGTAAAGAAAAACGGACTTAGCGTATTGTGCTTCACCGGCGGTTTGCTCGAAGATTTAAGCTTGGATACCAAAAACAAAATGCTTTTAGAAAACACCGATTTGCTTATTGACGGCGCATTTGAGATAGACAAAGTTGATTACTCACGCCCTTGGTGCGGCTCTTCTAACCAAAGATACCATTTTTTGACCGACAGATACAATGAGGAAATTTTTACAAAATACAAAAACAAAGTCGAAGTTAACATCTCAAAATCAGGAGTAGTATTTATGAACGGGATGGGAAACTTTGAAGATATCATGAGAAAGATTGATTTAATCAAGATAAAAAATTGATATACTTATCAAAAAGAGGATTTTATATGAGCACTTACAAATTATCAAATCTAATCAGGGCAAGATTCCCTATGATTTATGTTACAACTTTTGAAGAAGACAGGGTGACAAAGTACATAAAACAGGTTGTCACAGATGTTAAGCAGGTAAAATTTGCACGCGAAGTTTTCACCTGGACTCAAACAAGCGGACTATTTAACGATACGACCGGAAAGTCCGTATCAGACACGACCTGTCCGTGCAAAATGCTTGAATATATTAGAAAGTACGACAAGGACGCTGTTTTTATAATCTATGATTTTCATGTAAATTTCGGATTAAAAAACAGAACTCCCGACTACAATGTAATCAGAAAAATTCGTGATATAGTACCTGATTTGAAGCTCGGCTCAGTAAGAAAAACCATTTTCTTTGTAGCACCTGAACTATTAATTCCGGAAGCTTTGCAAAAAGAGATTACAATTTTTGATTTTCCGCTTCCAACTCTAAACGAAATCAGAGCAAAATTTGACAGCATGCTCAACCAGAACAAATCAGTTCAAGCGAACCTTACTGACGAAGAAAAAGACAAACTCTGTAAAGCTGCGCTGGGCTTAACTTTGCAGGAAGCAGAAAGCGCTTTTGCCCTCGCTATGGTTAACGACGGAAAAATTGACGCCGGAGACCTGCCTGTGATTCTGGAAGAAAAGGTTCAGGTAATAAAAAAGACCGGAATCCTTGAATTTATCAGGTCAGAATACTCGATAAAAGACATCGGCGGGCTTGATAATTTAAAAAGCTGGCTTCTTAAACGCAACAATTCCTGGTCAGAGCAGGCAAAAAAATATTGTATTCCTGCACCAAAAGGAGTTCTCGTAACAGGTGTTCCGGGCTGCGGAAAGAGTTTGACCGCGAAAGCTATGAGCACAATCTGGCAGCTTCCGCTTCTAAAACTTGATTTCGGCAAAGTTTTCTCCGGACTGGTCGGAAGCTCGGAAGAAAATATGCGGCGCGCGCTTGCAACAGCAGAAGCCGTCGCACCTTCAATTCTCTGGATTGATGAGATAGAAAAAGGATTGAGCGGACTTGGCTCAAACGGCGACAGCGGAGTGTCATCAAGGATTTTCGGTCAATTCTTAACCTGGATGCAGGAAAAAGAAGCTCCGGTATTCGTTATTGCAACCGCAAACAATATCAGCAATCTTCCGCCTGAGCTCCTAAGAAAAGGACGTTTTGACGAGATTTTCTTTGTTGACCTGCCGACTTTAGGCGAGCGCAAAGAAATCTTCAAGCTCCATCTTGAGAAAAGATTGAAGGACAAGGAGGTTGCAAGTGAAATCGCGGGGATAAAAAACCTTTGTGCAGAGCTTGCAAAAATGACTGAAGGGTTTATCGGCTCTGAAATCGAGCAGGTTGTGATTTCGGCTCTCTGTGACGCGTTTTTTGAAAACCGTCCGCTCAAGTTTGAGGATTTGGAAAAGAACATCTCAACAACAGTTCCGCTCTCTATGACCCAGCGTGAGCAAATCTTAGCGCTAAGGGCTTGGGCAAACATAAGGGCTGTATCAGCTGCAAAGACTTCCAACCTCAAGCAATACGACAAGGAAATACGCGAGGACAACATTGCAGCGAGCCGCGGCGGAAGAACACTAGATTTTTAAAAATAGGAGAATAATTTATGTCATGTACAGTATTTGCGCTTCCATACGCGCTTGCCTGGGTTATCGGCTCTGTTGTAGTCGGAGCAGCCGGAGCAATTCAGTCAAGAGATGAATTGAGGGATGAAAACCTTGATATTAGTGCGTACGTTAGCGAGCAAACTCTTGAGAATTATTGCAATGATATTCATGTAATCAACGAGACGAACTTCATTGAAAAGAGTTTTGAAACAGCATTTATGGACAAAGAGCTTCTTATGAAAACCATTGAAGAGCACGGGCTCAAAGGGATACAGGAAGATGGGTTCGGGCGTATATCAGGCACTGTTGATAATTACACGCTCACATTTGAAAAAATGGAATCAGACAAGCCTTATTTTCTCAGAATTTCCTGCACAGACAAGGACAAGCCGGAAGAAAAGATTGACGATTTGAGTTCAGAATACGCGTTGAATGTTCAGGAGGAGGCTTATTTGAACATTGTTGATAAGCTCAAAGCGAACAACATGGAAATCGAGGACGAAGAAGTGCTTGATGACAACACAATTGTTTTAACAGTGAATTTAGAATAAGGGTTTTGATATGGCAAAAAAATTAAAAATAAAACTACTACCAAACGGCGAAATCCAGATGGAAACGCAGGGTGTAAAAGGAAAGAAGTGTCTTGACTACATTGAGGTGTTGAAGAAGCTTGTGGATGTAAAGATTACGGATACGCAGCTTTCTCAAGAGTATTATGAGACAGAGAGTGAAGTAACAAATACTGAGAATGCAGAGATAAGGTTTGATTAAGAAAATGTGGTCGGAAAGCTAAAGCTTTCCGACCACATTTTTATTAAATGAACTGTTATCCTAATATGTCATTCAAATCACCAATGATTCCTTCATGCGGTTTTCCGCAGTTGCATTCGCAAGTAACCTTACCGGTAACATCGACTGTAACTTTGTGATCCTTAATTGCTGCAAGAATATCATCCAGCTTATTGAGAACTTTGTCTAGTTTTTCCATCAATTTAGTATCGTCGAAATTACCTCCTTTAATGTTATTAAGTATGTTCATAACGTTTTCGTATCTTTCGTCGTTTTTGCCAGCTTCTGCTTCAATCTTGTCAAGAATTGCTTTTGTTGTTACATTCAAAACATCCATCTTGGCGTCAATATCAGTCAACAAGCCATTATTGCCTTTTGTAAGTTCAAGCAGCTCTGCCATCATTTTTTCAAGGCTTGAAAGATCTACATTACCTCCGCCGCCAACTTTGATGTTTGCAATTGCATCAAGAATAGCTTTAGCATTAGTTTTCTGGTTTTCATCCATTGTATCAAGTTTTGCAAGAATTTTGTCAAGCAAAGCTTTTATGTCTTTACCGTTATCACCAGCCGCCTTGATTGCATCCAGAATCGCATTCATGTTTGCAACTACATCAACTCCAAGTTTGTTAATAGCATTAATAATTGCTTCAACATCAGCCTTAGTGACACCGTTATCTATCAGCTTTTTCAAAAGTTCGTTGGTAACATCAGCTTTATCGTTGTTAGCCTGTATCAATTCTATCAACTTATCAAGAGAAGCGGCAATTCCGTCATCTCCAAATTTATTTTTGATTTCAGTAACAGTATTCTGGATTGCATCGAGCTTGTTATCAATATTTTGAGTAATACCCTTAATATCTTTCAAGATATCAATAATTGTTTCCAACTGTTTAGACTCATCTGCAGATTGAAGTCCTTTTATTAAATTGATAATCGTCTCTTCATTCATATTACTGTTTTCTTGGAATACCAAGGATGTTTCCTGATTATTAATAACTTCCTTTAACAAATCTTGAAGTTTGTCCATTTGTTCATTAAGCCCGCCAAGATTTAAGTTATTAGAATTTATTGCATTGAGAATAGCATCAAGCTGGGTTTTAACACTTTGTCCGTTAATCTTAATATCCGCAGAAATACCTGCTGTTAAGTCCTTAAGAGTTGAAACAGTGTTATTGATATTAGTAAGTATTTTGATAATTTCATTATTCTGCTCACCATTGTTTTTCAGCTCGTTAGCAATACCGTCAAGCTTTTTGTTGTTCTGAACAAGAAGAGCAACAATCTGATCGCCATATTCTTTCATCGAAAGCCCAAGTTCGTTAATCTTGGCAAGCAGTGCTTCAAAGCCTTTATTCATAGCTTCTATCAATGCCTTTTGATCTGCAGAACTTATTGTAACAGTGACATCTGTTTTGCTATCTACATCAATTATACTGTTGTCAATAACCTCCATGGAGTCATCGCCAGGGCTACAGCTTGCAAATAACCCGAGAGTCATACCAAAAGCTATCTTGCCGAGAGACTTACCTGTTTCTGCCAAATCAAATTTACCGTTTTCGTCAGTAAATCTTAGAGTCTGCCCTTCTTTTGTTGTTTCAAAAGAATTTGTTCTTGGATTATACGCAAAAGAAACAACATCTTCCATTTTTTCTTGCTTCTTAAAGTCAGCTTCTTTCATCCGTGTACCATCAGCAGCATAGAATTTGAAAGTATCTTTTCCTGTTTCTGGGTCTTTTTGATAAACAATATAGTTGCCTGAAGGTCTTTTGTGTGTTTTAGGTTCGTATTTTTCAGGATGATTCTTAACATCTTCCTCTTGTTTAGCCTTTGCTTCTGCCTTGTAAACATCTGCCTTTTGAGGATTGAACGTAACTTCGTCCATAATTTTTCCCCAGTTTGCACCGCCATTCATGCTTTCTTCAAGCATTTTAGCGTCCTTTTCACTTAGTCCAAGCTGTTTTGCAGCTGTTTTGAAGTCCACATTGTGAGTCTGAGCATATGCTTGAACTTCTTTAAATCCTACCTGTGCATTCATTGATAGTAGCTCCTTTCTTTATTTCTGTAACAATACAATCCTACTATTGCCATGTATAACGGCAACTTTTTCCAAAACTTTAGGTTTTTCAATTTTATTGTTACAAAAATTAACAATACGTTCTTGTATTGCATTTATAGTCTCGTGTTTACTTATGGAATATAAAAGTATTCAATAATTGAAAAATTGACCCAATGTAACAAAATTGTTACAAGGAGTATATTACTTAACAGCTCCACCGCCCCAGTAATCACAGATTAGGCGCTCTTTTTTAGGCATTAGGCGTTTGAACTTTTCAACAATCGGATTCTTTTCAAGGAGTTCAAGCTCTTTTTTTAGGATGGCTTTTTCCAGTATCAGAGAGTTGTACAGCTGGTTGCACACATCAGATGTGCTTTGGTGTAAATGTAGTTTCTTTATTTGTAATTCTTTTTGGAGTATTTGCTTTTTTAATTGTTGTTTTTTCACTAAAGACCTCGCATAATAAGAATAAAACTTTTACAAGACTTTTTCAATCAATCTTTTAGATGATTTAAGTTTTCCTAGACACCGAGTCAATTTATGTTATAATTCTATTATGCAGACTATTGACTATAATGTAAAAAAATCTATTAGAGGGGCTTTTGGTGAAGAACTGGCAGAACTTGGCGCAACAAATCCAGACATAGTCGCTCTTGACGCCGATTTGTGCGGCTCCACCCAGACTACAATATTTGCAAAGGCTTTCCCTGAAAGATTCTTTGATGTGGGTATTGCAGAACAAAATCTTATGACAACTGCTCTAGGCTTTGCTCTTGAAGGCAAAATCCCTTTTGCAGCAACATTTGCCGTGTTTGCAACAGGAAGGGCTTATGACCAGATTAGAAATTCTATTTGCTACCCTAAGGCAAACGTTAAAGTGGTCGGCGCCCATGGCGGTATCACCGTTGGAGAAGACGGCGCAACCCATCAGGCTCTTGAAGACATCTCGCTTATGAGAGGTCTGCCGAATATGACAGTCCTTGTGCCAGGCGATTACGAAGAAACACGTCAGGCTGTAAGATACGCAGCAGAGCACAAGGGGCCGGTTTACATAAGACTTTCAAGAAACAATGTTCCTGTGGTTTTTGACAAAAACTACAAGTTCAACCCACACAAAGCTGTTGTTTTAAAAGAAGGTACTGATTTAACTCTTATAACCTGCGGGGATGCGCTTGCTGAGGTTGTCAGAGCGGGTGAAATTCTTGCTTCTAGCGGAATTAATGCAGAGATTATCAATGTTCCGGTTATAAAGCCGTTTGATAGTGAAACAATTATAAAAAGCGTGAATAAAACAAATCTTGCCGTTACAGTCGAAAACCACTCAATCATAGGCGGTTTAGGCTCTGCGGTTAGTGAATGCCTTGCGGAAAATTCACCGCACAGAGTCGTAAGAATAGGGGTTAACGATGTTTTCGGGCAGAGCGGAACACCATCAGAGCTCCTCAAACATTTTGGATTAGATGCTGAAAGTATTGCAAATAGAGTTATTGAGTTAAGAAGATGATACAATTAAGAGCTGTAACGAAAAAGTACAAAAACAATTATGCGCTAAAAAACATCAATCTTGACATACTGTCAGGAGAATTTGTTTTCATAACAGGGGCTTCAGGCGCCGGCAAATCAACATTGATAAAAATGCTTTACAAAGAAGAAACGCCGACTACCGGCACTGTTCTAATCGGCGGTATAAACATTGCAAACCTGCCTCCAGAGAAGGTGCCTAACCTTAGAAGATGTATGGGGATTGTCTTTCAGGATTACAAGCTTCTGCAAAACCAGACTGTTTACGATAACATTGCATACGTTATCAGAACTCTCGGCATAAGCTCATCTGACATCAGAACCCGCGTTACAGGAGCATTAAAAGTTGTAGGGCTTCTTGACAAGGCAAAAGCAAAGCCTACAGAACTTTCAGGTGGTGAGCAGCAGCGTGTAAGTATTGCGCGTGCGCTGGTTAATGGGCCTCCACTTCTAATCGCAGACGAGCCTACAGGAAACCTTGACCCGAAAAACTCGCTTGAGGTTATGCAGATTCTTGAGCAGATTAACCAGAGAGGTATTACCGTAATTGTGTCAACTCACGACTATACGCTTGTTGACAGATTCAGAAAACGCGTTTTAACCCTTGAAAAAGGCGAAATTATAAGAGACATTCAGGCAGGTACTTATGGACAATAGCAAGCAGCAGTTAAAATCACAGGTGAAAAAGCACATACCAAAAGATTGGCTATGTGAGCTGCGTATTGTCTACAGAATCGTGAAAGAAGCTGTGAACGACATTAAAAGAACGGGCATCATAAACCTTGTCATCATTACCACTATGGCTGCAATTCTGACAATATTCGGCGTGTTATTCAGATTCACGCTTTCTCTGTCAACTTTTGCAAATGAGCTGGGCAATGTTTTGGAGATATCTGTTTATCTTAAGTCAAACTCTTCTCCTGCCATCATCAAGGACAGAATCAAAGAGATTAAGCATGTCAAAACTGTGACGCTTAAAACAAAGGATGAATCTTGGAAATCTTTGAAAGAAGAATTGGGGCTTAATGATATTTCAAACCCTTTGCCGGATACGCTTAGGGTAAAGGTGGACAAGCCTGAAAACATACCGGAAGTATTCAGTCAGATTAAGCCTATTGCAGGCGTAGAGGATTTGGGTTATGCAAAAGAGCTTGCAAAGAAAATGCAGATGCTGACAAATGTGGTCAACACAACCATGATTTTTGTAATCATTATCTCTGCTGCGCTTACTATAACAATTATCAATAACACAATTCAGCTGGTAATTCAGTCGAGAAAAGAAGAAATAGAAATTATGCGGTTAATGGGCGTATCAAACTGGTACATCAAGACTCCGTTAATCATGCAGGGTGCGTTTTACGGATTTGTATCTTCTGTAATAGCAGTCATGCCTTTGAACTGGGTGCAGGGTCTTCTTATGAATGTGCATAAGTTTTTCCTCATTCCAAATCCGGCTTATGCGCAAAATATCGTAATAATAGCGCTTCTGCTTATTGGATCTGCTTTTGGAGCAATTGGAAGCTTCTTATCTATCAAGAAGCACTTACAAGTATAGAAGAATAGGTGACAAATATGGATAAAACAATTGAATTAGTTAATAGTGTAAAAGACATACAGGCAATGCCAAGCGTTATCGTTAAGGCATTGAACGTTATGAAAAAACCGACAGCAAGCATGAAAGAGATTGGCGATATCGTAATGTTTGACCAATCACTTACAATCAAGCTTCTTGCGCTTGTTAACTCTGCATATTACGGGTTTTCACAACAGATAAGCTCTATTAATATTGCGCTTTCACTGCTTGGGATGGTTAAAGTTAAGAACATCATTGTAGCAGTCGCAATGAAGCCAATGATGTCAAACGCGGGAGACAAAGAGCTCTGGAAGCACTCAATGAGAGTGGCAGCAGGCTGCGAATACCTTGCAAACTTAACCAAGATTATGGACTCAGACGAAGCGTTCATTTCAGGTTTTGTTCATGACGTGGGGAAAATGGTGCTTCACATGTCCAACGAAAAGATGTACGGCAAAGTTTTGTCAGCTGTTGCAGACGGTGCTGACATTCTTGATGCAGAGCGCAAATACTTTGACTCTGACCACGTTAAGGCAGGGTCTTTGCTTGCAAAGAGATGGCAGCTTCCAATCCTTCTTGCAAACATAATTTCATACCACCACAATCCGTCATTATCGTCAATTCCGGTTCCTTGTAACCTTGTTTGTTTGATTGACAAACTGGTACAGGAAAACTTCAACCCTAACGGACTTGATAAAGACTTTATCAAGACACTTGGTATTGATTTTGCTGATATTGAGGATTTGAGAAACGTTATTATGCAAAAGGCAGAGGTATTGATTGCAGAACTTTCATAGGGTAAAAACATGCAAAGCCGAATCGTATTAATATCAGATGATTCTGACTTTTTTGAATACATTAGAACAAAGCTCATGCTTAGAAAAAGCGATGAGCTTTTTACCTTTTGTTTTGATGAGCTTCCGGATAAAATCCACCTGCTATCATACTCACTCCTGATTATAAATAGCGAAAACTCCGAAGATAAGACTCTTGAACTTCTGAATTGGCTCAAAGGCACGCCTTCAATCCTCTTTGCCTACAATGAAAACAGCGAATTTAAGGTTAAAGCATACCATGCCGGAGCGCTCGGGTATGTAACTCCGCTTACTTCTGACGAGGAGTTTCAGGCAAAGATGATTCCAGCACTTTCTGCGGTTTCTCTACTTGAAAAAAATCAGCAGTACCGAGAAATTCTGGTGCAAAACAACCAGATTTTTGAAAGCAACGAGGTCTTTACAGACTATAGCGCAATTTTGGACAGGGAGCTTGATAAGATTAACAAGATGTCGACTCCTGCGGTGCTTGCAGCGATTTCACCTAACGACAAAACCAAGTTTCTGCTTCTTCCAAACCAGATTGAGACAATAATACTAAATAATATAAGAAGAAACGATGTCTTGATGAATTACGCATCTAACAAGTATTTTCTGCTTCTGTACAATACCAATATTGACTCGGCTCAAAAACTCTGGGCAAAGATTCAGGAACAGATTCCCCAAAAGATTTATGCAGGGTTTGCAAACGTCGGCTCAAAGGTGAGACAACAGCTTATAAATGAAGTCTTAAACCGGCTCCATGAGGCGATAAACTATGACAAGGATTATGTAAGAACAAATAAGAATCCCATAAATGAGCTTGGCGGAAGCGGTGGAAATTTCAAGTTTTTCAGACAGGAGTTCAATAAGAAAATTGAGCAGATTGTAACACCTGTTTTTTATCACACCCAGCAAAAATACAATGACAAGCTTTTTGGTATGAACATTGAACAGGGAATTGGCGAAGGCTACGGAACTTTGTATATAAAAAGCAGACATGCCCTTGGAGCTTTTAAGATTACAAGCCCCGGCTTTTCCAAGATTAATATTGATATAACCTACCAGACGAGCGCGCAGAACATTGACGCAAAACGGATTACACTCGAGCCGGAAGAGCTGGAAGCAGGCGTGCTTGAGGACTTGCTGGAGCAGTTTATACTGGAGTTTAAAAAGGAGATTAACGATGACAATACTTAATATTGAAGACAGCATTGTGCTGATAATTGATGTGCAGGAAAAGCTTCTGAACGCAGCGTTTAACAAAGATTCGATTGAGAAAAAGTCCGCGGTTGTGTCAAAGGCTGCCAATATTCTAGGCATACCTCTAATCATTACCGAGCAGTACCCAAAAGGACTGGGTGAGACCATTCCGGCAATTGAGGGCGGGAAACGATTTGAGAAAATAACTTTTTCTGCGCTTGAAAACAGCGAAGTTTTGGAGGCTTTAAAAAGCTCTTGCAAAAAACAGGTAGTAATATTCGGAATCGAGACCCACATTTGCGTAAGCCAGACAGTTACTGCGCTAAGGGGCTTAGGGAATGAGGTTCATGTGGTGAAAGACGCATGCGGAAGCCGTGCTGAAGCAGAGCACCATGCCGGTTTAGAGCGGATGAAAGACAACGGCGCGCATTTTATTACAGCAGAAATTGCGATTTTTGAGTGGCTAAAGAGTGCTAAGCACCCGAATTTCAAAGAGGTTCAGAGCTTGATTAAGTGACGCAGCTTTCTTAGCTTTTCTTTTGTCGTGCCCAACCCGCACAGAAGCATTGTGGATTTTTCATTTGTGCGCTCGTCCTCTATATTATATTTATCAAACAAAATCTCTGATAATTCATGGCCGGAAATCCCGTCTTTCTTTATCAGGATTTTTGTTATGTCATCTCCGTAAAACTCCAGATTGGTAAGGTTCTCACGCACATCCTTAATCCCGATTATCAAAGCCTCAATCTTTTTGCGCCCCTTTGAAGAGTTAAGATAATTTATATTAGCCTCGATTGTTGCAAGCATCGGATATGAAGGAGAAGTTGTTGTAATCATTTTTAACGCAGATTCCACATCCAAACCGCAGTTACAGTGCAGAAGCGCAGTCGGATTTATCCCTCCGGCAGTCTTGTGCAGGGACTGGACAGTAAAATCCGCATACGGAATAGCTGTTTCCGGCAGGTTGTCACTAAAGGGATACAAAGCCCCGTGTGCCTCGTCAACAATCAGCACAACGCCGTGTTTTTTGCACACACTGCTTATGCCCTGAAGATCAGAAACAATTCCTTCATAGCTCGGAGAAGTCACAACGAGAGCTTTTGGAGAATGTTTTTCTATCAGTTTTTCGTACTCTTCGACACTTAAGGCCTCATAAACTCCCCATTCCTGATTATAAGGAAGCGTGTATTCAACAATCTCTGCTCCGGCTAGTCTTCCACCGTTTTTGTGGCACGGGTGTGAGTTTTCCCATACCAGAAGTTTATCTTCCCTAGAGCAGGCCGCAAGAATCGCAGCAATAACCCCGCTTGTGGAGCCGTTTGTCAAAAAGCGGGTAGATATTGTGTTATAAATCTTAGCAGCTCTTTTTTCGGCTGCTTCCAATGCAGCTTCCGGATTAAGAGCCTCGACTTCTGAAATATCGCATCTGTACCACTGATAAAACTTATGAAGGATACACAATTTGCCGTCGTGGCTCGGTGTTGTAAAAAGTGATTTTCTATTCTTTTTCCTGAAAAGTGATACTAAGCTCATATTTTTATTATATCAAAAACAGGTTTTAGGATTAAGTGTATTTTATACCACTTTAAAAATCATTCTAAAGTATTACCAATTCTTTAATACAACCCTCTTGAGAAGGGATTAAGTGTATGTTATAATAGAAGTGGTGGTAAAAAAATCACCTCACCCCAACCCTCTCCTCAAGGAGAGGGAGAAAAAAAAGAGTGTTATAGCCCCACACCACTCTCTAATAAAAAAGGTATCCTGTAACTTAAAGCAACATGGTGAAAGCGATGGATACGATACTATTACAGCGACCGAGGTATGAAAAAGCGGCAACGAGCGCCGCAGGAATAGGTATTGCCCTCTGCCTCCTCTTATCCCAAAACTTACTTATATCCGCAAAAGATATCGGTAACATAGCAGGTTTATCTCCTTCTTTGAATTATGTCCAAACCCAGGAAAAGCTTGCAGAGGTATTTGAAGAAGAAATCGCAGCAAAGTATAAAAAATCCACAGTAGTAGAAGTAGAAAAAGGTGTTAAGCATGTCAGAATGATTCGTTTTTACAACAACAGACCCGTCAGGATTAACATAGTAGAGCTCTCACAGGGGGTTAACGACAATCTTGTTATAGAGCCCGCAATTGCTTCCAGCACCCTTGCAGCACGCTCAAAGATTTCCAGCATTGCAACAAGAGAAAATGCAATCGTCGCAATTAACGGGGGATACTTCAAGCCCCAGACCGGTGTACCTTTAGGAACGCTTATGATAAACAAAAAAGTCTACACAGGTCCAATCTATGACAGAGTGGCTATGGGAATTTTTGACAACGGATTTGAAATGGCGCGTGTACAGTTAAAAGCAAGTGTTAAAACAAATATAGGAGGGTTAAACATTGATAATATCAATCAGCCTCGAATGTTGTCAACTCATACAATCGTTTATACGCCGGATTGGGGAGAATGTTCTCCACCTTGTCCGAAGTATGGTATGCAAATAGTAGTAAAAGACGGAAAGCTCATAAGAACCTCCTACGGAAGCAGCAAGATACCTGAGAACGGATACGTAATCGTAGGACCACAGAGTAAGTTAAGCCAGATAGCAGGCGCAAAAAGATTCAAGCTCGATATAAAGATAAATCCGGAGTGGAAAGAAGTTAATCATATAATAAGCGGCGGCCCGTATCTAATAAAAAATGGAGACATTTATGTTGATATGACAGCCCAGAAACTCGGTTCAATCGGCGGCAGAAACCCGCGCACCGCAATCGGATATACAAAAGACAACAACTTAATAATGCTGACAGCTGACGGACGCGAAGGCTCATCAATCGGACTTACGCTCATAGAGCTCGCCAATCTGATGAAGGAGCTTGGCTGCGTAAACGCAATGAACCTTGACGGCGGCGGCTCAACAGTAATGTACATAAAAGGACAAGTCGTAAACAGACCTGCCGTACAAGGCGGAATCCCGCTTTCCCACACCCTCACCGTGAGGAAGCTAACCTAGAATTTATCTTCCATAATACATCGCTACTACCCCTATGGAAGTAAAGAAGCTGCCCCTTCCCGAATTTATTTCGGGGAGGGGTTTGAGTGTGCTACGCACGTAGGAGATTGGTCGGCTGACAATTGTGATATTACAGGGTGGGATTGAGACGACGGGTCAGCCTCAAGAGTGGAGCTACTGGCTGGGCGCAAGCAAAGGGCTACGCACGTAGACATATGGCCGGCTGACAATTGTGATATTACAGGGTGGGATTGGAACGACGGGTCAGCCTCATTGGTGGAGCTACTGGCCGGGCGGTCAGAATTAAAACGGCGGATTTCCTTCGGAAATCCGCCGCCTATAAAGCTCTTACTCAAAAGAAATTACTTAACAAGTTCTTTGAAGCTCTTACCAGCTGAGAATGCAGGTACTGTCTTAGCAGCAATCTTCAATTCTTTACCAGTTTGAGGATTTCTGCCTGTTCTTGCAGCTCTCTTACGAGCTTCCCAAGTACCAAAACCTACCAAAGTAACTTTTTTGCCTTTAGCAACTGTTTTTTGGATGATTTCTAATGTTGCTGATAATACATCTGAAGAAACTTTTTGTGAAAGTTTTGTCTTCTTTGAAATTTCTTTGACTAATTCTTCTTTGTTCATGATAAATCTCCTATACACTCTAACTCTCTTACGTGCGTCACTACTGACATTTGCACATAACGTACCTCTTATTATACACATTGTTCAGATTTTTGCAAGCATTTTTTCTAAAATTTACAATATTACTAGAATACAAGGCATTCTTTAACATAACTTAATAAAACTTTACATTTCTGCTTATTAATCTATAATAAAGATGTAGAGCTTAGAAAGGAGAGTTTATATGTGGGAAAACGATATTGATATTCATGAAGTTCGTGAAATCAGAACCAGAACATGCGTTTATTTTGGCTGCGGTGCTATCAAGAAGATTAACGATATTGCGTATGATTTCAAAACAAAAGGACTCGACAGAGTTATTGTCATGAGCGGAAAAAACGCTTACAAAGCAACCGGAGCATGGGATGTTGTAGAACAGGCGCTCAAAGACAACGGAATCGCTTATGTAAACTACGACGGCGTTACTCCGAACCCGACCACTACAGCTGTTAACGAAGCTGCAAAGATTGCTAAAGACTTTGGCGCAAAAGCTGTTATTGCAATTGGTGGCGGCTCACCAACAGACGCTGGAAAATCTGTTGCAATACTTCTGAAATACCCTGACAAGACTGCAAACGATATTTATGAGTTTACCTTCACTCCGGACGAGGCTGCGCCGATTGTTGCAATCAACCTGACTCACGGAACCGGTACTGAAACAAACAGATTTGCTGTTGTTACAATCCCTGAAAAAGACTACAAACCGGCAATTGCTTATGATTGCATCTATCCGACTTATGCAATTGACGACCCGGCTTTAATGGTAAAACTTTCACCAAAGCAGACACGATTTGTTTCGATTGACGCTGTAAACCACGTAGTAGAGGCTGCGACTTCAAAAGTGGCATCTCCTTATGCTGTAACACTTGCAAGAGAAGTCATTGAGCTTGTATCAAAATACCTTCCAAAAGCAATCGAAAACGCAGAAGACCTGGAAGCTCGCTATTTCCTCGCATACGCAGCAATGCTCGGCGGTGTATGTTTTGATAACGGTCTGCTTCACTACACCCATGCTCTTGAGCACCCTCTAAGTGCTGTTAAGCATGAATTGTCACACGGTTTGGGGCTCGCAATCCTGCTTCCAGCTGTGGTTAAGAATATTTATCCTGCCAAAGCAGAAACGCTCAAATACATTCTTGAGCCGATTACAGGTGAAATCATCTGCGCAGAAGATGCTTCAGCAAAGGTTTATGAATGGTTGAAATCTGTGGGTGTGCCTTCAAAACTAAAAGACGAAGGGTTTGCAGAATCAGACATTCCGAACCTTGTAAATCTTGCATTCACAACACCTTCGCTTGACGGGCTGCTTGCTATAGCGCCGACAGAGGCAACGCCAAAGGCAGTGGAAGAGATTTACAGAGATTCTCTTTAAAGATAACTTAAAAACTCCTGCAAATACTTGCAGGAGTTTTTGTTTATCATATAATAAATCTTATCCGGGCGATTGGCGGGGGTAAATATAACCTCACCTGATGCCAGACTACTATCCGGGCGATTGGCGCAGTTGGTAGCGCACCACATCGACATTGTGGGGGTCACGTGTTCGAGTCACGTATCGCCCAGTTTATTTTTTTAAGGAGCTCAATCTTGCTAAAACCAGTTGGTATCGTCGACAGAATTAATCATTTTTTGAAAAATCCCTGCACAAACGGTACCATGCGCTATGTTAAATTAAACGGGCAACCTAACCCTTCCGGAAAATTTGGCAAGTGCGAATATTTAATCTTCCCTAAAGAACAAATGTTTATGCGCCACACATACAATTACCGCACCAACCACTCTTATACTACCAGCTGGTTCTATAGCCTGAACAAAGATGGATTGGTTAATAACATTGATAAGCCATACAAAACCATATCTAACCAATACGGAACTGTAAAATACTCTCCAAATGGAGATGCGGAAGTCGACGCGAGAAACTATTCTAAACAAATACTTCCCAGAAAATATATGTCAGAAGACGCTGACCTGACCTCATTACCACCATGGGAGCAAATAAAAATCAGAAACCTGAAATCTGATATCAGACTCATAAGATTAAATCCTGCAACCAAATAACTTACGGAACGCCGTCACAATCCTCGGAGGCTTTATTGAGCTGTTCTTATAGAATATGCGCGGAGATATCTCTAAAAAATCCCCGTTTTTAAGCCAATAGCGAAGCTCCGGAAGATTTATTCTATCATAAAGCCCTGTTACAAAAAGGCTTCCTATTTTTAATTTGTCAGAAAGAGAATTTATTACCCGCTCGGCATCAAGCCCGAAGCTGTCTGCAAGACAGTTTGTAATCAAAACAACAGAATTTCCGCCGTCGTCAAGATTCTCAATACGCTTCTGAAAATCCACACAGTCTACCTTAAAAAGTGACCTGAACTCATCCTTAGCCTGAAATTTCTTAGAATTTGGCCTGAAAAAGCTGTCGTTTAGCGGGAACTTAGTGTCATCAGGAAGCTCGTTAAAATACTTTTTAATATTCTCTTCCCCGATTGTCATTGTATCCCAATTATCAAGCGCAACCAGCCCCTCTTTTGCAAATTTGTCTATCATAAACTCATCCACATCGCTCGCCTGAATCGGGAAAAACCTCTTCTTAGCCTCCTCCTCGCCAAATTCGTCAATAATCGCAGAAGCAATTGCGTACCCTTCTGTCAAATCGCTGCAATTCATTGGCATGATATTTATCTTTTCTCTGTCTGCAAAGTTCTCTCTAATAACCTTTGCAAGCCTCCTGCAATCCAAATCCGGCCGCACCTGGGTCGTATTCTGTGTTGTACGCACCACGCCGTTACTATCTCTATATATAGAGTTTCTGTATCTTATTGATTTAAAACTAAGGTTTTCAACATTTTGTATCTTCATTATGCTATTCAAATCCTTCCAATTAATATTAAAATCCATAAATAATTTTTTGAACATAGTTTTTATGTAAACTTTTGTAACGATTTTTTCTTCTTGTGAAATCGGGTCATTTTTATATACTTTTAATATATGTAAGATGAAATTAAATAAGGAGACAAGATATGTCAGCAAATATTAACGCAAATGTTCTTAAAAACTTTATAGTAAAAACAATAGGCGCTAACAAGCTAACAGGTACTCAGGCTCAAAAATATGATATAGATGCTAATAAATACGCAGAAGCTAACAAAGACGAAAACGCGTATCTTGAACTTGACGAAATACTTCAAGACGCTGATTTATACGAACAATTTGCGACTTTGTATGTTGAAGAAAAAGACAACAAAGCAAACGAAGCAGATGCTGATAAAGAGAAACAAGAGGCAGAGAAAGTTAAAGATAAAAACGAGTCCGGAGTTTAGAGAGAAGAAGATTACTATATCACCTAATAAGGTATTTGTTAAATGGGACAATCGTCCCATTTTTTATTTTGCAGGTCAGTGTATAATCCAGTTGTTAAGCGTAATTAAGACACTTAATGACGTGTTAATATTTCTTAATAATGATGACAAAATTAAGAAAACAGTGTAATAATGTGATATAATAATAGTAGGAGATCAAAATTGAATAGTTGTCAGCCAAATGCGAAAGCAGAAAGGCGTTTTATATAAGAATGATGAGCAATATACAATTTCAAAATGACCTCGAAAGGCTTATGGCCGTTATGCCCCAAAAAGTTGTTTCCAAACTGCAATGCGATGGTTTGGATGACGTAATCGAAATAGTTCTCGATATCGGAAGACTTCCGGAAGTGAGACACGCAGGCGGACATATTGAACGCCTTGAGGGCGAAATTGTTAACGAAGACGACATTAATTTTGTAACCTCACATTTGCAGGAGTTCACCCACGATAACAGAACTGGGATTCCTGGAACGCTGCACCGTATCAGCGCAATCAGAAATCGTCAGGGCAAAGTTATCGGACTTACATGCCGTATCGGGCGTGTTGTAACAGGCACGATTGCCTGCATAAAAGATTTTTGCGTACAGGGAAAAAGCATTCTGTTTCTCGGACCTCCCGGGGTTGGTAAAACCACAAAACTAAGAGAAATTTCCAGACTTGTGGCTGACGAGCTTGGAAAACGTGTGGTTGTTGTGGATACTTCAAACGAAATCGCGGGCGACGGCGATGTTCCGCACCCTGCTGTTGGTTCAGCAAGAAGAATGCAGGTTCCTCAGCCTGAATTTCAGAAAGATATCATGATTGAGGCGGTTGAAAACCACACCCCGCAGGTTATTGTTGTAGATGAAATCGGTACAGAGCCGGAAGCGCAGGCTGCAAGAACAATTGCAGAACGCGGGGTTATGCTTATTGCAACAGCCCACGGGAACTGCCTTGAGAGCCTTATCAAAAACCCTACTCTTTCGGATTTGGTAGGCGGCATCCAGTCAGTTACTCTGGGTGATGACGAAGCAAAAAGACGCGCTTCTCAAAAAACAGTTCTGGAAAGAGAAAAGCAGCCGACTTTTGATATTGTAATCGAGATTTTGGACAGAAACACGCTTGCTGTTTACAAAGATACATCAGAAGCTGTTGACTACATTCTGCGCGGCTGGCCGATTAGACCGGAGATTAGAAAAGTTGACAAGGGCGCTGTTGAGCAATGCACTGTTCAGCAGCCTGAAATCAAGGAAGAAAAAGAAAAGCAGCAAACTCCGGACCAAAATAAAATGAACTTCTCATTCTCGCGTAAAGACTATGTTGAGCAGGTTAAGCCGCTTAAAAAGCTTTATTTGTACGCTGTTTCAAGGACAATTGTTGATAAAATCATTGAGCGCCTGAATCTCAATGTTGAGCTTACACGTAATGTTGAAGACGCTGATATTGTAATAGCGCACAAGAATTTTGCAAAAGGCGGAGCAAAGATTCTGAACACAGCCAAAGAATACAGGGTTCAGATTTTTTACGTAAAAACAAACTCAATGGCACAGATTCAAAAGGTTTTGAAAGATGCGCTTGATATCCAGCCTGGTGATGTTGAAACGCTTCAAGGCTACTCTGACGATACAGAGCAGGCTCTTGATGAGGCAAAAGATGCGATAAAGCAAGTGCTTGACGGAGCAGAAGTTATTGAGCTTGCGCCGCAGCCTTCCCAGATACGGAAATTGCAGCATGAGCTTGTGGAGCAGTACAATCTTGAGAGCACTTCTATTGGAGAAGGCGAGAACAGACATCTGCGTATTGCAAAAGGGTAGGGTTGTTGTAAAACACTTTTTGTTTTGCTAAAATAACAACAGTGACAAGCAAAAGGAGAGGTGTTATGAGCGTAAATCAATCTATCAAGCCGATTACAACAGAAGAAAAAGCCAACCTTACAATAGGGGGCTGCGATTTGGTTGATTTAGCCAAGCGCTACGGCACTCCCTTGTATGTTATAGACGAAGCAACAGTGCGCGGGATTTGCAGAGACTACAAAGAAGCGTTCAAAGACTACTCAAACATAAAGATGATGTACGCTTCAAAGGCTTTGTGTACCTCTGCTATAACAAGGATTCTTGACGAAGAAGGATTTGGGTTTGATACTGTATCAGCCGGAGAGATTTACACTGTATTCAAATCCGGCGTTGATATGTCAAAAGTACTTTTTAACGGCAACAACAAGACTGCGAGCGAAATAGAGCTTGCTCTCAATTGCGGGGTCGGAAGATTTTCTGTTGACAATTTTTATGAGGCAGAACTCCTTAACAGGATTGCCGGTGAAAAAGGGAAAAAAGCAGACATTCTGCTCAGAATCACACCGGGTATTGAATGCCACACCCATGATTACATCCAGACAGGCCAGATTGATTCAAAATTCGGGTTTGACTTAAGCCAGATTGACGAGATTGTATCACTTATTCAGGACAAGTACACTAACCTTAATCTGCGCGGGCTTCATGCGCATATCGGCTCCCAGATTTTTGAGCCTCAGTGCTATTATGACGAGGTTGAAATTCTTGTAAGAGAAATGGCAAGAATCAAAGAGAAATTCGGGATTAACCTTGACGAGATTAATATTGGCGGCGGTTTGGGCGTCAAATACACAGACTCTGACAACCCGCCTTCTGTCACAATCCTTGCAGAAGCTGTCACTAAAGCGCTTGACAAGTATTCGGTTGAGCCGCACACAATCTATCTGGAGCCTGGCAGAAGCATTATTTCAACTGCCGGTGTAACGCTCTACACTGTAGGGAGTTCAAAAGTTGTGCCAAACGGCAGGAAATACGTTGCTGTAGACGGCGGTATGGCTGACAACCCGCGCCCGAGTATGTATCAGGCCGAATACACCGCTCAGGTTGCGAACAAGCTTCAGGCAAAGAATTTGGAAAAGGTCACACTTGCAGGCAGGTACTGTGAAAGCGGGGATATTTTGATTAACGAAATTGAGCTTCCGAAGCTTGAGGCAGGAGACATCATCTGCGTTTTCAACACAGGTGCTTACAACTACTCAATGGCTTCAAACTACAACAGGGTTGAAAAACCTGCGATGGTACTTGTAAATAATTCTCTATCTGATATTATAGTATATAGAGAGACGTTGGATAATCTCATAGAGCACGATAATATTCCCGATAGGTTGAAAAAACAATGATTAATCCGCTTATTTCTATAATTCAGGATGTTTTGAGCCCGCTTCAGCTATCGCTGAACTGGATTAATGTCCTGGAAATAGCGTTCATTGTTATCACTCTTTTTGTGTTCTACCAGAAGTTCATCAAAAATACACAGGCTGAAAAACTTGTTAAGGGGATTTTCATCCTGATGTTTGCATGGATATTCAGCGAAATCCTTATCCTGATTGATTTGAGAATCCTTGGTGTTTTCCTGAAATCTCTTGTAACACTGATTTCTTTGAGCTTAATCGTAATATTCCAGCCTGAATTAAGAAGATTTTTAGGCTATCTCGGCCAGCCGGGGTTCTTAAGAAAAGCCCTGTTTTCATCCTGCGCGTTCAGAGAAGCAGCAGCCAATGACATTGATGTTATAAAGGAAATCGTTGAGGCTGTAAAATACCTTACAAAGACCAAAACGGGGGCTCTTATGGTTTTCCAGAAAGGCGACCACACCGGAATCTACTCTGATGTTGGAACAAAAATCGACGCTTTGATTTCCACTGAGCTTATTTTGACTATATTCCACCCGAACACACCGCTTCATGACGGGGCTATGGTTATAGAAGAAAACAAAATCCATTCAGCAGGTGTTCTTCTTCCTCTAACAGAAGACCCTAAGCTTAGCTGGAGGTACGGAACCCGTCACAGAGCAGCACTTGGGATGTCAGAAGTCTCTGACGCAGCGTGTCTTGTTGTTTCAGAAGAAACTGGCGATGTTTCAATTTGCATGGACGGGATTCTAAAAAAATACGAAGATTTGATGACTCTCAAGGCTGATTTGGAGTCAATTTTGGGCATCAAGCCTGTAGAAGAGAATAGCGGCAAGCACAAGAACATTTTTGACTTGCTTAGAGGAAAATAAACAGAAAGGGAAGAAAATTGTTTTTTAGTAAGAAAAAACCTGAGCCAATTAAGAAAACCAGAGGAGAGATTGCGCGGGAATACATTGCTAAAGTCATTTTCTTAACTCTCGGAGCATTCATCGTTGCTGTCGGGCTGGAGATGTTTCTTTTGCCAAACAAAATTATTGACGGCGGCGTGATTGGTGTTTCAATGATGGCATCGTATATCACAAAATGGAACTTAGGTATTCTGATTTTCTGTATCAACATACCTTTTGTCCTGATGGCGCTCAAGAATCTTGGCAAGAAATTCGTCATCCAGACATTTTTCGCAATTGGTATGCTCTCAATTGCGACCAATGTGCTTCACGGAAAACAGGCAACAGAAGACCTGCTGCTTGCAACAGTTTTTGGCGGCATAATCTTAGGCTTTGGTGTCGGGCTCATACTTAGAAACAACGCTTCGCTTGACGGCACGGAAATGGTCTCAATTAATCTTTCCAAGAAGCTCAAAGTTATTTCTGTGGGTGAGCTTTTAATGTTCATCAACCTGTTTATCTATGTTGGCGCAGGCTTCCTTTTTGGCTGGGACAGAGCGTTGTATTCGATTATGACGTATTATATCGCATCAAAAGTCATTGACTCTGTGCTTGAAGGTTTGGACAAAGCAAAGTCGGTGAGAATTGTATCGGAATTTCACAGAGAAATCGGTGACGCTATTATGAAGCAGCTTGACGTGAGCGTTACTTATATGAAAACCTTAGGCGGGTATTCAAGACAGGAAAAAATACTTACATATTGCGTTGTTAACAAGTTTGAGATGGCAAAGCTAAAAGAACTTGTGCATTCAATCGACCCGAGAGCTTTCCTTGTTACAGAGGATGTACACGAGGTTGAGGGTGTAAGAGTAAAGAAAAAGAAACATTAGGCTGGACTTTAGGTAAAAAATATTATAAAATTATATATATAGTAAGGAAGGAAAATTAATGGCAAACAGCGATATGATTCCTATAGAGGTAATTATTTTAACAGATAACGATGATATCAAAGGCACTGTTTTTGTATCAAACAATGTGGCTGCAAACAGACAGCTCACTGAGCTTTTGAACGATTCAGACCGTAGATTTTTGGCTGTAGTAAACGTTGAGATTTATGCAAAGAACTCAAACCAGCCGCCAAAAAGATACGAGTTTTTAGAAATCCACATGGATTCAATCCGCATGGTGCATCCGACATCACAGGCCTTGTTCAGAGAATCGCCTAAGACCCAGGAAGATATCGCAAGGTTTAGAGAGCTGAGAGCGAAGCTGAACCAGACAAAACCGTTTTAATAAACAAAAATCCCGTTTGAAACGGGATTTTTTGTTTATTTTTTTATTAATGTTACCTTCAATGTAACACAATCCCTATTGTGTTACATTCGTACTAGTATATACGGCAAATATTCAGAAAACTTTAGGGTTTGAGATAATATTGTTACAAAAGTTCATAAAACTAGCTCCCTCGCCCTACGGGAGAGGGTTGGGGTGAGGGTGCAAATCCTTGTCCGGCGAATGTTACACCACACCCTAGCTCTCTCCATCAAGGGAGGGTACGCGCACAACCTGCAGTCCCAAAACCAGCCAAAAAGCGCCAAGCCTGTAGTCCTTATCCCAACGGGGCGGAGCCCCTCCTCATTTACCCCCATGTAACACAATAGGGATTGTGTTACATGTAAAGTAACAAAACTTTAAGGAGAGCTTGCTATGTCACTTATCAAACGGAACCTTCCAAGACTTATACAAGAGACTTTGGAGCTTAAAAAGGCTAAAAGGACCGAACCAGAAGTTCAAACACCCCAGGCAGCAGCTCCGATTCCTCAAACTTCGAAGAGTCCGGAAGTGTCACCGCTTGTTGTGAACAACAATTTCCTTCTCACATATAACAATGTAGAAGTTGCTGAAACAACTCCTACAAAACAGGATGTTAAGATATCAAAAATGTACACAGCAGATTCCTCTTGTGTTGAGGAAAGCGAACTCGGAACACTTTACAAAAACGGACAAAGCAAAGCAACCGAAACTTCCACCAAAGCAGGCAATCTCGAGCGCGTAACCCAGATGGCAAGAGAGGATTTAAAGAAAATAGCTGCCTCGCTTAAAAGTCAGCTCAAAGCAGAACTTGGCAGCGATTTTGATGTGAATGTTTTTAATAAAGTAATAGACAGAGCTGTCGAGACAACAATTAAGACTTTCTCGGATAATAAAACTACTAAGAGCTCCAGAACTTACAGAGCAGGAGTGAATGACAGCGGGTTTGTTTTCAGCAAACGCCTGTCTGTTTTTGCTAACCTCGGGGTGTATTCATACAACGTTCAAACACTTGCTGATAATTTTATCAAAAACTATAATTCTGAAATCTCAAAACAAGCACAAACACTGGATGATAACTATGCTAAACGCCATCCGTCCCCGGAGCCGAAAACATCAATCCTTCCAAAAAACTTGCAGAACATAGAAAGCAAGATATATAGCGACCCGGGTGTTCTTAAACAAATTCAGGCAAAAACCAAGAAGGATGTCACAAGTCTTGAATCCTACAGAGAAACAATCACGGCAGTGCTTCTAAAGTACGATAAGGAGCCGGATTTGGAAGTTGTTGTAAACACGATAGCAAGCTGCATTGATTCGGGCGTGCAGGAGGCATTGGTTGAGAAATCTAGCGCAATGAAAGAGGTGGTAAACAAGAACGCTTCGATGCTTGAGGAGTATCTTGAGAGTGCCAGTGAGATTAGTTATGGGGCGTTTGAGGAGTTTTTGAAATCGAAGAATCCGAAGATTTCGAACGAAGAGTTGATGAGCGCCCAGAGTTTTCTTACAAGTTTTGCGTCCAAATACATAAGCGGGGGGACGGTTGAAGATGCAGCAAAGGATTTGGAGAGCGGGATTGTATTGCCAAAGACTGCGAAAGCTATGACAAGAAGTGTTACAAGTAGCGACAGCGGGTGGAAGGATAAGGTTAAAGGTTTCGTCAAAGATGTTCTCAACTCACCGACATTCAAGGCTGCTGTTTGCGTTGCGTTTCCGGCGCTCGGAGCTAAGGACAAGGCTGAGAAGATGAGTGAGCTTGTGAAGTCCGGGGATTACAGGACAGCCATCATTATGGGGCTTGATCCGACTTATCATGCCGGAGAGATTAACGCGGCGGTTTCATCGGAGCCGGCGTATAATATAGTGATGACGGGGTTAGATTTTGTGCCGGTTGTGGGTGAAGCAGCGGGGGTTGCGGATTTTGCGATAAGCATGCATGGGGCTTTGCACAATTATACTTACAACTACAATGATTACGCGAATAGTTTTCCGTTCAGGACTGATGATATGAGTACAAGTGAGGCAGCGAATTGGCACCTTATCTATGACAGCCTTGCGTCTGTTTTGGGGGTGGTGCCTGGTATTAGTTCAGGCACAGTGAAGTTGTCTTTGAGTGGATTAGCAGATGTATTCAAGAATGCCGGAAAGCACATGGACGAGATTGTAAGTTTCTTGAAGAGCGGGAAGGGCTTGGAGATTTTAAAGGACATTGCCAAAGATATAATTACTTGCAAGAATGTGGACGAGGCAAAGTTAAAGTTGTATCAGAAGTTGGTGCAAGAGTGTCCGAATTTGGCAGCGCTCGTTAAGAATGTTTTGGTGAAAGATGAGACCGGGAACAACGAAAACAGAGTAGATACAGAAAATCCGGAGGAATTGCCGGGAGGCGGCGGAGATGTGCCTCCGGGGATTAACGACAACAGGATTAAGGATTTGAACGGCACAGATATGCCGGGAATAAACTTCCAGCCGGCTGCTGGGGAGGGAGCCGATTGGAGCGGTTCTATGGGTGACAAGAACAAGGTTTCAGGCAGTGATAATAATGACAAAGGGTTTGCAGACTCTTATCAGGCTGGATTCTTCCAGGACGGAAAGATGGTTACTATTGAGCCGACCGAGGAGAACGAGGCAAAGCTTAAAGGTGAGATTGAAGACCAGATTAAGAATGATTACGGAAGCCTTGAGAATGTCGAACACAGAATTACCTTTGTATATGATGACAAAGGAGACATTAAAGGCGCCGTAGTTGAGGTAAAGAGCAAAACAACGCCTAAATCAGAGATAAAAAATAAATTTACAATCCAAGACAAGTTTGCCGACAGAGTTAAGACTCCAAATCGTCTATACGATGGCGGAGGTTATGGCGGCACAATATATACTAATGCAGCTTCACCGGGCGGAATATATTATAATCAAGGATTCTTAAACAATATGTGGAATACATATCTGCCTGCAAATGGGGCGTATGGTATGACACAGCAGCAAATGACAAACGCCTATAATGGATTGATTACCACAATTCAAAGCGGGAACTGGAATTCATTCTTGAATTATCTTCCAAACGATGTTACGACCTGGTCGACAGGTTCAGGAATTGGCGGGTACGGCTCTGGCGGATTTGGAATATCAGGCCTGGGCTCATACGGCTCTTCTTTTGGAGGCAGCATGAGCGGGTTTGGTTCTGGTATTAGCGGCTTTGGCGCAATGATGGGCGGAGGCAACTCAATGAGGCCCCTTGATTTAGCACGCTTAGATAGCGCAAGTGGTGAAGGAGATCGAATCTTAAGAAAGGTAAGAATGGAGGCGAGATAATTATTAATGTAAATTTTTGTAAAAAACATCCTCCAAACCCTAAAGTTTTTTTAAATCTTGCCGTAAATAATCATGTAAGATATTTTTTATCATGAGTAAATGGATTATGACTGACAAAATTTATTTAAAAGACTTGACCGGAATGAAAGCAGTTATTGCAAAGTTATGTGACTTTGACCACAACGGAGTCATTGAAAAAACAGAAAAGTTTGACGAAATCGGGATTTTCAATCGCTCTATTTCGCAGTTAGCAACAGACTGGAAGCCTGAATTTGAATTACCGGAGCTAAAAGAGCTTGATGTTGAAGCTGAACAAACAAAAAAGGTTAAAAGCGAAGTTATCAAGGCTATGAAGCTTACTGGAAAGACTTTTTCTAAAGAAGATATTGAGTACTGGACAGATTTGGTTAAAAGAAATGCAGAGCTTTCCGACATGCCACCTTCTTTTGTTGCAGCTATTATAGGACGTGAAACAAAATTCCAGCGCAATGTAAATTCTGTCAACGGCAAAGGGCCTATGCAGGTCACGGGAATTACAACAAAAGACATGTTCTCCAATACAAACGGCGGAAGATACGATTTGTATGAAAAGTTAGACAGCAAACTTTTGAATGAAATTATGTACAAAAAAGATGAAGAAGGTAATTTCTTAAAAGATTCAACAGGAAATCTTGTAAAAAAATTCTCTTCTAGCGAAGAGCTTCGTGACGCTTGTGCAAAAGACGATGAACTCGGAATACAGGTCGGGTTGCTATGTTTTCAGATGAAATATGCAGAAGCAGTGAAACGGATGAAGAAAACCGGACTAGTCAAAACTATTGAAGACTTAAAATCAGGAACTATAAAATTAACAGATGAGGAGCAAAAAGCGGCCGTAACAAATGCTTTAAAGAATTACAACAGCGTATTTCAGGAATATGCTCCTGCCGTTGTAGATTCAATAATAGCTTGCGGCGGCAAAGAAGCACTTCAGAAAATGAGTCTTCAAAAGTCTGATGTTAACATTGCTTAAACAATTACGTAGCTATAAACCTGATTTATAACATCCCGGAACGCGTTTTCATTCCCGAAAAACACGTAAAACTCCGCTCTGTTGCGCCCGATTTGCTGCAAATCTTCAACCTCAATCGGAGGCCCGGCAGGCGTTGTTCTGGCCGGATTATACGGGTTTGAAATAACTCCAGTCGACCTTAGAATCGGAAGATAGAGCGAGTTTTGGAATACTTCGTACTGGGTCAGACCAACTGTCACAATCCCGAGGTTGTTCCCTTCCTCATCTATCAAAAGCCCGCGCTGCATCGGAGCAGTGTTTGTTCTGGCTTCCAGCCCGCGAGTTTGCGGAAGATTTTTTCTTATATCATAATCAGGCTCGAAGTTTCTTTTAATAAGCGTGTTCATGTCTTCTGAAAAGACTTCTCTAATCGGGTTATTAAGCTCAAATTTGACTTCTAGAAGGTGGTTTTTCTTAGAATTATCCCAGTCAAATTCAAACCTCAGGCTTGTTGAATGCTTGTCAAGGCTTATTGTTGCAGGAATAACATCCCATGCGCCTTCAAAATCAACCCTCAAAGCGACTCTTGTCGGAGTATTCAAAACAATTTTTGTCCTCAAAACATTGTAAGTGTTTCCGCAATCTTTCGCGTCAGGACCGTTATTGTAGCTGTCACCGAGGTCTGCAAAATCCACAAGAGAAATCGCCACATCGTTTACATAGAGTTTCTTATCAATAATTTTGAGCTCTATGTTTGAGTTTTCCATTGAGTTTTCACTGATACGCAAATCAGAGCGCGTAATAGCAGGCATGAGATACTCTATCTCGTCAGGCTTTATGTTCTCGACTTCTGTAATGTAAGTATAAATATTTGTGTAATCCTCTGTGACCGGAATCCTTTGTGTGTCGGTTAGAAGATACTTATCAAACCCTTTGCGCGAACCGGCTTTGTCATATCCTTCAACAGGTTTGGAGCTTGTAAACTCGACAACGCCTGAAAATTCCTGTCCTGAAAGGTTTAAGATTTTTCTTTCATCAAACTTGTAAACGAATTTGAGTTCGTCAATAATTGTTTCAGCGATTTGCAGAATCTTTTTGTATCTTATCTTGTTTTCAGCGTGTACATCATCTGTTGAGCACCCGCAAATCCCGTCGTGTGCCTGATTCTGAAGCAGCATTTTATAAGCGTATTCAATCAGGTTATCATACCTTGTTTCATTATGGAATTTTGCAAATCTTGTAGCCAAATCCAGTTTATAGGAGCATTTGACATTAAGCGCCTTCAAGTCCAGCCTTGACGAGTAGCAGCCCTGCAAAGTGAATGTTTTTGAGTTGTCTCTGAGTTCGTCGTTCCACTCAAAGTCTTTGAAATTAGCCTCTGCGCATTTAAAATAATCAAACGGTGAGCCGAGTTTTATGTAGTAATCTTCTTTAAGAATCTCGTTTACGGCTTCAATCTGCTCATCAATATCTGTCTCAACTCCGAGGTGGTCAGCGCCTATGGGGAGCAGAATACAGTCTTTGGATTTTTCTGCAATCATATCCAGATTTTTCTTAAGCAGTTCGGCTTTCTTTTCAATAGGCGCATCTATTGAGAAAACGTCATTAAAATATCCGCGCACAAGATTTACGGTATCCATTCCGCACCAGGAGAAATCTGCCGGAAAATCACCGCACCCGCGCCAGACCATACATTTATCCACCCCGAAATCACGGAGGACATCCACAACATTCTGGCTATGGCCGAAGGTATCTGCGAGGTAGCCGATAAAATCCGTGCAGCCGAATTTCATCGCTGTTTTTATCCCAATTTCAAGGTTTTTTTCAAAGCAGGTTTTATCAGTCAAAAACTCGTCCACAAGGCAGTAGAATGGTCCGATAAAGAGTCTTTTGTGTCTCACTAGTGAGTAGACAAGTTCTTCTTTTTCCGGCCGCATTTCAAGGTAGTCTTCGAGTGCGCTCACCTGGCCGTCAAAATAGAAGCAGGGAATTTTGTTTTTAGAGAGCATTTCAAGAACATTATCAAACACTCTCAAAAGCCGCATTCTAAAGATTTCAAACTCTCTGTACCACTCTCTATCCCAATGGGTGTGCAAATAAGCAATAACTTGTTTTCTCATAAGTTTTATAATACATCAAAAAGCTTGTTGAAACAACTTGTATTACTTCCCTTTTGAAACAGAGTCAACTATTTTCTGATTTAGTTTTATGAATGACTCGCGCATCCTCGCAGAATTTTGAACCAACCCGACTTCATTTTTGAAGGTGTCTTGTAGTTCTTTTTCCACGCCGATTTCAGACATGAACTGTATTAGTTTCTTCAGCTGTCTGCTTGTTTTAAATCTTCCCAAAAGAGAAACATTACCGGCATTTTCCATAATCTCATTCTGTTTGTATTTCATAAAATTTTTGTCTATCTGAGCAGGATCAACTTCGTCAATCATTTTCGTTGCGAAATCGTTCATATCCATCAAGTCTTTGCTGTTGAGCTCTGCATAATTGATTCCACTTTTATAAGCCCCTGTTGAAATTACTCCCTCTCTCAATGGCAGCTCCATAGTTTGAGGAGTCCTGGAAATCTCATTGATAAAGGCTATATCATGCCATAACCAGGCTTCATCCCTAAGTACCAGCGCTGTATTTTTGTGCATTTTTGACATAACCAAAGCCAATTTCTTCTTGATAGTCTCTGTCAGACCTTTCAAAGACTGGATTGTTTCGAGATTGATTTCTTGTCCGACATTGCTGGCTGTTTTTATGTACTCGTCGCAAGTATTTTTGAATGCGCGGTCAATAACTTTTGTTACAGATTTGTCCACATAACCGTTAAAAGACGGTTGACTGTTGTTAACTGGTGTTATATTCATTTGTGATACCCCTTAATAAAACTATTTTAGCATCAAAATACATTATGTAAACGATTTTTCTCCCATTAGTTAAAGTAAACCGCTTGTTTTGCCGTTTTTCATGTTGACTTTACGAAAAATTGCATTAAAACAAATAAAAATAGGAGATTCCGCTATGGGAATGGCAGCTTCACAGGCAAGATATTTAGCCCTCACCGCTAGAAAGACCAATACAGAATGGGAAGGGCAGCAGATTAACCAGGCTAGAACAGCGCTCGCGAATCAGAGTGCGAATTTGTTTAACCGTCTTCTTGGCTTAGAAGTACCGAATGCTCCTAAAACAACAGACTACACCGAGCTGCAATACTCATACACAGACGGTGAAAACGAATCAGTGCTTAGTGACTGGCAGCAGTTGTCATCAGCAGACCCTGATTACAACTACATCGTAAACCACTACTATTACGCAAATATTTACACCGGTTCAAAGAAACTACTCGAGAATCCGCAGGTTCAAACAAAGGGCGAGGTTCAGGAAGTTGACCTGAAAGACGAGATTCAGGAAATCAGTCTTAACAAAGCTGACGGAACCTGTGTTATCACTCTAAAAGACGGGTCTCAATACACATACAACTCTTTAAAGAATGTTGAGACAGACACCAAGCTTGAGAATGCGCTCCGTGATTTTGAAACAGCAAAGGGAATGGCACAGGCAGACGGTGTGCTTACAACTGACGGAGTATACGGGTATCAGGATTCAAACGGGACATGGCATTTCTTTTTAGAGGACGAAATTGCCGAGCCCAAGGATTATTCAACGGTTTACGTTCCGTCGTATGTCGGAAATTCAAAGTTGACTGAGCTCACAGAGTTTACAAAGGATCAGGCAGCGGAGCTTGCGCAAATCTTGAAGGACTGTTCTGATTCTTCGATGAAGGATTATTTGAGTTTTGACAACGACGGTAACCTTGTTTATGAAGGCAAGGGGATTTACACTTTTGACATGCAGGGCAAGACTTATTTCACCACTGAGAAAGACTTATACAACAGCATGCAGACCCAGTACAATTACGATAAGCCGATTGACATTCAGGAGAAGCTTGCTTACTACAACGCATCGTATGTGAAAACAAAAATTGAGGAAACAAACCACGCGCTTTTGGAAACAGACAGCAACGGAAGGTTTACGTCAGTAAAATTTGACGACGACAGTGTTGTCTACTCGCTCAACGTCGAGTCAGTAACTGACGAGGACGCGTATCAGGATGCGATGAATGAGTATAATTACAAGATTCAGCAGTACGAGAAGACAATTGCTGACATCAACGCAAAGACTTCAATCATCCAGCAGGAAGACCGAACCCTTGAGCTTCGTCTAAAGCAGCTTGACACAGAGCAAAACGCGCTCGCAACCGAAATGGACGCCGTCAAGAAAGTCATCAAAGACAACGTCGAAAAAACATTCAAAACATTCAGCGACTGATGGGGGTAAATATATTTGGTCGGCAGACAATTGTGAATATTACAAGTTTGTTTTGGTACTACAAGTCTGCCTCAATGGCGGGACAACAAGCCGGGCTAACCCATTCACTCTCCTTAGGAATAGCCCCCGAAAGAGCGAGGGGCTGCCATCCCAGCTGCTTAGCTGGCTAACTTCCCAGCTGCTTTTCTTTGTGTTATAATAAATCTACTTACACAGGGAAGAAGGTAAAAGATGAGTTTAGATGTATATTTAGGAATAGACGTTGGTTCAGTAACGACAAAATTAGCGCTTGTAGATGAAAAAGGAAAGTATGTTGATTCATACATGCTCAAAACAGCCGGGAAGCCGGTAGATGCGGTGCAAAATGGCTTAAAACAGATTATTTCTCAAGCACTATGCGATTATAATGTAAACGGAGTCGGCACAACCGGTTCAGGCAGAAATCTTGCCGGCGCTCTTGTCGGGGCTGATGTTGTAAAAAACGAAATCACTGCCCACGCGGTTGCTGCAAGCACAAACATACCTGGAGTTCAGACGATTCTCGAAATCGGCGGACAGGACAGTAAAATTATCATACTCCGCGACGGGATTGTCACAGACTTTGCAATGAACACTGTTTGCGCAGCCGGCACAGGAAGTTTCCTTGACCATCAGGCTCAAAGGTTAAATGTTCCAATCGAAAAATTCGGCGAAACAGCGCTCCGTTCAGAAAACCCTGCGCGTATTGCGGGACGTTGCGGCGTGTTTGCAGAAAGTGACTTAATCCACAAGCAGCAGCTCGGGTATCCGGTAGAAGATTTGCTTTACGGGCTTTGTCAGGCGCTTGTTAGAAATTATCTTTCGAACCTTGCATTAGGCAAAGAGCTTCTGCCAACAGTGTCTTTCCAGGGCGGCGTGGCTACAAACTCCGGCATGGTTAAGGCGTTTGAAGAAGCTTTGAACACAAAAATCGTTGTTCCGGAAAACCACCAGACAATGGGTGCAATCGGTGCAGCGCTTCTTGCAATGGAAAACCACCAGTACACAGAAGTGCCGACCAAGTTCAAGGGCTGGGAAGTCGGGAACATGAATTTCCAATCCGTAACATGTCAGTGCACAGGCTGCTCTAACAACTGCGAAGTTATCACAATCCTTGAAGGCGCAGAACCTGTTGGACACGTTGAAAAAATCGGAGACATCAAAGGCAACATCATCGCTCGCTGGGGCGGTACATGCGGTCGTTGGGACATCAACTAGTTACTTTTTCTTAGGGCGCATTCCCTCTCTAAGGAGAGAATGTGGGGGGTAATCATGCTAAAACTTAAAAACTTTGAAATCGGAAACGACAAACTTACTATCCTTGCGGGGCCTTGCGCGATTGAGACAATGGACATTCTTAAGCAAACCGCAGAAGGGTTGAAAAAAACTTGCGAGAAGCTCGGCATTAACTATGTTTTCAAATCATCTTTTGACAAAGCAAACCGCTCTTCAATAACCTCATACCGCGGAGTTGGTATGGAAAAAGGGCTTGAAATGCTTGCGCAAATCAAAAAAGAATTTGAACTTCCGATTGTTACAGATATCCACCTTCCGGAACAGGCAGCGGTTGTTGCAGAAGTTGCTGACATTATTCAAATACCGGCGTTTCTTTGCAGACAGACTGATTTGCTCGTAGCAGCAGCGAAAACAGGTAAGATTGTTAATATCAAAAAAGGCCAGTTTTTGGCTCCGCAGCAGATGAAATCACTTGTAAAAAAAGTCGAAGAGAGCGGAAACAAGAATATTATGCTTACAGACAGGGGCGTGACATTCGGCTACAACAACCTTGTTGTTGACTATCGCGCAATCCCTATCATGAAAGAATTTGGCTATCCTGTTGTATTTGACGCGACCCACAGCGTCCAGATGCCGGGCTCAAACGGAGACTCCACTGGCGGTGACAGAAGGTTTGTTCCTACGCTTGCAAATGCAGCCATGGCTGCAGGAGCAGATGTCCTCTTCTTTGAAGTACACCCAAATCCGGATTGTGCACTGTGCGACGGGCCTAACATGCTTGCGCTTAAGGATGCAGAGCAAGTTTTTGAAAAATGTAAAGCGATTTTTGAGATTGTAAGATGATTAAAAAAGTAAAAAAAGTTGAAACATCATTAAAAGGCGAAATCACCATCCCTTCTGATAAATCAATTTCGCACCGCGCTGTTATGTTCTCTTCTATTGCAAACGGGGAATGCACCGTAAGAAATTTCTCAAGCGGTGCTGATTGCCATTCAACCCTGAAGTTGTTCAAAGAACTGGGCGTTGATATTGAATTTCTTGATAACAAAACTTTGAAAATAGCTTCAAACGGGAAACTAACCCCGAACTTCACAGGCGTTTATCCATGCGGAAACTCCGGCACAACAATGCGCCTGGTATCCGGAATCCTTGCAGGACAGAACTTCTCTTCTACCCTAATCGGAGATGCGAGCCTCTCAAGGCGCCCGATGAAGCGCATAATTGAGCCTCTTACCCAGATGGGCGCAAAAATCGAATCAATAGAAGGCCACGCCCCGCTTATCATTCGCGGAAGAAACCTTACAGGAATTGATTACACCTCAAAGATTGCAAGCGCGCAGGTCAAATCCTGCCTCCTTCTTGCCGGCTTGAATGCAGAAGGAAAAACAACTGTAACAGAGCCTTATGTTTCCAGAAACCATACAGAACTAATGCTAGACTATCTGGGCGCTGATTTAACTGTAAACAACACGAGCGTTACAGTCCAAAAAGGCGCGCTCACAGCCAGAGACATTGATGTGGTCGGAGATATCTCATCTGCTGCATTCTTCATTGTTATGGGGCTCATTGTTGAAGGCTCTGACTTTGTGATAAAAAATGTTGGGCTCAACCCGACCCGCGCAGGAATCATTGATGTTGTAAAAAGAATGGGCGGAAATATTGAGATTCTTAACGAAACAACAATTTCAGGAGAAAAAGTCGGAGACATAAGAGTTCTGTACACAGAAAACCTTACAAGTTGCGAGATTGAAGGAAATGACATTCCGCGACTAATTGACGAGCTACCAGTCATTGCGGTGCTTGCTTCGCAGGCAGAAGGCGAAACGATTGTGCGTAACGCAGAAGATTTGAGAAACAAAGAATCTGACAGAATCAAATGCCTTGTATCAGAGCTAACAAAAATCGGAATAGATATCACAGAGACTGCTGACGGGTTTATTGTTCGTGGAAAGACCCATATTCAGGGCGGTGCAGAGCTTGAAACCTATCACGACCACAGGCTGGCAATGAGTTTCTTTGTTGCAGGGCTTATTGCAGAAAAAGAAATCGTGATAAACGGATTTGAATGGACAGAAATCTCTTTCCCTGAATTTGAAGCATTATTTAACCAACTAGTGTAACGAAATGTAACAATTTTCCCCCAGCCCCTAAAGTTTTTGCCCACTTGTGCCGATAACACTAGTACAAGGGACAAAAAGGACGCACACACATGGGAATGGCAGCATCGCAGGCCCGCCTGCTCACAATCACAGCAAGAATGCATGATGTCGAGTATCAAGCGCAATCCATCCAGAACGCGAAGATACAGCTAGCGACACAGTCCGACCAGGTATACA
>CATLDC010000003.1 GCA_949902595.1 uncultured Candidatus Melainabacteria bacterium | reverse complement strand
CGCTTGATGCGGTTTGAACCATGTCGAGACCCATCAGGGCGTTGTCTTGTGCTACCTGATAGGCACCTATTTTGGTTGAAAGATTTGTTGATATAGAGTAGTTGGCTGCATTGTCTTTGGCGTGGTTTATTTTGCAGCCGGTTGTCATGCGCTCAATGGCTTGATTGAGTTTTAGGGTAGAGGTTTTGAGTGAGAATTGGGTAATAAGTGAGGAGAGGTTGGTATTAATATTCATACAACCTCCTCAAAGCATGATGACTAGCTTCTAGAGCTGCCCCCCCCCCCGGAATGCATGGTTATGAGCGGGTTTGAGGCGTTAGCGTAATTTTGTAAAGATGTTGAGCGTCCGTATCTCATAGTTATATAATTCCACATTTTGGAAATTAGTAACGGTTTTTTAAAAAATTGTTACAAAAATTAAAAAAGAATGAGGCCGGAGCAAGCTCCGGCCTCATACAATCTAATAAAAATATCAATATTAGAATTTAAAACTATTATTCTGCGCCTTTTCCAAAGCCTTTGTATAGTTTGCAACAGAATCCTCGATGTATGGTTTTCCGTTCATCGGATTTTTCAAGCCCGATAAGTTCTTTGCAGCGCCAGTGATTGTGTTTTTAAATTCTTCAACAGGTTTCAGGCGTGCTGTGAATTTATTCATTGTGCCTTTGATAAATTTGCCAAACCATTCTTCATCAGAAGCTGACAACTTAAGCAGATTGTCTTCACAAGATTTGTTTGCGTTCAAAGTTGTGTGGTGCGCAATATATCCTGAATTGTTAGCAAATGTCGGGTTTGTTATTACTGCAGAGACTTCGTCCAGCCCTGTTTGCTTATTAGGAATTTTAGAAAGAGTAACAACAGAATCTTCGTGCAGGTTTTTATAGACGAACTTTTTCAATTGCATCCACTGTCCGTTCATCTCGCTCTTGTCAAATCCGCGTCCGAGTTCTTTTGCTCCTGCTTCATACGCTTCCTGAAAAACCTTGTAACTTCCGCGGTTAAGCTTCCCTGTGAAAGTCTGGTTGTTGCTAGTGTTATTGATTGGTAAAATTTGCATAATAAGTCCTTTCTATACCATTGTGTTTTATTAAAAACACGTAAAAAAATTTTTTGCTATTTATATATCTATGTTTTACCCCTCGACAGAGAAAATATCTTTCAAATCTTCCATGGTGAGAGATTTTGTGATATTTCTGTCGATTGAGACTACGCTGTCAACAAGGTCACGCTTGCGCCCTTTGATTTTCTGAATCTTTTCTTCAACAGTGTTTTTAGTAATAAGACGATAAACAAATACCTTCTTAGTCTGTCCGATACGGTAAGCACGGTCAGTAGCCTGATCTTCAACAGCAGGATTCCACCATGGGTCGTAGTGGATAACATAATCCGCGCCGGTCAGGTTCAAGCCCGTACCGCCAGCTTTCAAGCTGATTAAGAAAATAGGAATATTCGGGTTGTTGTTAAAGTTTTCAACAGCTGCCTGACGGTCTTTTGTCTTACCTGTAAGGTACTCATAAGGAATGCCTTCGCGCTCAAGCCAGCCTTTAATAAGGTCAAGCATGTCAACAAACTGGCTGAACAGAAGCACCCTGTGTTTTTCCTGAATAATTTGCTCGAGCATGCCTTTGAGGTACTCAAATTTACCCGACTTCATGACGCCTTTAACATGGTCTTTGTCATAAAGTTTAGGGTGACAGCAGATTTGACGGAGACGGAGAAGCGCAGAGAAGATTGACATTCTGCTCTTTTCAAGCCCGTTAAGTTCAATGCTCTTGAAGAGCTCTTCTTTTGTGCTGTCAAGCACTTCAAGGTAGAAGTCTCTTTGTTCGTCAGTAAGTTCGCAGTATGCCATGTTCTCAACTTTATCCGGCAGGTCTTTTGCAACATCGCGTTTCATACGTCTCAGGATGAACGGGAATATTTGGAGCTTCAAACGTTTTTCAACAGTCTTGTCCTGTCTTTCCATAATCGGAGTAACGTACCTGTAATTAAATTCCGCAACATTGAACAGGAATCCCGGCATAAGGAAGTCAAACACTGACCACAATTCTTCAAGCTTGTTCTCAATCGGCGTACCGGAAAGCGCAAGCTTGTGGTCTGAATTAAGGCTCTTAACTGCCTGTGCTGTCTGGGAAATCGCGTTCTTGATGTTCTGGGATTCGTCCAGAATAATGTATCTGAAGTTATACTTCTTAAGCTTTGCAATATCACGTCTTACAAGCGCGTAGCTTGTGATTACAATATCGTACTCAGGAATATGCTTGAACAAATCTTTTCTGTCAGCACCAGATAATTTCAGGCAGGTTAAATCCGGAGTAAACTTCTGGATTTCAGCCTCCCAGTTGAACACAACCGTGGTCGGCGCTATAACAAGAGTAGGCTGCGGTCCGTCAACTTCTTTTGCTTTCTGGAGCAAGCTCAAAGCCTGCAAAGTTTTACCAAGCCCCATATCGTCCGCAAGAATCCCGTTCAAGCCATACTGATACAGGAACCAGAGCCAGTGGAAGCCCTTAACCTGATATTCACGAAACTCGGCGTTGACTCCGGCAGGAATCTCAACTCCGTCAGATGTTGTTGAGAAGGTCGAAATCTGCTCCCAGAATTTCTGGAACTTCTCGCTCATAACCAGTTCAAAACCCTGGTTCTGGAGCTCTGTAATTAAGCCTACGCGGTAAGTCTTGACCAAAAATTTGTTTTCATTGTTTCTGTATGCGTCAAAAGAGTTGAACGAGCGCATAATCTGATAAATGTTTTGAGCCGGATACTCAACAAACCCGAGGCTTCTAACCCTCGCGTATTTTTCGCCGCTCTGAATTGTTTCATAAATATCGTCAAAATCAATGACTTCATCTCCAACCTGACCGTAGAGCTGAATTTCCATGCTGTCAATTGACTCTTCTGAAAAGTCAACCTTCGCACACATCTTGAACGGCTCTTTTAGAAGCTTGAAGAAATTCATGTCGTCTTTTTCTTCGAACTTCCAGCCCTCGCCTGCCTGCTGGATGTAGTAGTTGTAAAAATCAATAGCGTTTTCTTTTTCCAAAGCAAGGTTGTTGGTCTGCATCGGCACGAATTTGCACGCAAGCAGCATGTTATAAGCCATCTGCTCATGTTCGTAATCACGCTTAATCCAGTAAACAAGCCCGTCCTGCTCGCTGCTTTTTACAGAAAGGTAAGGCGATTTGTCCTTGCTCTTTGAATAAGGAACCCGAACTCCGGAATAATCAAATTCAAGAGATGCCTTAAGTGACTGGTCGTAGTCAATACCGAGTGTCACGACATTCAAAGGAGCTTTGTGTTCAAGAAGCAGCTTGCTTATGTTCTCAGCAATATTAACCTTCATTATCTGTTGCAGGTGCGGAAGCTCTTCGTAAACAAACTTCCCGCCGTCAGCGTCTTTCAGGTCAGTAAAAGTTGATTTGATTATGCTTTGCGGAAGCTCGTTCATCGCAACATTAATCGGGAATATAATATTTTTGTATCTTCCCCACTTAATCTGTCTTGAGAAGTACTTAACCTCCTCAAACGGGTATGTTTCATCCTTGTCCGGACGCGTCCAGAAGAGTTCAAGAACAATGTTTGTACCGCCGTTAATCGTGGTCGTTGATACATCAAGATTCAAATCCCAGGTATTGTTAGTAAACTCAATACGCTCTTTGGTTTTCTCGTCCAGCACTTCTTCCAACTCGGCCATAAGCGGGAACACAGGCGCAAACTTTGTAATCGGAATATCGTACCAGCCGGCTTTTTTGTCCTGTTTTGCTATCTTCAACAGGGTTTGGAAAAGTGCAAGTTCTGATTTTTGTGCATCGTTGAGTTCAAATTCAGGATTTGCCTTCTGAACCTCAATAAGCACGCGCAAAATGTTTTCCAGAGAGCGCACAATCTTATTTGTTGAGCGGTCTCTAACAAGGATTGAGAAGAAGTTCTGTCTGCGCTTCGGGTTGAAATGAAAAATATAGCTTCCTCTTGGCGCTTCTTTGAGCGAAGTATCAATGTCGGATAAGTCCGGCTCTACCCCGTATTTTTCGAACATCCAGCTTTCAAACGCCCCGTCTTCGATTGCTTTTAGGGCAACCGCGACAGAGTGCTTACACCATTCCTCTTTAAGAGGGCAGTTGCATCTTGCCTCGACTTTGTTCTTTTTGAAGATTAAATCAGTTGCGTAGGAGTCCTGATAATTCCCTTTAACCCTTCCTTTAAAGAAGTTTTTTTCAGGGAAGGATTCCAGAATCATGTCCTTCTGGTAGTATTCATAACCGCGGCGCCAGCTTCCGGGCGTTGCATTTTTCTTCAAGAAATCATAATTAAACTTAAATTCGCTCATGAACGTGAGGTACTCATCCTTTTTAAGGGTTTACAAACAAAATATGGTTAAGCTATTTCTAAAAACGGCTCTAAACCACAAGGCTCCCAACCTAAGGATATTATTACATAGAAATTTTAATATTGCAAGCATGGAGCAAGCTGTTTATCAGCTTAAAAGTTTTATAAATTCTTAATATAAACCCATTGACCGGATTCAAAAAATAATATAAATTATAAAAGAGAATGGAGGATTCGTATGGAATTTCAACACCAGCCGCTTAACGGCGCAAGTTACACAGATGCAGATATCAAGAGGCTTATTACAGAATACAATGTTCAGTTCATAAAGCTCCAGTTTGTTGATATCAACGGACAGGTTAAAAACATGGCTATACCTTCCGAGCACATAGACAGAATACTTAACAACGAAATTATGCTTGATGGCTCTTCAATAAAAGGGTTCAGAAACATTGAAACATCAGACATGTTTTTCTACCCTGACAAAAACACTTTCCAGATTCTGCCGTGGCAGGAGCATGACGGAAAAAACTCTGCAAGACTTATTTGCGATATTCACAACGCAGACGGAACGCCGTTTGAAGGCTGCCCGAGATGCAACCTGAAAAGGCTTATGGCAGAAGCCAAGAAGCTCGGGTTCTCCATGAACATCGGGCCGGAAGCAGAGTTTTTCTTGTTCGAAAAAGACGAAGAAGACAAGATTACAACAAAAACCCATGACAGAGCCGGTTACTACGACGTAGGCCCTGACGATTTGGGCGAAGCAGTTCGCTCCGATATCGTAAGCACGCTTCAGGAAATGGATTTTGACATCGAAGCTTCCCACCACGAGGTTGCTGACGGCCAGCACGAAGTCGATTTCAAATACTCAGACATTTTAACAACAGCAGACAATGTTGCAACATTCAGAATCGCTGTTAAAGCAGTAGCTGCGCAATACGGGCTTCATGCAACATTCATGCCAAAACCTGTATACGGAATCAACGGTTCAGGTATGCACTGCAACATATCGTTATTCAAGGATGGCAAAAACGCGTTCTTTGACGAAAAGGCAGAGTATCAGCTTTCTGACACCGCGCGTTACGCAATCGGCGGGATGTTAAAGCACATCAAGAGCATAACCGCAATACTTAACCCGACAGTAAACAGCTATAAGCGTCTTGTACCGGGTTACGAAGCGCCTGTTTACATGGCTTGGTCGCTTGCAAACAGAAGCGCGCTTTTAAGGGTGCCTGCAAAGCGCGGCATGTCCACCCGTGTAGAGCTTCGTTCACCGGATCCGAGCTGCAACCCTTATCTTGCGTTTGCAACAATTCTTGCAGCCTGCTTGGACGGTGTAAGGAACAAAATTGAGCCGCCAAAACCGGTAGAAGCTAACATTTACAAGCTTTCTGACAAGGAAAGAAAGAAAATGAAGATTGAGTCTCTGCCTGGAAGTCTAAAAGAAGCGCTCTATTACATGGACAAATCGCTTATCGCGAAAACAGCGCTCGGCTCCCATATTGTTGACGAGTTCATGACCGCAAAAGAAATTGAATGGGATTCATTCAGGACTTATGTTTCCCAGTGGGAAATCGACAGGTATCTTGCAAGGTACTAGGTTGAAGGATTTGACAGGCGGATTTTGCAAAGCAAAATCCGCCTGTTTTTTTATTAGCTTGTCAGGCAATATATTTTTCTCAACCCTCATACTAATTTAGGGGTATGAAAAATTTTTGCCTGTTACTATGTTTAATAATAATGCCTGTAATGTTTTTCGTAAGCGGCTCAATAAAAGGAATGATGGCTTATTCCGAAACTCTGCCTTACGGGGTTTACTCGCCGGATGATTACCGCTACAAAGAAAGCGGGGACAAGCTTTTGTTTGTTGTTGACTACTCAAACAGCATGGGCGAGTATTTGGAGCACAAAACAAAAGTTAATCAGGTCAGAGACATGATGAATTACATCCTGCCCAAAATCTCACCGGAGACAAAGGTCGGAATGCGGGTTTACGGCCACACTTGCAACCTCGTTGCATACAATGCTTGCAGAAGCTCAGAACTCCTTGTCCCTTTAGGATTCTCCAACAGCCCGAACATTCTCTCAAGCATGTCAAGGCTGCGCCCGCGAGGCATGACGCCGATTACATATTCGCTCAAGCAGGCTGTAAAACGTGATTTGAGCGGTTATGACGGTACAAAGCACATAATACTTCTGACAGACGGGGGTGAGAACTGCGACGAAAGTCCTTGTGATTACTCAATCGAGCTTGTTAAGACCAGGAGGGATATAAAAATTGACGTCATCGCTTTCAATGTGCATGACGAAGACGATTTGGCGCAGCTCCAGTGCACCGCAAATGTGACAGGCGGGAAGTTTGTGGAGGCTGACACAAGAGCAGAGCTATTCCGGTCAATGGAGGAGATGATTCTTCCGCACAAAAATGTAGAGGCTACCATTTATAAAGGGGAATAAAAAAGGGGAAACAAATTGTTTCCCCTTTTTTATTATTTTTTTAGCTCTGCCAGCTGTTTTTGGATTTCAGCGTTTTGTTGTTGAAGCTCCTGAATAATTTTTTGCTGTTCATCAATTGTGTTTTTCATGCTTGCGTATCTCAAATCCAATTCCTTTACAGCATTTATCACTGCGTAGAACATGTCTTCAATCCGAATTTTGAAGAACCCGTCTTCGCCTTTGGTGACAGCATTCGGGAAAACCTTCTGCAAGTCTTGAGCCATCACGCCGACGTGCGGAGTTTTGGATTCGTCTTTTTTGAAAGTAAAATGATAAAACTCAAGTTTTTTTAAGGCATCCAAGCCATCTGTGTATTTTTCTCCGACATTTTTCAAGCGTCTGTCAGAAATGAATCCCGGAATCGCCCACTGTCCTGTAGCATCGTTTTCACCAGCACCCCAGCGGTAGTCATCGCTTTTACCGGAAGTAACTTCTATAGACCTAATCCACCAGTTATTTTTGCCGTATGTTTTGTGTTTCAACCATAAAACATAGTTCCCTCTGCTTCCCAAGAAAGTGTTTCCGCCCACAACAAGGTGCCCAGGGACATATACAACATCCTGCTCTGTTCCGAGTCTAATCTGGTGGGAAGCGCCGGTTTGCGCGCCATTACCAATAGCAGTAGAGTACTCGTAATTTGCTTTTGCGCCGCTGCCCAACGCCATGGACTTGAATTTTGTAGCCTGTGCCCCTTCGCCTATCGCAATAGCATTCATGCCTGTGGCTTTTGTCTCGAAAAGGGCATTAGTGTAGCCTATAGCAATAGCGCCGTCATCAGAAGCTATAACATTGTCACCAATAGCAACCGTGCCAATATCAGTTGCCTGCGCACCGGAGCCCACTGCAACAGAGCAGGTACCGCTTGAAAGCGTATTTTTGCTATTATTTATTTGAGCGCCAATAGCCACAGAAGATTTTCCGCTTGCATTAGCATTACGCCCGATAGAAATTGCATCAGGCTGTGAAGCCGTAGCCTGCCCCATAGCAAAAGCATTATCCCCGCTAGCTTTAGCCCCATATCCTAGCGCGATTGACATTTTACCGGTTGCCTCCGCAGCGTTAATTGCGGTTGAGCCATTGCCAGCTTGAGCATTTGAGCCGACTGCCACTGAATATGTTTCGGAGGTTTTAGCATTGCTGCCGATTGCGACGATATTAGAAGAGCCCAAAGTTTGGCCGTTTCCTAATGCAACAGAGTTATTTGGAACATTGTCGTTTGAAATCCCGACACGTCCTGACGGGTCGGCTGTGACTTGCATTACTTCGTCCCCGCGTCCGAAGGTGAGTTGGGAGTTGGAGGTTCCGCAGTCGATGTAGAGGCGGGTGTGTACGTTATTCGGGACTTTGGAGGCACCGATTACGGCTGTAACGTCTTTGCCTGCCATGTTAAAGGCGGCATTGCCTTTGGTATCGATAAAGACCCAAGGGCTGCCTGAGGATGAGGAGGCGCTTTTGCTCATCTTTTTGCTCACGATTGGTGCGGTGGCGGCTGCGATGATTGACATAATCAGCAGCACTATCATCATTTCCATCAATGAAAATCCGGTTTGTTTCACGTTCTCTTCCTTTCTATTCCTATTTTGAAGAGCATTGAATGTAACACAATACTCATTGTGTTACATGGGGGTAAATGTGGAGGGGCTCCGCCCCGTTGGGATAGGGGGTACAGGTTGGTTGTGAAATTTTGTCAAAAGTAGGGCGCGTCCCCTCCCTGGATGGGGAGGGTTAGGGTGGGGTATAGCCTTTTGTGTAAGGGTTTTAGGAGGTTGGGGTTGACCCCTCACCCCAGCCCGCTCCCTAAGGAGAGGGGGCGATGCAAAAGTCGCTCAGGGAGTTGCTTTTTAACCCACAAGATAGTATAATGTAACACAATGAGTATTGTGTTACATTACATGTTACTTAATTCATCATTTACTCTGCTTTTTCAAACACTAGTTCGTCGTCTTTCAGGTCGATTTTTACATGGTCGCCGTCAGTAAACTTCTGTGCCAGCAAGAGTTTTGATAACGGATTCTCAACAAGTTGTCTGATTACACGTTTGAGCGGACGGGCACCATAAATCGGGTTGAAGCCGCGGCGGGCAAGAAATTCCTTGGCGTCGTCAGTGATTTCAAACGTAATATTGTGTTCTGCAAGCAAGCTCTTCAGGTTTTCCATCTGGATATCGACAATTGAAGCAAGCTGGGTCAAAGTCAAAGCCTTGAAGAAGATTGTTTCATCAACCCTGTTCAGAAATTCCGGTTTGAAGCGCTCGCGCATTACTGCCATTACTTTATCCTTTGTCTCATCAAAGTTAGCGCCGGCATTATTCAAGGAGTCTTCAAGAATAATTTCGCTTCCGATATTGCTTGTCATAATGATTACAGTGTTCTTGAAATCAACAGTTCTGCCTTTAGAATCTGTCAAACGACCGTCATCAAAGATTTGAAGCATTATATTGAACACGTCCGGATGAGCTTTTTCGATTTCATCAAAAAGCACTACAGAATAAGGTTTGCGTCTTACCGCTTCTGTAAGCTGACCGCCTTCTTCGTAGCCAACGTATCCCGGAGGCGCACCAACAAGTCTTGCAACATTGTGTTTTTCCATATATTCAGACATATCGATTCTCACAATCGCGTCTTCGTCATTGAACAAAAATTCTGCGAGAGTTTTTGCAAGCTCTGTTTTACCCACACCTGTTGGGCCAAGGAAAATAAATGTACCAATCGGGCGTTTAGGGTCTTTCAAGCCTGAGCGCGCACGTCTGATTGCGTCTGACACAGTGTCAACAGCTTCATCCTGACCGATGAGTCGTTTGTGGAGCACATCTTCCATTCTAAGAAGTTTTTGCATCTCGCTTTCAACCAGTTTTGTAACAGGAATACCGGTCCACTTGCTTACAATATTAGCAATGTCGTCACCGTCGATTTCTTCTTTCAAAAGCTGGTTTTCGCTTCTTTCTTTACCCTGGATTGATTGGAGTTTCTTTTCAAGCTCCATCAACTTGCCGTACTTGAGTTCTGCCGCGGTTTGCAGGTCAGTGTTGCGTTCAGCCTCTGCAATCTGGGTTTTAACTTTGTCGATTTCTTCTTTGATTCCTGCTTCTCCGGTGATTGTATTCTTTTCGATTTCCCACTGGGTTTTGAGTGTAGAAATCTTTTCTTCCAGTTCGTTGATTTCAGAAGTCAGTTTATCAATCTTTGCTATACATTCCGGTGAAGTCTCTTTCTTAAGAGCCTCGCGTTCGATTTCAAGCTGGATTTTTTGTCGAAGCATAACATCGATTTCTTCCGGCATTGAGTCAATCTCAATACGGAGCGCAGACGCAGCTTCATCAATCAGGTCGATTGCTTTATCCGGCAGAAATCTGTCTGTAATATATCTATCAGAAAGCTGCGCAGCATTGATTAGTGCGCTATCAAGGATTCTAACCCCGTGGTGGACTTCGTATTTTTCTTTCAAGCCTCTAAGGATTGAAATCGTGTCCTCAACCGAAGGTTCATCAACAAGAACCGGTTGGAAACGGCGTTCAAGAGCCGGGTCTTTTTCGATATACTTGCGGTACTCGTTGATTGTAGTAGCGCCGATTGTTCTGAGTTCGCCTCTTGCAAGCATTGGTTTCAGCAGGTTTCCGGCATCCATTGATCCTTCTGTTGCGCCTGCGCCCACTACCGTATGGAGTTCGTCTATGAACATTACAATCTCGCCGTTTGATTCTTCGACTTCTTTCAATACAGCTTTGAGTCGTTCTTCAAATTCGCCTCTAAACTTAGCACCTGCAACAAGGGCGCCCAAGTCAAGCGAGATAAGTTTAACTTCTTTCAAGCTTTCAGGAACATCGCCTCTTATAATACGTTGAGCAAGTCCTTCCACGATTGCAGTTTTACCAACACCCGGTTCACCGATTAGAACAGGGTTGTTTTTTGTTCTTCTATTAAGAACCTGAATAATACGTCGGACTTCTTCGTCACGTCCGATTACAGGGTCTAATTTTCCTTTGCGTGCTCTTTCTGTTAAGTCTGTTGAATATTTTTCAAGAGCTTTCATATTTTCTTCTGCGTTTTTAGTATCCACTTTTTTATTACCTCTTATTTTCTTCATTGCGTTCAAAATTGAGTTTGTATCAACGCCGTTGCGTTTCAAAAGGTCTTTAATAAAGGAGCCTTCCAATTTTGTCATCGCAATCAAAATACATTCAATCCCGATAAATTCATCTTTAAGGCTTTCAGCCTCTGATGTTGCAATCTCCAGAAGCGCGTTTGTATCACGAGACAAAAACACCTGCTGGCCAGCTGCGACGCCTGAAATTGTCGGGTATTCTTTAATCTTTGCAACAATTGCGTTAATAAAATTCTGGTTAAGGAGTTTAAGTTCTTCCAAGTAATCCTTAGCAATCCCCTTATCCTCAATCATCGCCATAACAATGTGTTCCGGTTGGACTTCAGAATTTTTGTAAAAGTCCTTTTTCGCGTTAGCCGCAAAAATAATTTCCTGTGAATAGTTCGTAAATTTTTCAAAATTAATCATAATTATAACTCCGTATAATTATATTTTAATGACAAATTTAAGAAATCAAGATTTTTTTAACTTTTAATTAATTATTGCCAGATTAGTAATCAACTTTTAAGTTACTTTGAATGTAACTCAATACCTATTGTGTTACATTATACCAGTTTGCTGGTTGAAAAGCAAGTATATCAACTAATTCAAATTTGCCATTTTTGCCAAACTTTCCCCTTGTAGGACCAAAACAAGCCAAAAAGCGCCAAGCCTGTAGGCCAGATACCATAAGGGCAAGACGGTCTACGTGCGTAGCACATGTAACACAATAGGTAATATGTTACATTGAGGGTAACTTAAAGAGGAAGAGAGCATGAAAAAGAATAGAGCGTTTACATTGGCAGAGCTGCTTATTGTCCTTGGAATAACAGGCGTTGTGGCAGCAGTGCTGCTTCCAGCGATTAACAATTTGATGCCGGATAAGACGAAGGTTATGTACTTAAAGGCTTATGATGAGTTGAGCCAGGATATTAAAAACCTCGCATCTAACTCTTCGCTGTTTTTTAGCACCCAGGAAGCCGGAGACAAAGACTTTGTAATAAATCAGTACCCGCTTTTAAACACACAGGCGCCGAGGGATTCAAAATTCTCCGAATATTCCGGTAAAACAAAACTGTGCAAACTCATTGCTTATACCCTAAATTCGGATGCTGATAATAAATGCAGCGACGAAAGCTATGAGTTTAATTCATCTGATTTCAAAAACAAATTCAATAGCAACGCATTTACGACTGCTAACGGCATGAAATGGTGGATTGTGCCGCTCAAAAACGAGATTAGCAGCGGAGATAATAAGGCAAGCTACCAGACAGACATTTATGTGGATGTCGATCCTTCTAAAAAATCACCTGATTGTATTTACGACGCTAATAGCTGCAAAAACCCTGACAGATTTAAGTTTATGCTGTCAGCTGATGGCACAATTATTGCAGCCGACCCGATGGGAAGGTTTTATTTGAGAACAAGAAAAAACTGGCTGAAAACAAAGGGCGATTTGGACGACGGCGGCTTGATTGCAGCACTTGATTTAAGCCTGCTTGAAGTTGGTTTGAAAGAAGCTGTTGAACCATCAAAGCCGGAAGAGCCCCCGACTCCGGAGCCGGAACCAGAGCCAACACCAGAACCAGAACCTGAACCGGAGCCGTCTGTACCCGAATTTGACCCAACCAGCGTAAGGGCAACAATATCTCTTACACCTTTGAAACTCTGGGTTACAAATAGAGTCAATGGGTATCCGGATACAAAGATGGCTTTTGGTGTATTCGTCACACTAAGGATAAACAAACCTATTCAGTACAATGTAAAGGGAGGTGTTTCTTTAAAATACGCAGTCGGCGGATATGAAAATTACAGATGTACAATACCTGCAGGCAAAACTGCCTGTGTATCCAGAGTTTTAAATCCTTGGAGATTGAAGTTTAATAGTACAGGATGGTCTATTTCTAGCACAAATGCGTGGATAGAAGGTTCTGATTATAGCGGTACAATATCAAATGTCACTACTCAGAATATGCAAGTACAGTCAAGCGAAAGCTATTTTCATAGCAGCGCAGGATATACTTTTAGTATTGATATGAGTGACCCGCTTGATAAAAATTCTGATTTGCATAAAATGGCTGTGTTGAGTGGTAAATATACTCCGGGTTATAATACTCCGAGCGATTATTACGGCTATTCAGAAGGACAAAAGTGGTTCTTCAACGATGTGGATCCGGAACTTCTTACCGGTAGGACTGATTTTCCAAACGGAGAGTATGAAATAGTTGAGTTTGGGAAAGTGAAAAATCCTGAATATTATGAATAGGTAAACTTTTTTTTAAAGGCGGATTGCTAGCAATCCGCCTTTTTATTTACTTTTAATCATGTTTTTGGTACGATTTTAGGGCAATATAGAATTTTAATAGGGAGATGAATAAATTGAAAACTCGTATGAAATCAAATAATTGCGGTGAGTTGAACCTCAATAATTTAAACCAGGAAGTTACACTATCCGGCTGGGTGTCAACAGTTAGAGACCTTGGCGGGATTTTGTTCATAGAACTTAGAGACAGAAGCGGATTCTTCCAGCTCGTTGCTAACCCGCAAATTAACCCTGATGTGCATAAAGCTTTTGAAAAAGTTAGAAGCGAATATGTAATTACGGTTAAAGGCAAAGTTACAAAAAGACCGGAAGAAACTTACAACGAAAAATATCCGACAGGTCAGGTGGAAATGTATCCTGAATCTGTAGAAGTTCTTTCAGAATCAAAAGTTCTTCCGTTCGTTCTCGGTGACGACAGCGTTTCAGAAGATATCAGACTCAAATACAGATACCTTGATATCAGAAACGAAAAAATGCTTCACAACCTCACAACAAGACATAATATTGTTCAGGCGGTTAGAAATTATTTGAACTCCCAGGACTTTTTGGAAGTTGAAACACCTATCCTGATTAAAACAACTCCGGAAGGCGCACGCGACTATCTTGTACCTTCAAGAGTTCAGGAAGGCAAGTTCTTCGCACTTCCGCAGTCTCCGCAAATCTTTAAACAACTTTTGATGGTCGGCGGGATTGAAAGATACTACCAGATTGCAAAATGCTTCCGTGACGAAGACTTGAGAGCAGACAGACAGCCTGAATTTACTCAAATCGACATGGAATTGTCTTTTGTTGAACAGCAGGACGTTATTGATACAGTGGAAGGCTTGCTTGTAGACGCGTTTAAGGCAGCCGGAGTAGAAATCAAGCCTCCGTTCATCCAGATGCCTTGGCAGGAAGCAATGGACAGATACGGCTCTGATAAGCCGGATACAAGATTTGGGTTGGAATTGTTTGATATCGGAGATATTATCCTTCAATCCGAGTTCGAAATCGTTAAAAAGACTCTTCAAAACGGCGGTATTGTACGCGGTATCAGGATTCCTGGCGGCGCTAAGTACAGCAGAAAAGATATTGATGATATTACTAAACTTGCTGTGTCATTCGGCGCTAAGGCTCTTGCAAACATTATTTACAACGAAGACGGTACTGCAAAATCACCTGTATTGAAGTTTGTGACAGAAGAACAGGCTAAACAAATTCAGGAAAGAGCAGGCGCGCAAGCTGGCGATATTATCTTCTTTGTTGCTGACAAGCCGAAACTTGTTTACGACATCATGGGAAGATTGAGACTCCATTTTGGTAAGTCTTTGAACCTTATTGACGAGAACAAACACAACCTTCTCTGGGTTGTAGACTTCCCGATGTTTGAATACTCTGAAGAAGAAGGCAGATTCATGGCAATGCACCATCCGTTTACTTCTCCTAACCTTGAAGACCTTGCTAAGCTTGACAGCGGTGATTTGGGTCAGGTTAAGTCAATTGCTTATGATATCGTTTACAACGGTACAGAACTTGGCGGCGGGTCTGTAAGAATCCACTCTTCAGAAGTTCAGAAGAAAATCTTCAAGGCTCTTGGTTTAACAGAAGAAGAAGCAACCGAAAAATTCGGGTTCATGGTTAACGCGCTTCAATACGGTACTCCGCCTCATGCAGGTCTGGCTATCGGTTTGGATAGATTGGTTGCTCTGCTTTGCAGAACGGATTCAATCCGAGACGTTATTGCGTTCCCGAAAAACGCGAGCGCAAAGGACTTGATGAGCGACGCTCCGGGCGAGGCTTCTTTGCAGCAGCTTAGAGAGTTGCATATCAAGAGCACGGTTAAAAAAGACTAATTGATAAAAAAGAAGACTTGCTTGAAACATAGCAAGTCTTTTTTAGAAAAAAGGAAATAAAGGAAAAATGTGTATTTGTTATTATGAACTACCCCAATCAAATACAGAGCTTATTGCCTCGTCAATGAATGACTGTATTGACTGAATCTCTGTGTTGATTGCTTCAAGCTCGGTTGAAAGGTTGTCCATATCAATATCAAGATAGTTTTCTTTTTCTGTGATTCTTTCTTTTTCAGCGTTGTACCATGCTGTGATTTCTTCTCTCACACTTGAATCTGTGCGTGATTGTACCCAACCGTTTGTAACATAGTATGTTAAAGATGTGTCAGGCTCGTAATTCCCTTCATCCCCAACTGTTGCAAGGTTGAAAGTTCCGTTTACTATTGCATCACTTACATAGTTTTCGTTATTATCCATCTCCTGATTGTACTCGGTTGTCCAACCGTTTGACGCAGCTGCGGAGAAAATTGGATAATAAAAATCAACAATGCTCTGGAGAATTTTTGTTGTTTTGTCAGAACTATCAACAACTGTCTTTTCTCCGGTTGCTTCGCCGGTTGTTGTTTGAACATTTGATGCTGTGTATTCTGTGTTAACTTTCTTGTTGTCAATCAATGCTTGAAATTCTTCTGCGCTGTGCCCAGGAATAAGCTTACCTAAGATTTCAGGAATCTTGTTAACGGAGAAGGTTCCGCCCCTTCCGTTTGCATCCATCGCAGAAGCGCCTAGAACGCTTGTGATAGCGTCAGCATAAGCCTTGCTCAAAACAACCTGACCTCTGTAGTCTGTAAGAATCATTGAGTTTTCAGTCTTCAATGGCTGTGTTCCGCCGGTTATTGCAAGGTAGTCCTGACCATAGCCCATCAAATATTTGTAGTTCATCTTGTTATACTGACCGTTAGCATAAAAAGATATCTGCTTTGATTGGAGCTTGCTGTAATATTCTTTAGACAGTGCTGTCTGCTCTCTCGTTAACGCCATTTTTTCCATGGAGTCTACAGAGATGCCGTACTCGCAATCTGACTTGCGGGCTGTTAATGTTAATAGTACGACTTGTGAACAGGCTAACATGCTTTCTTTCCTTTATTTTTCCCTTTGTAATAATGTTATCGGCATTTTTCCGAAAAACTTTAGGAATTTTGAAGAAATTTTTACAAAACTTTACAATAAGGCAATTATTTGTTACTTTTGGTTTTTATCATGTTAGAAGTACTAGTGTTAGGAGTTCCTATGCTCAGAGTTGATAATGTCTCAAATAATACAGTTGTTCCTCTTAAGAACGTGAATTTCCGCGCAGAAAAGGTGGTCATACCGGAAAACGAACTGGATGCGTTTATTAAGGCTCAGGAAAAAGAAAAGAAAAAGGCATCCAAAAAGGAGAAGAATAAGGAGCGCTGGTACAAAACGAGAGTTGTTGCGCAGGTTGGTATGGCTATAGCTTTTGGGGTTATGGCAATCGGAACAGCTGTAGGTTTGTATAAGCAGCTTGGAAAAGGTGGATTATCTAAACTTAAGTTTGAAGACATTGCAAAGAAAGAAAACTTTCCAAAACTTGAGGACGACTGCGTTAACCCGAAAGTGCGCGAGTTTATCAAAACAATGAAAAACAGAGGTGAGTTTAATGAAGAACTCTGTAAATACTCGGGCTCCAAGGCTCCTGAACAGTTCATGCTGATGTACGGCCCGTCGGGCACAGGTAAAACATTCAGTGCTAAGCTTATGGCAAAAGAAATCGGTGCAGAGTATGCGGAAGTTCAGTTTGCAGACGTATCCTCTCCTTATATCGGTCAGACCTCGGTTGAGATTAAAAACGTGTTCAAGTATTTGACATCCAAGGCAGAGAAAAACCCTCAAAAGAAATATCTTGTTGCGTTCAATGAAATCGACGCGCTTCTTGTGCCGAGAGAAAAATGCGGGTCAAATAACCTTCACCTTGCTGAAAACAGAACAGCATTTTTGAACGGCCTTGACGAGTTGTCAAAATTTAAAAATGTTAAAATTGTGGGTACAACAAACGTTGACCCTAAATCCGGAAACCTTGATGCTGCTTCTTTGAGCAGATTTGGTAATATGTTAAAGATTGATTTGCCGAACGCAAAAGAGCTTGTTGCGTCGCTCAAATTCCACCTCAAAGGCAGTGAAGCAGTTAAGATCCACAAGTTCTTTGAAAACAACGAAAAAGAAATCGAAAAGTTTGCGCAGGAACTTGTTGAGAAAAGGTACTCACAGCGTGATATTGAAAAGATTGCAGAACTTGCCCAGACCAAGTTTGGTATTGCAATCAAAGACAGCAAGGACATGGCTTCTGAGAAATTTGATATCAAGTACCTGAAAGAAGCGGTGGAAGCAAAAGGCAGCACAACCGGTACAATCAATGTAAATGACGCGCCGGAGTGGATGAAGTACTTTAACCAGCAGCCTCAAGAGGCAAAGGTTGAAGGAAAAAAAGGATTATTCGATTGGATTAGGTCGATTTTTTCAAGAAATTAACAAAAAGCGGAAGATTGCAATCTTCCGCTTTTAGGTTTATATTTGTTTTATGTTCTATTTTGACGATTTTGCAGGAAGAAGAGTATTAAAGAGCGATTTTCTGGACGGGATTACCGCGTTTTTTACCACGCGCGGGTTTAGCTTCGCTCCCTACCTTGATGGGGAGGGCTGGGGTGGGGTGCAGCCAAAGCGCATAATCACACCAACACAGACCCACAGCGACCATGTGGAATTTGTGGACTCAAGAGCTGAATACCCTGACACAGACGGACTTATACTCTCAAATCACGATGATGCAATCTACCTTAAGTTTGCAGACTGCACGCCCTTGATTCTTTATGATACCAAACAAAAAATTGCAGCAGTCTCACACGCCGGCTGGCGCGGTACAGCTGCAAAAATCGGGTTAAAGACCGTTCAAAAAATGGGCTCAAACCCGAAAGACATTATTGCTGTAATCGGCCCTGCAATCTCAATCTGCTGCTACGAGGTCTCGGAGGAAGTGCGGGACACTTTGCTTAGCACTGTGAATGACAGGTCAGGGCTTTTTCAAGACCGGCATGTTGACCTCAAAAAAATCAACGCTCGTCAGCTTCAGGAAGCCGGGGTTGAGAAGATTGATATTTGCCCTTATTGTACAAGCTGCGACAATGATTTGTTCTACTCATACCGCAGGGAAAACGGAACGAGTGAGCGTCATTTTGCGGTTGTGCGCTTGTAGTTTATCTATATGATTTTATTTATGCTGAAAAATGATACTATATTGTTATGAACAGTATTAGCGAATTTAAAAAATTAGTTGATGAAGATATTACTAACTATCTTAAAGAATTAGAAACAACCCAAAAGAGTAAAAGAGCTAAGCTTAAGTTTGCAAGAATATTGGGTTCTGTAATATTTTTAGTGAGTACCGCCAGTCTTATTGTTAGTATTATTAATCCCGAACTTAGAGAAAATTTTACTCATGAATGGCAGGTTATATTGGTAACTTTAATACTTTCAAGTTTTGTTCCTGCCATCGTATTGAATGATTTGTATTCAAAAGAGTTTTTAAAAAAAATAAAACCGGCATGGAAAACGCAATTGAGTGCACTATTACAAAATGTTGGGATGTATTGGGGGCAGAATCAAAAAATATTCACACGCGCAGAGATTGTAGAAAGTAAACTTTTTGGGATTTTCTCCCATATTCAAGTTCATGATTCGTTTTCCGGAAGCTATAAGGGAGTTGAATACAAGTTTGCAGAAGTAACGATAATGGGTGCAGCTAACGAAAAAATATATTCTCCAACCTCAAAGATTTTTGGAGGTTTGATAGTAGCTTTTCCTATAAATAAAAATGTTAAGGTTAATACAATAGTTGCAGGAAAAGGTGACAAAAATATCAAAAATCAGCATGCTGAGATTTTTGCCGAAGTCTTTTTATTTATTGTTTTGAGTATTTTCTATTATTTTTCTGGTTATCCAATTTACCTGTTACTGATTAATCTTTATTTGTTGTACACAATTATAATAGGTGTTATAACAAATCTAAAATATTCTAAAAAACAGGATGACGTTGTTCATCTTGAAGACACCGAGTTTTCTAATGAATTTGATGTGTATTCTGATGATCAGGTAGAATCCAGATATTTGGTTACACCGGCTTTCATGGAAAGGTTGTTGAGACTTTCGATTAGTTTTGATACTTATAAAATCAAATGTTCTTTTGTCAAAGACAGAATTGTGTTTGCAATTTCAACTTGGCAAGATTTGTTTGAAATCGGTGATTTTTCTACCCAATTAGATGGGAGGAAAAACATAGAAAGAATACAAAATGAAATCATTTCAATCCTTGATATGATTGAATATTTCAAGTTGAATGAGAAGACCCGACTCTAAGCACTCTGCTTCATAGCAGCGGCTTTGCGCTTCTTGTCAAGCATGTTTGTGACGTAAATGTTGAGGTTTGGAATCCCGAGCCCGAGCACAAGACCTGAGAACAGGTAGCCTGAAATCTGGGCTTTGTTGAGCGTGCTTAAACGCTTGCGGGTTGTTTTTCTAACCGCGTCAGTAATCTTAGGATTTTCTTTAAGCTCTTTTAACATTTCGCTGAACTTGAGCGCTCTAAGCTTGCCGTTTTCCATCTTTGTCGTGTCAACTTTGTGCTGTGCAAGAGTTTCAATCAGAATTTCATCCCTTGTTTTTAATGTTGCACCGAACGCGCGTTTAAATGCGCCTTTCTTTTTGTCTGCATCTTTGTAATTGATAACAGATTTGTCAATCTGGTCTGCTGCGAGCTTGTTAACAAAATCACCAAGAACGAGCCAGCTCAAATAACCAAGAGTATCTTTTGTGAGCACTTCACGAAGCTCGTCTTTGTCACGTGCAGAGAAGATTCTTGAAATAATTGTGATACCGTAAACACCTTTCAGCTGATTGATGGTTGGCATTTTGCCTGTGAAAGACATTTTCTCCATAAACTTGCCAGGTGATTTTATAAACTTGAGCGGAGAAAGTTCAAGTGTTGTAAGCACCATGCTAAAGAACGCCGCACTGCTCAAGGTTTTCAGCCCCATAAATCCGGCGCTGTTGTCTTTAGAACGCCCTTCCACACCGACAAAACCGTCAGAACCAGTCTTGAGCTTGGTTAAGTACATGTTAATCGGCTGTACAGAAAGCCCGAGAGCTGATGCGACTGCAAATCCGACTCCGGCTCTGGTCTTCATGAATTTTGAAAGCCCTTTGATGAAGGTGTTTTCCTGAATACCTTTTCCGCCTTTGATTTGCTCGACAAAAGCGTCCTTTACTTTTGGCTTGTCAAACGAATGAGAAACAATGTAAATATCGTTCAACAAAGATTTCAAGTTGGTGTTGCTTACTGTCTTTTTGTCTGCTGATTCAAGTATGTATCTGGATTCAGCACCAGTATTTTCGATAATCTTGTTGATTAAAACCTGTCTGTTATTAGGTGTTTTCTTTTTTGTCCAGGTGTGGAAATCAACTTTTGATGTTAATGAATCGTCTATGATTTTTGATACATCTTTGATAGTTTTGTCTGAAAGCTTGACAAACCCTTCTTTGTCAGCACCCTTAGAAGTCGGGTTATATGCTTTTATGTTTTTAAAAGTATTTCTAATATATTCTAATCTGGACTTGTTATTTTTGAGCTGCTCTGCTTTGTTTTCAGCCAAAATATTCAATGTTTCAGGCGCTGTAAAAAGGTGGTTTACATTCAAACCAAATTTGTCTTTCATAGAAAGCGCAAGTAATGCACCGGCACCAGCACCGAACAATCCAAGACAAGAGTCGTTTACCGTACCCATGATTTCACGCCTGAAAGTCTCTGCTCCTGCAGCCGGACCGCGTTTGATCCCGTCACTTGCAGTTCTCGGTGCAACCATGAAACAAAAGTCAACGCTGTTTGCGCCAACAGCCTGATTTGTTGCAAGGTAACGTAAGCTGACATCAGCTACGCCTTTGAACTGCGGGTTTTGGATTCTGCTATTTTGTTGTTGGAGTGCTTGTACTTTCATAAGTCCTTCTACTGGTGTTTTTCTGCTCTAAAACCGGCTGTGAGTCTTGAGTATTCAAGATTAAGCGGTGTTACAGCTTCCTGCTTTTCAGTTTCTTGTTTTTCGGTCTGTGCTTTTTCCTGAGCAAGCTTTAATGCTTGTTCGTGTTTTTTCTTGGTATTCTTCCGAGTAAATATCGGAATTATAATCCCTAACAATGCTAATGATACACCAAGGTTGGTTACCTGGCAAGCAGAACGTAAATTTTTAGCCCTTTTAAGCTCTTTTGCAATCGTTTCTGCCTGTTCTTTTGTTGGGGCAACACCCTTCAATTTCTGCTGGGTTGCACTGACAACTTCTTCTGATGACTTGATGTTAACGTCTTTTACCCAGTGCCAGAATTTTTTGAGGGCGTTAGCATTTTCATCAAGCTTTTTTGTTTCGTTAAGCAGACAAACACCTGTCTTGTTCTGGATTGCTGTTGCAGCGCCTTTTGCTGCGTAATCACCTAAGAAATATAATCCGGAGAATGTTGCAATGTCACGAACTGTTGATTCTGCAAGCTCGTTCTTGTCATCAGCAGCTGCCATACGTGAAGCAAACGTTGCTGTTGAGATGATTCTAGCCTGATCCATTGTCGGGAACATACCCTTAAATTCAAGCATATTCATAGAAGGCTTTTTCATCATTGAAAGAAGCGATACGCCAATCATTGAAGATATTGAAATAATCTTCTGCTTCAACAAACCTTCTTTTGCAGCCGGATTTTGTTCAATGTTGTCTTTGTTTTTGCCGAAATCATCATAAATCGGCGCGCCTTTTACACCGGAAATCTTGCCTGTAATCCAGCGGTTAATGTACTGCATTGAAATTGCAAGAGGAAGGATTACTGCTAAACCAGCCAAACTCTTAGCCTTAACAAGTTTTTTGCTCTGTTTTGCAAACTCTTCAATGCCCATTTTTCCTTCTGTTTTCTGGTATTCTTTGAAGAATTTTACAGAGTCTTTTAATAATGATTCGACTGATGATGCATGAACATTTTTTCCGCCGTCAACGATGTTAATATTTTCAGAAACATGAGTTTTTTCTATGATTGATTTAACAATGTCATCAATCGGGTTGATATCTTTCTTTTCTTTGCCAAACACGGTCTTAAACCACTGTTTTGTTTTTTGCGCAAAAGTTTTTTCATTATCTTGTCTGCGTGAGATTTCTGCGAGTTTTTCTGCTAATTTGTTTAATTCATCTTCTTTGATATGGTCTTTAAATCGAACTTGTTCTTTTCCGTCATAGCCTTCAATATTGGCAATAATCTTCTTCAAAGACTCCTGAACCTTGTCCTTAGAAGCAGAATCTTTGTAATAATCTGATGCCTTTTCAAGCAGCGAACTGTCAGCCCAACACTTGGACATGTTGACCCCTTTTGGCATGTAAGCAGGGTTAATGCACTTTGCAAGCCCGAGTGTTACAAGACTCGGAATCAAACAGTTTACAACAAGCCCTGATGATTCACGCCTGAAAGCTTCAAATCCCGCAAACCAGTTGGTCATTGATTCAACAATGGTTCTAGGCAAAATTGCAGACAGCATGTCAATAACAGTAACGTTAACCATAGGCATACGCTCGCAAGCCTGTATTCCGGCAAGCGCAACCGCACCCAGACCTTTGAAGTTCGGGTTCTGATTCTGTCCCTCATCTTTTTTGTTACGGGCAATTTTGCTATTTATTCTGCTAGTACTGTCTACACTTATTTTGTTTATCATACACATATCTTCTTATGACATAAGTCAATTATATCAACTTACATATATATTTAAAAGCCCGTCAAAATAAAAATTGCCATGTTTTTCGCAATTGTAAAGGAAATGTAAAGATGAATTTCTGCATATTTTTTTAAGCTAAGAATACTTTAACCCAAAAGCCCAAAACCAGCATGAATTATTATTTTTAATTAATAATCTTTAAAACCGTTTTACCAAAATTCAAGCGCAAAATAAATGTAAAGTTTTGTAACAATTTATAGCTTTATGTAAGCTTTGAATATCTTATTGGTAATAGTGTCGTCAAAAGCCTCCTGGATTCTGTCAATCGGGTAAACTGTTGTAAGGTTTTTGACATTTACTTTGCCGGTTGAAAGAAGCTCGTAGGAAAGCTTCAAATCAGCAGGTGAAGGGGAGTAGCTTCCCATTACTGTCAATTCTTTGTAATAAATCTCGTTGTTCGGGTATCCGTTGTTGTTCGGCGTGCTTGAGAAGACCATAATTTTTCCGCCCTGACGGATGACTTTTAGCGCCACATCTATTGCTTTGTCGGCACCTGATGTCATAAACACGGCATCAACGCCAAAGTTGTCTGTTTTTTTGTTGATAATATCAGAAAACTCTTCAAGGTTTCTGGAGTTAAAGGCTTCTATACCTTGACTGTTTGCAAGCCGGATTCTCTCTTCCAGAAGGTCGCAGCCAAAAACCTTGTATCCCATTGCCTTTAAGCCTTCTGCCATAAGCAGCCCGATAGAGCCCAATCCGACAACGAGTGCTGAATCTCCTGCCTTTAGTTTGCATCTTTTTATTGCGCGAATGCAGCAGCCGAGTGGTTCGTAGAAAGAGATTTCTTCTTCGCTCATATTTTCTGGAACGAGGTAGGCAACATTTTGGAGGTGTTCTTCTGAAACATAGACCAGTTCGCTGAACCCGCCGGGAAATATGTTTGTTGATTTGAAATGTTCGCACATTGAGACATTTCCGTGTTTGCAGTATTTGCAAACTCCACAAGGTATGTGGTGTGAGGTTACAATTCTGTCACCGGATTTAAAATCAGTGTCAGAGTTGATATCAACAATTTCTGCTACAATTTCGTGACCTAAAACAGCGCCGTTGTGTACGATTTTGTGTTTGAACTTAACAATATCAGACCCGCAGAGTCCGCAGCCCAAAACTTTTACAATTGCGCCTTTACGACCATCAAGTTTAATATCGTCCATCTGTTTAATGATAATTTTATCTTGATAAACCTGTGCTGTTTTCATATCAATTACTTTCTATAACTTAATCAGATACCATGTTACAAGGGTAAGATAGAGTGCCAGACCTACAACATCAATGGTTGTTGCAATTACAGGACCTGATGCAACTGCCGGATCAATTTTCAACTTTTTAAGAACAAGAGGTGTGCAGGTTCCGATAACCGTTGCAATTGTCATATTCAAAGACATTGCAATCCCTACAATAACACCGAGCTCTAAATTGTGCTGCCAGCCCCACGTAACAAGAGTCACAAGGATTCCGAAAATTGCACCGATGCTAAGTCCGGTTATTGTTTCTCTCATAATCTGGTGCCAGCCTTCGTTAAGCGTGATTTGTCCGGTTGACATACCACGAACCATAAGGGTTATACTCTGTGTCCCGATATTCCCGCCCAAACCTGCAAGAAGCGGCATAAATGCAGCGATTACAGGAAGAGCTGTAAAAGTTTTGTCGTACTTGTTTGTGACCGTAACAGCAATAAATTCACCAATAAGCGTGATAAACAGCCACGGAATACGCGCTTTTATTGAGTGCGCAAGGCTGCCTGTGAGGATGTCATCGTCGTCATCACCCAAATCTGTTACGATACCTGATGATGTAAAGATTTCGTCTGTTGTTTCTTCTTCAACAATGTCCTGAACGTCATCCCAGGTTACAATCCCCTTGAGGTGGTCGTAAAGGTCAACTACAGGAAGCGCGTTGAACTGGTATTTCATGAAAATATCAGCAATATGCCCCTGATAATCGTCTACATGGATTTTTACAAGGTCTTTTGACATAATGTCAGAAATATTGAGATGAACCGGAGTGGTCAAAAGATTTCTTAATGAGACAACGCCCACAAGGTGGTTGTGCTTGTCCACAACATAGACGTAATAAAGCTCCATGTTTTCTTTTTCAGCCTTAATCCGGATTGTGTCGAGCGCATCTTTTACACTCATGTTGTCAAAAACCGTGAGAACAAGCGGGGTCATAATACCGCCGGCTGTGTCTTCGTTATAAGTCAATAGTTCACGGATTTCTGATGAGAATTTTTGCGGAAGCTTGTCCAGATAAATCTGTGACTCGTCCTCTTCCATGTCGCCCAAAACGTCGGCAGCTTCGTCATGCGGAAGCTTTGATATTAACCTTGAAGCAAGGCCCTCGTCAATGTCACCAAGGATTTCAACCTGAAGCTGCGGCGGGAGGTATTCAATAACATCCGCTGCTTTTTCTTCGTCAACTTTTGTTATACATTTGAGCCGCTCTTCGGGTTTTAGCTGTTGAAAAATGTCTGCCAAATCCGCTGAGTGGTAGCTGTTGAGTTCATCACAAAGCTGCTGCTCGGCGTTACATTCGATCAGTTCCTGTATTCTGTCAATTGTATTTTCTATATTTGGCATTTTTCGACCTATCTGTAGTTGGTAAACTGTAGAGGAATATCGTATTTATCCTCGTTTGAGCGCAGAAGCTGGATTACTGCCTGCAAATCGTCTTTGCTTTTTCCTGATACCCTAACCTGCTCACCCTGAATAGAAGCCTGAACCTTGAGCTTTGAATCCTTAATATCTGAAACGATTTTCTTTGCAAGCTCCTGTGTGAGCCCTTTTTTGAGGTTGTAAACCTGTCTTACGTTTCCGCCGAGTGCGTTTTCGACAGGCTGGGCGTCAAGAATTTTTATGCTTAGCCCGCGCTTTACGAGCTTTGATTGCAGAATATCGTAGATATTTCTAAGCTTCATATCATCGTTTGTGGTAATTGTGATTGACTTGTCTGCTTCCAAATCAATGGTAGAGTTGGAATTTTTCAAATCAAAACGTGAAGTCAGGTCTCTTTTTACCTGATCTATTGCGTTAACAAGCTCCTGCTTGTCAAATTCGGAAACAACATCAAAACTGCAATCTTTAGCCATAACAAACTCCTATTTTTTACTCTCTAATCATAACATAAATATTTATTCTTTGACCTTAATTGCACCCCACGCTCTCAAAAATCCCTTTTCGTACGTCACAAGATAATAAGCCCCGTCTTTTATGTACTCAATAGAAGCCTCCATGTGCTCGTATTCCTTAGGCGGCGTGGCTCCGGTCTTAGCGTATTTTGCATTAATTATTGCCTGAAATTTGTCCTTGCGCTTCTTTTTGCGAAGCTCAGCTTTCTCGTCTTTTGAAAGCTCCTTGCTCTTCTCATAATACTTGCGCAACTCTTTTTTGTTTTCTGCAACCTTGAATACAGGAATCACAGCCACAAGCTCGCGCGATTCAATCAGATAAAGAAATTCTCTGTCGCTTGAAAGCGCTAATGTGTAATGTCCGGGCTTTATGAAATTCCCGTTGTAGTCCGGAATGTAGTCAACAAGTGTAAGTACGGGCTGCTCGTCAGTCGGAACAGCGTAGCGGTATAGCGTGCTCTGATGCACGGTTATTCCGGAAGGGATAGCAGGATAGGGCGCTGATGGCGCAAGATAGTCAATGTCACGGAGCGCCGGAGTTATTATCCCGTCAATCATAGCTTCTCCACAAGCTTTTTCATTGCAGAATCAACCTCTGCAAAGTTTTTGCCCAGAAGCTTGGCTGTAGAAACGAAGATTACTGACATATATCTGGTTGAAAAATCGTTTTCCTTTATGATAAGCCGCAGACTCTCTCTCATAAGCCGCTTAATCCGATTTCTCCTAACCGCTCTCTTGTGTATTTTTTTGCTCACAACAAACCCGATTCTTGTTGGCGTGTCGTTGTTTTTTTCACGCCCGCAAAACATTGTAATCCCGTCTTTGTGAAAGGATTTTCCGCTTTTGTAAGTTGCTTTGAAAGCACTTCTTTTTTTGAGCCTGTATTCTTCCGGTAACATACTAGAATCATATCGCTTTTGTAAATATTTGTAAAGATTTCCTCAAGTTTTTACGAAAAATGCCGTAAACCTAAATAAGAAGGACAAGAAATGGCGTTAGATGTAAGGCAGAAAATACAGCAATATCTCCAAAACCACCCTGAATACAAACTCTATCGCGAGAGCGAGCTTGTTAGTATCATGGAATCAGAGGGCGTTCTAACAGCTTCCGAAGTTGAAGCTGCAAAGAAGGGCTCTGCTTTTGGTGCGGGCTTTGCGGATATGGAATTGGATTCATTCAAGCCAACCTCTGTCAAACCAAGGGAAAAGAAAAATTATACTCCGGAGCAAAAGAACATGGCAAGAGCATATCTTGCTCAAATCCTTTTCCAGCAGGCTCTCGAGCTCTACCAGATTTACTGGGATACTGCAAACAATCGCTCTATCGGGAACGAAGGGATGATGGAGCTGCAAGAAGCCGGTTCTTTCCTTGTGAAGAATTTAGACTTAGACAAAGTGCTCGGAATAGCTGAGCCGGAGACACGCGGGTCTGTGTATGAAAAAGTAAACAGGTTTATTAACGATGCTGTGAAGATGGCAAACTGTTCTGACGAGGAGTTTGAGGAACTCTATACTAAGTATTTTGATAAGGCTCCTGATTATTCTCCCGTGATTGACTATATTGAAAACGTCAAACAGGTTGATACTTATTCAAAGCTTAAACTTGATGTTCTGGAATCGGCTGCTGCAAAGGAACTTAAGGAGAATACTAAACGATTTGAAGAGTTTAATGGCAAGCTTGCTGGAAGCAAGCTTGCCAATCTTGTACAAGATTGGAGCGGCTCTACCTTAAACGGAGGAGGGCTTGTTGATTTAGGGTTCAACATGGCACTGCTTTACGGCACAGGCGGGTTTGGCGCAGCGGCAAAGGGTTCGATGATGGCTGGTGAAGCCATGCAGACAGCAATGCGCAGTGCGCTAACACAGGTCGGGCTAAAGAAGAGTGCATCAGAGATAATTTCGCAGATGGCAGGGATTACGGCTACCCAGATGACGAATGCTGCTGTTACGTCTGCCGGGTTTAACTTAACCAGGGTGCTTGATGCGGTTAAAGATGGCGATGTGACTCCCCAGGAGCGGGCGCAATTGCAGGAGAGTGCAGTCGGCTTGTTCAAGTTCGGGTATGTTGGTGGTGCTTTGTCAGGGCCTCTGGGTGCGAAGGTATCGGAGTTGACTTCGAGGATGTTAAACAGTGAGCCTGTTATATCAAGGGTTTTGCAAGCAACTGTTACAAACAAACCTACTGCATTAACAAATGTTTTGCGGAATTTGTCAGAGCATTCTAATGCTTTGGGCGCAGTAATGAAGTTCGGTACTGAGTTTTCTGTAAACGCCGGTTACATGGCGGCTGCAGATGGTATGAGTTATGGTGAGGCTATTGAAAGTCTTGCGCAGATGGATGCTGTATCAAAGATGGTTGTTGCCTTATTGGGCGGAAAGAATTTGTCGTTTTTGACTCCTGAGAAGGTGCAGCAAATAAACACCGAGCTTGCGGGGTTTAAGGTGAAGTTAAGTGTGTTCAAGGGACAGAAGGTGTATGAGGTCACTGACAAGAATGGCAAAGTTGTCAAGCTTGCGGGTGAGAGGGAGCTTGTCATGTTTATTATGGATAAGGTGGCTGCTAAAGTCACAGAGAAAACTCAGCCTAAAAAACTTATCCCGCCCGAAGTGAAGCCTTTGTCTGAAAACGAATGTATTGAAGCTTTGAAAGAATTGAATTTTACAGAAGAAGAAATCAAAGCGATTGACCTTAGTGACATTGATGCGCGTAAAGCGGTGAATGTTATTGATGTCGTTTATAAAAATTGTAAGCCTGAAGATTGGGATTTGACAAATCCGGATGTAAGAAGTACTGTTTTGGAACAGTTATCTGACAAAAAAAATTTAAATGAATTTTTACAAGCTTTTAAATACACTACCCCTGAAAATATTAAGCTTTTAAGCAAAAATATCGAAGCTGGAGAAGGTAGAGAAGCTATCGTTGAAATTTTGGAAGGCAATGAAAATTTTGTTGACTTTTTTAATGCCTTGCCTGTTTTGACCAAAAACGGGAAAAGAAAGCTTTCTATTGATGACGCCAAATCCCTAAAATACTGTAGAGCTGAACTTTACAATAGTATTACACCTGAAAGAATTGATTTTGTTTACAAACTTAACGAAAAAGTTAGTCCTGAATTTTCCATCCGGATTTCTGATGTGGATAGTCTGGGTGATACAAAAGACCTGACTCCTTCAACAATGGATGAATATACAAAAGAGGCAAAGCGTTTTGAAGAAAATAAATTAAATTACCTGACCGGCTATAATTCTATTAAAGAAAAAACATCTGCAATGAAAGTAATTTCTGACATGCTTGATAAGTATCCGATGGATTTAAATTGTCCTGACGGTAAAGTTCTGGATTCGTATCTTTTAAAAGAGTTGTCTATCCGAAAAGATGTGTCTGAGATTCAACAATATGTTGATTCTCTTTCAAAAGAAGCAAAAGATTTCGGGTGTAGAAATCTTGGCCCGGTTGATGTCGGATTCCCGAAAGACAAGCTTGCAGAGGTTTATAATATAATACATAGTCCTGATTATGGAAAAGTTGATAAATTTAGTGTAGCAGATGCTCTAACTCGACTCACAAAGAACGGACAAACAGATTTTGAAGGTATTGTTAAGCTTATAGAAACATTTAAAGGCTCCGGAATTTTGAATCAGTTCAGTTCGAAAAAATATCTGGATGTAAAAAACGGTGATTACGATGGAGCCAGACAATGTTTAATAAGATTGCGCGAGCTTGGTTTTGATATGAAAATCTTTGAAAATTTAATCAGTGATATTAATACAGATTTTGAGCGCGCTAATACGAACTTGAAATACTTGCAGGATAACAAACTTAACTTTTTATATTATAGATTTAATATGCTGTTTAGTGACAACAACATGATTGAGACAGTTAAGAAGATTGAGTCCTTGAAAGAGGAAGGTGCAACGGATACCGCCTGTCAGAGCTACCACGAAATAATAGCAGGTTCAGAAATATCCTTTGAGGATTTCAAGGCAAAGCTTGAGCTGTATGATTCAATGAACCCTGGAGTAAGAGGTTATGACAGGATTCGCTCTGCTAATTCCGAGATTTTACCTGAAGATATGAAGAACTCTATTGAAGCACTTAGAAAAAACGGAGTTCCGGAGAATCTTTTGCCACTGACTCTTAGAATATATAAGTCAAACCAGCTTAATTTAGCAGTTGAGTTAAGTAAAAATGAAAACTACAAGACAAGTGATTTGTATAAAGTCGCAGAAAGTGTTAACGATGCGAACGCGTCGCTTATTGCAGACCTGTGCAATCGTCCGGAATTTCCACTGGAGATTATTGCAAGGATAGGACAAGCATCTAACAATGTAAACATAGAGTTGCTTAAAAAGTTGGTTAATGATATAGATTTTCCGAAATTCTTGATTCCTGATATAGCAACTCATTGCAATAAAACTAATATCAAACTTATTGAAGACTTGTGCTCAAGAAAAGATTTCCCTAAGGATAGCATTCAATATATAGACGAAGAAAATCTTGGTTTTGTTACAGAATTATGCAACAGAGCTGATTTTCCGAAGGATAATATTTCAAGAATAGTACAGGTATACTGTGATATTAACAAAAATCTCTTAAAAGACTTGTGTAACAGACCTGATTTTCCTAAAGATAAAGTCGCAGATATTGGAAGAGTTTGCAACGCAAAAAATATAGACTTAGCTGTGGAACTATGCGCCCGTCAGGATATTCCGCCTGAGGATTTATCGCATATTATACGTGCTTCAAAGGATGAGAACAGACCATTTTTACAAACTCTGTTTGATATAAAGGAACTTGATAAGTCTAAAATCCCAGCAATTTTAGATTCAATGACTCTAAAAGACGGTGTTAACTTCGGTCATGTTGATACTAACAAAATCAAGCGTTACACAGCTTTGTTACAAAACCCGAATACCTCCGGATTCATAATTAAGATTCTGAATGATGGCGTGGATATTCATACGGCAGCATTCCTCTCAAGAACAAAGCAGAACTTTTATTCAATAGAAAAAGCTGTTGAGAAAAAATCAGGCTACAGCGAGGAGCAGCAAAATGTTCATGATATTTTGGCTGCGCGCGGGCTTGGAGAAAAAGAGTCAGCGTCGATTGTCAAGGCAATTTCTACAGACGGGATTGTGGATTTGAATATGCAGCAGGAAGCAATGAGGCTCATAAATTCAGGCATTGCTCACAACAGGATTGGTGAAATCCTGGCTTCTGTCAAGATTAATGGTGAATACAACAGGCAGATTGTGGATGATTTTATTTCTATCAAAAATCTGGGGTTGAATCCTCTGTTAGAAAGAAACCTTCCGGTTTTGAACAACATAAGCGCTCCGGATGTAGCTGTTAAATTTAACAGCAAGGTAAAAGGTCAGCTTAAGGCAATGATTGAGCGGCTTCCTGATGCTTTGAGATACGGGCTTAAGGAACGGAATTTTGACCTTGATTTGATTCTAAAAAAATTGGATACAAAAATAGTAAAAGAATCAGATTCTGTTCCGGATAAAGCAAAAATTCAGTCAGGATTCCGCTCAAAATCCTCTATCACAGGATTTGAAAAGATTGTGGTTAACAAGTATAACCCTGACGAGAAAATCTGGCGCAATAAGGCAGAGACAAAAAAATGGGCAGAAGAAAAGTACAATGATTTCAAAAATCATAACTGGCTCTCACAAGCTTATCCTGACGCGAACATGGGCAGAAAAGAGGGCTTAAAAGAGTGGTTTGAATTTTTGGACACCGAGCCTGAAATAAAGGACAATCCTTATGCGAGGATTCTTGTAACAGAATTTGTTACAAAAGACTTGCATCCTGAAAACGCTGATATTCCTCCGCAGCTTGACAAACAGCTTGTGAAAGAAATTCTTAACAGCGCAAATGTGAATTTCTCCAAAGTTTATTCAGAGCGTGTGAGAGAAAAAGCAATGCAGGACTCGCATGCAGAAGAAGTCGAAGTGGACGGGATTAAAGGTAAGTGGTACACTGTACCTCAAACCGACAAGTCATCCGGCGAGTACAAGAAAAATGTTGACAAAGTTAAGGCATTTTCTGACGGCACAAACTGGTGTATCAGAACTTACAACGCAGAACCTTATGTTCAACAGGGCGCGATGCATTTCTTTGTTGACGAAAATGGGCTTACTCAGGTTTGCATAAGAGAGACAGAGCCGGGAAGTGTTTATGAAATCCAAAAACGGCAGCAGAATGCTACTGTTCCGATACCTTATGTCAACGTGATTACTGATTATATGTCACGAAACAATTTGCAAGCTCAGTATTCCTGCAAGAAAAATATTGATACCGCATTAGAGGCTAAGCCGGAGTTTGACAGGCTTCACAAAGAGATTCAGGAGCTTATGCAGAAACAGGATTACAAAGCAATATTTGCCAAAATTGGTATTGAGGTTATTGTTGGTGATGATAAGACTCTGAGTCTCTCACACTACTCTCCTGTTATAGGTCAGTTTAACCTTTCAGAGCTGGGTGTAAGAGAAAATGACCTGCTTTCTAATGTCAGCCACATAAGATGCGACGCGGATTTTAGAAATTCGAACGCAACCGCGCTTCCAAGGCTTGAGCTTGTAGGCGGGAAGTTTATTTTTGAAGACTGTTCAATCTCTAATGTACACATGTTGAAGGAGATTAACGGGTATAAGATTGATTGGAACAAGTAGTTTTTAAATTACGTACGTAGTACTTGCATGTAGAAATTCAAGTGATATTATCAATATGGATTTGAAAATAAATAGCAATTTCAAAGAGGAGAAAAGGAAAATGGCAGAAGAAGAAAAGGTAATTTCCACACAGGATTGTTTAACCCCAAGCACAGCTGCTCATGAACTTTGCGACAAAGTTATGACAGGCAAAGCTGAATACAGTAAAACAAAATTAATATCACTCGCAATCGCAGCAGGTGCGTTCATCGCATTCGGTGCGCAGGTATCATTAACTGTAATGACTGGCGATTCAAATATGGGCTGGGGCTTCACCAAGCTTATTGGCGCTATGACATTCGCTACAGGCTTGATGCTTGTTACACTGACCGGCGCAGAATTGTTCACAGGTAATGTTATGATGACATTCTCTGTTTTGGAAAAGAAATTGAGTCTATGGAAGCTTTTAAGAAACTGGTCGTTTGTTTATACATTCAACTTTGTTGGCTCAATTCTTGTAGCGGCTCTTGTTTACGGTGCCGGCATGGGGCATAACGGTGGCGACGCAGTTGGTGCTACTGCAATGCAGACAGCTTTCTCAAAGATTAATTTGAGCTTCACGGAAGCGTTCTTTAGAGGTATTCTTTGTAACTGGCTTGTATGCTTAGCAATATTTATGGCCTCAACTTCTAAACGTGTCATCGGTAAGATTTTTGCAATATTCTTCCCGATTATGACATTCGTTGCATCAGGATATGAGCACAGTGTTGCGAATATGTTCTTTATTCCTAACGGAATTTTGATGAAACACATCCCGGGTATTGTTGCTGCATCAGGTTTGACTCCTGATCAGGTTGCAACTATGACCTGGAAAGGATTCTTCCTTAACAACTTATTACCTGTAACTTTAGGTAACATGGTTGGTGCATTCGTATTTGTTGTTCTTTTATTCTGGACAGCTTATTTGAGAGAAGAACACAGACAACACTAGTAATAATTAGATAAAAAGACCGGTAGATTTTACTGGTCTTTTTATTTGTTTAAATATAGAATATAGTTATGAAAAAGAAGATTTTAGTTTTTATATTAGCCCTGATATTAACACCTGCATTAACCTTTGCAGCAGAAAAAGAACTTGAAGAAGTTGTTCTTGAAAACGCTATAGAGGAAGATGTTCAGGTGCCTCAATCGATTTCTATTTCAGAAGAAAAAGCACCGGTTGAAGAGAAATCACTGAAAGAAAAACTTCAGGATGTTTACCACCTCGAGGTGGATAAGTACGATACGCCGAACTACCTGTTGTCAGAAGTGCTCACAAAACACTTTGACGAAGATCCCATAATCGACAGAACCCAACTCTGGGCAGGTTATAACGGTGATGTAAGAATGACTTTTTCTGACTCCGGAGATATTACAAACCACTATGATTTCAATACCCTCAATGTGGGCTATGATATCTTTTTGAAGGACAATAACGCGGATATGCGCGTTATGTTTAATTACAACCCGTTTACATCGCGAAATTTTGTCCAAAACCTTTTTGCGGATATGTATATTGCAACAAACAAGATTCCGCACCACAGACTTTTGATAGGCCACTCAAGACCTCCGGTCGGCATGGAAGGCGCAGCAGGCCCGTTCGTGCTGCCGTTTATTGCACGCTCCCAGATTTCTAGAAACTTCGGTACTGTGCGTAAACTCGGTGCAAGAGTCTCCGGAGACTACAGCCTGATGGGCTACGATTTCGGGGTGTACAGTTCTGATACTTATTTTCAGGAATTTTTCCCTGGTGCTGAATTTATCGGGCGTGTTGATTTCAAGCCTCTTGGTAAAACTGATGGCAGGTACGGAAAACTGCTTGTCGGCGGTAGTATGGACGCAGGGCACAGGGATAATAATTTTTGTGTAGTAGGCGCGCATGTGCAGTACAATTACAAGCGCTTTATGGCAAACTTTGAGTGGGCGCAGGCAAACGGATATAACGGGCCTTCCGGATATTCAACAGATAAGCACGCGAGCGGGTTTTACACGACTTTAGGATATATGCTTACAAAGAAGCTCCAGCTGATTGCTCGTTACGATGAATTTGACCCGAACAGGGAAATCGCGAATAATAACAAGCGTGAATACACTGCCGGACTGAACTATTTCATGAAGGGGCAGGGTTTGAGGCTGATACTTAATTATGTTTATTGCCAGAACGATGCGGCAAGAGATTCTCACAGGGTTATGCTTGGTACGCAGGTATTGTTATAATCTCCTCCATCTGGTTGATTGCAACTCCCGAAAAATGTATAATAATATAAGAAAATAGTTGGGGGAGATTAGGGTCTCATGTTCAATAATATCAACAATGGCGATACATATAGTTCTGGTCTGGGTAATGCAAGCAACATCATTAACCTAAATTCAATCCGCAATAATTTGCAAAAGAGCGGATACACAACCGACAACCCTTATGTTGATAAGTCAGAGATTTCTGCAAACGCAATGAAGCTGTTCCAAAAAGACCTTGATATCCAGAAGTTTGCCAAAATAGCCTCAAGCGATTTAGATAACACTTCCCACCTTGAGAGAATGAAAGAACTTTTTTCAAACGGGGTTGTTGATGTTTTTGAAGACGATGTTTTATCAAGTCTTGTAACAAATTCTAAATTATGGGATGATTTAAAGCTGTAAATATGGTAGAATACGGCTATGGTATCGTCTGATTATTATATACAAGATAATTCCGATTTGGAAAACAAAAAACTTGACGCTGCAAAAAAACACTACAACAACAAAATGTATAGTGACGCTTTGAGGATCTATCTTGGAATGCTCAATATGAGCGCTTCTTACAAGCTCTATTACGAAATCGGAAGATGCTACTACAAACTTAACGATTTTTTGCCGGCAGAAGAGTATTTCAAAAAATCCATCGGGATGGAAAGCTTCAAAAACTCCTCCTATCTCTATCTTGGAAACATCTGCTTCAAACGCAAAGACCTGCAGCATGCAATCGAAAACTGGTCCTGCGCTTATGCCTACAAACCGGACGACGAATCAGTATGCCTAAACCTCGCAACCTCTTATTTTACCAAGGGGATGAAGTTTCAGGCGATATTTTTCTATGAGAAGTATCTTAAATACGCAAAGGATAAGAACAATTCTTACAGCGCAATAAAAACAAGTATTGAAAAGTGTAAATCTTCTGCGCTTGAATTTCTGCAAAAAGGCCAGATTGAGATTAACCGCGCGAACAGCAAAGCTGCGATAGAATATCTTGAATTTGCAGTGAAGAACTATCCGACCAATTTTGATATCAACTACCTTCTTGGAAGAACCTACCTTGATATGAACGATTTTATGCACGCCCAGATATATTTCAAACAGGCGCTTTGCATTGATAGCAAATCACTGGATGTGCTCCAAAAACTTTCTTCCGTGTTTCTTAACCTCGGCGACTACACCGCTGCTTATTGTACGTTGAGAAAACTCACTCCGATGGTGCTGAACAGACAGGCCGAGTATCTTAATACAATGCGGACAATCAAGGAGCTTGATTCTACCTTTGACTCGTCAAGTTTTCAGGGGCACAAAGAATGGGCAGACAGGTATTATGATAATAATAACTACCATCTTGCGCTTATGGAATACGAGAACTGCCTGATTCTCAAAGACTCGATGGAGGCGGAAGTGAAAGAACGCATAGACCGGCTCAAATCGTTTATATATCCGGAAGAGAGAATTATCAAAAACTGTTTTGAAAAAGGCGGGGAGTTTTATACCAGCGGTGATTATACGACTTCAAACAAATATTTTTCAAAAATAATGCTTTTATCGCATGAAAACTCTGTTGAGTACAAGATGGCAAAATCACGGATTGTCGATGTTTAAAAAATTAAAAAAGTTCTTTTATCTCCATATTCTAAAGCGCAAGTATTACAGAGTCGGCTCCTGCAATGCGTGCGGAAGGTGCTGTCAGAAGATTTATGTCAAACATAAAAACGTTATCCAGACAGAGGAGGAGTTCAAGAAACTCCAGAGGCTGCATCCGTTTTATACTTACCTCAAAATAATCGACAAGGACGAAACAGGGCTTGTGTTTGAGTGTATGAATCTGGACAAAGAGACGCATAAATGCAAGATTCACAAAAAACGCCCGGGGATTTGCAGGCGGTATCCGCAGGAAGAGTTGTTCCTTATGGGCGGTACACTTGCCGAACACTGCGGATACCGCCTGGAGCCTATTGAGAGTTTTGAAGAGGTTTTTGAAAAGGTCTCAAAGAGAAAATGACTTTTCGTTAGTTTAACAAATCAATTATATTTTGTGGAATATTATCTTTTTTAAAATGAGTAGCAATTCTTCCTAAAAAATTTGGGTTTGGTGATTCATAAATATAGAAAAAATTGTGAGATAAAATGTCTTTGTCATCAAGTGCCGCACTCAAAAGTATATATTTCCCATCTGCATATCCGTTATAAGGAATATAGCCTGAGCCATTCCAATCTTTTTTAATAAGTTTATCAGAAGAACTGTATCCCTCTAGCAAGATATAGCTACAATTGCCTGATGAGAAATTTGGTTGAAGAGTACAGATATTTAAACCCACATATTTAACTTTAGATTGACTTTCTCTTATTAATACAAGTTGGGCTGCATAAACCGGATATGCAACCGGGTGCTGTATACTTATGCTTTCCCAAAATTCTGTAGTAGAGCTATCATTTTCTTGTACACAATTTACAATGTATCCTTCATAAGAATCCCCGCAAGCTAAACCTGCTTTACCAGCTGGCTCAGGTTCAGGCTGAGGTTCTGGAGTCGGCTCGGGAGATGGTATTTCTGGCGGCTCATCCGGCAGTTCATCCTCATTCATATTATTGTCTTCACTACACGGCCTATACCCAAACTCCCTCAACTCATCATCCAAAAGCACAGCCACCTCACCATCAGCCTTCTGCTTCTTGTTCTTCATGTAAGACTTCCTCGTATTCACATACATCAAACCCTTGGGGTCTGCAGGAATTACACTTCCATCTGCAGCCACAAGGAATTTAAACCGGTCGGGTTCTTTGCAGTTTACAGAATCATATAGACAATTCTTAGATTTCTTTGATGGGTCGACATCAACATATACATCTGATTGGTAGATTGCTTTATCTGATTCTATGGTTCTTGCTTGTGGGGAGACTATCCATTGCATGCCGTTTTTTGTGGTGAAGGAAAGGTTGTTTTTGAAGGTGGAGTTATTGTATGTATAGCTTTCTTCTTTGCATGATTCTTCTGTGTCCATGGTAAAGGGAGGAGTTTACAGAGTTTTGTATCGCCTGTGTATGATTCGAATTTTTTGGTAAGTGGTTTGGAGGTATTAATAAGTGGGTGTTCGGAGCATCCGATACTTGTGTTGTTTTCTTCGAGGCATGTTGGGTAGAGGGATGAGTTGGAGGCGAGGGATTGGATGGTGTGTTGGAGTTCGTCGTAGGCTTTGAGGTAGAGGATTTTGGTTTTGTCGGGCAGGAGGTTGTTGATAGCTGGGAGTAATACAGCTGCGATAACTCCTGTTATTCCCAATACAATCAGTAGTTCTGCAAGTGTGAATCCTTTTTTTTCATACAAACCTCTCTTCTCTGTGTGAATGTAACACAATACCGATTGTGTTACATTAGGAGGTAAAATTATAGCTCTCTTCGCCCTTCAATAGCCCGCGCAAGGGTAACTTCGTCGGCGTATTCCAAATCAGCACCTACCGGAAGCCCGAAAGCTATTCGCGAAATTTTGATACCGAATGGTTTTATGAGTTTTGTTAAATAAAGGCTTGTAGCTTCGCCCTCAACAGAAGGAGAAAGCGCAAGTATAACTTCCTGAACTTCTTCGCTCGTAAGCCTTGTGAGCAGCTCTTTTATCCTGATGTCCTCGGCGCCGATTCCGTCCATAGGCGAAATAAGCCCCTGTAGAACATGGTAAAGTCCGCGGTATTCGTTGGTTTTTTCGATTGCAATAAGGTCTTTGGTCTCTGCTACTACGCAAATTACCGAGCGGTTGCGATTTCTCGACTCGCAAATCTCGCAAGGGCTCTGGGATGATATATTGTAGCAGATTTCACAGGTCTTGGAGCTCTTTTTTGCGTCAAGAATCGTGTTTGCAAATTTCTCAACCTCGCTCAAAGGCATTTTTAGCACCTGAAAAGCCATCCGTTGGGCTGACTTTGGTCCAACGGACGGAAATTTTTGAAACTGCTCAATTAGTGTTGCTATTGACTTTGGATAAATCATAACCCCTCATCCGCCATCCAAACACCTTCTCCCACAAGGGGCGAAGGCACAGAACGCGTTTTCCAAGACCTCTCTACAACCCTTAGAACAATCCCGGGATGCTGATACCGCCGGTTACGGATTTCATTTTTTCTTCCATAACCTTGATTGCTTTGCCGGAAGTCTGGTTGATTGCAGTTGTGATAATATCTTCAAGCATTTCAATAGTGTCTTCTGAAACAGAAGAAGGGTTTTCAGGGTTGATTGCTTCTGCTGAAAGCTTGATTGATTTAAATAAGCCCTTGCCGTCGCAGATAACTTTTACAGAGCCGTTTGCTGCTTCGCCTGAAATATCCATGCTGTTAAGCTCGTCTTGAGCCTCTTTTAATCTCTTTTGAATATTTTGCGCCTGTTTCATCATATTCATCATGTTCATCATAGTTGATTGTCCTCCCTAGATTTGTTCTTCTATTTTTGCCATTAAGTCGTCGTCAATATCAAAATTTGCATATACATTCTGCACATCGTCGTGCTCTTCAAGCCTGCCCAAAAGCCTCATAATGCTTACAGCAGTCTTCTCGTCAGTAACCTCAATCGTGTTCTGCGGAACTCTTGTGAACTCGGCAGAAGTCGATTTGAACCCTTCTTTTTCGAGCCCCTCTGTTACAGACTGCAAGTTTGGAATCGAAGTGTAAACCTTGTATTCCTCTTCCTCTTCAACAATATCCTCTGCATCAAGGTTTATTGCTGCCTCAAAAAGCTTTTCAAAATCAACATCTTCGCTGTTAAACGTAATACATCCTTTTTTGTCGAACATCCAGCCAACACACCCTGTTTCACCAAGATTTCCGTTGAATTTGGTGAAATAGCTTCTGACATCACCGGCTGTTCTGTTCTTGTTGTCAGTCATTGCTTCTACTACAACTGCCACACCGCCTGCTGCGTATCCTTCGTAAACCATTTCATCATAGTTTTCGTTGCTTCCTGCGCCGGAGCCCTTTTCAATCGCTCTTTTGATGTTGTCGTTTGGAAGCCCCGCTGCCTTAGCTTTTTCTATCGCTGTTCTCAGACGGAAATTACCGGCAGGATCCGGTCCGCCAAGTTTTGATGCCACAATTATTTCTCTTGAAAACTTCTGAAACTCTGCTGCTCTAAGCGAGTCTGTTTTTGCTTTTTTATGCTTAATAGTTGACCATTTTGAGTGTCCGCTCATTTGATATCCCCTTTAATAATCTTATTGTGCCCTTTAATAATACCTGAAACCTGTCGGAATGGCAAGTTTTAAAGCCCCATATATCACCCTTTCAATTGTAAACTTTTGTAATGATTTTTTAAAAATTCCTAAAGTTTTTATCAAATGTGCCGTTATACTAACTATAATTTACAAAATAAAGGAGAGCCCATGAGTATAAATGTGGATTACAGTAAGTCCCTGGAGGATGCAAGAGCACGCCAGAAAGCAGCTGCGGACGCAAGAGTTGCAGCGCAGGCAGCCAAAGAAGCTGCGGCATTAAAAGAGACCCAAGCTCAGGCAACCGCGCAAAAAGAGGCGCAGGAAGCTCAAGAAGCGAACAACAACGTTACAAGCACGAATATGAGGCTGACATCAGCTCAGATGGCTTACAATAACGCACTTGCACAGCTTAACCGGGTAATGAACGGTGATGATGAGGCAGCAAAAGCCAGCGCTCAAAACGCGGTCAACAGCGCATACAAGGAACTTGTCGCAGCGCAACAAGAATCAAAAGCTGCCCAGGACAAGGCTAAGATAGAAGCGCAGGAAGCAGAAAAGGCTGCTCAGGCCGCAGAAGACGCGGTCAAGGAATTAAAAGAAGCCGAAACAGCTTTAGCCGCGGCAGAGGCCGAGGCGTTGAAAGCAGACGAAGAGCTCAAGCTTGCAGAAGAGGAAGCAAAAGCAGCAGAAGAAGCTGCAAAAGCCGAAGAAAGTTCGCTTGCAAACGAGGTCAAGCCGCTAACGGAAGAAGAAGCTGTTGCGCAGGGTTACACCGTTATCAAGTCAGCAGAAGATTTGGCTGCGATTGCGGGCAACATTGTTGAAAGAGAGGACGGCACAAAATACATTACCGGCAACTTTATCTTAATGGGAGACATTGACCTTGCCGGAGTTGACTGGTCGCCAATCGGTTCTGACGAAATTCCGTTCACCGGCAGTCTTAATGGTAACGGGTTCAAGATTTCCAACCTCACCATTAATGCGGATGACGGCGCGAACACTGGTAATGTCGGGTTATTTGGCGTAACAGAAAACGCTAGTTTCAGTAATCTGGTACTGGAAGATGTTAACATTAACACTCCTGAAACATACAGCAAGGGCTCTGTTGGGGCTTTAATCGGGCATGCAAAGGGTTCTACAAATGTTGACAACATTTCTGTAACAGGTGACATAACAGGGTTCCAGAAGGTCGGCGGATTAATCGGTACTCTTGGAACACAGGACACTTACGGTGCCGGCTTTGCCAACATCAACGAGAAGAGCAACATTACAAACGTAAAAGTCAACGTTGATGTGAAGGCTGATTACTACGCCGGAGGAATCGTCGGCCGGATTGCAGACAACGGCTGGCAGGAAGTATTCATGAACAACTGTACTGCCGATGGTAACATTAATGTTGGCAAAAAGGGCGCAGGCGGGTTCATTGGCGAGGCTGGTGACACGATTGTTACTATCAACAATTCGACAAGCGGTGTAAATCTAACTGCAGAAGACGGTGCTTCAAGAGTTGGCGGGTTTATCGGGAATGCCAACGGGACAAAGATTGCGATATGTAATTCTGATTACAAAGGCAAGATTGACGCGCAGGGCGACTTCCAGGGCGAGTATTACGGTTATTACATGGATGATGCCCATGTCACAATCTTTGAGCTTAGTGCAGGCATGCCGGTAGACGACATTCTCATGATAGACGGGGTTGACGCACTTACTCCGGTTTACAATGAAGAGCTTGGAAAGCACCAGTACGAGATTTCAGTAAGCACGCTAAACGGTATGGACAAGCTTGTTGCCATGATTGAAAAGAATCCGGATTTAGCAGAGTTAGTGACTTTCAATATCGGGTTTGACTTTGAGGCAATGGATGAGCAGTATACAAGTTCGAATTACGACCAGTACGGTGTTGTGCAACATTTGTATGAAGAAACAAGCACAGACGGCACAACGACTGTTGTCAACGATGTTTACATAGACAACGAGATAGATACCGAAAGCACTTTCCACAAGAATGTATTCGCGGCTGATTGTGACAACGCCGAAGTATTTGTATGCAAGTACAAGCGCACGATGATTGAAGGGCTATACAAGGACGACAAGGGTAACTACTACGTATTTACCGGAAGAGGAGAAGACGGGTTCTCCAAAACAACCCTGCAATTCTTCTGCAAGAATCAGAAAACAAATGTCCAGACCCGACTTGACAAGGACGAGGTAAAATACAGAGAGCAGATAACCTCAATGGTCAAGTATTATCAGGACGAGATAATAAAATCACTGCTTGAGAGATTTAACTATGATGCAGCCCGTGACGGAAGTTACATCATAGACGAGCCTGAGTACGAGTACCTGCTTCAGCGTCAGCAGAGCGGAGAAGCATTAACAGACATAGAGAACCTCAAGTTAGCGGTTTATCAGCTTGATTATAAAATCATTGACATGGTAAACGAAGTAACCCACAACGAAGGTTGCGCAATGGGCGGTGATTCTTCGTTCCTGGATGAAACAACAACCATCCCGCTCAAGGATGAAAACGGACTAACCAGATACCAAACCCTTGGCGGGCTTGAGCTTCGTGAAAAGCTGGATGAAGAAGGCAATCCTATGTTTGACGAAGACGGTGCCCCAATGTACGTTGACCTTGAAGGAGAAGACTACACCGGTCTATCAGATGTCTACATAATGCGCGGGTATCCAAAGACTGACGAGGAAGGCCGCATGTTATACTCTGACAGTGAGGGTGCAACCGTTTACAGGTCTGAAAATGAGGATGGCACATACACTTACACAACCGAAGACGGCGTAGAGTACGAAGGTGATACAGAAGCTCTAACCCAGCAGTTGGATGAATACAGCATGACAGAGGAGTACAAGTCTCTTGAGCAAGGTATGAAGGACTTATACTCGGGAATTGTCATTCAGGGCAAGGATGTGACGGAAGTCATAAAAGATGAAGGAAAAGAGCTTCCGGAATAATTAAGAAGCGGGTTTTAAGCCCGCTTTTTTTACGGCCTATTGATAAAAAAACTCCATTGTTTAATAATTTAATATATAAACTTGAATGAGGAGAATAAAATGGCTGGCAGAACAGATGAAATCGCATCAACATTTTTAGGCAAAAGAACAAGCGGCAGTGAAACTTACGACCCGTCTTTATTAGTAGCTGTCCCGAGGCTTGAGAACAGGAAGCAGTATGACATTGACACTGGTCGTCTTCCTTTTGCAGGGTGGGATGTCTGGCATGCTTACGAGTTCTCCTGCCTGACAAACAACGGGATTCCGGTCACAAGAGTGTTGAAGCTTCGTTACAATTGTTACAACTGTTACATTGTGGAATCAAAATCTCTCAAGTTGTATTTAAACTCGTTCAACATGTCGTATTTTGGAGATACGATTGAGGAGTGTTTAGAAATCTGCAAAAAAACAATAGAAAGAGATTTAAAAAACGCTTTAAAAACAAATGTTGAAGTGAATTTTCTAGATCCAAATTCAAAGCGCATTGAAATTTATCAGGATTTCAGGAACATAATGGATTTTGTGGATGAAAAGAGCCTAAAAATCGAGCACTTCAAAGAATCTCCTGAGTTAATTGACATAAAACCTTGTGAAAAGCCAAAGGAGTATTATCTGCATTTTGATTCATTGCGTTCAAACTGCAGGGTTACGCACCAGCCGGATTTTGGGGACTTGTTTATTTATTACCGTTCCAGAGTCCATTTCAAGGAAGACTGTCTTGTAAAATATCTGTGTTCATTCCGTTCAGAGTACCATTTCCATGAGGAATGCTGCGAGATGATTTACAAGCGGTTATATGATTATCTTTATCCGGAAGACCAGCTTTTTGTTTCCGCGCTTTATACGAGAAGAGGCGGAATAGACATTTGTCCTTCCCGCTGGAGCCGCAACTGCAAGCTTGAAGACATCGAAAAATTAATCGACACCACAAAATACGCAAGATTTGGAATTAAGCAGTAGGGATATGCAAATCAGGTCGTTTCAAAATTCGGACATTTCAGAGGCTTCCAGGCTTGCAAAGCTTACCTGGGGTAATTTTTACACTCATGAAAGTTCTGAGCTGCAAGCTTTGATTTACAGTTTTATGGTGGAGTATTACAATCTTAACCGCGAATATTCATTTAGTATAATTGAAGGCGGGTTAAAGGGGTTTATACTTGCGTTTAAGAAATCTGACAAATACGAAGGCGATTTCACTAAAAAGGTGCAGTCTCTTGATGATAAGAAAGAGCAAAAAATTGCGTCAGACTTATTTGATTATCTTGAGGCTTGTGGGCGTGAGGTCAAGAGCTTAATGGAAGAGAATGACGTCATGTTAGGGTTATTTGTGAGCATACAGAAGGGTTGCGGGAAATTGTTGCTTGCGAGGCTCAACGAGGTTTGCAGGGCTAGTGGAATCAAGAGCATATATCTTTGGACAGATACAACCTGTGATTGCGATTATTATCAGAAGAATAATTTTGATTTATGCAAGGAGAAAGAGGTTTGTGTCAATGGCAAGGTGATAAGGATGTTGGTTTACAGAAAGAAGGTTGAGTTTGAACAATGAACAATTAAAAAAAGATTTAGGTTTCAAGATAAAATCCATAAGAAACAGCAAGAATTACACGCAAGAGCAGTTTTGCGAGCTTATAGGATTGGAACAGCCGAATTTATCCAACATTTAGAACGGGAAAAACTTTCCGGATATAACAACTTTATTTTCGATTATAAAAAATGCCCGTGTAGAGCCTAATTTCTTATTCAGTTTTAAAAGTGAGGGTGCTGCACAGGCATCTAATTTAGATTACGAAATACTGGACATGTTAATAAATTTATCCGAAGAATCTAAGATTCGGGTAAAGAACATTATTGAAATTATCAAGTAGCCAAATTGTCTTGTCTACTTATCAGTCCGTTGCATTATTCTGCGATACGAGCTTTCGCTGATATTTAGTTCCTGACAAATCTCTTTAACGGTTTTTCCGGCATGTTTCAGGTCTTCAATTTGTTGTTTTGATATATTCGAGATTATCTCTGAAGATATTCTATGGCTGGTACTTAGATTATGTTTTCTAAGCAGTGCTGTATAGTTTGCAGAAGTAATATTGAGTTCAGTGCAAATTTCTTTAGTAGACATTCCGGAATCAATCATAGTCTGGATTTTTTCTTTTGGAATAGAGGCTATATCATCAATAGATTTTCTATACAGAGTGTTAACCTTAGCGAGCTTTGCCTTTTCATGGTAAGTCTCTTGCGCAATTCCTAATTCTTCTGTTATTTCTTTTACGGTTTTACCGGATGTGGCCAGTTCTTCAAGTTTTTCTTTAGGAATACTGATTTCTCCAATATGGTGAAGGTAGTCATAATTGACATTCAAGCGTTTCAGCAGTCTATAAAACATCGGTTTAGTTATGCCCAAATTTTCAGTAATCTCCGCAGGAGACAATTTTTCATCAACCATTCGTTGCAAAGTGGCAGCATCGATACTGGCAATCTTTTGTTTTGAGACATTGCGTTTGGTGATTATCTCAAACTTACTTAACAAACGTGTATAAGTACGTTCATTAATATGCAAAATTTCGCAGATTTCTTTTACAGGTATGCCGCTGTCAACGAGTTTCTGCATTTGTTCTTTAGTTATCGCTGCGATATTTTCTTTTTGCGTTTTTTGTTCAGTTGTGATTCCAAACTTGGCAATCAGGGAAGAATATACATCTGCAGTAATTTGCAGTTCCTTCAAAATTTCTTTAAACTTTTTGCCGGACTCTAACAAACCTAAAAACCGCTCTTTAGATATTGAATCACGATGGGCAATACTTTCTTTTCTTGGAGTTTGAATATCATATTTCTTCAGCAAGCCATAATATATCCACTCCTCAATATTAAAATAATTACAAATCTCTTTTGTGCTTAGTCCTGAATTTACTTTTGCCAGCAATTGTTCTCTGCTTATAGAGGCGTTTTTCTCTTTTTTTAATTGCAACTGGCTTTTCAATCCAAAGTTTTCAATCAATTTATAATAAGCATTTTCTTTAATTTTCAGTGTCTTACAAATTAGCGCGACCGGTAAATTTTGCTCTAACAGTTCTGATAATTTTTCTTTTGTCACATGTGCCGTTTTTCCGGAAGGCTTTTGTTTGTTGTAAGGAATATTACGCTCGCGCAACAGCTTATAATAAGTATCAGCAGCGATACCCAGTTGCGTAGCAATTTCTCTTACACTCTTGCCGCTTTGCATAAGCTCTACAATATGCTCTGTAGGAATATTTGAAGTTTTGCTCTGAAAGTTAACGGGCCTGTATTGTTTTTGGTTTGTTTTATATGGTTTAAAAATTATTTTCATAGTTATTTATTTTAAACCCGAACAAAAAATTTTTTGCGCTATGTAATAGTTTGTATAAATTTTGCATTACCGTTGTTAGGTAGCACTTAAAACTGTTTGTTAAGCCCAACGAAACCTTGCTTTTAGTCCATATTATAGCATCCGCCCTGACATCCGCTGCAACCTTGAGTGCAATTTGCACATTTTTCGAGTAGTTTACCGGCCTTAAGGCTATGTTTACAACTGTTCAGCCATTTAGGTTCTTTGCAGGAACATTTGCCCATAAAATCAAGAAAATGAACAAATTTAGTGAGCACATCTTCTGTCATTGAATATTCAATGGCATTCGCATTTTTATCTGAACTATCCAAATCAATTTCTAAAACTTGATTTAAGAAGTTAGAAATCGTATTGTGCCTATATATCTTAATTTGCACGGCTTTTAAACCTTTAGAAGTAAGTGTTATCGTGCCGTATGGAACATAATTTATATATTCTTTTTCAGCCAAAGTTCTAATTGCAGTTGCAGTTGATGCTCCGCCAATGCCTAAATAGTTTGCCACATCTTTTACGATAATATCTGGATTATTTTTTGAAATATCATAGATTGCAAGTAAGTATTTTTCTAAACTTTCACTAAGTTTTTTCTCATTTTGTTTCATAGTTATGTTATACCATAAAATTATTCATATTTTCTTTCGGGGTTTTCTTATGTTTTGTCATCCAAATATTTAATTTCGGTAATAATATCCCCAACATTAAGGCAGAATAAGCAATTCCCGACAGTTGTGCAATATTTAATTTTCTTAAATTTGCTTTTACGTCTCCGCCTTGAGCAATGATTTCTTTTTGTGATTTCAAGGATACATTTTTTAGCCAACGACCAATCCCTTGACCATTTTTTGAAACGTTAAATAAATTTGCCTTTTTAGGATCAAGAATTTGTCCGACACCTTTTGCAACAAAACCTCCTAAGACAAGCCAAGATAAAAAGCCTAAGTAATCTCTGACATTAGTTTCTCTTAGTTCGGTTGAATCTTTTGCAGCAAAAATTCGACCTAAAATCAATGTTCCATAAATTGTTTTAATAGCATTTCCGCCCGTAGCAGCTCCATTAAATTCAAGTTTTTTAACAATATCGGATGTTTTTTTAATCCCATTACGCTTGAAAGCAATAAAAGAAAAACTCCAGCTGATAATGCTTTTTTGGTCCATAACCCTTTTTCTTGTTTTGTTTCATTTTTGCCTTGTACATTTTTTTCATAATCATTTTCACCGACGAAATTATCAATTCCAGTTCTTTTTTTAGTCAGATATCTATTTATGTATTGGTTTGAAATTGCTAAAAGCATCGATAATGGGATTGCTATTGCAATTCTTGACTTATTCAGTATTTTTAATTTTTGTATTATAGATGCAGAATTGCTGCCATTTTTGAAATACACATTTTGTGAAACATCAATAATATCTCTTACAATGTGAGACAGATTATCACTATAGCTTTTTATTCCGCCGTTTAGTGTAATATTATTGTCTGCTTTTAAAACTTTTATTATTTCATTCTCTAAATTTTGGATGGCTTTCTTCTTTGCATTTTTGTCCAAATTGGTATTTTTTATAATTCCAATAAATTTTTCTTTAATTGAAGATGTGGTTTTTGATTCAAGATTGCTGAATTGGTTATTTTTATTCCCTACAAGCCCGGATAAGGATTTTAAAGTTTTGTCTAAAAAATCATCCAAAGTTTTATTTGATTTATTATAAATTGCAGAATATGTATCTATCGCATTATTCGTAAGCCAAGAATTTTGGTTTATTTCTACTTCGGGTTTATATTTTTTAGTGAAAAGTTTTGAAGTTAAAAGTGCAAAAACTATCGCACTAAATTCTGCAATAAATGTACCTGTATATTCTCTAAAACCCATTTCAATTCCGGCTTGTTTACCTCTGTGCTTAAATTCTACTATGGTTCTTGGGGTATCCATTGCAAAAACATCTATAAAAGAGGCGTTTAGCATGTCATTATTGCCTAAAGTATAAAGAGCAGATGATAATGGCGATAAATTCATACCCTGAAAATCAGGATTATATGATGGCGTATTGTTAATTTTCATTGTTGTTCCTTTCGACTAAATGTGTTAATTTCGGCATACAAAAAAGCCTTAAACTCTTATATTCAAAGGTTTAAGGACAAAAATTCGGGTTTTAAAAGTTTATTGCAACATAATTAAGTCCTTAAACATAAGAACTTACAGCAACAGTTTTGAGTTTTTCTAGAATAATTTGTAATCATAATTTAATTATTCAATAAACAAATGTTTTGTCAATAGACAAATGTTGCAAAAGCATAATGTTTATAATATGTTATGGTATGGCATAAAATTTCAATAGAGGAAGAAATGAAAAAAATATTATGTTATGGTGATTCTAATACATTTGGATATAATCCTGCAAACGGTTTAAGATTTGATGAAAATAACCGTTGGAGTGGAATATTAAAATCAACTTTAGCCAATAAATACGAAGTTATTGAAGAAGGTTTAAACAATCGTACTGGTTTTGTAAAAAATCTTGACGGAATCAACCATAATACAAAACACCATTTTCCTAAAATTGTCGAGAATATTTTTATTGATATTTTAATTTTTGCTATCGGTACAAATGACTTGCAGTTCCTCTTTGATATTGATTGCAATGCTTTAGAAAACGAACTTATAACATTTATACACTTTGCTAAAACTAAGGCAGGGCAAATAATTCTAATTCCACCTGTTATTATGTCAGAAGATGTTTTTAAGGGAAATTTTTCACATCAATTTAACAAATCAAGCATCATTAAATCCAAACAGGCAAATAAAATTTATAAAACTGCTGCCAATCAAAACAATATATATTGCTTTGATTTTAATGAATTTGTAAAACCATCAAAGTTAGACGGATTACATTACGATAGCAAGTCGCACATATTGATAGCTAAACAACTGACTGAATTTATAAACCAAATAGGAAATTAAATAATAAAAAATAGTAAGCGAAAGACCGATGATAATTCGAGTATAATGTAAAAAGACACATGGTTTGATTACTTATGACAGATGGTTTGACTATTTTGGGCAACATTAATAAAAATTTTTCTTTTAATGCTCGCAATTTTCATCTAAATTTTAGAAATTATAATACACTTTGTACACATAAAATTTCATTATTTAGTCTTTTAATTTAGTGTGCTTTTAAGAAAACTTTTTCTCAATAGCAGTTATTACATCATAATAATAGTTTATTTTTTCATCACCGCCGGTTTGAAGAATATCTATAATTGCGTTTAAATTTCGCTCACTCACAGTATGAGTATCTTCAACTTCAAAAAATGCCTTAACCGGCATATTAAAAAGTTCGCTTAATTTGCATAAATTCTCGGCAGAAACAAAAGAACGACCACTTTCTAATTTTCCAACAGTTCTAACATGAATATCTAACTTTTCGGCAAGAGCTTCTTGTGATAATTTCATTGATTTTCTTTTTTCTGAAATCAGCTTGCCCATTCTTTTTTTAAGTGTTTTTTCATTGAATATCTGCATACCTAAATACTATGTTATAGGCACTTTTTGTTCTATACACTTTGAGAGCCGACCAATCGGGCTATAAAATCAGATTTAATATTCTTTCTTGTGAATACAAAGTCTTTTGAAAAAATTTTTAACAGTCATTGATTTCATTTTTTAAAATTTTATTCAAACACCCGAAAAATTCACTCATACAACAAATCCTAAGTGAATAATAAACATTCATGCCATCTCGTCTGTCTTTGATTAATCCAACAGATTTGAGTTTTTGTAGGCTTTTAGAAATATGTGCTTGTTGATATTTTTTTAAATTCTCTTGAATTTCACACACACACTTTTCACCTTCTAATAATTGATCTATAACATCTAATCTTACCGGATTAGCCAATGCTTTAAATATTTCTGCTTTTTTATCGTTTAAATTATTATCCATATTAACCTCTTGACATTATTCCAAAAGTGGAATATTATGTGTAACATAGAATATTCCAATTATGGAATAAACCTTGTAAAAAGTCAATACTTAATAACCTAACGGAGGTAATAAACAATGTTTTTAAAATTTGCAGATTGGTTAGTTTATGGAATTTTAGGATTGTCGGCTGAAACAAGTTTTGGCGAAGCCTTGCACTTTTTTGTGTACGATGTTCTAAAAATATTATTTTTATTGTTCTCAATAATTTCTGTTATCTCATTTTTAAGAAGTTATATAGATAATGAAAAATTAAAACACTTCATCGAAAAACAACCGAAATTTTTAGCTCATCTTTTTGCTTCATTCTTTGGTGCAATAACTCCGTTTTGCAGTTGTTCATCAATACCTGTTTTTATAGGTTTTGCAGAAGCCGGAGTTCCGTTTGGTGTTGGAATGAGTTTTTTAATAACTTCACCTATGATAAATGAAATCGCTATTTTAGTTCTTGCAGGAATTATAGGTTGGAAGATAACCACAATATATATTGCAACAGGAATTGCCGTTGGTACATTTGGTGGTATGATTATGGAAAAATTTGGCTGGGGCAAATATCTTCAAGATTATCTATTGAATAAAGCAACAAAAACAGAAAGTTCTTGTTGCTGTTCTTGCAGTTGTGGTGGTGAGGAAGAAAAACTAACAACTAAAGAAAGAATCAAAGACGCATTTATTTATGCAAAAGACTTAATGAAAAAAATATGGCTTTTCGTTCTTCTTGGTGTTGGTGTCGGTGCATTTTTACATGGCTATGTTCCGCAAGAATTCTTTATTAAATATATGGGCAACAATAATTTCTTTGCAGTTCCATTAGCAGTTGCGGCAGGAATTCCTTTATATGCTGACGCTACAACGATTATTCCGATTGCTCAGGTGTTGATTGATAAAGGGGCAGCTGTTGGCACTGTTTTAGTATTTATGATGGCGATTGTTGCACTATCCTTGCCAGAAATGATTATTATTTCAAGAGTTATGAAAAAGGAACTAATAATCAGATTTGTAATTTTTATGTTTATAACTTTTACAATTGTTGGGTATTTTTATAATTGGATTTTATAAGGAGGATTAAATATGAAAACAATACAAATATTAGGCACAGGTTGTCCTAAATGCAAAAAATTATACGAAAATGTTGAAACTGCCATTGCAGGAAATCCCGATTACAAAATAGAAAAAATAACAGACATTATGAAAATAATGAAGTTTGATGTAATTGTTACCCCTGCTCTTGCAGTTGACGGAAAAGTTGTAGCTTCAGGGAAAGTTTTAAGTCCTGATGAAGTGAAGGAGTTAATTTAATGAAAAAAATATTTGCAATTTTAGGTTTACTTTTGTGTTTTTCAACTTCGGTATTTGCAGTTGATGTTAATGTTTATTATTACTGGCGAAATCCAAGATGTGCAACTTGTAAGAAGTTTGAAACATACACACAAAATGCAATTACAAAAATGAATGATTCTACGGTGCATTATCAAACGATTGATATGTCAAAAGATAAAAATGCCGTTAAGAAATATAACTTATACACAAAATCCGTTGTTCTGTCTAAAACTCAAAATGGCAAAGAGCAATGGAAAAATCTTGATAAGATTTGGAATAAAGTTGGAAACGAAAAAGACTAACAATATTTTCACTGGGATATAAGTTTTCATTTTTCAGGCATTTAGTAACAAATGATTGATTTTTCATTTTCAAGTTCCTATATTTCTAATGTAACGGTTTTATTATAACAAAAATTTTTCAAAAACCTCAAAACGGTCAGTACCCAAAATAATCAAACCATTTGTCAAACGCCCTACACATCCTAAAAAGCAACCGGTAATTAACAAAAAATCCCTTTGCCTAAAATAATCACACCATCTGTCCTGACCATCAAAAGAGTCATTTGACCGTTTTGTTTGACACATGGTTTGATTATTTCCTACCCCTCAAACTCGCACACAAAGCCAATTACCCGAAATAATAGCACCATCTGTCATAATCGAAACAACTCAAAAAATACATATAACAATAAATTGAAGGCGGTGTGCATTCTGCACACCGCCTTCAATACAGAGGGGATGGGATTCGAACCCACGGTAGAATTGCTCCTACACAACCTTTCCAAGATTGCACCTTAAACCGCTCGGACACCCCTCTTCGGTTATTATTTATTATACATAAGGGAGGGGGCGTTGTAAAGCACCGGCTCCTTTTTTCTAACTAAAGTTATAGAAAGAATTCAAAAAAGAATCATCTATTCTAATGATTTACTTTTTTTGCAATATGTTATTCTATTATGTGTAAAGTAATCTGAGTACTATAGAAAGGAATTAGTATGGCAAAAATTAACAACGTAGGTCTTAACCTTGGTCAGAAAATCGCTAATCCTTTTAAAACATCACGCAGTATGTCTACCCCAAACCCGTTTAAATACTCAAATTTTGAGGGAAACACTTTGCAATTTGCTGATGTTTTTGAGGGATTTGAGCAAAAAAACACAAGCAAATTAAAAATGATTTCAGCTTCCGTAGCTGGCAGCATGAACAAATTGAACTCTCTTTTACCGGAATCAATCGTTAATTTCGTTAACAGAGTAAGAGAAGGCGTTTCCATCGCATGGAACTATGCTAAGAATACAAATATTTCTGATGTAAAAGGTATTAAAGCTATTAACGAAGTTATGCACGCTGACATCCTTGATTTAGGTAAGGGAATTTCTAATTCACTTTCTGATATGGGTAAAGGACTCTCTGACAAGATGTCATTCCTTAACACAGATATCGTTGATATAGGAAAAGGCATCTCTAGCAGAATGGCTTTCCTTAACACTGACGTTACCGAAATCGGCAAAGGCCTTTCAGAAAAATGGTCTTCATTGATTAGCAATGTTCACCACAACAGAATTACAAAAGATACTTCTGTATCAGAACTTAAGACTATGTGGTTAGACCAAATCGCATTATCTTCTAAGGAGGCTGCGTAATGAATAAAAATGTTGCAGAAATTATTGACGCTCTAACAGCTCATCAGGACATGGCTTCTATTGAAGTCTTAGAAGAACTTGGTACAAATTCTCCTGACAACGAAGTAAGAGAATACACTTCTCGTGCTCTTGTTAAAAAGAATGTACACGACTCTTTGAAGATTGTTATTATTAACCAAGGCAAAGGTATCAACGACCTTTCACCTTCTGTTGCAATGAGCACAATCAATGAGATTCTTTCTCTTAAGGATAAATCAGAAGTTATTAGAATTTTGGACGATACTATTAACATGCATTCAGACGAAGCAGTTAAAGAAAATGCTCGTTCAGTAAAATCTTTATTGGCTTTGAGCTAGGTATCGTATAAAATATAAACAAAAAAAATGTCCGGCATGTTACCGGACATTTTTTTGTTAATTATAACTTCCAACTGAATCCCATCTGGAAGCCTGCACCTGTTCTTCCAACATTCCTCAATACAGCCTGCAAATAACCGGAGAACCTTTCCGTGAATTGCTTTGTGAATCCGATTCCGTATTGAATATACCCGCGCTCCATTGAAATATTCGGAAGATATACATTCCCCGCTCTTCCGCCAACAGCGCCGTTTAGATTGTACATGTATTGAAGAGTCAAATACGTACTGAATGTTTCTTTTTCCCAGATTAAGTTAACTCCGGGCGCTAAGTTTATGCCGTTGAGCATGCCGGACATCATCCCCATTTGCCCGAAAGTTGAATGCCAGTTCTGCTGCCCGAAGTAATTATACGCAAGGAATAAGTTTGGCTGCAATACCCAGTCTCTGTGAAGTCTCCAGTTGTAAGCAGCCTTGGTCGCAGCACCTCCAAAGTAGTTGAATGTGTTGTCGTTTCTTCCGGCCACACTCATGTAGTTGTCATAAATCCCGCCGTAGATTAAACCGCCTACTATGAAATTATCCTTGTACCATGTTCCCATCAAACCAGCCTGACCACCGTTCTGATAAGCACCCATGCCAGCCCAGTACTGGTGAGCACCGTTGTAGCCAATATATGCTGTCGGCATGAACTTCCAACCGTTCTTCAAATCCTTTAACCCAAAGTCAGCACCGATTAATGCACCGTAAGCGTTGTTCCCGACATTTAAACCCTGACTCATTTGCAGGTGCTCAAACGTGCCGTACATCTTGTACCAGAGCCCGCCGTCTTTTATAGAGTACTGATATGGCGCAAATAAAGGCGAAATTGCAGCGCTCTTGTTTGCCATTGAAGCAGACTTCTGCTCTGTATCGTCAAACATCTTGAACCCTGGTAACAGCATTGAGTGATTGAACAACATGTCATCAATCGCTAATTGATTCATGTATTGAGAAATCGTTGTTACCTGCCCTCTGAATACCTGAGGATTGAACCTGACTAAATCAAGACTGTATGTACCTGTTGCTCCGCCGTGGTTGTTCAGCTGGTACCAACCAATCGGAGTGAAGGTTTCTTTGCTCGTAGACTGAAATTCGATTCCATCAAGAACACTGTTAAAGATATTATCAAGCTTCACATTTCTATCAATAGGCGCCTGCCATCCGAAAATATCACCGGCAAGCCCCCAGTCAGCAATGTTGATTGTGCCGGTACCGGAAAGATTCCCAATATCAAACTGGTCGATTGCATGCTGGTCAGCCCTGTTGCTTCTTCCGAGCACGTCGATAGTGAAGTTTGCCTGATTGTCGATTGTCATGGTTCCAATCTGGTATTTTTCAACCCCGCCGTTCATTGCGCCGATTAAGCCGCCGATTGGTGTAACACCGCGGTCTGTTGAATCAGCTACAATTGACAGATTGTCAAGAATAAACCCGCCGCTGTTGCTTTGAGACTGGTAGGTAGAAGTTTTGTCAACAATCATATCTCCGCCGGTAATCTTGTTAGACACTGCTGAAAGGTATGAATTGTTTAAGATGCTCAACTCACCGCCGGATTGCTCGTAAAACGAAGTTCCCTGAACGTTCTGGTTAAAGTTATCAAGCACCAGTGTTCCGTTTGCAAGATTAACCCCGCCGTTCCACGTGTCTGTTGCGTTGTCGTTGAATATAACATGCGCTTCTTTGTCAGCAGTTCCAATATTTAATACCGCATTTTGAAGCACGTTCAACGATGCGTCAGCCGTAATGTTTCCCTGCGGAAGGGTAAGAGAAGTTGCTGTGCTTCCGTCACCAATTCTTACGGTTCCCGTAATATCAACAAGCCCTCCGTCAAGAGTGTTGCCCTGACCGAGAGAAGTAATTATACCATCCATAACACCTGATGATTGGCCGGTTACGTTAAGGGTTGAACCTGTGTTTATCTGAATAGTACCGTTTGTGTTGTTTATAGAATCAATTGAAACAACCGCTCCGTTTTCTACCCCGAAAATATTGTTGTTCACAACCTTTGATGCACTCATCTGCGCATTCTCACCGGAGTTTATAAATATACCGTCGTTTGTAAGCGTGTCACCAAGGTTGAACTCGCCTTTGTTGGTAATCCTACCCTGATTGTCAAGAACCTGACTCACTGTAAACGTACCGTTGTTCTCAACCTCTGCCTGAATAGCGTTGTGCAAATCATTAACAGTTACAACTTTACCAAGCGCGTTTATGAACTTAGAATCGTTGTTAACATTTATAACGCCCTGAGCCAGAGTCCCGTTGTTTGTGCCCGTACCATGCTCAATGGTAATTGTGCCCGCACCGGACAAGGTTCCGTTGTTTGTAAAACTGTTGTTTGTTGTAAAAGAACCTGTATTTGAGAAAGTCCCGCCAACTGTAACGTTCTTTTGAGTGATGTTTCCGGAATTGCTGCCGGCTGCCAGATTCAAAGTCCCGTTGTTTCCGGTTATATCAGCAGAGTTTGTGAAATTACCAGAAGATGTGATTGTCCCGTTGTTAGCAAGGTCACCGGTCACATTAACATCTTTCTGTGAAATCAAGCCGCTGTTTACTCCGCCCCCGATTTCCAGATTTCCGTTACCCGTAATGTATTTGCCGGCCTGATTGTCTATTTCTACTGCAACAATCGTTCCGTTATTGTTTATTGTATTTCCTTTGTTGGTAAGCTTTTGCTTTGCTTCAAGCCTGCTATTATTGGTGAAAAGTCCGGAAATAGTAATACTATCCTGCGTGATAGAGCCCGAGTTTGAGCCTTTGTTGATATTCAGTACTCCGCTGTCACCGCTGATTGTTCCGGTATTCGTGAATGTGTCAGTCGAGGTTATTGTACCCGTGTTTGATAAACTACCGCTTGTTGTTACATTCTTTTGAGAAATAGTACCCGCGTTTGTCCCGCCTCCAATCGTGGTATTGCCTGTGCCGGAGATAGAGCCGGAAGCCTTGTTATCAATAGCGTTTGCAACGATGCTTGAAGTATTGCTGATAACTCCGTTGTTTGTAAGCGTGTCCGTTGCTTCCAGCTTGGCTTTGTTAGTGAAATTACCTGTGATATTTATGTTTCCCTGCTCAATAGCGCCGGTGCTTGTGCCGCCGTTTTGAATGTTTAAATCACCCGTGCCTGTGATTGTGCCGGAGTTTGTAAAATTGTTGTCTGCAGTGACAGCCCCTGTATTTGAAATAGAGCTCTTGTTTTCAATCTCAGCAGCAATAATACTTGAGCTGTTGCTTAAAGAGCCTGTGTTGGTAAATTTGTTCTTGGCTTCCATTGAAGCGCCATTTGTAAAATTACCGCATATTGAAATATTATTTTGCGTGACAGAACCCGTGCTAGAACCGTCTTTTATTATAAGATTCCCGCTATCACCAGTGATTGTACCGGTGTTTGTAAATGTACCGGTCGAAGTCAGGCTTCCAGTATTTTCAAAAGTGTTTCCAATGGTTACATCGGTTTGTGAAATTGTTCCGGCGTTTGAACCGCCATTAATTTGAATGTTACCTGCGCCAGAAATAACCCCTCCGGCCTGATTATCAATTGCCGCTGCAATAATATTTGAGCCGTTACTTATTGTACCGCTGTTTGTTAAATTTGTTTTAGCCTCAAGGTTTGCACTGTTAGTAAAATTACCGCTTACAGTAATATTGCCCTGTGTAATAGAGCCGGAGCTTGTACCGTTTTTGATACTTAAGCTTCCGGAGTCGCCTGAAATAGTTCCCGTATTAGTAAAGGTACCGGTTGAAACAATAGTTCCGGTATTTCCAAGGCTTCCTCCGACGGTAACATTTGTCTGGTCAATTGTTCCGGCGTTTGAGCCGCCGCTAATCTGAATATTACCAGAGCCGTCAATTGTTGAGCCTGCTGCGTTGCTTATGGCTGCTGCAACTATATTAGAAGAGTTGCTTAAAGAGCTGTTGTTTGTGAGTGTGCCGTTTGCAGTAAGGCTTGCGCTGTTAGCAAAGCTTCCGTCAATATTAATATTGTTTTGGGAAATCGCACCGCTGCTTGAGCCTCCGCTAACAGTCAGGTTTCCTCCTCCACTGATAGCGCCGTTATTTAGCAGGCTTCCGCCTGTGATGGTGCCGGTGTTTGAAATAGATGCGCCGATGTTGTTTGTGATATCAGTGATTGCGCTAAGAACGGCTGAATTTTCAAGCGTTCCGCTATTAGTAATCACGCCATTGACTACTGTATCTGTTGTGATAGTTTCAGTGTCACCTTGTGTGATAATTATATCGTCTGCGTTTACTGTCGACATTGCACCTAGAAGCGCAGTCAAACACAAAAAAGCTTTTAAGTTCTTTTTCATTTCCTGTACTCCAAATAAAACTCAATTCCAGATTTTCATAATATCAAAAAGAAAAAAGCTTCACAATTTAATGTAAAGCTTTTTTTACACTTTTAAAATTTCTCGCAGAATAACTGGAAATAGGCTTGCGGGTGTCCGCACACAGGGCACTGGCATGGTGCTTCTTTACCGATATGTGTATAGCCGCATTTTCTACAAATCCATTGAGTGACCTCTTCTTTTTTGAACATGGTTCCGTTTTTTATCTCTTCTGCAAGGAGTTCAAATCTATGGGCATGGAGTTTTTCGATTTCTACAATGTTTGAAAATAGTCTTGAGATATCGTCGAAACCTTCTTCTTTTGCAATTTGCGCGGAGTTTTTGTACAGGATTTCCCATTCTTCGCGCTCGCCTGATGATGCGGACAGCAGGTTCTTATAAGTGTCGCCGTAGAAAAACGGGTATGCCGCATTAACAGTATGGTGGTCGTTTGGAATGTGTTTGTAAAAAAGTTTGGCATGCTCATACTCGTTATCAGCCGTGTCAAGAAAAACCGCGCTGACTTTTTCGTAACCTTCTTCTTTTGCAACTTTTGCAAAAAATGTGTACCTGTTTCTTGCCTGTGATTCTCCCGCAAAAGCGTTAATAAGGCATTTAAGTGTTTCAGAGTTCTCAAATTTCATTCTCTCTCTCCTTATATACCCAGATTATATTTATTTATAAATATTTGTTACTTACCCGCTCTGGCATGTCAGTCGGGTAGTCTCCATTTAGTTACAACTTTAGTTATAGGAAGGAATTTTTTTATAAAAATCTTAAAAAATAGAAGTCAATATCCACAAGGGTTTCAGCCCAACTTCTACTCCATATAGAGGATTCTATAACTAAAGTTGTAAAGTTAAATTCTTAAACGCCGTAATACATGATGAAAGGCAAAATAATTTATTGAAAGGAAATTATTATGGGATCAACTTCAACAATTACAATTAACACGAATTTGTCATCCCTGACATGCCAAAAGTATCTACGAGATGCAACCAAGGGCATGAACTCAGCAATGGAGAAATTATCTACAGGCTTCAAGATAAATTCTGCCAAGGATGACGCAGCCGGTTATGCTGTGTATACCGGTATGGAAGCTAAAATTAGCGGTTATGATATTATTGAAACAAACGCTCAGATGGGGTTAGATATGCTAACAACAGAAGAAGGCGTTTTGCAAATTATCAATGACTACTTGCAAAGAATTAGAGACTTGACCATGCAGGCAGCAAACGGTACTTACGGTTCTGCTTCTCTTGACGCTATTAATTTGGAAGTTCAACAGAGAATGGACGAAATCAACCGTTTGTGCGAAATTACAGACTTTAATGACGCTTACTTGCTAGATGGTTCAAGACAAACAGATATTAACCTTCAGGTAGGTTTGTATTCTGACAAAAGATGTGTAATCAAGATGGATGCATTCTTATTCGACAGTGCAAAATCAACCATTATCTTCGGGTTTAAACCAAACACAACTTCAACAAAAACAAGACCTGGTTATTTGGATATGACTTATGATGCAGGCGAAGACACTTATGAATTTAGAGCTAGAAAACTTGACAAAGACGGCAAGCCTATCTCTGACGGTAAAGGCGGTTATGAATATCTTCCGGGTTCTTACCAGTCAGCTCTTACAGCAGCTCTTGCTGAAAACGGAGTTGTAAAAGAAGGTAATATTGTTCAGTCAAAGCCAGGTGCTAATGATGCTCCAACAATATCAATTACTAACATGTGTAATGCAATCTACAGAAATGACTCTTCTGCTCGTGAATTTATTGATACAATTGATGAAGCAATCGACAACATTTCACTCAGATGTACAAAAATTGGTGCTTACATGAACAGATTGGATTCTGCAATTGAATCAACAGATGTTCAGAGAGAAAACTTAACAGAAGCTGTATCAACTATCAAGGATGCGGATGCTGCTACTGAGTCTTCAAACTACATTAAGTATCAGATATTGCAGCAGGCAACTGCGTCATTGCTTTCAACTGCTAACCAGCAGCCTCAAATCGCATTGAACTTACTCTAATAATTAATTAGAAACATAATAATAGATATAATAAGGTCCTTTCAATGACCCTCGAAGTGTTGTGCTTCGAGGGTTTGCCTTTTCTTTAAATAACTGTTTTTAAGTATTCAATAATATCATTGGACTCATACATCTGGATATTTCTGTCGTTATCAACAAGGAACGGAACCTGTCTTTTGCCGCCCATCTGGATTAGGGCGTCCTCGGAAGCCTTGTTTGTGATATCAACCTTGTTGTATTTGATACCTTTTTCGTCCATAAAACTCATAACTTTTCTACAGTAAGGGCATGTTTCTAAAATATACAAATCAAGCATAATTACCTCCTTTAAACTTGTTCCCTCCCTTGATGGAGAGGGCTAGGGTGGGGTGCAACGACAATTCATTATTAGTCAAGTTACAGCATTTAACTATTCACCACTCATACAATTTTTATGATAGTATAAACATGAGGTAAGATATGTTAAGACAATTTTTAAATTCAAAAATACACAGAGCCACTGTTACAGACGCAAATCTAAACTACGTTGGCTCTATTACAATAGACGAAGAGTTTCTGGAGCAGGCGAATATTCTGGAATGGGAAAAAGTTGAAATCCTTAATATCAATAACGGAGAAAGATTCCAGACCTACGCAATAAAAGGCGCACGCGGCTCAAAATGCTTCTGCCTGAACGGCGCAGCAGCAAGAAAAGCACAACCGGGCGACAAAATTATTATCGTAACTTACGCCCAGCTGACAGAAGACGAAATCAAAACCCACAAACCAAACATTGTTCAGGTGGGAGAAGGAAACTCAATTGTCAGGCAATAGTGCTTATCAGTCCAAAAAGAAAAAGAAGAAAAAATTCACTGTCGATATAAGGAACATGGGCGTAAATATCGACAAGAATGAGTACTACGAGATTGTAAAATCTAATTCCGCATTTCCGGAAAGAGGTTTGAGATAAAAAAAGACCGGTTTTAAAACCGGTCTTTTTTCGTTTTTATAACAATTCTTTCAAATAATTCGGAAGCGCAAACCTTGCATTGTGGTAATCCCTGTTATAGATTTTGCAAGTCTTTGTGATTGCTTCTCCGCGTCTTTCATCCCAGTAAGAAAGCGGCTCAACTGTTTCGGAGCAGAACGCCCATGCCCAGTATCCACCCGGGTATGTCGGGATGTTTGAAGTGAATGTTGAGCAAATCGGGAACACTTTTTTCAGAAGATTGTACATCTTTTTGATTTCTTCCTTGTTAACAAACGGTGATTCTGATTGCGCGCAAACGATTCCGCCTTCTTTAAGCGAACGCTTAACATTTGTGTAGAACTCTTCTGTAAACAAACCTTCTCCAGGCCCCATCGGGTCGGTTGAGTCGATTAGCACGATATCGAACATGTTTTCTTTGCCCTTGATGTATTCAATAGCGTCCTCAACAAGGATTTCGCATTTCGGGTTATCAAGCTCGCAAGAGATTGTCGGAAGGTATTTTTTGCAAGCATCAATTACCATTCCGTCGATTTCACACAAGATAACTTTTTCAACAGTGTCGTGCTTAAGCACTTCTCTCACTGTTCCGCCGTCACCGCCTCCGATTACAAGAACAGTTTTCGGTGCTTTGTGGTGCATCATCGGGATGTGCGCAATCATTTCGTGGTAATGAAACTCATCGCCCTCGGTTGTCATCATCAAATCGTCAAGGGTAAGCACTCTTCCGAGTGTTGAATCAGATTCAAAAATTTCAACTTTCTGGAAAGGAGATTGTTCTGAGAACAGAACTTCCTTTTGCTTGATTGCAATACCAAACCCTGATGGTGTTATTTCTTTATAGAATTGTGTCATCTACTTAATACCTCCTGCTAGTATGTGTATGTGCAGGTGGAAAACTTCCTGCCCTGCTTCTTTTCCTGTGTTAATAACTGTTCTGTATGATTTCAAGCCTGCTTTTTTAGCAGCTTCTTTTACTGTCATCATAAGCTTGCCGAGCAAAGCTTCGTCATCAAGCTCGTTAAGTGATTCAACGTGTTTTCTCGGTACAACAAGTAAGTGTGTATCAGCCTTCGGGTTGATGTCCTTAAACACAACTGCGCACTCGTTTTCGTACACAAATTCGGTGTTGAAATCACCGTTAATTATTTTACAAAAAATACAATCGCTCATTCCTGCTCCTTTTTGAAAATCATAATTCAAAAATATATTCCTTGCAAACATGCTTATATTCTTTTAAAATAAAACAATAAAGGGGAAATGTTATGGGCGAAAAGAAAAGAATACTCATTGTTGATGATGATCCGGAAATCAGAGACCTTTTGGAGTTTGATATCTCATCAAGCGGGTACTTTGTTGATACGGCAACAAACGGGATGGAAGGCTTAAACAAAGCGCTCAATAACAAATACGACCTGATTCTCCTTGACGTTATGATGCCTAAAATGAACGGGTTTGATGTTTGCAAGAACATCCGACAGGCAAAGATTAGTGTGCCTGTGCTTATGCTCACTGCAAAAGGCACTATTGCAGACAAAACAAGCGGGTTTGACAGCGGCGCAGACGACTACCTTGTAAAACCTTTTGATATTCAGGAAGTCCTCCTGAGAATCCGCGTGCTTCTTCGCAGAAACCAGCCTCCTGTAGAAAACCTTGCTTCAACCGAGATTCTGGAAGCGGGAGAAATCGAGATTTTTCCTGACACCTTGGAGACCGTTATTCTTAATAAGAGGATGAAACTCACTCCAACAGAGTTTGAAATCCTGTATTGCTTATTGCAGCATTTTAACAAGGCTGTCACTCTTGCCACCCTTTTGGAAGAGGTCTGGGGCTACAGCAGCGACGAGGATGTAAGGATGCTCAGGGTTCATGTGGGTGCTTTAAGAAACAAGATTGAGCCGGATTCCAAGAACCCGAGATACCTCCACACTGTAACGAATGTCGGATACAAACTCACTCCTTTTGGGGAATAAGCATGGTTCAATTCTTTAGCAAACGTAGACTTAAGATAGCTGAGCAGATAATTATCGTAATCTTTTTTGCGGTACTTATTCCAATGACCGTGAGCGGGATTATCATAAACAACATCAACCAGCAGTCAAACCGTGCGCAGCTCCGGGATGCAGCTGTGATGATAGCGAATATTGTATCAGAAGAAATCGATGTCTTTGACCACTCAATCAGCAACGAGCTTTCTCAGATTGTCACAACGCTTGAATACTACAAATCATCGTGGCAGGAGCAGAAGTATCTTGACACTGTAATCCAGAGCCTTCCCTTCTACAAAGAGCTCACTGTTGTGAGCGAAGACAGGCTTGACGATTACAAAGCGTACAACCTCCGTGATGATTACGTTGTTTTTGACCGGCCTCTAAAAGACGGACGGTATTTGATAGCGGTGCTTGACATGAACAGCCTTAAGAAAAACCTGTTCAAGACTCTTGCGCAGGACAAGCGCCAGATTTATGTGCTCGGCGGTGAAGACAATGTACTAATCGGCTCAATCAATTACACAAAAGACGGGTATGAAAAAAGCATTGCCCAGCTTCCGCAGAAATTGGAAAAGGACAAGCCGGTTGTTTACGGTGATATCAAGAACCAGCCAATGGTTTATATAAAAAAATCGGCTCCAAAGTCCATTGTCATAGTAAACACCACAAAGGACGTGACAAAACACGCTATTGACTACAACAGAGACAAGATTATTTTATCCATAATCGTTACAATTCTTACTGTGTTCTTTGTTGTCGGGCTTTACACATCTTATTTGTACACAAACATCCGCCAGCTTTTCAAGGCGATTATTGCAATCTCAAAGGGGAATTACGAGAGAAGAATAAGGCTTCTCACAAACATTTTTACCCCTTTTGAAATCGTGTTTCTCGGCACAGAATTTAATCGCATGGTTAACCAGATTCACAAATCCTACATCCAGCTAAAGAAGAAGAACAAGGAGCTAAAGCAGGTAAATGAATTTCGTTCAAACATGGTTGACACCGTTAGCCACGAGTTCAGAACCCCGCTTACAAGTATTCAGGGCTACACTTCAAGGCTTTTGAGGCAGGATATTGAAATTGATGAGGAGACAAGACAAAAATCACTCAAGATAATAAAGAAGCAGTCAGAGCGCTTAAAGCGCATGATTGAAGACCTGCTTGTTATTCCGGATATTGAAGGTGCAAGGCTGAATTTTAATATGAAGAATATTTCTATTAATTCTGTAATCGAAAACTCGATTATGCTTGTAAGAAACGACGCCGGAAAAGAAATCGTAAACAATGTTCAGGACTGCCCGATAGATATTGTTGCAGACACAGACAGGATTGAGCAGGTCTTTGTTAACCTGATTGAAAACGCGATTAAGTATTCAAACGACGAGTCTGCAATCACTCTGGACTACGAAATCCGAAATAATAGACTCGTAGTAAGCGTCAAGAATGATTACGAAATCATTCCGCGAGAAAAATTGAAGACACTTTTCGACAAATTCACCCGTATTGATGACAAGACAACGCGCACAACACGCGGAACAGGGCTCGGGCTCTACATTGTAAAAGGGCTCGTGGAAGCAATGGACGGAGAAATCAGACTGTATTCTAACGAGGAGTGCGGATTCTGTGTCAAAGTGTTTATGCCGATAGCTGTGGAGGAAGAAAATGCCTAGATTGCCGGAGTATTTGAAACGACCGATTATTGATACAGAAAAAACAAAGACTGTAAGAAGGATTCTGAAAACAAAATGCCTGAACACTGTTTGCGAAGGCGCGCGCTGCCCGAACAAGAGCGAGTGCTATTCCAGAAACACAGCGACATTTCTGATTATGGGAAGCGTCTGCACAAGAAATTGCAGGTACTGCAACATCGGAACAGCCCGACCTGAGCCACTTGATTTGGACGAGCCAAAACATGTTGCAGAGGCAGTCAAGGAGCTGGGACTAAAGTACGCAGTAATAACTTCTGTAACTCGTGACGATTTGCCGGACGGAGGTGCTGCGCATTTCAAGAACTGTATTGAAGAGATTAGAAAGATTTCTGATGCGAAAGTCGAGATTCTGACTCCGGATTTCCGCGCCTTCGCTCCCTCTCCTGTTGAGGAGAGGGCCGGGGTGAGGTGTCAATCCCCTCTTGATACAATTATTGAATCCATGCCGGAAGTCTTTAACCACAACATTGAGACAGTAAAAACCATCTTCAAGACAGCCCGTCCGCAGGGAAATTACCAGACCTCGCTTGATGTCTTGAAATACATAGCAGACAATTCTTCAATCATCACAAAATCAGGGCTCATGGTAGGGCTTGGCGAGAGTTTTGAAGAAATTGAAGAGACTTTGTGCGACCTAAGAAATGCAGGTGTTCAGATTGTAACAATCGGGCAGTACATTCAGCCTTCCAAAGCTCATCTTGAGGTGGCTAAGTATTACACTCTGGAAGAGTTTGAAGACTTGAAGGAACTTGCGCGCAAAGTCGGGTTCAAAAACTATCAAATAGCACCGCTTGTCAGGAGTTCGTATCAGGCAATGAGTTCCTGGTCAGAGTGCTTGCAATAAATTCATTAAAACGCTAAAATAGGACGTAGGAGAGAGATTTATGTCCACTGTAAACGAGATTATTAATATGGGTTTTTCCCTGCATCAGGAGGGAAATCTTGATGATGCTGAAAACAAGTACTCCGAGGCTTTGCAGCTTGACAGTGAAAACGCAGAAGTCTGCAACCTTATGGGAGTTTTGAAGCTCCAGCAGGGCGATGTGGATACAGCAATCGAGTGGGTGGAAAAAGCTATCTCTAAAACTCCGAACGCTTATTTTTATGAAACACTTTTTCAGGCCTACATCCGAGGCGGCTATTACAACAAAATTGTCTCACGAGAACATGAAATCACAAAAAAATTCTCCGACAATTTTTCGCTTCTATTCAATATCGCAATTGCTTACAAGAATTTAAAGAAAAACAAAGAAGCAATAAAATACTACGACAAAGCTTTGCACCTGAATCCTGCGTCTTATCAGGGCTGGTTCAACCTTGCGCACCTTTACAGCATAGAGGGTGAAACAAAAAACGCTGTTTCTGCGCTCAAGATTTGCAACAAGCTCAAACCTCATGACGAGGATACTGAATACTTTTTGTCACTTGCGCTTATGCGGGTCAAAGACTATGACAAGGGTTTGAAGTATTTTGAAAGACGGCTTTGCAGAGAAGCTGCAGTTGCAATGCAGGAAAAGACTTACCCGCAAAAGGCTTCAAGAGAGCGTCTCTGGAAGGGCGAAAACATAAAAGATAAAACAATTCTTGTGTATTATGAAGCGGGTTTTGGCGATGCAATAATGTTTGCACGTTATCTTCCGCTTGTTGCCCAGCGTGCTAAAAAGCTTTTATTTATGTGCCAGAAACCGCTGGCTCCGCTTTTTAGAGACAACCCGAATCTCGGAATCGACGAAGTGATTGATAAATTCATTCCGGAGCAAAACATAGATTTTGATGTTCATGCACCGCTTCTTAGCCTTCCGTACCTTTTGGGGCTCAAAGGAGACAAGGTTTTTGCTTATCCGGAAGGGTATCTAAGACCTAACAAGAAGCTTGCAGAAGAATACAAGGAAAAGTATTTCAACAACGACAAAATCAAGGTCGGAATCAAATGGCAGGGAAACACTTACTATGACAAAGACAGAGTAATCCCGACAGAAGCGTTTTTCCCTTTAATAGAAGTTGAGAACACGCAGTACTATTCATTCCAGACTTTTGAGGGTTCGGAAGAGACTGAAAAACTGACTTCCAGATACAATGTTATTGATATCGGGAAAGACCTGATTGATTTTTCACAGACAGCAGCGGCTCTGATTAACCTTGATTTAGTAATCTGCAACGACACTTCGCTCGCGCATCTTGCCGGTGCAATGGGGATTCCTTGCTGGGTCACTTTGCCTTATGAGGTCAACTGGAGATGGCACACGGATTTGAGTGTATGCGACTGGTACAGCAGTGTAAGGCTGTTCAGGCAAAAATCCATGGGCGACTGGACCGGGGTTTTTGAAGAAATCTTGGAAGAAATGCATTAAATATTTTCTGTTTATTTAAAGCCATCCTTTTTATTATAAAAACCGGTACTAAAAGAAAGGGTGGTTATTATGGCAACAGTTGAGCCAATCAGAAACAAAAAAGATATCAGAAATGTTGAGCGCATACTAAAAAAAGAAAGTATGCGCGATTTAGTATTTTTCACAATCGGAACAAATTGCGGGCTCCGGATTTCAGACATACTTGCGTTAAATGTGGGTGATGTTAAGGGAAAAAAGTATATCCAGATCAGGGAGAAAAAGACCGGAAAAATAAAGAAATTTCCTGTTAATTCCAAGCTCTTATCTCTGATTGAAGAGTATACGCACAAAAAAGACCTTGAAGACCCGCTTTTTATGACACGGTTTGAAAACAGGCTCGGCAGGATTTCTGCTTACAAGATTATAAACAGCGCATGCAAGCGCGCAGGGCTTGAAGAGAGAGTCGGCACGCACACTCTTAGAAAAACTTTTGGCTATCATCACTACAAGTCGTTCAAGGATGTTGCAATGCTTCAAAAAATATTTAATCATTCGAGCCCTGAAATTACGCTCCGATACATTGGTATTGAGCAGGCTGAAATTGAAGAGAGCTATCTTAATTTTATTCTGTAGCCATCTTTTTCCCTCGCCCCTTGTGGGAGAGGGGTAGTTTTTCAATGCGAAGGCTTCGCATGAGCATTAGAAAAACGGGGTGAGGGATAGGCAACAAAATAACCAAATTGTTACCTTGCCTTTAGTCATCTTATTTATATGTTATCACAAATAAATTTTTTGAAGCCGGGATTCAGCTAAAACGGCTGCTGCCATTCTCTTTTTAACAATTTGGTTATTTTGTTATGAAAAGAGGAATGAATTGAAATCAAAATTTTTTTATTTAATCAACAATCTGGTAAAAATCTTTCTTGAACTTTTTATTTTTGACCGCAAAATTAGGCGGATTCTAAAAGGAAACTTTTGCAAATTCTACCTGAAAGACTATATCAAACTAATCGAAGAAAAAGAGATTAAACCGCTGAACAAAAACAACACTTACAGAATCTGGCAATACTGGGAGAACGGTATTGAGAACGCTCCAGAGATTGTTAAAACCTGCGTGGCGAGCGTTGAGAAGTATAAAGGAAACCTTGAACACGTCATTCTAAACGAGGATTCTATCAGGGATTACATAAAAATTCCGGATTATATTTACAGACTAAAAGCAAAAGGCGCGATTACGTCCGCACACTTTGCTGATATTATAAGGACCTATCTGCTTTATGAATACGGCGGGTGCTGGATAGACGCAACCATGCTTCTTACAGCTCCGCTTCCTGAATACATAAGGGAGTCAGAATTGTTTGTCTTTAAATGTGACAAAGAAGAAGACCCTGACGGGCTCTGCATGGCAAATTATTTTATCTCATCCGGAGGCAAGAGCATAATTATTGCCAAGATGAAAGCTTTTCTTGACGAATACTGGAGGCGAAACGATTTTGCTATTAATTATTTTTTCTACCTCCACGCATTCACCATGTTCACAGAATCATCAAAAGAAAACCTTGACGAGTGGAACGAGATTTTCAATGTCTCGTTTGTCCCTGTAGAGCGCATGCAATACGAGCTTCTGGACAAGTTTAGTGAAAAACGATTGAGGGAGCTTAAGAAAGCCTCTCCTATCCATAAGCTTACCTACAAGTGGCGCGTGATAACAAAGAGTAAAAAAATTGATACAAGCGGAACTCTTTATGAGACGTTAATAAAAAGCGGGGCGGACTTTTAGTCCGCCCCGTTTTAATTATCTGTCTTAACCGAGTTTTTCAATCAAGCTTGCATGTTTAGATGCGAAATCTTTACCGCGTGCAATAATAGCAGCTTTCAATATCGCATGTAAATCGATTGGTTCAAGCTCCATAAAGTTATTCGGAAGTCTAAGTGACCAGTTTTGGTCACCTGATGTACCAGGTCTGTTATAAACATCGTTAATCTGGAAGAAATCAGTGAAGAATACCTGAACATTTTTTGCTTTTGATGCAAAGATTTCTGTTAACTTGATAAACTTCAAATAATCTTTATCCTGAGTTAGTTTAACGATAATATCGTCTTTGTTGTCAGCTTCTGCAAACAAATCTTCTACAAGGTTTTTAGCGTGTAAATAACCTTCGTGAGTATTAATCATGCTCTCAGCCCACATAGAAATAGGGTTGTTATCGTGAGTCCCTACCATGTTCCAAACATTTTCACCAATGTTTTTACAACGGTAAGGGTGTTCTGGTTTTTCTGCAATAACGAACTGGGTCAATCTCATACCCTGAAGCTCGTATTTTTTCATCACAGCGTCAACAGGGTTTGTTAATGTGCCCAAATCTTCGCAAACAATTGCATTTTTATCCAGGCCGCATTCCTTTGCAGCAGCAATAACGATTTTTTCAATTAATCTGCCGTAAAGTTTGATTTGTTCATCTGACAAAGACTTAACTCTTTTTTCTTTATCTGCTTCTAAGCTCCAGTCCAAGTCCTCGTTTCTTGCAATCGCGTATCTTGAAAGCTCAGGATGCTCAGGAGAAGAATAAAGTCTTCCAGCGCCCTGTTCAGGCATTGGTTTTTTGCCAGCTTTGTAAACCCATGGGTCAATCAAGCCAACGATGTGGTCGATTCTTACACCACCCGGATTTTCTTTGAACATCTTTTTATAAAGATTTTTCATCAAAATTCCGCCTTCGCCCAGAGAGCCGTCTTCATTATACATTTTATCCGGATCCATAACAGGGAAGCCCCAAGCCTGACCGTCTTTTGAGAAATAGTCAGGAGGGCAGCCAAGATACCAACCGTCAAGGAACAATGACTGGTAAGCCCATGCGTCTCTGTCAGAGAAAGCAACCTGACGGTCTGCAATCATCTTTATGCCTTTTGAAAGCGCGTATTTTTTTGTTTCTTCGTTCTGAACTTCTAATACAAACTGGCAGAACTTGTAGAACTCAATCTCGTCAGCGTATTTGTTCTTGATTTCTTCGATACGTGCTGCATAAGCCTTCTTTTCGTCTTCTGATTTTGGGTTCAGAAGGTTCTTATCAGTGTTATTTTTCCAGCTGTACCAGAAATCGTTGTCGTTTTCAATAGAAAGCGCTTCATACAAAGAGTCGTTTTCAAGCCAGAACTCGTTTTCTTTTTTGAATTTTTCAAAATCCTTCTTCAAAGAAGAGCCGAACAAGCCGCCCTGAATTTCTTTGAAGTTGTTCCATGCTTCTTTCAAAGCATCAAGCTGCGCCTTTGAAATATAAGAATAAGCTGTTCTGCCTGAATTTTGTTTAGGGTTCCCGGAAACAACCTTGTTGAAAGTCTCTTGAGATAGAATGTTTTCCCATTTTTTCTCTGTAAGTTGTTTCAGGTCAATAAACAGCGGGTTGCCTGAAAAAATTGTACCGCAGTAAGGTGAAGAGTCAGAGCTCTTTGTCTTACCTGCAGGTCCAAGCTGCAATGCGTTAAAAATTCCTGAAGCGTAGTCGATTACTTCGTGACCGGCTTCGGAATTGAATGTTCCAAACCCTGTATCCTGCCCGTCTTTTGAAGGGAAGCTGCTCCCGTGAATAATAAGCGCAAGGTTTTCTTTGCCAAGAGCCTTAAGTGCTTCAGATACAAGTTTAGTATCAATCTTTTTTGATGTTAAACAGACCATAAATTATTTACTCCTTATATATCTCTCAAAAAAATTTTAGCATTCACATAAACTTATTTCAATAAGGAAATTAGTATCCGGCATTCTCGCCGATTGTATCAACAGCCTCTACCTTGATATCAGTAATCAGCTCTGAATAAGAGATAACAACAATGGTTGGAATATGACGCTCAAGGAGCTGATACAAAGGAAGCCTGATTCTTGGAGAACAAAGTATTACAGGCTGCTGCCCGATTGCCTGATGCGCACGCATAAGAGTCATTGCTGTTGATTCAATCAAATCCTGCACCTGCATAGGGTTAAGCAAAAACATTGTACCGAGCTCGGTTCTCTGACAGCTGTCATCGAGAGTTTTTTCCCATTCAGGTGACAGTGTAAGCGCGTACAAAACATGGTCTCTGTCAACATTGCTTAGACAAATCTGGCGCCCGAGCGCTGCACGCAGACGCTCTGAAAGAATGTCAGGCTCCTTGGAGAATCTCGCGTAATCACAAAGACGCTCGAACACAAAGATAATGTCCTTGATAGAGACTTTTTCTCTGATTAAGTTTACAAAAATCTTTCTCAAATCTGAGGTAGAAATAATCGCAGGCACAAGGTCGTTTACAAGAGTTGGGTCTTGAGAACGTACAAGTTCCATCAGCTTCAAGACATCTGTCTTTGTCATAACCTCGTCAACGTGTTTTCTTACGCACTCTTGAAGGTGGGTAACAAGAACATCTGTAGCATCAACCGCCGTAACGTTTTTGGTAGCTCTTGCATCGTCCTGCGAAATCCAGTAAGCCTGAGTCTGATAAGTTGGGTCAACCCCAACAATCGCGTCTTCCGGAATAGTTTTCTTAACAGAATCCCACTGGTCAGCAATAACCATGTACTTGCCCGGATATACGTAGCCGGATGCAACAACGTTGTTACGAATAGAGATAACGTACTCATTGGCTTCAAGCGCAGATGAGTCCATAATACGTATGTTTGGAAGAATGTAACCAAGTTCGTCTGTAACTCTCTGACGCAGGGCAGCAATCTTAGCCAGCAATTGACCTTCCTGATCCGGATCGGCAATAACAAGCAAGCCGGCACCAACCTGCAAGCTCAAAACATCAACCCCGAGTCTTTCGTACATCTTGTTAGGGTTAACCAAATCCTGCATATTCTGGCGCACGCTTTCCAACTGACCCAATTGGGATTGAACGTCTGCATTGACGAGTACGGAGAAGCCGGCTACTGCAAGGATAATTGTGAATATCAGAAACGGCAGGAACGGCAAGCCTGTAATTGGCGAAGTCACCGTGATTAAGCCGAGGAACAAAGCTGCAAAGAACAAAGAATAAGGCTTTGCCATAATCTGATTGGTCAAGTCACCACCCAAAGAAGTATTCCCGGCAGACGCGCGTGTCATCACGATACCGGCTGCAATTGACATCAGAAGAGAAGGAAGCTGTGAAGCAAGACCGTCACCAATTGTTAATACTGTGTATTTGCTTACAGCATCGGCCACAGGCATCTGGTTTACCAGACAGCCGATTGTCAAACCGCCCACGATATTGATTATTACAATGATGATACCTGCCATAGTATCACCTTTTACAAACTTCATAGAACCATCCATTGAACCGAACAAGCTTGATTCTCTTTGCAGGTCTTCACGTTTCTTAACCGCTTCTTCCGGTGAAATCAATCCCGCATTAAAGTCTGCGTCAATCGTCATTTGTTTACCGGGCATCGCGTCCAAAGCAAAACGTGCTGCAACTTCAGCAATACGTTCAGCACCTTTTGTAATAACCATGAACTGTACAACAGTGATAATCAGGAAGATTACGCCCCCTACAATCATGTTCCCGCCCGTAACGAAAGTCCCGAATGCATGCACAACTTCTCCCGCATCGCCTTTTGCAAGAATAAGACGGGTTGAAGCAATTGAAAGTACAAGGCGGAACATTGTACCAAGCAGAATAATAGAAGGAAACGCAGCAAGTTCAAGAGGCTTTTGGACATACAAAGATATCATCAAAAGCACAATTCCAAGAGTAATATTCAAGCTGATAGAAAAATTGATAACCCAGTTTGGCATCTCCATAATGAGAATCAAGACAAGAGTCATTACGAAGAGCGCCAAGAATATTTCTGATATTGGTTTATTTTGTCCTTCTGCCGCCATTACTACCTTTCACCTACGTCGTCAGTGCTTTTTTAATGATTTCCAGCTGGGTGTCAATCGAAGCGTCTACGATACCGTTATTTGTCTGGAACACGCAACCGCCTTCTTCTATAGACGGGTCTGACACAATATTAATTTTTGCATCAATTCCGTACTGGTAAGTTATATTAGGAATTGTGTCCTTGATGAACTGAACAGCCTGCGGTTTAACCCTGATATTGATTTTAGGTTCGCTTTTGGATACTGTTTTAAGCACATCGACAATTGTATTAATCAAAACCTGCGGGTCAGATTCTACCTCTTTTTTAATAATTTTTTTTGCTATATCAACGCTGATTTCAAGAATATCCGGCGCTATGTACTCAAAAACCTCGTTTCTGGAGTTCATAAAACACGCAAGTTCGGTACGGAATTTTTCCATATCCTGATTAGCTTGCTCAAGCCCTTTTCTGTACCCTTCTTCAAACGCAGATTTCTTGATTGTTTCAGCTTCTTCCTGCGCGCGTGAGACAAGATTTCTGTCATCAATCCTTCTGTACCCGCGTCTTCTTGAGCCGCGTCTTCGTTCCTGTCTCTGGGTAAAATCAATGTTTTCAATATCAAACAAGTCAATCTCGGGTTCCTTAACCACCGGCTCTTCTTGAACCGGTTCAGGAGCAGAAGTTATTTCATCCTGTTCAATAGAAAGTTCCGGCTCTTCCACAGCTGGTTTTACAACCTGCTGTTCAACAACCTTTTTCTCCTCCCTTGGTTTTTGACTATGTTTTTTAATAATCATATTAAGTATTATACACTCTCTTCAATGTATTGTGCAACAATTCCCGCAACCTTCAAAGGCAACTCCGAATACTCTCCGTCATAAGCCTGCGCGATAAAACGCTTCACAAGCGGGCGTTCGTTCTTGATAATCTTCTCAATCTTTTCTCTTGGATTTGAGCGATAAAGCCTCAACAAATCTCCGAGCACATTCTCTTTTGTAAGTTTGCGCTTAATCGGAAGATACTCTTTCATTTCTTTCAGACAGCCTGAAATCAAATCACTGTCGATATGTGATTCCAAATCAGCCATATTCATGTACTGGGAAATCGCAAGAGAGTCGCTGGAGTCGAACTTATTAAGAATTGTTGTAACCTTGTCCTGCGAAAGTATCTTAAGCACAAGCGCAAGAGTCATAAGCTTCATTTGCTTATTGGTAATTCCCTGCGGAATAGAAACAGCCACCGCAGCCTGCTGTTTTTCCAACCTTTTCTGTCTGCGTTTTTCTTCCTGACGTTTTTCAGCTTCGGCGCGATTTTTCTCAGCCTCTTCTGCAACAGCCTGCTGCTGGCGCTGCTGTTCTTCCTGCGCCTGTTTTGCCATCGCGTCAATATTAGACTGGCTTTCAGCCCGCTGTTTAATCTCTTCGTCAATAACCCCTTTTTGTTGGAGCTCTTCAATACTTGAATTATAAACCTTGATCACATGGTGCTCAATCGCCTGCAGGAGTTGGTCTTGAGGGATTTTTCTTATAACCGCCTGTTTTGCAACCTCAAAGATAGTAAACGCGATTTTCTGCATGATACTATCCCAGTACTGAGGCAGGATTCCGGAATGGATAAGGTCAATTGACTTGTGGAACGACCACTCTGCGATAATCTGGGTTATGAAAACAGCCTGATCAACATTAAGTTTAAGCTGCTCATCATTATAAAGCGCCTCACCGGCAAGCAGCGTAAAGTTCCCGAGAGTTTTTACAATATACTCTTTTTCGTGGTCTTTAAGCTCCGGCGGGACAAGCTGTTTCGCCTGTTCAGCCATCGATGCTGCAAAATCCTTATAATCAAATCCTTCTATAGGCATATTCGTTCCTTTATATAGATATAATAATCCCTATTGTATTATACCTGATTACAAAGCTTTTGACCTCATATAAGTTGATGATTATTTTACTAACCCTGCTCAATCCAGCTTCTGATTTTTTCACCAGCTTCTGATTCATCAACGCCGTCAAATTCGCGCTTAAGTTCTCTCAATGCCTCGCGGATTTCCGCGCCCGAAGTCGGAATCACTGCCGGACGGCTCTGCTGTTCAAGCAACCCTTGCTGCAATTGTGACTGTTTCTGGATTAAATCTGCTGCGTTAACGCTCAAATCCTTAATCTGTTTTTCCTGCGCTTCGTTCATCTCTCTAAGACGCATAAGCTCTTCTTCCTGCGCAGCCTTTGCTGCGTTAATCTTCTGGGTCAAAGCCTTGTGACCGAAGAACAGACCGAACGCAAGTAGCGCGATTGCAAGCCACCAAGGGTTTCCGTGCTCTGCCTTGATTGGAGCCTTAACATTCTTGTCACCTGCCATGAACGGGTCAAGAGAGTCTGCAAAAGCAATTGTTACGTTGTCAGGATTAGCCTTAGGGCTTGCTGCATGAGCAACCAGTTCTTTGAGTTCTTCAAGAGTCAGTTCAACCGGAAGTGCGTCTTTTTCAAGAGTTACAGCGATTGAAATCTCTTCAAGCACACCTGGTGACATGTATTCGTTTGTCTGAACCTTTGTAACACCGTATTGGGTTTCTCTTGCAGTTCTTGAGTAGCTTCTGTTCTGGGTAGAATCAGAGCTTCCAGCCGGCAAGCCGTTTGGAAGGTAAACGCTCACAGCGTTTGTATTCTTATTAACATCCTGCGTCTGGTCTCCAAGGCCTTCTGAGAAAGTTTGTTCGTTAACAGAAGCTTTTCTGTTCGGGTCGTATTCGATTGTGAATCTTTCAACAGGAGCCTGCTTCAGGAAAGTACTAACTGTTGCAACGTATTTGCCAGAGCCGATTAGGCGGTTAAGTTGCGCAGAGACTTTTTCCTGCATGTATTTATCGTTTGCCTGCAATCTTTCAAGCATTTCAGATTGGGCGTCAACCATGCTGTTATAAACGTGTCCGTTTGTATCTGTTATTGAAATATTTTGCGCTGTCAGGCCTGAAACGCTGCCCAGAAGCAGGTTAGAAACAGCCTTAATTTTTGCCATATCAAGAGTCTGGCCGACAGCCACTGTAAGTTGGACTGTTGCTGTCACAGGTTTTTGCATTGATGAAAACATTGTCTGTTCAGGAATAGAAATGAACACAGACGCGTTTTCAATCCCGTCAATACGTTTGATTAAGCGTGACAACTCGCCGTTCATTGCACGGACTAGTCTTATTCTTTTATCTTCCTTAGTTGAAGTAAAGTCGCCTTTATCAAAGACTTCCAGTCCGACATTCTGGTCGTACAAGCCGCTTTCAACAATAACCATGATTGCGCGGTCTCTTTGTTCTGTTGTACATTTTTTCATGCCGGGTGTACAGTCGCCTTTTTTGAGCTTAAGCACTGATTTTGTACCGTCGACTGCGCGGGAAGCAACGATATTATTACGGGCAAGAAGAGCCTGAATTTCCAGAGCTTTTCCCAGATTATCGGTTGTTAGAAGGTCAACGTCTTCTTTAAGCGGTTCTTTGCTCACGTCAATCTGTTCGCTTTTAGAGCCGTTTGACGCTGCAATCGTTCCGCACAGGATAAAAATTACCAGCAGGAGTATTACGCCTCCGATTATTGAGGCTAAAAGAATTTTATTCTCTAATAGTTTTTTGAAATCCATATATCCTGCCCTATAAGAATATTATACACATATATATTAATTATGAGAAGTCTAAATCTGAATTTGCATTATTTTATCATACGCCTGTATGACTTTACCCGTTACAGTGGTTGCCACGTTAACAGAAATTTCAGCCTTTGAAATCGCGACCATAACATCGTGGATATCAACGTTTTCAGAGCCCATCATCGCGTCTTTCAAAAGGTTATCAGGTGCATTCATTGAGGTGTTGAGGTTTTCAACAAGTCCTGACATAACGCTCTGGAAGTTAGCAGTCGAAGGCTCTTCCACCCTGTTCATTCTTGCAGAAGGAATATCGCCCCAGCTGTCCAGTTTAGTGTGCTGGATTCTTGCTTCTAAGTCGTATCTTGGATAAAAACCGTTGAACATATTTCACCTCTTTTATTATATTTATCGGATGATTGTTGGATGTGCTTTAATGATTGGGGTTAAAATCATATATTTGTAGTATTTGTTTAAGAATTATTAAAGAGATGTCAAGGTTTTGACGAAGTTGAAAGTATGAACTTACATGAAGAATGCTTATTAAAATACTTACTTAACCCCCTTGACTTGCTCCGCTCGACCGAGCTTTTGAAGCTGAATAACAGCCTGATTGAAAAAAGCCTGAACAGCGATAAGTTTCTTGCAAAAACAGCCAAGATTAACTATACTAGAATATAGTTAAGTTAGACTTGGGAGAGAAAATTTTGAAGAATCTTATAAAAACCAAATGGTTTACATTCGGAACATATTTGCTGCTCGTTCTTGCAGCTCTGCTAATCAGCTTTGTACTTTTGCAAAACAACAGAACGCTTAAAAACGTTATCGTATCGTTCTTTGAAGTTGCTGAAAACAGAACCTTCGACTACCGCCAGTCGCTTCGTGTGCTTCACAAACGCCCTGTTCCAAACAAGGACATTGTTGTGCTTGCGATAGACGACGCGAGCCTAGAAATGCTCTGGGACAAGTACGGCGAGTGGCCGATTCCGAGAAACGTCTACGCGGATATGATTAACTACATTGAGGCAGAAACCCCGCAGGCAATAATCTTTGACCTGATGTTCATAAAATCACTTAGAGCTTCAAAAGAATCAGACAAGTATCTCTCGGATACAATGAACAAGTACCCGAATGTCTACACAGCAATGAATTTCGACAACCAGCCAAGTGATGTAAGGCTCCCGATTGACCTGCCGGAAAGACTCACTGTGAAGCTTGAAAACAATTCAAATGTAGATTTTAGCAGAAAGTATAAATTTACGAACTGTCGCCCGATTTTAGCGTCGCTTATTGACGGCAAAGCCAATATTGCGATGACAAACGTTATGCGAAACAACGACGGAATTATCAGAAACATTGCTCCGCTTATGATATACAAGGATAATTATTATCCGTACCTGTCATTCAAGGCTGCAAGCGACTACTTAACAGGAAGCCCTGAAACAAGCTATGTCATTAATAAAAACTCAAAGCTTGCTGTTTCAGACACAAAAATCCCGCTAAACAAGGACGGTGAAGCGATTCTAAACTGGTACGGTCCGAGCGGAACTCACACAATTGTTCCGATGTACAAATTAATCAGAGAGATGGAAGGCAAAGAAGTCAACAAGTTTGACTACAAGGATAAAATCATCATAATCGGGACAACAGCAATGAGCCTGCATGATACAAAGAGCGTGCCGGTTCAGGAAGGGGTTTATCCGGGTGTGGAAGTCCACGCAACATTCTTCAACAACATGCTGGACAACAATTTTATTGAAAAAACTCCGGTTGTTACAGATTTGCTAATAATTGCAGGCGTTATAGCTATTGTAGGCGCGATTGTAATGCTTTCAACTTCAACCCTGTTTGCATTCCTATCTACAGTGCTGTTTGGGATTGCGTACCTTTTTGTTTCATATTACACAATGGAATTATTTAATCTGTGGATACCGGTTGTGCTCCCTGTAATCTCAATTATGGCAGCTTTTGCGCTCTCGTTCCTTGCAAAATACCTGATGAAATCAAAGGATTTTGAGTACCAGTACAAGCTTGCAACGATTGACGGGCTCACAGAACTCTACAACCACCGCTATTTTCAGGATACATTAAGAAAACAGATGGACATTGCAAGAAGATACAACCAGCCGTTTTCGCTCATAATCGTGGACATTGATTTCTTCAAAAAGTTCAACGATACTTACGGGCATCAGGCTGGTGATGCTGTTCTAAGGCAGGTTGCCCAGACTTTGAAAAAGAACTCCAGAACAACTGATTACGTTTGCAGATACGGCGGTGAAGAAATGAGCATTATTCTTCCGAACACAAGCGCGGAAGAGGCTTTGAACAACGCTAACAGAATTTGCAAGGCTGTTGCAGAAAAGCCGTTCCAGCTTAACCCTGTTGACAGTGCGCCTGTTACAATAAGCCTCGGTGTGGCAACCTTCCCTGACAACGCCCAGACCCCGCAGGATTTAATCGAATGGGCGGACAAGGGCTTGTATTATGCTAAAGAGCATGGAAGAAATCAGGTTGGCAGATATTAAGATTTGTAACAAAACTTCTTAAAAAATTAAAGTTTTGGAAAAAAGTGCCGTTATATATCATGTAATGAATACACAGTGAAGGTAGTGCAAATATGAAGGAAGTCAAAATCATAGGAGCAGGACTTGCCGGTTCGGAAGCAGCATTACAGCTATCGAAGCGGGGAATAAAGGTCAAGCTGTACGAAATGAGACCCGAAAAAACAACGGGCGCTCATGTAACAGGTGACTGCGCAGAGTTTGTTTGCTCAAACAGCCTTGGCTCTTCTGACATAACTAACGCAAGCGGGCTTCTCAAAAAAGAAATGGAGATTCTTGGAGGGGAGCTTATCAAGATTGCTTATGAAAACGCAGTTCCTGCCGGAAACGCGCTTGCGATTGCACGGGAAGATTTTTCAAGGGCGGTTACCCAAAGGATTGAAAACGACCCTAATATAGAAATAATTAGAGAAGAAGTAACAGAAATTCCGAACGGAAACGTAATTATAGCATCAGGTCCGCTCACGAGCGACAAGTTTGCAGACGCAATAAAAGAGTTTACCCAAAGCGAGCACCTGCACTTTTTTGACGCAATAGCACCAATCGTGGAAATTGACTCAATCAATTTTGACAAAGCCTTCTGGGCGTCAAGATACGACAAGGGCGAGGCATCTTACATCAACTGTCCGATGAACAAAGAAGAATACGAAAAATTCTACAATATTCTGACCAACGCGCCTAGAATTGAGCAGCACAGCGTTGACAAGGATTCCAGGTATTTTGAGTCCTGTCTGCCTGTTGAGGTTCTTGCTTCGCGCGGAGTGGACACATTAAGGTTCGGTCCGTTGAAGCCTGTTGGGCTCATTGACAAGAGAACAGGAGTCGAAAACTACGCTGTTGTTCAGCTAAGGCAGGACAATTCAGCAAAAACCCTGTTCAATCTGGTCGGATTTCAGACAAACCTCAAGTGGGGTGCTCAAAAAGAGCTGCTCCAATCAATTCCGGGATTAGAAGAAGCGAGCATTGTGAGATACGGAGTAATGCACAGAAACACATTTATCAACTCTCCGCAGATTCTAAACCCGACATTAGAGACTAAAAAGCGCAAGGGTTTATTCTTTGCAGGACAGATAACCGGCACTGAGGGTTACACAGAATCGATTGCAACAGGCATGTTAGCAGGGATGAATATGGCTGCACGACTTGAAGAACAAGAGCCGGCTGCTTTACCGCGCGAGACTATGCTCGGTTCAATCACCTTCTACATAACCGATTCAGCGCACCTAAAGCATATCTCATCACGTGATAACTCTGTGAGATATTTACCCCTACAACCTATAAATTCTAACTGGGGAATCCTTCCTCAAATAGAATTACCTAAAAAAGAAAGGAAAAATAAAAAGCTGAAAACCGAGCTTCTGGCAAGGCGTTCAGTCGATATTTTACAAAATTATGTTTACAGTATGTAAACTTTTGTTAAGAGTTTACGCAATTATTTCCTCACAAACTACTTTATATATACAAGAGTAGAGAAACGAGGAAAAAGGAGTATATCATGGGACTTGATTTAACAAAATTAAATGAAATTGTTAAAGTTGCAGATCAGGCAGGCAACAAAGACGGAAAAGTTAATGTTGAAGACAAGAAAGAAGTTTCTGTTTTTGAAGCAGAGCTTGCTAAGCTTGGTTTGACAAAAGAGGAAGAGCAAGACATTTATAAAAGCATGGGACTTGAAAAAACTCCTGCTTCAAGAAAAGAAAGAAGAGCAGCAAAGAAAGTTGCAGAAGGCAAAGAAGATATTGCTCTGGATAAGCTGACTAATCTTGTTAACGATGGTGTTGAGCCGGCAAAAATCGTGACCGAGCTTCAAAAGACTTTTGGTACACAGGCAAAAGATGCCAAGTATCAGCAAATTGCAAACGAAGTTGGCTATGTTTTGAGCCTGGTTCCGACATACGGCTCAAAAGATGATGTTGAAAAAATCCATGATAAAGTAAAGAAAGATTTAAAGGCTGCTAAGAAGTGGGATAGCTTCCACAAAGATATTTTGGAGCAGCTTGAAAGACAGGCAGAAGCTACACAAAGAACAAAAGAATATAATGAAATCAAACAATCATTCCAGAAAAAATACAACGAAAACACAAATCTTGAAAAAGTGATGGACGAAATTAAGGCTGAATTTAAAGACAAGGGTTCTTATTACAAAGAAATCCTTAGCAACGGCAAATTTGGCAACAGATTGGCGAGAGCTTTGACATTCAGAGGCAAAAAGCTAAGCGAATTTGAAAAATCTTACGTTATGCCTCAGGCAAGAGAAATTGTACGTGATTCAGTCAACGACGCTCCTTTTGAAAAATCAAAAGAAGTCAAAGGTTATGCTGAATACGCACTAGAACAAGACGGTGACTACGACAAATATACTAAGAGAGCTCTTGGTGGTGAGAACACCTTCTCTGAATGGGTTCAGGGCAAAGATTCAGATATGAAAGTAGCAAGAAAGAATCAGGCTCGATTCAACAGAGTTGAAAAGGCTAAAAACCAGACAGAAGCAGAAGTTCTTGATGCTTTGGGCAAAAATGGAAACAAGCTTCTTGAAGCACTAACAACATCAGGTTTGATTACAAAGAAAGCTGACGGAAACTACGATTTGACAGTATTATTTGACGTTATTGTGAACGAAGTTGGTTCTGACAGATACCTCGACAAACACGACAACAAAGCTATTTCAGAAAAGCTTGGCACATATTCAAGAATCAAGCGTGACCTTGGATTGGAAGACACTCTGAGAAACAAGCAGGCTAAGAAACTAGTTAAATTATGCGGAATAGATATTGAAGGTGCTAACTGGGGCAAAATCGCTTGGAACACAACTCTTGGCGGTTTATTCGGAGCTTTATCTGCAGGCGGTGCAGAAGCTGCACGCGGTAACAGCGCTCATCAGTACAAGAAACATGACCAAATCCAGAGTTCAATCCACCTTGACACAGATGATTTGAACAACATCGGGTTCAAGACGATTGTTAATGGCAAAGAAATTCCAAATCCGGACAAACCGATTTTGAACATTACTTTCCCTGAAGGCGCTGAATCAGCTGCAAGAGTTGTAGTTGATTTAACAACAAACATTGACAACATGAAAGACCTTCTTCTTAAGGGCGGCAAATTCGTATTGTCAAACGCTTTGAAGGGTGCTTTAATCGGCGCTGCTTTAGGATTCTTGAGCGGACTTGCTGATACAAGCAAAAAAGAAGTTTCGATTGCTGAAATCAACTTTGATTGTACAAAACTCGAAGACTACATCAAAGATGTTGAATTGAAGTTCCCTAAATGGTCTGGAGCTTTGACTCAAATCGCAATGACATTTGTTGACGACAAAGGCAACTGGGACTGCGACGGATTTAAAGATTTCTTACGCAAAGCAGCTGGTAACGATATCTTGAACAGAAAAGAACTTATTGCAGCTCTTCAAGACAAACAAAAAGAATTGGAATCAACAGCCACACCGGTAACTACTCCGACAACAACGCCTACTACAACACCGGTTGGCGGAGAACAGCAGACAACAGTAACAACAACTCCGGAAAAATGTCCTGTTGATATGGATGAAACAGTCGGCAAGAAAGCAGTTGTTCACGATATTAAATTTGGCGACAGCTGGGAAGAACTTGTTGAAGCTTACTTCCCTACCTGGAAAGAATGCTTCGGCAAACTACAGGGTAAAGACGGTGCTGTAAGAGCGCTCAAGAAAGCTTTAGCAACAAAAGCTGACGGCACTTTAGACAACGCTATGTATCAAAAACTTCTTGCAGGCTACATTCCATCTTCAATCTCTGTTCCGGAACAAATCGGAGACTGCAAAAGAGACGGTGACACAGTAAAAGACCTTAATTTCAGACAGCCGATAGGCGAAGCAGTAGGATATATGGGTTCAGTTGGTATCCAAACTAACACCAACGGCGAAGTAACTCTGACTGACTGCAAAGGAAGATCCGGCAAAGGTAAAAACATTGAAGAAGCTGTTATCGAATTAAATAAAAAGTTAGAGGCTGGTGAAACACCTTATACAGAATCAGATATCGTAAAATAATACAGACTATGGTTGTTTTTAATAAATAAAAAAGGCGGATTAAAAAATCCGCCTTTACTTTTTTCATTCTTCCAGTTTATTTATTATCCCAAGATGTTTTCTAAAGCACCCAAGATACCTTCATGATTACCGCCGCAGTTGCAGTTGCAAGTTACTTTACCTGTTATGTCAACTGTAATGTTGTGGTCTTTGATTGCTGCAAGAACATCATCTAACTTAGCCATCAATGCTGAATCATCGTAAGTCTTATCTTTGATATTGTTGAGAATATTAATGATTGTATCCATTTTCTTCAAGATAGCGTCTGTGTTTCCATTAGACAATTCCATAAATGCATCTAATTTTGCAAGGATATCTTTAGCATTGTCGTCATTCTTGCCTAATTTTTCAAGAATTTCTGCTTTTGCAGTCTCAATAGTTAGATTAATAACATCAGCCTTAGCATCAATGTTTGCAAGAATATCGCCGTTCTTTTCAGCTTGTTTAAGTAAATCTGCCAGCATTTTTTCTATGCCAGACAAATCAATGTTACCGGCATCAATCTTGATGTTGCCCATTGCTTCAATGATTGCCTGAGTGTTCTTATCCTGATTATCAAGAACTTTCTGCAACAAATCTCTGATAGTTTCTGAACCAGGAGCGCCGTTGTTGATAACTTCTAACACTGTTTTGAAATTGTTATTCATATCCAAACCAATCTTAGCAAGGTATTCGAGAATCTGGTTACCTAATTTCTTACCATCTTCGCCGTTTTGTTTAACGTTTGCGTTAAGTTCCTTTAACAAAGCGATTGCTTCATCAAGTTTTTCAGGGTCGTTACCAACCTTGTTAATCAATGCTTCGAAATTCTTGTTCATTTCAAGACCAACAGCGGCAATGTATTCAAGGATTTGGTTACCCATTTGTTTACCTTCTTCACCGTTTTGTTTTACATTTGCATTAAGTTCCTTTAACAAAGCGATTACTTCGTCTAGTTTTACAGGGTCGTTACCGATTTTATTAATCAAATCGCCAAAGTTTCTATTCATTTCAAAACCAACTGCTGCAATGTAGTTAAGGATTTCGTTACCCATTTGCTTGCCTTGTTCGCCATTCTTTTCTACGTTTGAGTTGAGTTCCTTCAACAAAGCGATTACTTCGTCAAGTTTTACAGGATCGTTGCCGATTTTGTCAATCAATTCTCCGAAGTTTCTGTTCATTTCAAAGCCAACTGCTGCAATATATTTAAGAACTTCTTTACCCATTGCATCGCCTTGTTCACCAAGTTTGATTACTGCTGAGTACAATTTATCAAGAACTTCTTTAACTTCAGTTTGGCTCTGGCTATTTTCTTTTGAAGATTCGTAAATCTTTTCAAGGTAAGAGTTAACAACTTCGTCGTTTTTGAAGTGTTCTTTCAAGTCTTGAATAATAGTTCCAAGTTGAGCGCTGATATTGCCAAGAAGCTTAGTGATTTCCTGCAATGCCTGTTGAGCAGACATATTGCCGTTTTCAACAGCTTTTAGAATATCATCGAGTTTTTTGTTTGCTTCTTCTTGTTTCATACCATTAGAAACCATGATATCAATCATTATTTGTTGATTAGCTAAAACTAAGCTTTGGAACGCTTCGTTTGTAAGTTGCTGATCTTGCATCATTGTCATGATTTGTGTCATCATATTAAGAAGTTGATCATATTTTTTAGCCATTTCTTCGTTTTGTTTTGCCATATCTTCTCTCAAGCCCTTAATTTCGTCGATTAAAGACTGCAAAACTGTCATATCAATATTTACTGTAGCGCTCTGATTAACATTGATTTGAGAATTATCAATTGTATCGCCTTCTTCTGTACAAGAAGTCATTGTTGAAGCACCAGCAAGTGTTGTTAGTGCCATCAAAGCTGCCAAACCAAAATTTTTCAATTTTCCAGCTTTACCCTGAAAAGCGATATTGCTCTGATATGGAGTAACAAACCCTTCTGCATTTTCTTTCTGTTCAGGAGCATCTTTCATAACTCCAAGTTTTTGAGCCAATTCAGGCTCTGCCATTAAATTATTCATTGCTTCAAAAGTCAAAGCGTTCATGCCGGTTTGAGGGGTTTCACCTTCTACATTCGGAATAACGTTTGTTTGCGGCTTAGCAGTTTCCTGACCTTCACCAAATCTAATCTTTTTCAATAATAACAATTCATTTGAGTTGATGTTCATAAGTTTATGCTCCTTTTACATAATTATGTTTTAACCTGTGTAACAAGTTTAAAACACCTAAAAAATATTTTTGCTAGTGTGACGAAATTTATCCTAAAAAATATTACAAAACTTAACATTTTTAGGACAAAGATAAAGCTTTAGACTTGTACTGAAATTAATCAGCTACCCTGATTATGCTCGTTACAATACAATCCTCGAGTTCAGAAACAACTTCTTTGATAAGTTTTTCCTGACACTTTTCAGTGATAACAATAATATCAGCCGTGTTGTCTTCTGAAACACCCTTTTGCAAAATGCTTGAAAGGCTGATGTTCTTGTCAGCGCAAATTGTACCGATTTTTGCAATAATTCCAAGTGCGTTTGGAGCTGTGATTGATATGTAGTACTTGTTAAAAGTATCCTCAATCTTTACTGGCATAGCTTTTGAATCATGGTGACATCTCATCATTGGAAGCATGTAATCAGTTTTTCCAAACTCTGCAGCTATAGCCAGAATATCACCCACTACAGAACTTGCTGTCGGAAACTCTCCGGCACCAGGACCTGACAAAACAATGTCACCAATCGGATGACCGCTCATCTCTACTGCGTTGGTTACATAATCAATATGTGCAAGCATTTTGTCTTTTGAAACAAGCATCGGATGGACTCTAACGTCAGCGTTGTTGTTTTCATCAATCGTTGCGCTTGCAATCAGCTTAATCTTATAGCCAAGCTCGTTTGCTTTTGCCATGTCTTCTTTTCTAATATTGGTAATGCCTTCTCTGTAAACATTCTCAATCTTGATTCTGGTTTTGAAAGCGATTGTTGCAAGGGTTGTAATCTTGTATGCGGCATCAAAACCTTCAACATCACCTGTAGGGTCTGTTTCTGCGTAGCCTAGAGCCTGCGCTTCTTTCAAAACATCCTCGTAAGAAGCACCGTCAACATCCATTTTTGTAAGGATGTAGTTAGTTGTGCCGTTCAGGATTGCCTGAATCTTGTTTATCTTGTTTCCGGCTAAAATTGTCTTTATTGGCATGATAATCGGAATCCCACCTGCAATTGCAGCTTCGTAGAGCACAACTCTGTTATGTTCTTCTGCAAGGTTAAAGAGCTCTTCGCCTTTTTTTGCAAGGAGTTCCTTGTTAGCTGTAACAATGTGTTTTCCGTTTTTTATTGCGGTTGAGATATAATCCCATGCCGGCTCAACCCCGCCAATTAGCTCAACCACAACATCAATAGAAGGGTCGTTTACAATGTCAAACGGATTATCGGTCATCATGGTTGAAGGAACCTCAACCGCGCGCGGTTTGTTGATGTTTTTTACAGCGATTTTAACAATCTCTACGTTGTCAAATCCAGCTAAGGTCTTGAAAACACCTGTTCCAACAGTTCCAAGCCCTATTAAACCGATTTTCAATTTGTCCATAATGACCTCCTTCAATAGAGTTTATTATACCATGGACAAAATAATTATAAATAACATTTCATTTCCTGACCTTCAACACCTGCGTAAAGTTCAACAAACTGCTTTGCAGGGCTAACGTCAATTTTGGTAAGCAAAACTTCTTCAATCTGGAAGAACCCGACATCGCCGGACATTTCAATATCAATCCGGATTGGCTTGTTTTCACCATGGTGAATGCTGATTCTGTTGATTGCGTTTGCAGAATACTTGTGAATATCACCGACACGCGGGGTAGTGTTAAGCGCAAGAGGGATTCTTGCACGGCCTTTTGTCATGTCGCACCCGTCAGCAATCAGAATAACTCCGGCTTCGATTGAGTGAATTTTTCTTGAAGACATGTGCCCAATTATCGCCTCAATAGCAAGCGACCTGATTATAACCCTTCTGTGCAGATTATCAGGAAAAACGTGCATTAAAGCTCTTTCGATAAGAGGTTTTGCAAGCACGACAGACATTTCTTCGTGCCCTTGTCTGCCTATCATCATACCCAAATCGTGCATAAGTCCTGCAAGGATTATTGCACACATGCTGTCTTCAAAGGTTCCGATTTCTTCTTTTTCAAGCGAAGTCTGGATGCCTGATTCATGAAGAATGTTTAGCATTTTTATTGCGTTTCCGCAAACCTGCCTCATGTGAACCGGCCCGTGGTCGTTGTAGCCAAGACGCTTGATTGAAACATTGTTAGCGTAGTCCTGCATTTCCTGAAGCTCTTCATCTTCAAACAGGTAATGCACAAGCTTCAGGCAATTAGGACTGTTCTGGAGTCTTTTTAATATTTTTGATTCAACTGATATTTCTTTTACTGATTTCATATTTAACAATTTAGCACAAAGTCAGTGTTATGTAAAATAGCGGATATGTGTTATACTCTAATACGTATGAAACGATTTTTCAGAAAATTATTCTCAAAAGTAACACTGATTATCCTGATTTGCGTAATAGCTGTTCTGGCTTTCTTCTATTGGGGCTGGATAGAAAAACAGGCTATGAAAGCAAAAGGGATGTATTATATCTATAAAGGCGATCAGGCTTACTCACAGGATAACATGGCAAAAACCCTCGACTACTACCTGTCAGGGCTTAGACTCTTTCCTGAACACTATGAAGCGTGGTTTAACCTCGGTAATATTTATGCGGTTTACGAAGACTACTATTCAGCTGTAGACGCTTATGAACACGCAATCGAACACAACCCGAAATTTGTTATGGCACGCATGAACCTCGGAATTGTCTACTCAGAAGACCTGGGCTTCTTTGACGAAGCAATCGAACAGTTTGATACGATTACGCAGCTTAAGATTCTGAAACTCTGGATTCCTTTTGTTTACAGCAACGTAAAAAGCGTTAAGGGGAACAGGGGGCTCGCTTACTTCAACAAAGGCGTGGCTTACCGCAGAAAAGCAATGTACCTGCCAATGGAAAAAAAATACCTCGCTTACCAGTACCTTGGAGATGCAATTGAAGCTTACTCAAAAGCTCTGAAAATCCTTAAGAAGAATTATGACGTATATTATAACAAGGCGGTTGCGCACCATCTGCGCGGCGAATACAGAGACGCGGGGCTTGAATACTGCAAAGCAATTGATTTGGAGCCGATGAGATTTGAGGCACACTACAATTTAGCTGTGCTGTTGCGCTCTTTGAACCGTTATCAGGATTCTATAAGCGAGCTGGAAAAAGCTGCGCTTCTAATATTGGAGACTCCTGATTCTTCGTCTTTGCAGTCTGCTTATATTTTTAACCTGTTAAACGAAGTGTCAAGAAAGTTCATCACAAGCGACGAATATTACACGCAAAAACTTTCAGAAGAGCCTGTTGGAAGCATAAGCTACACTTATGTTAACGGGAAAGTCGTTGCTGACGAAGAGTTTGACAAAGCAATGCTCAAAAACTTCAAGACCTGCGCTGGTTTTGAGTATTTTAAAGAGGAAGAAGAATACTAATGGAAAACAAACAGCTTCACTTTTTAGCAAAAATTTCTGACATACTTATCAAAGATGTTGACACAGCAGAGCTTTCAGGTGATTTGAAAGAAGCTCTTAAAAACTACACCGCGCTTAAGGACATTAAGCTCTATGTGTACGATATAACCTCAAACACTTTGCGCAACTGTATCCAGAATTGGAGCGTGATTGATGACAATGAAGAGGTGATTTACAAGGCTTATGAAGAAATTCAGGAGCACGATTTTGTGATAAATTCTAAAGCCTACAAGCTTCCTGCCGTGATTAGCGAAATCACATTGAAGATTAACTCGCTTTTCATGCCGATTGTCAAGGACGAAAAAGTTTTCGGGCTTATTGAACTGGAATTTGAAGCCGAGACCTCAATAAACATGGAATTTCTGTTCCTGATGAAAATCTTTGCAGCGCAGGTTTCATTAAAACTCCAGAACATTGTTTTGAACGAGCAGTCCAAGATTAATGTGGAATTTCATGACTCGATGAAAAACATTGCAAAGATTATTGAAACCCAGTACGAATTGAACTATATTGTGCCTCTAATTGGTGAAATGCTCGACAGGTTTATCTCAGACCACTTGATTTACGTATTTTTGAAACAGGATGGCGAGTTTAACCTTGTCTGGCCAAAAGCCTGCAAGGACGAAAGGATTTTCGAAGCGCTCAAACAGCTTACGCCGGAGACAGAATATCTTTTGACAAACAACGACAAAATCGGCGCTTTTCCTCTGACTTCAGAAGGCGAAATCACGGGCTGCATTGTTGCAAGAAGCACACTTGACACACTTTCAAAGCGCGATATCAGCTATCTTGAACAGCTTACGCGCCAATCTGCGATTACTATTGACAGGGCAAACGCGTATTCAAAAGTTCTCCAGTACGCTACTTTAGACGCGCTTACAAATCTGAACAACAGGCGCCAGTTTGAAGTCCGGCTCAAGCAGGAAATTGCAACAACAAAGCGTCAGAGCAATCCTTTGTGTGCAATGATGATTGACATTGATTTTTTCAAAAAAGTGAACGACACCTACGGTCACGCAAGCGGGGACGCTGTTTTGAGAAAGGTTGCAGCAATAATAAAAGAGCAGCTGCGTGAGTCTGACATCCCTTCAAGATACGGCGGGGAAGAGTTTGCGATACTTCTTCCGTTTACGCATATTGAAGAGGCTAAGATTGTAGGCGAGCGTCTCAGAAAAGCGGTCGAGGTTACGCCGATACCTATTGACAATCAGTCTATCAATGTCACAATAAGCATGGGTCTTGCAGAGTTCAAGCAGGAAGAAAGCGGCGAAGAACTTTTTGCAAGAGCGGACAAAGCTCTCTACGAAGCAAAAGAGACCGGACGAAACAGGGTAATAATTAGCAATGAATAAATTTGTACAAAAATGTAAGACGCTGGATGATACAAAATCTCTTGCAGAAAAGTTTGCAAAGCTCGTTGAATCAGACGGGTGCTTTGTAAACCTTTTTGGTGAAATCGGGGCGGGGAAAACCGCATTTGTAAGGCTCGTTGCCCAATCACTCGGAATCGTTGAAAAAGTCACAAGCCCGAGTTTTGTTATCCTGAACGAATACCACAGCGCCTCAATTCCAGTCTACCACTTTGATTTGTACCGTCTTGAGCATGCCGGAATCAAAACAATCACAGACGAGCTTCGTGAGTACTCAAGCGGAAGAAAAATAACTTTTGTTGAATGGGCAGAGTTCTCGCAGGGCGAACTGCCGTTCGAGAGGATTGAAATAAACGTAACTTATGATGACGACGATTCCAGAATTTATGAATTTAAGTCAGTCGGAGAGAAAAATATTAGAATTATAGAAGGACTGAAACAGTGAAGATACTAGCGTTTGACACTTGTTTAGACAAAACATATATTACTCTTAGTGAAGATGAAAAGATTATAAAGAGCGAAACAATTTTATCAGATGGAGAAAATTACCATTCTGCGTATTTGATTTCAACAATTGTAAAAATCCTGAAATCACAGAACCTCACTCCACGCGACATTGACTGCATTACAACAGACATCGGCCCGGGAAGCTTTACTGGAATCAGAGCCTGCACAACGGTTGCGCGTGTGCTTGCGCAGCAGCTTGACATCAAGGCTGTGGGAGTCTCTTCACTTGAAATCTTATCAAGAATCTTAGGCGGAAATGATTTAGTAGCGCTCGATGCAAGAAAAAACAAGGCTTACGTATACGACGGTGAAATCCTCGGTGCGGTTGAGCTTGAAAAAGTGGACGAGATGGTGAAAGGCAGGACGCTTATCACAGACAACAGTCTGATTGAGAGGTTCAGCCAGTTTACTGATAAAGCGGTTTCTTATCAGGCGGCTGATTATCCTTTGGGCGAGATTCTTGCAAGGCTTGCGCTTGAAAAAAGCGAAGTTGACTGGAGGAAGTTAAAACCGCTCTACATCCAGCCGCCTCCGGTTTTTGGAAGATAACACGAAAATTTTTTATGTGTAGTGCCCGTCTGTATTATTGCTAATTTATTTTTCTTACGATATCCTTATTGATACGAGGAGAATGCTATGACAGTAATAGAAAAAATTAACGAAATTAACGACGTTGTTAAAGAGATTTTTGATTTTACACAGAATGATGAAACAATCAAAGCTGATTTTGACGAGTATTTAGCCACAATCGGAGCACGAAATATTCCGCTAAGTCAGGTTGAAAAAATATTCCTGCCTTACATTTTTGAGCGCAGAATCGACGGCAAATCTATTTTAGAAATGTTCAAAGAAAAGTCTGAATCAAAAAACAAGGATGTTATTGAAAGCTTTTTGAACACGCAGGCTTCAATCTTTGAAATCAAAAAGATTCTAAAAAACGGGTTTGAGCTCTATAATCTGATTAACGAAAAGACTTACAAGGTTCTTTCACTCACCAAAATGACAAACTTCCGCGGAGTTTACGCCGGTCAATACATTGTTGCGAGAATCTTTGAGCTTGCAGGTGAATACTACGTAATCGAGATTTCCAACATACTTTCGCACTCACAAAAAGAAGAGGCGATGAGATATGCTGTAATGAAGCTTGTGAACACACCGAGAATGCTTTATCACGACAACCCTGAAAAGGAAGAGGAAATCAAGTCAACGATTGCAGAAATGTATGCAAAGTTCACAAAAGCGTTTGACAAGGACATTATCCTTACCACAAACAAGCACGCTGACGATATTATTGGCGCATTCAACGAGGGTGAAGAAGTTGACCTTTCTGACAAGGGATGTGATGTTGAATCCTACAAATTCTTCCACGTAAAAGAATTAGACAACAACTATTCAAACTTCTTGGAAAACTCAATGGGCGGGTTTTCTTCCCACAACGAGACTTACGATGTTGCGGTAATTTTTGACGAGAAAAACGGGCTTTACGCGATTCCGTTCTTTGAAACATTCTGCAAGATTTTCGAGAACAAGGACAGTGTAGAAAACGCAAAAGCTTGTGTTGAATACTTCCTCACAAACGATTCGATTCCAAACACTATTCTCGAGCGCGTTTCAACAATGTATCCAAACTTTATGGAAGTTGTAAACGAGATTATGGGAACTGAATTGAGTTTTGAAGAGTTGATTAAGACTTACAAGTCAGAGTATTTGAAAAACAAGATATACTCTTCAGCAACGATTCTTTTCTGCTCAAACGCGTTTTCACAGATTTTTGACTACATTTCCGAGCCTAAGCCGGAAGCGCCTGTGATTACTGAAAAAGTCGGCAGGAACGACCCGTGTCCTTGCGGAAGCGGCAAGAAGTTCAAGAACTGCTGCGGAGCATAGAACAAATTTTTGAAGTCAGGGCGCTAAATATAGCGCCCTACTTTTTTAAATAGACTTTTTGTTGTATAATAAAACCAAAATAGAGAGGTAGGAAGTATGCAAGTTTCACTAAACTGGTTGAATGAATTAGTAGATTTAAAAGATATTGACGTAAAACAAATCGCGCATGAGCTTACAATGAGCGGTTTAGAAGTTGAAGAGGTCGAAGAAGTAAGACCAAAATTCACAAACATAATCACAGCGAAAATCGAAAAGATTGATAATCATCCTAATTCTGACAGGTTGCACCTTGTTACAGTTAACACAGGTTCAGACTTGAAAACAGTTGTTTGCGGAGCTCAAAACATTGAAGTCGGTCAGGTAATTCCTTACGCTTCTGTTGGAAGCAAGGTTCTTGACAGAAAATCAGGCGAGCAGTTTGAACTTACTCCTGCCGTAATCAGAGGGGTTGAATCACAGGGTATGCTTTGCTCTGATGACGAGCTCGGGGTGAATGACAGAAATTATCAGGAAGAAGACGGAATCCTTATTCTTAACCGAATTTTCCCGAATGTAGGACTAGGCTTGAACGTTGAAGATGTTCTCGGGTTCGAAAAAGATTTTATTTTGCATACAGCACCTACTGCAAACAGAGGCGACCAGATGTCTGTAATCGGTATTGCAAGAGAATTGAGCGCACTTTTCGACAGACAGATGAAAGAAGCTGACACAACTCAAAGAGACACAAAAAAAGCTGATTTTAAAGTAGAAATCAAGGACACAGATGTTTGCAAATACTACTCAATCGGGGTTTTGAAAGATATCAAAATCAAACCGTCTCCGGACTGGATGCAAAAAAGACTAATATCATCAGGTGTTAGAGCGATTAACAACGTTGTCGATATTACAAACTACGTAATGCTCGAATATGGCACACCGCTCCACGCATTTGATTTGGACAAATTAAACGGATATCTTTGCGTAAGACGCGCAGAAGAAGGTGAAACACTTGTTACACTTGACGAAGTGGAAAGAAAACTAACCCGCGACACCGTTCTTATTGCAACAAAAGAAAATCCAGTATGCTTGGGCGGTGTATTTGGCGGAGCAAACTCTGAAATCGACGACAACTCAAAAAATATCGCGCTTGAAGCAGCGTATTTCACACCGCAGGCAAACAGAAAGAGCGCAAGAAGCGTGGGCTACCGTTCTGACGCTTGTGCAAGATTTGAGCGCGGAGTTGATATTGAAGCTGTAAAACCTGGGCTTCTTAGAGCAATTGAGCTTTTAGAAAAATATGCTGACGCTAAGTTTGAAGGAATTGCAGAGACCGGAAACAACACGCTTGAGCCGATTGAAATCACTTTGAGATACGCTCAAATTAAGAGACTATTAGGCTGTGACATTGAGCCGGGCAAATGTCTTGTTATTCTTGAAAAACTCGGATTCAAAATCCTTGGCAAGAACGACGCAGCTTGCAAGTTAAAAGTGCCTTCTTTCCGTGCTGGTGACGTAACAAGAGAATGCGACCTTATCGAAGAAATCGCAAGAATCAACGGCTATGACAAGATTACTCCGACATTGCCGAACCGTTCCGGCGTTGCAGAGATTTCGCATTCAGAGCGCGTGATTTCAAGGGTACGTGAGCTTATGATGGGCGAAGGTTTGAACGAGATTCAGACTTCATCATTGATTGGCGAGCCTTTGCTCAAGCAGTTTAATATTTCTTTCAACAAAGAAAAAGCTGTTTACGTTCACAATCCGGCATCAGAAGACTGCACAATGCTTAGACAGACACTTATTGCAAGTATTTTGCAGTGCATGAAATACAATTACGACAACGGTCAGAAAGATTTCTGGGCGTACGAAATCGGAAGAAGCTACGTGAAGGTTGCGGAAGCTGATGAGAAGAACACCGGAGTTAAGGAAACACAAATCCTTGCAGGTGTTATCACAGGCGATGTTCAGAACTCTATGTGGCAGCCAACGGGCGAGATTGATTTCTACACTGTAAAAGGCATTGTGGACAAGGTTCTTGACGATTTTGGTTTGACAAGACGTATCAAATTTGAGCTTCTTGCGGATTCAGCGCTTGCAAGCACACACTCATGCCTGCACCCTTACAAGTCAGCAGCTTTAACGCTTCTTGGCAAAAAACCGGAGATTGTTGGTTATTACGGTGAAATCCATCCGGAATTGAAATCAAAATTGAAGCTTAACCAGAACGCATACTTGTTCAAGCTTGATTTAGATTTGTTCATCAACGCTGTAAATGACAGTGTTGTGAAGTACAAAAAGCTTCCGCAGTTCCCGGAAGTTCAAAGAGACTTAGCAGTTATCGTACCAACCACAACAACATGGGATGAATTAGAAAAGGTTGTTAAAAAAGGTGTGGATAACAAAATATTTAACGGCTGCGAAGTATTTGACGTATATCAGGGCGAGCATGTTTCAGAAGGCTTCAAGTCAGTAGCGTTCAGGATAAAGATGCAGGATGCTAATTCAACAATGACAGACGAGGCAATTGAAACGCAGATGGCGAATGTAAGAGCAACGCTCAAGAAGGCCTTGCCGGAATTGTCGTTCAGAGAATAAAATATTGCAGGGTGGAGTTTGCTCCACCCTAACCAACAAAAGAGAGCTAATGAACAACTTCCAGAAACAATACGCAGAATTTAACAAAATCTACAAGTCTGCAATATTTCCCATACTTGCAGGCTACGAAGAAGAGCGCAAGAAATTGGCTCTAAAAATAATCGTGCAAACAATCATTGCAGTGATTCTGTTTTTGCCAATTATAATTCTGGGGCTCGCTGCTGGCGGGGTCTGGTTTTGTGTTGATATTGTAGACAAATACGTGTCTCCACTCACATTACTTTTAACACTTGCGGGGCTAATTGCAGGCTCTTACGTAATAGTAAAACTGGCAGACGCGCCAAAGCTGCGCAAGGATTTTACAAACAAGTTAAAAAAAGAGTGTCTGCCTAAAATTATCAAGGTGTTTGGAAACATAAGCTGGAAAAACAACGACACCTTTCAGAAAACGCTTGTGCCTGACGATGTTTTTTACGGCACCCATAACGGAATTGAGTACACAATAAGCGAGTATGCCAAATCGCAGGTCTGCATTGGATTCAAGACAAACAAAAAGATAAACAGCAAAACAATAATTGAAACAAAATTTGATACAAGGAACACATTCCTTAACTTATACTTTGTATTTTCTCTATCATGCGGGCTCCTGCTAATTCTGGTCTTCCTAGCAAAATGCTGGAGCGCACACGATGCAGTGATGATGTTACAGGCGCTTATAATTTCCATAGGGATTTTATGCATATATGTAAAATTCATCTTGGATAAACTTAAGCTTCACTCCCAATTTGAAAGAGTCAACCTTGAGGACTCGGAATTTCAAAAGAGGTTCAAGGTCTCATCCAAAGATCAGATTGAGAGCAGGTATTTTTTGACACCCGCGTTTATGGAGAGGTTTAAAAATCTAGGGTTAGCATTTGGTGCAACAAATATGAGGTGTACAGCTTACGGTAACGAAATCCAGTTCAAGCTCGACATATCAGAAGACCTTTTTGAAGTTGGAGATTTATTTGATACGCTCAAAAAGCCGGACTATGTTTGGAGATGTTACAGGCAGATTAAATCCATACTCGGAATGATTGATTACTTCAAGCTGGATGAAAAGACAGGGTTGTGATGAGTAAAAATTATTTAGAAAGAACGCTGGAGTTTCATAAAAAATACACAGAAGAGATTCTTCCACTGTTTCAAAAAGAAGAGGAGCCATATAGAGCCTCGTCGGAAGAGGAATTAAAAGTTTACAGAACTGTTGTTCTAATTGTGCTTCTGATAATTTTTGCAGTTATTGTTCTGGTAACAAGAGGCTTTTTGCCAAAATCACCGGAATATGGATTTCTCCGGTACTTGTTCTACGCTTTTACTTCGATTCCAATTATGCTCACATTGGTTTTCGGATTTGATTGCTTCAATTTTAAGGCTGAAAAAGAGTACAAAACAAGACTGAAAGAAAATTACCTTGCAAGCATTCTGAATGTATTCGGCAACATCAAGTGGTACTCCAAACAGAATGTCATAGACGATAGCGAGCTTGAAAGAAGCGGGCTGTTTCCGAAGTTTAACGAAAGACAGGTTGACGACGCCTACATTGGGAATTACAAAGGGGTTAACTTCAAGATTTCAGAAGAAAAAATCTTTATTCAGGAGGAAGACAAAAGAAACACTGCCCCTCCTGCATTAAGATTCCCGATGTTTAAAGGCTGCATACTCGTGTTTGATGTGAATAAAAAAGTGCTCAACCGTACAATTGTTGCCACCAGAGGGAGCATGATAATCAAAAACTCGCATCTTTCGTTTTTTGTCCCGTTTTTCTGTACGGTTCCGTTTGCGATTGTTTTTTTCTTTGCGCTTTATGACACTCTGGGAATCAAGGGCTTGGTTATTGATTTGGTGTTTATTGCGCTCACTGCAATATTTCTCACAATCCAAAACCGATTGCATACCGGTGAAAAAATGGATAAAATGCATCTTGAGGATTTAAAGTTCGGCGGGATGTTTGCCTCATACTCTTCTGACCAGATTGAAGGCAGGTACTTAATAACACCTGCGTTTATGGAAAGGCTTTTGAATCTCAAAACTGTTTTTGGAACAGAAAAACTCAAGTGCTCGTTCTATGATGACAAGCTCATGATTGCAATTGAGACAAAGAAAGACCTGTTTGAGATTGGTGATTTGCATGTGAGCCTCAAAGACCCAGAGCAAATGAATGCATTTTACAATGAGATTTCATCAATTCTGAGAATGGTTGAATATTTTAAACTGGATGAGAAGACAGGATTATAAAAAAAAGGAAGCCATAATTATGGCTTCCTTTTTTTTATTTATATTTTACCCAATTTAATATCTAAAATTTGTTTGTCCAGTTTTTCTTTCAAGTCCATTGTTTTAAGATATTTTACCAAAACATTTGCAGCGTCTATACTTATATCAGAGCTTTGAATTTTTGTTACGAAGTCCTTAAAATGAGTCATAAGAGGTTTAATGGAAATTCCCTGACTTGCATACTTTGCAATTACATCATCGACATATTTTATGACGAGCTGTTTTTCTGCATTCACAATTGATGATTTACCTATATTTTTTGCGAGAGTTTCGGTATCATCTGCTTTTACGTCACTTAATAATGATTTATTATATGTAGGATAAGAATAATTATAATAGTATTCAACATCAGGTATCATTTTATTCTGGTATGTTATTGCTCGCATCCAGGCAGGACAAGAATTTTTATAAACATCATGCCCAAAGGCGTCATCACAATCATCATACTCATAATTGCCTTCTACAGCTCTTCCAATATCTATTACAGTGTCTTTACTCCCATAAGCATTAATTTTGTCATTTAAATCCAGACATTTTTTAGAACGTTCGCAAAAATCCAGACCTTCTTGTTCGACAAATATTTGACTCAAAGTTGCGTCACTAAACTTTGCTCTAAAATTCGGATTTTGCGCACAGCAAAAATTTCCGCTAACCGGTAATAGTCTCATATTTAACTCCTTTCGTATTCCGTATGCTATGCTATCACAAACAGATATAAATCAATATATTAGCAAGTATATTTGTTACATTGCTTAATAATTATTAAAAAAATATGATTGTAGTTATTTTTATTAAGTGGTACAATATTGAATCCAGAGAGAAATATATTTAGCCCCTCTTAACAAAGGGAAAATCAGATGAGGTATTAAAATGAAAAAATTTTTAATAGTTATTTGCATGATGTTTTTGCTTCCGGCGTTTGCTGATACAATGCCGTTTTATATGGAATCAATTCCAAAAACAGCAATCGGAGTCTATCAGACAGGCGAGCACATAATTCTATATTCCCATCCTGACGCAAACTCTGATGTTGTTGCAAAGATGGACTTCACATACACGCCAAACTGTATGCCGGACGGAGTTTTTGCAGTTCTTCTGAATGAAAAGAAGCTGGGCTTTTTATACGTATCTGATGTTGGCGACGATGGCTGGGTGCAGGTTATCTACGACAAACGCACAGGAGCAAAAGGCTGGGTTCTGACAGAAGACAGGCTGCAATTTTTGCCATGGCTTAGTTTTTACAACATGTACGGACGAAAATACGGGCTGAGAATGTTCAAAAACGCGCCGGATGAAGCCGAAGTTTTGCGCTCCAAAAGCGAAGATGAGTCGCAAAACGTTGCCAAACTGAATTATGTCAAACAGATTAAACTCACTGCGGTGCGCGGAAACTGGGCGCTAGTCTCGGTTTTAGACATTGACAAGATTCCAAAAACAGGGTATCTAAGATGGCGCAGCAATGACGGAGTGATTTATGCCTTTCCGGATATTAAGTAGTAGACAAGTTGAAGGGTTGAAAAATGTTGATTTATTTAGTATTATAAACACAGATAAATATTTATAAGAAGAGGAAATTATTTAATGTTCGAACGTTTTACTGAAAAAGCGATTAAAGTTATTATGCTGGCTCAGGAAGAAGCCAGAAGACTTGGGCATAATTTTGTCGGCACAGAGCAGGTGCTTCTCGGGCTTATCGGAGAAGGCACAGGAATCGCCGCTAAAACACTCAAATCAATGGGAGTAAACCTCAAAGATGCAAGAGTTGAAGTTGAAAAAATAATAGGCAGAGGCTCCGGTTTTGTTGCTGTAGAAATCCCGTTCACACCTAGAGCAAAGCGGGTTCTGGAGCTTTCATGGGATGAAGCAAGACAGCTCGGCCACAACTACATCGGCACAGAACACCTTCTTCTCGGTTTGATTAGAGAAGGCGAAGGGGTTGCAGCAAGAGTGCTCGAAAACCTTGGAGTTGACCTGAATAAAGTCAGAAGCAATGTTGTAAAAATGCTCGGGGATTCAAAACCTACCGCAGCAGCAGGCGCAGGAAGCAGCTCCGGCTCAAGCTCTTCACAGGCTAGCAAGGTTAAAACACCTAGCCTTGACGAGTTCGGCACCGATTTAACACTCGCTGCTTCTGAACAGAGACTTGACCCTGTTGTGGGCAGAGAAAAAGAAATCGAACGCGTTATTCAGATTCTTGCAAGAAGAACCAAGAACAACCCTGTACTGCTCGGTGAGCCGGGTGTTGGGAAAACAGCGGTTGCAGAAGGGCTTGCAATCAGAATCGTTAACAGCGAAGTTCCGAATATTCTTGAAAACAAAAAGATTATCCAGCTTGATATGGGGCTTTTGATTGCGGGTACAAAATACCGCGGTGAGTTTGAAGAGCGTCTTAAAAAGATTATGGACGAAATCCGTCAGGCAGGAAACGTTATTCTTGTTATCGACGAAATGCACACGCTTATCGGCGCGGGTGCTGCAGAAGGCGCAATTGACGCTGCAAACATCCTTAAGCCGGCGCTTTCAAGAGGCGAAATTCAGGTAATCGGTGCAACAACTTCTGACGAGTACAGAAAGTACATTGAAAAGGATTCTGCGCTTGAAAGAAGATTCCAACCTGTAATCATTGAAGAGCCTTCTATTGACGAAACAATCGAAATCATAAGAGGTCTTAAACCTAAGTACGAAGACCACCACAACCTTATCATTTCAGACAAAGCAATTGTTGCAGCAACAAAGCTTTCAAGCAAATATGTTAACGACAGATTCCTACCGGACAAAGCAATCGACGTAATAGACGAAGCAAGTTCAAAAGTCCGTCTAAAAGTCTGCACGCTCTCTCCGGAAGGCAAAGAGCTTGACAAAGAGCTTAAAGACATCATCAAAGAAAAAGAAGAAGCAATCAGAAATCAGGAATTTGAGCGCGCTTCAGCTTTGCGTGATGACGAAGCTAACATGAAAGACCGCATCCGCGAGGTTTCAGAAGAGTGGAGACGCCAGAATGATGCCAACAAACCGACTGTAACAGAAGAAGATGTTGCAGAGGTTATTGCGATTATGACCGGTGTTCCTGTAACAAAGCTTACAGAAGGCGAGTCAGAAAGATTACTTAAGCTTGAAGACACGCTTCATGCACGTGTTATCGGGCAGAGTGATGCGGTAACAGCGATTTCTAAGGCAATCAGACGCGCAAGAGTCGGCTTGAAATCACCAAACAGACCTATCGGAAGCTTTATCTTCTCAGGTCCTACCGGTGTTGGTAAAACCGAGCTTGCAAAGGCGCTTGCAGAAGCGATTTTCGGAAGCGAAGACAACATGATAAGAGTCGACATGTCAGAATTTATGGAAAAACATTCGACAGCAAAACTTATTGGCTCACCTCCGGGATACGTTGGATACGATGACGGCGGGCACTTGAGTGAACTTGTTCGTAAAAAGCCTTACTCTGTAATACTTTTTGACGAAATCGAAAAGGCTCACCCTGATGTGTTCAACATCATGCTTCAAATCCTTGATGACGGTCGTTTGACTGACGCAAAAGGAAGACACATCAACTTCAAGAACACTGTTATTATCATGACATCAAACGTTGGTGCGAGCATGATTTCAACAGCCGGAAAACTAGGTTTCTCAACTGCTGAAAACGAAAAGAAAGACAAGTACGAAAAGCTCAAAGATACAGTTAACGAAGAGCTGAAAAAAGCGTTCAGACCTGAGTTCTTGAACCGTATTGATGACATCATCGTATTTGCTCACTTAAGCAAGGAAGAAATCCGCGAAATCGTTGACTTGATGATGAAAGACCTGTTCAAGCGACTTTCTGAACGCGAGCTTTCAATCGAGGTAACGGATGAAGTTAAGGATTATCTTGCAAAAGACGGCTACAACGAAGCTTACGGTGCAAGACCTCTTCGCCGCCTGATTCAGAAGAAAATCGAGGATCAGCTTGCAGAAGAAATCCTTACAAACGCTTATCAGCCGGGTGACACGATTCTTTTGAAACTGGTTGATGACAAACTGGTGTTTGAAAGAAAAGAGGCTGCGGCAGAAGAAGTGGCAAAATAAGAATTAACAAAAAAGGGCGGGATTTTTTCAAAATCCCGCCCTTTTTCCATTATCAAATCTTTTGAAAAACATTTTTCATAATACACATAAACCCGTTTTTATTAATATTCTCAGTTACTGTTTTGCATAAGCTTTCCAAATCCCCGACAGCTAATAAGCTTCCGGATTTCAGGTTCTGACCTGCGAGTTTTAGAAACTCCTGAATCTTAGGAACCTCAAAATAAGGCAGAATGTTTCTGCAAAGCAAAACGGTGTTTGACCTGTCTTTCAAATTTTTTATAAGCTCAAACATATCTGCCTGCTCAAAATTGACTCTTTTGGTAAGATTAGGGTTAACCTTGAATGTTTTTGTGCCAGAAAGCGTCTCGTTTTTGATTTCCAGTTTTTGGTCTGTATCAAAAAAGTATTTTTCAGCGCAAACCCTGTTCTTTTTAAAGAGCGGATATTCATTTTCGTGGATATTTAAAAGCCCGCTTTTTGCAGCGCTTACAACCTCTTCGTCAATATCGTATGCCTTAATCTGGAAGATTTTTTTAGAATCCTTCTCACCAAGATACTCAAGGAGTGAAATGATTTGGGTATAGGCTTCAGAGCCGTCAGATGCCGCGTATTGAACAATATTTACCTTGTCCTTATCTTTAAAAAGCTCGTACTCCATATCAGCCAGCCATGTCCAGTTCATATCATTGCGAAACATTCTGGAATGCGTACCAATCTCGTTTCCGCCTTTATCATTATATATTCTCATTGTGCTTGTAAATACAGGGGCTTTATTAGTTAAGCCCGATTGAAAAATCTTCATACAGGAATAAAAACCTGTAAAAAAATTTTTTGCTACACAATCGTAAAATTATTCTCTCTGGTGAAATGAATCTTCTTAAGCTCGTCCACTCTCTCACGCGCAAAAATCGCATCCTCTGAAAAAGACTTTAGCTCCAAAAACTTCTTGTAATACCTTATCGCATCGCCGTATCTTCTAATCTTGTCAAAACTCATTGCAATACCAAGGTAAGCCTTGTAATAATCAGGGTTTCGCTTGATAAGCTTAAAGAAAGTCTTTGACGCTTCCTCAAAATCACCCATTCCCATAAGCATTGCGCCCTTGTTGTAATATGCTTTCAAAAATTCCGGATTTGTTTCAAGAATTTTGTTGTAAATCATTAAAGACAAATCCTCTTCACCCACAAGCTCATGCGCGATAGCAAGCTGAATCTGGGCCTCCAGATTTTCTCTGTTAATCAAAATACATTTTACAAGGTACTCAATCGCCTTTTCCGGTCTGCCGTCAGATAAGTAGCAAACACCGATTTCAAAGAAGTATGAATCGTTTGTGTCGTCGATTTCTATTAGCTTCAAAAGCGTATCAATTGCTTTTTTGTAATTCTTCAAATACTTGTAAGAGATTGCAAGTCCCCAGTATGCCTTGACTTCTCTTCTGTCAGCCATTATTGCCTGAAGATAAGACTGCACAGACTCCCTGTACATTTTGGCAAACCTTAGAGCATCAGCTTTTACGCATAGGCTGTAAGCACGTGATTTTTCAGGCAGCGAGACTTTTCCGGCTGCTTTTGCTAAATTCTTGTCAATGGTTGCGTCAATAAGCATAATCCTCTCCCAATTGTATAATACACAATCAGGCTAAACTTTTTAACGACCATAGGGTTTAAAATATATACACCCTTTGATTAATCTTTTTTTAAAGCACCATTGCAAGAATCATCAGAAGCATTGCGCCAATCTCCATTGCGGTAGACATTCTCTGACTAAACTTGTTGGAATCGTATTTTGAAGACGATTTCTTCGCCTTGTTAACACTATTGAGACGCTTGATACGGCTTGCAGTATCCTCGTTTGAAAACTCCGTGCCAAAAGTTTCGTACTCAAGCTGCGCAAGCTCATCATTAAGGTTTGCCCCGCCTGTTGGCATAGGAGCAGCAGCGCCGCCCATTCCGTCACCATAATTTACGTAAGGTCTGGTGTAATTTCTCTGGCCGAACGGCATCTTGAACCTGCTAAAGCGTGAGCCTGACAAATCATTTGAGCTAAGCGCGTTATCGTCAAAATTGTAATGAGTGTACTCGTCATCGTAGCTGTTGCGTTTTGCAAGGGTTTGAGGCATAACCTCTGCCTTGATTCTGTCCATTCTGGTTGAGTAGTCGTCTACATCGTAGATTTTTCCAAAGAGTTTGCGTTCGATTGCAACAATTCTTGAATGGAAGTCTTTGTTTTTATAGGTTTGGTTGAAGATTTTTTGTTCGATTTCGTCCACAACAGGGTAGTTTACGCTGCTGTCTGCCTGCGCAAGTTGCGAGTCGTCTTCTTTGAAGGTATCTTCAACAGGCGGGATTTCAAGTCCGATTACATCGGCTGAAATATCGCCTGACAATTTTTTAATACGTTTATTTAAATCGCCGATCGAAGCCTGACCGTAGATTGTTTTTTCAAGGCGCTCGACCCGGTTTTTTGATGTATCGTTCGAATAATCAAAACCATACAAATCATTCTCTATCTTAGATATAGTACTGCTTTGCGGTGCGGCTTCCACAGGAGAGATAGCGCAAAATGATGTCATATATATCATTATAAATAAGCTTGAAATCAGTTTCTTCATAGTCGTACCACCTTATCGTGTGTTAACACTATAAGGGGTATTTTGACTCTTGCCTATTAAACCGTCTGTCATAAATTAACGGGTAAAAAATTACGAAAAAATTCTAATACTTCTGTCTAATGCGAAAGCGCAAATTAGTAAATAATTCTAGTCCAAGAGATTATATATAGAGCTTTGCAAAATCTAAATCACTTTTTATAGTAATCTTAATATTGGTATAACTTCCGTTCACTATATAAACCGGAATCCCGAGCTCCTCAAGCATCGAGCAGTCGTCCGTAAAATTTCCGTCCTTGAGTTTTTCATGCGCATCCTTGATAATCGAAGCCTTAAACCCTTGCGGAGTCTGAGTGTTGTAAAGCTTTGAACGGTCAATCGTACGTATTATCCTTCCGGTTTCGTCGACTTCTTTTATCGTGTCGGTTGTTTTTGTCATAACCGTTACAGCGTCTTTGTCAAGCACAGCTTCCATAACATAGGCGATTGTTTCTTTTTTAATAAGCGGTCTTGCTGCATCATGGATTAGAACATAGTCGTTTTTTATGGCTTGGAGCGCATTGTAGACAGATTTCTGGCGCGAGCTCCCGCCTTCGATTATTTTGATTTTTGAATCTGTGAGCAAAGCTTCAAGTTCAGGTATAATCGAAATATTTGCGGGGATAATGATTTCGTCAATCTCGTCAAACCCGAGAAATTTTGAGACTGTTTCTTCAATAACTGTTTTCTGGTTGATTTTTTCAAGTAGTTTGTTTGTGCTGCCGTAGCGTGAAGATGTCCCGCCTGCCGGTATTATAATCGAATACTTTTTCATACTTAACCTTCTTTAAAGTGGTCATAAACCTTTAAATCATCATACCGCGAATATTTTTTATTTCCAATCACCAAAAAACAATCCTGTTTTTCAAAGACCCTGCCTAGAATCGCGTAATCATCAAGTTTTTTCAAAAAATCTTCAGGCACGGCTGCAACAAGTCTGTAGTCTTCTGCGCCGAACATGCCTTCTATGTAGTCAGTTTTGATTGTGACATTGCTTGCCCTAGCAATTTGAAACAGTGCGTCAGCAAGCCCGTCCGAGGTATCCATCATGGCATAATCTGACCTGATATTTTCTGCAATCTGTTTTGAAAAATCTTCTTCAAGCTCCGGCTCAAGATGCGCCTTGATAAGCCTTTGGTTACTTCCGCCTTTCATAAGCTCCTGCAAGCCTGCGCTGCTAAGTCCCCAGTCGCCTTTTTTGGAGATAACAGCATAGCCCGGTTTTGTAGCGCTCCTTGAAGAAATTTTTCTTCCTTTATCCGAGCCGATAGCGGTTACTGAGACAAAAATTTTGCTGCTTCCCGTAATATCACCGCCTGCGATTTTTGCGCCGTGGAGTGCGGATTTTGCGCCCTTATAAAATTCTTCGACAAACTTTTCGTCAACATCTTTTGGAAGCGAGAGTGCGATTGTCACGTATTCGGGTTTTGCGCCGGATGCCAAAATATCGCTTATATTGACGGCAACAGACTTGTAGCCGAGCTGGTATGGCGTACACCATGCGCGTTTAAAGTGTATGTCTTCAACAAGGCTGTCTTGTGAAATCACAATTCCTAGTTCTTTCAGGTGCGCACAATCATCACCGATTAGGCCGGTGCCGATTTGTTGTTTTATTATTTCGATAAAATCCTGTTCTTTCATTAGCTTAAGTCTATCATAAATTAATAATCCAGACAGCCAAAAATCCTCCAATGTAACACAATACCCAATGTGTTACATTCGTACTAATATATACGGCACAAATCCAGAAAACTTTAGAGTTTGCGGAGAAATTGTTACAAAAGTTTATAAACATTGTTCCCGCTCCTTAGAGAGAGAGGGGTGAGGTGCGGGGGCAATCCCTTGTCCAGCGCTTGTTGTACCCCACCCTAACCCTCCCCATCCAGGGAGGGAACGCGCCCAACTTGTAGTCACAAAACAAGCCCAAAAGCGCCAAGCCTGTAGGCCAAATACCATAAGGGCAAGACGGTCTACGTGCGTAGCACATGTAACTCAATGGGTATTGTGTTACATGGGATGTAACTTAATTTATATAAAGGAGACTTGTATGACAGAAGTAAACCCACTATTGAACAGCACTCTCGCCGGAAAAATCGCACAAAAACTCGACGCAGCAGACGGCAAGAAAGACGGAAAAATCAACGCGTCCATCTGGAACGAGTTCGTCGCAGACAAAGGCGGAAAAACAATCAAAGAGTCGATTGATGTTGTTGCAGCAATGAACTCTATTACCACCTACGCGGTAAAAAACGCCGCAACCGCAGGCAAAGCAGTAAACGACCTTGCAAAAGAATGGCTGGGAGCGGAAGCGCCGGCTCCGGCCGAGGGAAATGATACTCCGGCGCCTGCCCAAACAAACCCCGACGAACAAACGCCTCCCGCTGTAGACAAAGACCAGACAGCAAAAGACGCAGAATCGGTCAAAGTCACAGTACCGAAAGCTGCTAAACCGACAAACAAAGCAGAGGTTGATTCTATTATCAAAAATCAAAAAGCAGGCAGAGAAGTTACGGACAAAATCAAAAATGCGTTTAATGCATTCGCCCAAGCACGAACTTCTGAAAATCTTAATCAGGTAGAAAATGCCTTGAAATTGATAAACAAGGATAATGTAATCTATGTTGTAGAATATTTTCCTGATGTCATTAATAAAATACACGAATTTAGATACAAACAGGATGATGTTATTAAATACATTTTAACGCCTCTGGGAGAAAAAGGAGACGATGCAAACTTTAGCATTGGAGAAGGTGAGCAAAAAATGACTCGCAGTCAATTCTATGAGAAAAGTGCAAAGCGTTGGTCTTTTAATGCAATGAAATCTGAAATAAAATCGCTTTCTAAAGATATTGCATCAAAAGAGCGACAGGTTAAAGATGATTATACTAAATCTAAAAGCATATAATAACGCCCCAAAAGTCCAAAAGACTTTTGATGATGCGAATAATTTGCTTGCAGAGGTCGCTAACATGAATCCTAAGCCTGAGATTACAAAAGGCGAAGGTTGGGCAAATGCAAAACTTCCTGATGGAAGATGGATTGAAGTAAAATATGGTAGCAATGGTGAGATTGAAAAAATACTTGTTTCACATGACACAACACCAAATGTTAAACCAGATGGTTCAAGTTTTGATGGTGCAGAAATAAGTTATTCAAAAAATGAGGCCTCGTATGATATAAACAAGAATAATTTTGGTTATGAAGGCTCTATCACCAGAGGTTACGACTTTGAAAAACTCAAAGCACTTGCGCAAAAAATATTCGGATAAACAATACAAGTGCGGCAAATTGCCGCACTTGTATTATTAAAAATCGATTATATAACTTTTCTCCACAATCGTCAAATAATCATCTTTTTATTTGAAACACAGAAACAAATTGTGTAGTATAATATAAAGAGCGCTTTTTGACTATGGAGGAGTATAGTTAATGAAAAAAAGATTTATAAAATCAAGTTTAATATTAATGTCTGCGGTATCAATGGCGATTGGAAGCGCCTACGCAGCAACGCCGGCTGAATTGTATGACGACGTGTGGAAAATCGTGAACAAAAAGTACTATGACCCGACCAACAATTCACAGGATTGGACAAAGTGGAGATATCGTTATGAAAACAAGCTTAAGACAAAAGAAGATGCCTACGTTGCAATCGAAACAATGCTCTCAAGCCTTAACGACCCTTATACAAGATTCTTAGACCCTAAAGAGTTTTCAGAAGAAACCCAATCAATAAAAGGTTCTCTGAAAGGTATCGGAACACAAATCGGGCTCCGTGACGGAAACCTCGTAATCATCGCACCTCTTGAAGACTCTCCGGCTGAAAAAGCAGGGCTTCAGGCTGACGATTACATTCTGGAAATCAACGGCGAGAGCACAAAAGGCATAAACATCGAAGCTGCTGCTGACAAAATCCGCGGTGAAAAAGGTACAACAGTAACACTTCTTATCCAGAGAAAAGGCGTTCCAAACAAGACTTACAGCGTTGTAAGAGACGAAATCGAGGTCAAATCAGTATCCTGCAAGCCTCCGTTTGAAACAACAAAGATTCCGGGTGATATCCAATACATCAGGTTGAGCTCGTTTATAAGCAAAAACGCTGCTTCTGAAATCGAATCAATCCTTAGCAACTCAAGCGGAATGAAAGGCTTCATCATTGACCTTCGCTCAAATCCGGGCGGGCTTTTGACCAACGCGATTTACATTTCTGACATGCTTCTAAGAGGCGGAGTTATCGTAAGCACGGTTGACCGAGACAGCTACAAAAACACCACCCGCGCAAGATACCAGCAAGCAACAGACAAGCCGATTGTGGTCTTGATTAACAAGGGCTCAGCTTCTGCAAGTGAAATCCTCTCTGGCGCGCTAAAAGACAACCACAGAGCAACAATCATCGGCGAGCAGTCTTTCGGCAAAGGGCTTGTACAGGAAATCAACAGGCTTCCGGACGAAGCAGGCATGAACATTACTATTCAAAGATATTTGACTCCATCAGGAACTGATATTCACAAAAAAGGCATAACTCCTGATATTGTGGTAGAATTAACTAAGGAGAACGCCGACGCAAAAGAGGACGTTCAACTGAAGAAAGCTATTGAAGTATTGGAAGAAATGACATGTCTTGTACAAAAGAATGGATAGTAAAAGGGGATAAAACAAGCAAAAAATCCTTAATAGACAGATTATTAGAAGTTAGGGGCATTACGACCGAAGCGGCAAAGGAAGAATTTCTTAACCCGTTGGGGATAACGTTAATGCACCCTAACGCTTTTTGCGATATGCCAAAAGCTGTTGAGCGTATTGTTAAAGCCATAGACGAAAAGGAAAACATCCTTATCTACGGCGATTTTGATGCAGACGGCGTAACCTCAACCTCCGTTCTTATGAAAACCCTTGGCTACCTCGGCGCAAATGTTGACTATTACATCCCGGACAGAGAATCCGAAGGCCACGGGCTTAACACAAAGGCTCTGGTTCAGCTTCTCACAAAGAAAAAGCCAAAACTCGTAATCACGGTTGATAACGGCATTAGCAGCGTTGAAGAAGTCAAGTTCATAAACAGCTTCCAGCGCGATGTAATCATTACCGACCACCACGAAGCACCGGACGAGCTTCCTCCTGCGCTTGCAATCATCAACCCGAAGGCAATGAACGCGCTTGATGAAAAACTCACCCCTGCACAAATCGAGTCACTAACCTCGCTTGCAGGCGTCGGAGTTGCGTTTAAGCTTGCACAGGCTGTGCTTGAAAAATACGACAAGCTGTCTTTCTCTTATGAAATTCTACCTTTCGTAACAGTCGGAACAATCGCGGATATTGTACCGCTTATCGGTGAGAACAGGTACTTTGTGACAAAAGGGCTTGAGCTTATTGCATCCGGAAAGCACTACGGCTTAAAAAGAATGCTTGATGTTGCCGGAGTCGGAACAGACAACGGGCTTACAGCAGAGCAAATCGCGTTTACGATTGCACCAAGAATCAACGCATCAGGAAGAATCGACACCGTTGATTCTGCTGTTAAAGTGATGATTTCTGAAAACAAGCAGGAAATCGAGATGGCAATAATCACGCTCGAGAACTTCAACAAGCTCCGTCAGGAAATGTGTTCCCAGATGTTTGCAGAAGCAGACGAGATGTGGCGCGCTTCAAAAAGCCGCGACAACGCAATTGTGCTGTTTTCAAAAGACTGGCACATCGGTATAGTCGGGATTGTGGCTTCAAAGTTTGTTGAAAAGTATTACAAGCCGACTTTCATAATGAATTATTCGGAAGAAACAAAAATGTTCCGCTGTTCTGCGCGCGGGGTCAAGGAATTAAACCTCTACGATATTATCTCAAATATTTCAGAGCACCTTGAAGGTTTTGGCGGGCACCAGCTTGCAGCAGGGTTTGCGTTTTCAGAAGAAAAGGCTTCTTTTGACATAGTAAAAAAAGCTTTGAACAAAACCATTGATGAAATGCTTAACGGGCAGAAGCTCAATCCGTCGATTGACGTTGATTTGGAGCTTTCAATAGACGAGGTTGATGTTTCGCTTGTTGAGGAGATTTCCAGACTTGAGCCGTTCGGAGCCTCAAACCCGTCACCGACTTTTGTTGTTAACAACCTTGTTTTGAAGCAAAAGAAATTAATGGGCTCAACAAAAGACCACTTGAAGCTTACAGTCGAGGCGCCAAACGGGACGATTGACTGCGTGTGGTGGTCAAGAGGCGATATTCCGCTTATTCAGGGTGACAGGATGGATATTGCGTTTGCGCCGCAGCTGAATACATTTAACGGCGTGACTTCTGTGCAATTAATCCTGAAAGATGTGCACTCTGACGGTTTAAAGGAAGAAGAGACTTCTAAGGTTAAAATCTACGACCACCGCAAAAAAACAAATATTCTTGCGCAGGTCAACGATTACATCAAAAATTCAAAGCTAAGCATTTGCGCTTTTGTTGAAGACAGGAGCATTTTAGATAAGTTAAAGCCGTTCAAGAGCATTTGCGACTGCATTGTAACACGTTCGAATGCTCACAAGAGCGATGTTTTAATGTTTTTCGACTATCCGGCAGACGAGGATGTAATGCAGAGCGTTATGACAACGGTTGCAGCTGATGCGATTCATTACATGAATTATCAGAATTACAAAATCAACGAAGAAGGGATTCTCAAGGTCTTTTCCGGCATGATTCGCTACACCTGCAACACGCTTGACGGGGATTTCAGCCTGTGTCGCGCAGCTTCCGCTCTGGGTGTAACAAATGTGGTTATTGAAACGCTGCTCGAGATGTTTGAAGACACCGGCATGATTAAGATTAAGGAGCGCGGCGAGGAAGCGTTCAAAATCGAGTTCATATCGTCGGTTGAGCTTTCCAAGACTCTGCACACATTAAAGTACGCGGAATTTGTGGAATTGATGAATACAATTAATGATTACAAGAATAAGTTTATGGTGATTGATTTGGGTTAATAGAGTTTTAGTTAATAAATAGCTGGATTCTTTCAGGGCTAACGCCCTTCAGAATGACAGTATGCATAGTTATTGCGAGACTCGTTAGAGCCATGGCAATCCAGCCAAACTTAATTTTAAACACCCCTCAAATACTCCGAAAACTTCTCCAGCGCGGCTTCCAAGCACCCCGGCTCAACGCAGTAGCCCACTCTCAAATACCCTTCCATCTCCAGAGTCTCGCCCGGAAGGATTGCAACCCCTGTTTTTGCCTGCAAATCACGGCAGAGTTTTCGAGAAGGAATATCTTTATTGTACCTGATTAGCGCGGTCGTACCGCCAATCGGCATTACACAATCAACTTGAGGCTCACGCTCCAGCCAGTTTTTTAAAATCTTCAATCCGGAATGCATTATTGAGAAATTCCGTTGCGCAATTTCGTCTCTGTTTTCAAGCGCTACAGAGGCAAAATAATCGTCCAGAATACTAACACTGATTGTGTTGTACTGTCTCTGGTGATTGATTTCTACAACCAAATCTTCCCTTGCTGCTATCCAGCCCACGCGAAGCCCCGGAAGCGAGTAGGTTTTAGACATGCTTCCAACCGAAATCCCTTTTGAGTACAAATCAGCAATCGATTTTGAATAAGGTTTTCCAATAAGATTTAATCCGCGATAAACCTCGTCGGAGAGAATCCAGACATTTTTCTTTTGCGCGATTTCAACAATTTTCTCCAACATCCAATCCGGAATCACAGAGCCGGTCGGGTTGTTCGGGTTGTTCAGACAAAGAAGTTTTGTCTTGGATGTAACAACTCTATCCAAATCCTCCAAATCCGGAAGCCAATTGTTTTCCTCTTTCAAAAACAAAAGTTTTACACTCGCACCCAAAGATTCAGGAATCGAATAATGCTGCTGATAAGTCGGAACAATCGAAACAACTTCATCCCCCTTTTCAAGAAGAGACAAAAACACAAGCTGATTAGCCCCGATTGCACCGTGAGTCACTGTAATATTTTCAAGCTCCTGATTTTCGTACAAAGATTTTATTGCGGTCTTTAATCTTTCTGAACCGGTAATATCACCATAGCCCAATTTCACATCAAAAATAGATTTTTCATAAGGCAAATCATTTACACTGAGTGGTGAAATACAGGTCGTTGTTAAATCATAGAGCGCAGATGATTCATATCTATTCATCCATTCTTCGATTTTGAAATTCGCTATTCTCATAAAGTTATGATAACACGAATCAGATTTGTGTTACAAAATCTTCACATTGCTTGAATGTTTTTATATTATTGGGGTAAGATTAATTAATAACCCAATAAGGAAAGCAAATGTCACAAAAAGATAAGCCAAGGCAGATTACTGTGGCTGAAATGGCGCCGCATGTTCACAGTTTTGGCATAAACGAAAACAAGGTTAATAAGATTTCTAACTGGTTGATAAGCTGGATTGAAAACGCGCTCAAATCCGGCAGAATCAAGCCTTATGACTTGCTGCCTGCAAAAGGTGATTTAGCTTTCCACATCGGGGTGAGCAAGGGCACGATTCAGAATGTTTTCAGGTACGTTGAAGATTGCGGATTTGTAGAGTCTAAGCAGAGAATCGGGACTTACATAAAAGGTGAGGAAAGCGCAGCCGAGGCGGTCAAGTTGACTTCTAAGCGCGAGCTTGCAGTTATCAGGATTAAGGAATATTTGTTGAGCAACAACTACAAGGCTGGTGATTACCTGATTTCTGCAAGAAAATTGGCGCAGATTACCGGAATTTCTAATTCAACAATCAGAATCGCGGCAGCAAGTCTTGTATCAGAGGGGATTCTAAAAAAGCAGGACAAAAATTTTGTGATAACAACCATGGATTTTGACTGCGAAAAGCTTGAAACGCTCACTCTGGTCGAAAAAATTGCAGCGAATATCAGGAGCTTTATTCAGGAAAATTTGAGTGAAGGAGACAAGCTGCCAACAAATATTGAGTTAGCCCGAAATTTCAATGTGAGTGTAAAGACCATCCATGATGCAGTCAAGTTGCTTTCCAAAGAAGGGATATTGCATTCAAGGAGAGGGCAGTACGGCACAATTATTTCGGATTCTGGCGCTGCTGGAAGTGTTTACCATTATGAGCGAATAGAGCTAAAAATCAGGCATTTTATCGCAGAGAACTGCGAGGTTGGTGCAAAACTGCCTTCTATTATGGCGCTTTCTGAAAGTTATGGTGTCAGCCCAAAGACAATAAAAAAGGCGTTGGACAATCTTGCAGAGGACGGGTATTTAACCTTTGTGCGCGGGCGTTACGGCGGGACATTTGTCACTGACATTCCTCAAGGGGTGAATGAGGCTTACAAATGGCTTGCTCTGAGTGCGGATTATGTGTCAAACACTTGAAATATGGCTTAAGCATGGTATTATTAATAATGTAAATTAACAAAAGGAGAACAGTTATCGCTAACGAAGATAGAAACCCTGGCAGAAATTCAGGCAAGGACAAGCCTCTAATAAACGAAAGGATTAGAGCAAAGGAAGTAAGACTAATCGATGAAAACGGAAACAATCACGGTATTGTTCCAACGTCACAAGCGTTAAGAATGGCAGAAGAAGCTGATTTGGATTTGGTTGTAATCAGCCCTAACCAGGCTCCTCCGGTTGCAAAGATTTTAAATTTTGGTAAATATAAATACGAGCTTGAAAAAAAAGCAAAAGAAGCGCGCAAAAAGCAGCATGTAATTGATATTAAAGAAGTCAAGGTTCGTTACAAAATCGATACCCATGATTACGAAGTCAGACTTAAGAATATCAAGAAGTTTATCGCTCAAGGCAACAAGGTAAAGATTGTTGTAATGCTTAGAGGGCGTGAAATGCAGCACTCTTCTCTTGCAGTAGAGCTTGCAAACAGATTTATTGCTGATTTAGAAAACGAACCTGTAGTCGTAGAGAAAAAGCCGATGGTTGAAGGCAGAAACGTAACCGCATGGCTTGCTCCGCAGGGATAATAAAAAAGTGCTTGATTAAAAATTTTCAGCAGATATAATAATTATATTAAAAGTTAAAGATATGCCGCAATAGCTCCCACAGTGGAGACGATAGGCGGAACGGGTTAAAGAAAACGTAGAGCTTGCTCTACCAACCCACGAAAAACAATTTAAATATGCCGCAATAGCTCAGTTGGTAGAGCAAGGGACTGAAAATCCCTGTGTCCTTGGTTCAATTCCGAGTTGCGGCATATTTTTAGTCTCAAGGAGTATCGTCATGAAAATATCACCGCTAACTATCCAATTTGAAAACAGGAAAACTATCACTAGAAAGAGTCCGCATCAGTCTGTTCCGGCGCTTACAAATGACACGGTTAGCTTCAAGGGTAATATGTTGCATGATGCTTACGGAAATCTTACCAGAGTTCTTGATACACAAATTATTCCTTTTATGAAAGAAACAAAGCCTGTGTACAGTGCGCTTGTCGACATACAGAAGGCTGTCAACAGTGTGTTTTCAAAATTTTCAGCAGAAGAGTTAAACCTTATTACAAAGAAAAGCAATTTTAATCAGGCATTAAAAACTTATGAGCCTTTTATTATGAGAGGCGAAGCGTACAAGCAGAACATAAATAATTACAACAGATTGAAAACAATTCTTTCCGGAGAGACTTATAACAGTGACGAGATGAAATCTGCAATACAAAAAGCTGATGTTATCATGTCAGAAGAAAATCCGGAATTTAAGAAAATAAAACCTTTCATGAGCAGATACGAAGAAACGTTTGCAAACATTGAGGCAGACAATGAAGCGAACATACTTGCAAACGACAACAAGGAGTTATACCAGAGGCTCGTTAATTTAAAGGAAAATGTTGCTGCAAAAGTTTTATTCTATGCGTTTAAAATACCTTTGCCTGAGGCTTCAGATTTGATAAAACACCAGAAAGAAGTTGAAAAAGAAGTAAAGAAACCGACCCAATCATTAATGAGAACACTTACAGAGCTTGAGCATCTGCAGCAGTCAGCTGACAGCATTGTAGAGAAAATGGATTCTTACAGGCAAAGCAAAGATGAAATCGGGAGATTTATTTCTGACCATAAGAATAAAAAAACAAAATTCCCGACATCAGAAGATGTGAAAAATGCCTACAGGGCACTTTCAAAAAAATGTGACGAGTCTGTAGAGTTACACAAAGCAAAATTGGACGAATTTTTTGAAAAAGAGTACAAGCAGAAGAATGTGGATGTTGATTTTGCGGCAGTGGATAAGTTTCTTGATGCGCAACAAAAGGCCGTTGAGATGTTATCAGGAAAAAAGAAGGCAATTGATCAAAAAAACATAGATGAGAATAACAGGAGAGTTCTGAAGGAATTGGGATACGACAATCCGGAGTTTTTTGGAGACTAGATAACGAATTTTAGTGTCCAAAAATACTGCTGCCGTGGCTGTCTGTTCCACCGGTTCTAAACATATCCATTTTTTTTACCAGGTTTTCAAAATCAGTTGAGCGGGTTACGGCATTAATATACTCATAATCAAAATTTTGATACTGATAATCTGCTTCTATCCCTTCAACTCCATTTTTCTTCAAAAATTCCATAAATTTTTCATTAACGCGCTCCGGTGAGATTAGCGGATGCGCCCATGATAAAACTCCGCCCGAAGCTTTTATGTCAGATATATCTGAAATTTTGTTATTTGAAGCAAAGCCTTTCATTAACCTATCCAGCTTGCAGTCAAACGGATTAAAACCTAAACCCACGGCTTCAAACCAGACTTTCTTATCATCAAATTGAGCGCCAAACATAAATTCGCATCCTGATATGAATTTAAAATCTTTATACTTTTCAGGCTCTTTTACTATTTCTGCCATTGCTATTTTAGAATTTACCGCTCGGTCATGATCTGTTATGGCAGCAGAAAACAAAGGCAGTCGGTCTTGTTTTTTACCACATTCACGCAACTTCTGAATCCAGCCAATACAATTATTTAAAAAATCACTAACGGTCATCGAACCGTCAGAAGCATCTGTGTGGATATGAAAATTGGCTCGAAAATTTTTACCGGGTTTATAATTTTCCGGTTTTAAATTTTTGATTAGATTCATAAACTCGTATGGCCCCGCAATCGACTCCATATCATCAATTTTGCATTTAATATCAAAAGTATCAGCAAGACCTTTTTGCAACGCTTTTTTATATGTCAAATCAAGTGGATGAAGCGATGTTTTACCGTTAAAAATTACATTCCTGCTTACTGAAGAAATCTTCATTATAACAAACCTGCTGTTTACTGATAATTGCAATATTTATTAAACCACAAACAAGCTAGAGCTACCCGTACTTAATATTCTCCCTGATAATCCCCCACATCTTGGAAACGCCCTCCAGAAAACCCAGATTCTTTCTCGGGGGTTCATCAATGTACAAAATTTGCGGCCCGAATTTTTCAACAAGTTTGCATTCTTCTTCAAGTGAAAGTATCGGCTGTGCTTTAAATACACGCCTTCGGGTATTGCAAAAATCATACACGAATCTAGAAAAAGCATTAGGGCGCGGCATCGCACACCTGCTATCAAGGAGATAACTTTTACCCTCAAAAATCCCCACCTGGTTAACATTATATTCATCCAAATCCCTTGAGAGCTCGAAGCCTGATTCTTTGATACGACGAATCACGTCTTTGCAATCTTCAATTGTTACATTTTCCGTGCCTGCCTTCACTGTGTGCACTATATAAGTTTTGTTCCGCTTCTCAACAGGAGCAAGGAAAGGAATATCAAAAGCGGGATTGTGTTTTCTGTATTCCAGAGGGTTTTCAAGCGAGCACTTTAGTGCACCTTTTTCTCCCAAATCAAAAACAATGGAAAGTCCGCCGTGCCCGAGCACGCCCTTTATATCGCTTTCTTTAAGATTTTTGCTTGAAGCAAAATAAGCTTTCAAATCCGGAAGAAAGTCTTTCTTGAAGCCCTGACAATACTTATCGAGCAGTGAAAAACTATCCTGCACATAAGAGAGTGCAGAAGTTTTAACCGGCGCTTTCATTCCAAAACAGGTGTAACAGGTTTTAGATTCAGGGTTATTTTCATAACATAATAAAAACCTGTAAAAATATAATTTGCTGCTTTATTTTTTTGCCTGTTCTCTCTGGCGTTCGATTTCTTTAAGCATTTCCTGTCTTAATTCAGCCCTTTTTTGCTTGCGCACGATTCGGTACTGGGCTTTTTGCTCACCGTTCAAAAGTTGTCGAAATTCTTTATCGTATTCTTTTTTTATTGAGTTCATATCTTTTTCAACAGATTTGAAATCCTTTTTCACAGCATAGACAGCCTTTTTAGTACACTTATCGCTGTTTGCAAGATCTTCAATCTTTTTTGTCATAACCGAAAGTTTAACAAGTTCAGGTTCAAGTTTTTCATAGCAGTTCTTATCAAGTTCATTAATTTGAGCTCTCTGTTCAGAAGTAAGTTCTAGTTTTGAGTACATAGAAGCTCTGTGAGCCTTAATTTTTGTTAGCAAATCTTCGGTATGAGTTTTGACATATTCATCCTCTGTTTGAGCAAAAGCAAGCGTTCCGGCAAACAGAATGCCCAAAATAAATACAAATCTTTTAATCATAAAACAGCCTCCTCAAGCAGTTTTCCCAATAAAAATTATCTCACATTTGCGGGCGTTAATCAATGTAAACTTATATTAAAATTCCGGTTATTTGCTTTACATTTGTCTCTATTTAAAATAGTATGGTAATATAGTGGTATAGTATAGTTAATATGAAAAAAGAGGAATAATTGTGGACAACTTAGGACCAGATATTTTTGGAAGAAGAGATATTGATACTCAAAACATTCAGTCATCAGACAGTATGCCAACTCAACCAGCACCTGGCATTAGCCCTGCTAAGATTAAAGTTATCGGTGTTGGCGGCGGCGGCGGCAACGCTGTTAACCGAATGATTAAATCAGGTTTGACTGGCGTTGAATTCTGGTTAATGAACACAGACTTACAGGTTTTACAATACTCAACCTGTCAAAATAAAATTCAATTAGGCGCAAAGCTCACCAACGGTCTTGGTGCCGGCGGAGAGCCTCAGGTTGGTGAAAAAGCAGCAGAAGAAGCACAGCAAGAAATCACAGCAGCAATCGAAGGCGCTGACATGGTCTTCGTTACAGCTGGTATGGGCGGCGGTACCGGTACCGGTGCAGCTCCTGTTGTTGCAAAAATTGCTAAAGATTTAGGCATCTTAACTATCGGTGTTGTAACAAAGCCGTTCTCTTTTGAAGGAAAAAGAAGACAAAACCAGGCGCAGCAAGGTTTGGAAAAGCTTAGAGAATCAGTTGACGCGCTTATCGTTATTCCTAACGACAAGTTATTGGATGTTGTTGACAGACGTGTATCACTTCAGGAATCATTCATCGTTGTTGACGAAGTTCTTCTAAGAGGTGTTCAAGGTATCTCTGACATCATCACAATTCCTGGTTTAATCAACGTAGACTTTGCTGACGTTAAGAGTGTAATGGCTGCATCCGGTTCTGCCCTTATGGGTATTGGTAGAGGAACAGGAGAAGGCAGAGCGATTGAAGCAGCTAAGATTGCCATCAACTCACAGCTTCTTGAAACTTCTATCAACGGTGCATCCGGCGTTATCGTTAACATCACAGGCGGTCCTGACATGACATTGCACGAAGTAACAGATGCAACAAACATCATTAACGACGCTGTTCTTGATGATGCAAGAGTTATCATCGGTGCTGTTGTTGACGACAACATTCAGGGTGAAATCCAGATTACGGTTATTGCAACAGGTTTTGAACTTAGAACACAGAAACCTATCGAAGAAAAAGTTGAAAGCCGCTCAATCAGCGCAGCAGAATTTTTCTCAGGTGCGTTCAACAACCAGCAGCAGCCAAAGGCACCTACAATGTCATCTTTCTCTGAAATCCAGATTCCGGATTTCTTGCGCAAATAAGATAGATAGTCAAAAATATTTAACGGGTCGGATTTTTTACAAAAAATCCGACCCGTTATTATTAGTTAAGAAAATAAATTCCCGCGTTCAAATAAGTTGCATAAAGTATCCAGACAAAATAAGGAAGCAGGACTATGCCAGCCTGTTTTGAGACCTTATAGAAGTTTTTAATAGTAAAGTACACCAAAACATCCAGCAATATTATTATCACAAGCGCCAGTCCAACATTTTTGAACACGAAAAACACAGGAGTCCACAGAATATTAAGAAGCAGCTGGAGTATAAAAAGCACGTAGCCTTTAATCTTGCCCTTTCTTGTAACAGTGGTCGTAAATATTATGAGCGAGACAAAAATTGTGACATACAAAACTATCCAGGCCGGAGAAAAAATCCAGTCAGGAGGTGTGAGCAGGGGTTTGTTTAGAGTTGCGTACCATTCAAGATTAATCATATTTAAATTGTTTAAGAAATGTAAATAATTTAAATAGCCAAAGGTATAATATAGCAAAAATTTATTTCACCGGATTTACTATAATAAAAGAGGTGCAAAATGCTAATTCAACCAACAACTTATCAGACACCAAACCCAAATTTCGGCAAAATCGGAAAGCTCGGAAAAGCAATGGGCAGAGGAAGTTTAAATTCTAACAAAAATCCTTACCTTGAAAAGCTCGGTAAGCTTGAAAGCTGGTACAACAAAGAAATTGAACTCATTTTCAACTACAACAAGAACGACACCTTTGTTATTGAAAAAGAATTAAAAGAGCTTGATGCAAAATACTATGCCAGATTGGAGCAACTTGAAAACAAGTACGGCCCAAATGTTTCCTGGTTAAGACGTCTGCTTGGCATATAATTATTTTTCTACGACAAACGCAACCCATTGGTCTTGATGAATTGTGTCAATGATTTTCAAGCCCTGCTTTTCTATAGCTTCTAAAACAACCGGCTTTTTCTCGTCCAGAATCCCGCTAAGCACCATTTTTGCGCCGTCTTTCATGATATTTTTCAAATCACCCATGATTTCTGCAAGCACATTATGAAGAATGTTTGCACAGACAAAATCGTATTTTTCGCTCAACTTGTCAGCAGTTTTTAATTCAAATGTACAATTGGCATTGTTAATCTCTGCGTTCTCTTTGCAGACATCAATAACAGTTTCGTCGTTGTCGCATCCGTAAGCTGATTCTGCACCGAATTTCATTGCGCAGATTGCAAGAATACCGGAGCCGGTACCAATATCAGCCATTTTATCTCCGGCTTTGAGGTATTTTTCCATCCCCTTCATGCAAAGCTGGGTTGTTTGATGAGTGCCTGTTCCAAAAGCGCAGCCGGGGTCAAGCGTGATTGTGATTTCACCCTGTTTTGGTTCGTAGCTAAGCCAGCTCGGAACAACAGCGATTCTGTCTGTAACATGGGTTACAGTCCATTTTTCTTTCCATTTTTTTGACCAGTCCTGATTCTCTTTTTCATCAAGCGAAATTTCCCAGCTTCCGAGCTCTTCATCTGTGAATCCGCGTTCTTTGAGGAGTTCGCGTTCTGTTTTCAGTATTTCAACAGGATTTGAATCCAGCTCTGTAAGGAAAACTCTTAATGTTCCACGCGTAGTAGAGGTCATCTCGAGGTCTTTGTATGCTTCTTCTGCAAGAACAACCCCTTCGCATTCGAAATTTGAGAAACAAATGTCAGAGACAATCTCCTCTATTTCAGGGTTTATTGATATTCTTAATTCAAAATAGTTATTCAATTTCTGCTCCTTAATCCACTTGAAGAATTATAAAAATATGTTAAAATAGAAATACAGGCAAGGGTAGCGGATATACCCAAGCCCGTACCCACTTTAATGGGTTTGTGCTATTAGAACTAGTATTATGATTAATACTAGTTCTTTTTCGCTGATAGTAATTATCATTTCTACCTCCTTTCGTCAGCGAAAACAATAATTAAAATCTTTAGCCTGTATTTTATTTTAAATGTACAAATCTAATTCTATCAAAATTTCTGCAAATAATCAATATATTTTCAAAATAAAAAGAGGCTTGCTGCCTCTTTTTATTTATTCCAAAAACCTACCCATTGCGCGGAACTTGTTATACCTGTCGTTTCTCAACTCGTCCGCCGACATCTTTGAAAGCTCAGCCAGCGAATTTAGAATCGAAGATTTCATGCTGTTACCAACTGCACTGTAATCAGCGTGCGCGCCGCCTAACGGCTCCGGAATCTCCTCATCTATGAGCCCTAATTCAAGCAAGTCTTTTGATGTTATCTTAAGCGCTTCCGCAGCATCAGCAAACCTCGCAGCATCACGCCACAGAATTGAAGCGCAGCCTTCCGGAGAAATAACTGTATAATATGCGTGCTCAAGCATCATTACCCTGTTTGCAACAGCAAGCCCGAGAGCCCCGCCGCTGCAGCCTTCGCCGGTAATTATTGCAACAATCGGCACATTGAGTTTCGCCATCTCTCTAAGGTTAACCGCAATCGCTGCACCCTGGCCTGTTTCTTCCGCTTTAATACCCGGATAAGCACCCGGTGTATCGATTAGAGTTACAACCGGAAGATTGAATTTATTTGCGTGGTTGAAAAGTCTCAAGGCTTTTCTATAACCCTGCGGTTGCGGCATACCAAAATTGTATTCCAAATTCTCTTTTGTGGTTTTACCTTTTTGAATCCCGATTAGCATGAGCGGTTTTCCGTCAATTTTAGCAAGTCCGCCGATGATTGCTCTGTCATCCATACCTTCTCTGTCACCGTGGAGTTCAATAAACTCGTCGCAAATCAGGTTTACGTAGTCCAGAAATTTTGGTCTTTCCGGATGTCTTGCTATTTGTAGTTTTTGTGAAGGTTTCAATTTTGAGTACAACTCCTTTTTGTAATCTTGAGCTTGCTGTTCAAATGTCTGGATTTGTTCGTCTAAGTCCATGCCGGAATTTTCGCTCATTTTTTTTAGTTCATCTATTTTTTTCTGTATTTCTACTATTGGTTTTTCAAAATCTAAAACTGTTGCCATTTCTTCTCTATACTCCATGCATATCTAAAATATTAGCCAGTGTCTTCCTTAAATTCTTTCTCTTGGAGACTATATCCACCTGACCGAATTTCAAAAGATATTCTGCTGTCTGGAAATCGTCCGGAAGCTTCTGTCTGATTGTCTGCTCAATAACCCTTCTACCTGCAAACCCGATTCTTGCACCCTGCTCTGCAATGATTATGTCACCCAGAGTCCCGAAACTAGCTGTAATACCGCCAAAAGTTGGCTCTGTCAAAAGGTTAATGTATAACAAACCAGCCTCATCCAATCTTGCAACAGCGCAAGAAGTTTTTGCCATCTGCATAAGGCTTAATGCGCTTTCCTGCATCCTTGCACCGCCTGATGAAGTAATCGCAAGCATAGGAAGCTTAAGCTCAAGAGCTTTTTCCATAATTCGCGTAACCTTTTCACCAACAACGCTGCCCATTGAACCGCCCATGTAATCAAAATCCATAACAGCAACCGCGATTCTGTGACCTTCTATTTCGCCAATACCGGTAATTACAGCCTCGTCAAGCCCGGTTTTATCATGAGCTTTTTTAAGACGCTCAGCGTATGATTCTGTATCAACAAAATTAAGAGGGTCACAAGGCAGGACATTCTTGAACAATTCTTCAAAAGAGCCCTTATCAAAAAGCTGTGAAATTCTTGTTCTGGCGTTTATTCTAAAGTGGTAGTCGCAATGCGGACACACCATCAAATTTTCATCCAACTCTGATTTCATCAACTGGGAATCGCAATGAACGCACTTTGTCCAGAGACCTGCCGCATCATTATCAATACCCTTAATTTCTTTAGCTCTTCTCTCGATTTGAGCTTCTTTACGTTTGTCAAACCATTCTTGTATCGTCATAATTTATACACAACCGGTATTAAACCGTCCTTCTCCTATTCTAACTAAAATGCAATATGCAACCATATTACTACCCTATTTTACACCAAACATACAGGAAGTGGGTATGTTGTAATAATTTGTTACCGTTTAAACATATGCGCTATTATTGCATCAGTTCTTCTCTGCCAGTCTGAGAGCTTGTAAGCCTCACAAATAGCTTTGGATTCATCCACTTCTTCCGGCTGTTTTACCGTGTTGATAGGAGTTTGTTTAAAACAATCTGTCTTTGGCTGCCTGTTAAGATGATTGGCCCAGGGAGCAAAAACCGTGTCGTTTCTTTCTATAACATCAGAAAACTTTTTTATGCTGTCTTCTGACCCGACAGTAACCTTTGTCTTAAGCTTATTTTTGAGTGTAAGTTTATCCAGCGGAAATTTTTGAGGAAGTGATTTTGCTGTTTCCTTTATCCGGGATGGAGCAATCACCTGTCTATTAACACTCATTTTTCCTATTGCGTCGATTAGTCTTGGCATCAATGTACTCCTTTTTTTGACATGTGTATATTTATTATAAACCAAAATAAAAAGAAGGTCCGGATTTAAACCAGACCTTCTTTAAGAGCTTTGACCGCAGCTTGCGTCCTGTCATCTACAACAAGCTTCTGGATTATATTACACACATGCGCCTTTGCCGTATGTTCGCTTATCGTCAGGGTTTTTGCGATTTGGCTATTGGATTGTCCATCTACAACAAGCTTTAGCACCTCGTATTCTCTCTGGGTAAGATTGGAATGGTTTTCCTTAAAAGCCGTGCGTGACAGTTGTCTTGATGGTATCACCCCGCAATTTTTATCACGGATAAACGGGACGACCTGCGGGTCTATCCACATTGCGCCCTCTTTTACCATCTTGATGACATTCATAAGAAAATCAGTACAGATATCTTTTATCACATACGCGCTTGCTCCGGCAGCAAGTGAGGCGTTCAGGTCGTCTTCCGAAACATGGGATGTCAGGATGATAACCTTTATATTATTATTGTACTCAAGGATTTGTTTTGTGGCTTCTATTCCTGATATATCAGGCAGCCCTATATCCATGAGTACGATATCCGGTTTTATCAGCTTAGATTTTTCAACGGCCTCTTTGCCGTTTACTGCTTCACCGATTATTTCAAGCTCGGGATAGTCGCAGAATAATGATTTTATCCCGATTCTCATTAATTTCTGGTCTTCGACAAGTAGTATTTTTATTTGCATAAAACCTCCCTGGGCTGGTTTCCCAAGATAATATTAAAAGGTTTTACGTTCCACTTAAATTGTAGCAATCAATGACAGCAGCGTTATTGTTCTTAATTTTAAACTCAGAAGTATTTTTTTAATGCTTCCTGCAAATCCACAATCTTCAAATGGTTCTCAAGCATCGCCTGGTTCCGTCCCTCATAAGCAGGGTCATAATCGTCGTTTTCGTCTATCGCAAGATTAAAATACTTAACCGCCTCATCAAGCTTGTCCTGAAAATAGTAAGCCGTGCCAATAAGAGTGTGCTCGACTTCTTTTTCTTCAGAAAACTTTAGCGCTTTTTTGTAATACTCTATGGCGATTTCATACTTTCCTTCTGCCTGCTCAACGCATCCAAGCCCTCTAAGCACAGCAGGGTTTTCAGGGTCAAGAGAAAATGCTTCCTCAAGGCTTTTGCGTCCGGATTCCAAATCATAGCGTTCGATTTCTTTTTTTGCTTTTGTGATAAGGGTTATCAGCATTATTTTTGCGTTCATTCTCTGGAAAAACGCAGAAATCTCTTTAAGTTTTTCAGTTTCGTTCACTTACTTATTGCACCGTATGCATTTTTTCAAAAATGCCTTTTTTCTGAACCCAAACTTCGATCTCAAGTCTGTTTCCCTCTTCAATCAAAACATTTTTCAACTCTTTGAAATTGAGTTCAGCCTCTTTTATATCGCAGAGCATAAACATTACAAAATGGCCTTGCATAAGCGTCTGTTTGATATCCTCAATATTGACTTTGTACTTTGCAAGAATACCGGAGATACTTGCTACAATACCAACCTTGTCAGTTCCGGATACTGTAATAATAATTTTGTAATCGTCCATTAAATTTGCTCCTATATTTACAAAAATATTATACCACAATTTTTTTAGTTTTCTCTTGTTTTTTCAGCTTGATATCTTACAATAAAAGTGTAAAAACTACACTAGACGTAAAAATTATAGGAATTTGGATATGGCAAAAAATATTAGAAATATAGCAATTATCGCTCACGTTGACCACGGTAAGACAACGCTGGTTGACTGTATGCTCAAACAGAGCGGTGCTTTTAGAGAAAACCAGCAGGTTCAGGAACGTGTTCTTGACAGCAACGACCTTGAAAGAGAAAGAGGGATTACAATCCTTTCAAAAAACATTTCAATTGATTACAAGGGCGTTAAAATCAACGTTGTAGACACCCCGGGCCACGCAGACTTCGGTGGAGAAGTTGAGCGTGTTTTAGGTATGGTAGACGGTGCGCTTCTGATTGTTGACGCAGCAGAAGGCCCAATGCCGCAGACAAGATTTGTTCTTTCCAAAGCGCTTGAGCTCGGAATAAAAATCATTGTTGTTATCAACAAAATCGACAAACCGGCAGGTGATCCGGACGGGACATTAGACAAAGTCTTTGACCTGTTTACAGAACTCACTGACAGAGAAGACCTGATTGATTTTCCTTACATTTATGCAAGCAGTCTGAACGGGTTTGCAATCAAGCACCTTGATGACGAGAAAAAGGACATGGTTCCGCTTCTTGACTGCATCTTGGAAAACATTCAGGAGCCAAGCGGAGACTCTACTAAACCGTTCCAGTTCAGAGCAACAACTCTTGATTACAACGAGTATGTCGGAAGAATCGTTATCGGTCGTGTTGTTAACGGTGTAGTTAATTCTCAGGACCAGGTTGCGTGGATTAACGCAGAAGGCAATGTTTCAAGAGGGAAAATCACAAAGTTATTCGGGTTCAAGGATTTAGGACGTGTTGAAATAGAATCAGCAGAAGCCGGTGACATTGTCGGCATTGCAGGTTTCCCTGACATCCAAATCGGTGAAACGCTTTGTGACCCTAACAACATTGAGGCGCTTCCGCTTATCAAGGTTGACGAGCCGACTCTTCAAATGAATTTTTCAGTAAACGACAGTCCGTTTGCCGGTCAGGAAGGCAAGTTTGTAACATCAAGACAAATCAGAAAGCGTCTTTACGATGAATTAGAAAAGAACGTAAGTTTGCGTGTTGAAGACACTGACTCTACAGACTGTTTCAAAGTTAGCGGCAGAGGCGAGCTTCACCTTGGGGTACTAATAGAGACAATGCGTCGTGAGGGTTACGAGTTTCAGGTATCAAAGCCTGAGGTTATATTCAAGGGCGAGGGTGAAAACCTTCAGGAGCCGTTTGAAAACTTGCTTGTAGATGTTCCGGAAGAATACGCAGGTTCTTGCATTGACAGGCTTTCAGGAAGAAAAGCAACTATGCTTGAAATGCAGAACGCTAACGGCAGAACAAACATGAAGTTCTCAATTCCAGCCCGTGGCTTAATCGGGTTCCGCACAGAGTTCATCCGTATGACACGCGGTGAAGGCATCATGTACCACACATTTGACGAGTACAAGCCTTATGCCGGTGATATTCCAAAGCAGAGAAGCGGGTCAATACTTGCTCACGAAAACGGCGAAGCGATTCCTTACGCGCTCGCTCAGTTTGAAGACCGCGGCGTATTTTTCGTAACGCCGAAGACAAAGGTTTACCGCGGGATGATAATCGGTGAAGGCAACCGTCCGCAGGACATTGTGGTTAACATCTGCAAGACCAAAAAGCTTACGAACATGAGAAGTGCAACCGCAGACGTTATGGTAACGCTCCAGGCTCACAAGGAGCTATCGCTTGAGGATTGTCTTGAATACATCGGTGATGACGAGCTTGTAGAAATCACGCCTGAAAACATCAGGATGAGAAAGCAGGATTTGGTTAAATTCAAGAGTATTTAGCGCAGAGTCCCTCTCCGGGGAGCGTCAGCGGAACGCGGGGAGGGTAGAATTTCAAGCTGAGCTGTGCGAAGCTTAGAAATTCGGGTGGGGCAGTTATTTCAGCTGCTCTTTAGTATGTTTTTCAAGCTTCTTAAACACTTCATTGCCAATCACGTGTTCGATTTTGCACGCGGTCTCTTCGGCAATCTCATGGTTTATGCCAAGAACTTTTTCAAAAAACAGGGATAGGATTTCATGTTTTTTGATAACTTCCTTTGCTTTTTTGACTCCGGAGTCGGTTATAGAGATTGTGCCGTAGTGACCGTAGTTTATGAGTCCGAGCTGTTCGAGTTTCTGGAGTGCTTCTGTTACAGATGCGCGTGAAACATTCAGTCTTCTTGAGACATCGATTGCCTTAACCTTGTTTTCTGCAACAAAAATATTATAAACCGCCTCTATATAATCCTCTAAGCTTGAAGAGATTTCAGCCACTTCATACCTCCAATCATGTAAAACGACCCGCAGATAATATTAAGTTTGTCCCCGCTTAGAACACCTTCATCGCTGTATTCAAAAGCCTCAACAGGACAGTCAGCTTTTAGTATATCATAAGAACACGCATTAGGGTAATCAAAGGCGTTTAGAAAAACTTCGTCTCCTTCCTGAAACAAAATTTCCATCATGTTTTTATAGTCTTTGTTTTTGAGGCACCCGAAAACGAATCTTCTTTTCTCAGAAGGGAAATACATATCCAGATTATTTCTCAAAGCTTGAATCCCATTCGGGTTGTGGGAAGCGTCAACAATAAGGTTCTTGTCTTCAAAATACTGGAATCTGCAAGGATGTTTGACTTTCTTCAAGCCTTCAATAATTGTCTCGTCTGAAATATTTTTGAAAACATAGTTTACAGCCGTAAGTACAAGTGCAAGGTTTTCTATCTGGTGCAAGCCTTTGAGGCTCAAGGCTTCTGCAAACTGTTGCGGCACAAAAGGAGATACCATTATAAACATTGAATCCAGCTCATCCGCGCTGTCTCTTATAGCCTCATAGCCCATGCTCGTAATCACAGGGCAATCTTTTTTTATAATCCCCGCTTTTTCGTAAGCGATTTTGTCTTTGGTAGCACCAAGTCTTTCCGTGTGGTCCAAATCAATCTGGCTAATTACGGAACAGAGATTTTTCTTAATAACATTTGTCGCGTCCAGGCGTCCGCCGAGTCCGGTCTCCAGAACCACGACATCAACGTTATTGCGTTTGAAATAGAGAAACATCATCACAGTAAGGATTTCAAACTCGGTCAAATGAATCCCGCAGGAGCAAATTTCCTCCACATAGTTTGCAAACTCGTCTTTTGAAATTTCTTCGCCGTTAATTTTTATTCTTTCTGTATACTCCCAGATATGCGGGCTTGTGTACAGGCCGACTTTATATCCGGCCTCTCTTAAAACAGAATCCAGCATCGCACAAACAGAGCCTTTGCCGTTTGTACCTGCAACATGAATACATTTCAAATCATCTTGAGGGTTGCCGAATTTTTCAAGGGCAGCAGAAATTCTTTCCAGCCCCAAATCAACATAGAAATTGCCTTTTGATGTTAAGACTTTTATTGCACTATTATACAAGATTTACCCCTTTAATTTAACCCTTGACGCCTTGTGCTCCGGAAACGATTTCAACAAGTTCCTGAGTAATAGCAGCCTGACGGGCTTTGTTATAATCGATTGTAAGGGTTGTAATCATCTCTTCTGCGTTATTAGAAGCAGCGGACATTGCTGTCATACGGGAAGCGAGTTCGCTCGCGTTAGCTTCCAGAAGCGCCTGATAAATAGAGTTTGTTATATACATTGGAACAAGCTGCTGCAAAACTGCATGAGGTGAAGGTTCAAACTCCATAACCGCATCAATTTCGTGTTTTTCTGCCTGTTCAACTTTCACAGGCAGGACTTCCCACGCAACAACGCTATATGACATCATGTTATTAAAGTGGGTTGTAATAATATCAATACTGTCGATTTCACCGTTAACAAAGTCTTCTGCAATATCTTCGGCAATAATATTAGCGCCTGTTGCAGTAGGGTCGTTTGCAATGCTTATGTATCCTTTTTTGAGTTCAAAATCGCCAGCTTTGTGTTTAAAAGCAGAAACAGCTTTCTGTCCGACTGGATAAATCACTGTTTTAATCCCGTTTTCAGCGTTTTCGCGCACTCTTTTCAGGGCAGCCTTAACAATATTTGCATTATAGGCGCCTGCAAGTCCCTTGTTAGAAGTAATCACGAGCAGTCCTTCTGATTTAACTTCTCTTTTTCTCAAGAGTTCAGGGTAATTGTCCAGGCCTCTTTCGACTTTCAGTCCGCAAGTTGAGTGTTCCTCGACTGTTGCAAGCATTTTTCTAAAAAGGTGCAGGAGTTCATCAGAAAACGGTCTGGCTGCTTTTACTGTGTTTTCGGCTTTTTTAACCTTTGCTGCTGCAACCATCTTCATTGCTTTTGTAATTTTTTTAGTGTTCTGAACACTGCCTATTCTGCTTTTAATATCTTTTAAGTTTGGCATATCTCTCTTTCTCCCTCTCCTTGAGGAGAGGGGTGGGGTGAGGTGTCAACCCACTCCGTAATATTAACTACCAGAAACAAAACCTATTTTGGCTGGTTTGGTTCTATCCATCAACAAATCTATTGCTTGGTAGATTCGTCTCATATCTTCTTTGTAATCTTTTGAATGTTCTATAAAATAGTTTTCCAGCTCGGCAACACGTCTTGCTAAATCTTTGTTCTCGATTGCCCACTGGCGCATTTGAACAAATGTATTCATGATTTGTATATTTATTTGAATAGCTTTTTCGCTGTTTAGGACGCTTGAAAGCATGGCTACACCTTGTTCGGTAAAGACGTAAGGCATAGTTCTCCTACCGCCGCGTCCTTTTTTTGATATCGCAATTTGCGATATCAAAGATTCATATTCTTCTTTTGTTAGCTGAAACATAAAATTAGCAGGAAATCTCAGCTTGTTGCGTTTTACCGCCTGATTCAAAACTTTAGTTTCTATCTCATACAAACCTGCAAGGTCGTTATCAAGCATAACCTTGTACCCTCTGAGTTCGTATATTAAGTTTTTAACCTGTACTACTTCATTCATTTATCTTATTTTGAGGTCACAAATTGTGACCTCAAACCTATTTTAACTTCGAATCAATTCCCTTTTTAATAAGCAAAATCGCTAAAATAAACACCAAAATTGATTCCAGAGAAATCCCGAACGGACAGAACGGAAGCAAAAATCCGAAGAAAGATTTTACTGCCATATATCCAAGCAAGAACGCGCCCAACAAGATAAGCATGTACTTGTAGAACTTAAACGCGCATTCTGAATTTTCTTTAAAGTAATGGATATAATCCACATCCGCTACATGCTGGCACTCTTCTGAGCCCCGGCAAATATAAGCATTCTTATACTCTTCTGCACATTCAAGACAAAGAGCCTTACCGCAAGCCTTGCAAACCGCAAACGCGTCTCTGTCATGGTGGTTATAACATTTCATACTTTTCTCCTTTTCTAGAGTGTTTTACCATAAGCTTCAAGCTGTTCTCTCAAAGCCTTGATATCATCATCTGAAAGCTTGGCACCTTCGTTCAACGCCTTGCTCAATTCTGGCATATTCGCTGCAAAATACTCAAACCAGCCTGTCTTGTACTCGTTAATCTTCTTGTTATCAACTTCATCCAAATAGCCTTCGTTTGCAGCAAACAGAATTGTTACCTGTTCTGCAACGCTAAGCGGCTTGTATTGAGGCTGCTTAAGAACTTCTGTAAGCTTTTGACCTCTAAGAAGCTGTTTCTTTGTTGCTGCATCCAAATCAGAAGCAAACTGTGCAAACGCTTCCAACTCTCTAAACTGCGCCAAGTCAAGACGAAGTTTACCAGCAACCTGTTTAATACCCTTTGTTTGAGCAGCACCGCCAACACGTGATACTGAAATACCTGCGTTAATTGCCGGTCTCACACCAGAGTTAAACAAAGCTGTTTCCAAGAATATCTGACCGTCTGTAATAGAAATTACGTTAGTCGGAATGTACGCAGAAACGTCGCCCGCCTGTGTTTCAATAATCGGAAGTGCTGTAATACTTCCTCCGCCAAGCTCGTCAGAAAGCTTAACCGCTCTTTCAAGCAAGCGAGAGTGAAGATAGAATACATCACCAGGGTAAGCTTCACGTCCAGGTGGTCTCTTAAGAAGCAATGACATTGCACGATAAGCCTGTGCGTGTTTTGTCAAATCATCATACACGATTAATACGTGTTTTCCCTGTTCCATAAATTCTTCTGCAATAGCAACGCCTGCAAAAGGTGCGATGTATTGAAGCGGAGCTGCTTCGTTTGCTGTTGCAGAAACAATGATTGAATAATCCATTGCCCCGTGTTTTTCCAGTGTTTTCGCAAGCTGGGCAACAGTAGAAGCCTTTTGACCAATAGCAACATAGATACAGATTACATCCCCGCCCTTCTGGTTAAGGATTGTGTCAATCGCAATCGCTGTTTTACCGGTTTGTCTGTCACCGATAATCAACTCACGCTGACCGCGTCCGATTGGTGTCAAAGCGTCGATAGCAGTCAAGCCCGTTTGAAGCGGCTGGTGTACAGATTTTCTTGCAACAATACCCGGTGCAACTCTCTCAATCGGTCTTGTTTTATCAGTAATAATATCGCCTTTGCCGTCAATCGGGCGTCCGGTCGGGTTGATTATTCTTCCGATTAAAGCATCGCCAACCGGCACAGAAGCGATTCTTCCGGTTGTTTTTACCGTCATGCCTTCTTTAATGTGGGTATACTCACCCAGGATTACAACCCCGACATTGTCTTCTTCAAGGTTTAACGTAATCCCAAGAGTGCCTTTCCCGTCTTCAAATTCAACCAGCTCGTTTGACATAACATTGCGCAAACCGTAAATTCTCGCAATACCGTCACCAACTTCAAGAACGCTACCGATATTTGAGACTTCTGCTTTTGTTTCATAATTTCGGATGCTTTCCTTTAGTATTGAGCTAATTTCATCAGGATTTATAACTGTCATCTTTTATCCTTTCTAAGCCTTTATTATGTTTTTACTTAAACTCTCTAACTTATGTCTGATACTTGTATCAACAATCGTTTCATTCACGTTAAATATCAAACCCGCAATAATGTCCGGATCAACTCCCCATTTCACAATAATATCTTTCTGGAGTTTTTCCGCAATTCTGTTTCTTATATCATCTTTGCGCTCATCATTAAGCTCAATTGCAGAAGTTATTTCAACTCTAAGCATATTTTTAAGCTCTTCGAGTTCTTTTTGGAACTCTACTGCAATATCAGGAATAATACTAAGTCTTTTTTTAAGATTCAGAGCAAACAAAAAATTATACACAATCGGCATAACTCTGTTCTGGAACAACTTGCTCATCACATCCTGTTTTTCGTCCACAGAAATAGAAGGGTTGTTGATAACCTCTGACAATTCTTTTGAAGCCTCGATATTTTCAGCAACTTCTCTCAAATCATCAAGCACATCTTCTTTAGAAATTCCTGCATCTTCCTGAACAAGCTCCATAAGAGCTTTTGCCCATCTTTTTGCAACAAGTTCATTGTTTTGTTTAGCTGCTGTCATTTTGTGTTACCTTTTCTCCTCACTAATCCCTGTTAGTTTAATTCAAACCCGTTAACCCCTTCATCAATGAGGCGCTGGTGTAATTCTGGATTGTTGTTAAGCTCGTTTATAATATGATTCTTTGCAACCTCAATCGATGCAAGAGAAGCCCTCTTCAAGATATCATTCTTCACAAGCGCAGTCTTGTTTTCCACAAGCTTGTGAGAATTGTCTTTGATATTCTCAACCACCTTTTGAGCGTCCTCGAGAATCTTCCCGCCAACAAGCTTCGCGCTTTCCTCTGATTTTCGAATAATCCCGTCGATTTCTTCTTCAATGTGTTCAAGGGTTTGTTCGATTTCTTTGAGGTGGGACTCGGAATCAGCCTTTGTTGTTTTAGATTCCTCAATGTGCTCAACAATACCATTTTTCACAGCTTCAAGTTTTTCGCCCAGTTTAGCTTTCCAGAAAATCAGAACAAACACTGAGAGAAATATTACAAAGTTGAATAAATTTGTACGGCCTATATAATCTAAAATAACGCCTAAGCTTTCCATTTTTAACCCTTCTTAGTGATACAGAATCTTATCCACTGCATCGTTATCAAAACCCTGAACCTCGCTTCTGTAACCCAAAACCTTTTCAACGATGTCGTTTGCAAGGTCTGTCATTCTTGATTTCAGCCCCTCTTTTGTCTCGTTAGAAATATTATTAAGGTTTTCATAAGCCTGAGCCAATTCGCCATCTGTCTCATCTTGAGCTTTTGAGACAATGTTAGATTTTTGGCTCTTAAAATCGTTTACGGAATCAATGTATTTAGAACGCGCATCATTTTTAGCACCCTCTAATTTCTCGTCTCTTTGAGCACTCAACTCATCTGCTTTCTGATAGTTCTCATCAGCACTGTCAAAGTTGTCATCAATGAACTTTTGTCTCTCAGCCACGATTTTTTCCATCGGAGCGTAGAGAATTTTGTTCATCAGATAAACAAAAACAAGAAACGAAATTATTGATACTAAAAATGTTGCGTTAAATTCCATAATTTACTTCTTCTTACCAAATACCTACAAGTTTCAAAGCGATAACCAGCGCATAAATCGCACAAGCTTCTGATAAAGCAGCACCTACCATGAAGAATACGAGCGCCTTACCAAAGATTTCAGGCTGTCTTGCAATTGATTCCAAGAACCCTTTTGTTGCAATACCAATACCAACTCCGGCACCGATTGCACCAAAACCCATTGCAACACCCGCACCAAGTTGTGCCAAGTCTGAAATTGTTTTAACTTCTTCCATTTTTAATCTCCTTCTTATCTATATAAAATTAGTGTTCACTTTCTTCTATTGCTGATGAAATGTATACCGTTGTAAGCAGCGCAAATACAAGCGCCTGAACGCAGGCAACCAGCACCTCAAAAAACATTACCGGAAGCGGCAGCACGTAAGCGCAGATTCCAAGCAACGCTGTCATAAGACACTCGCCCGCAAGTATGTTACCGAATAAACGTAAAGCCAGCGTGAGCGGTCTTGTAATCATATCCAAAACTTCCAGAAGCGCCATGAATATTGACATCGGCTTAAAATCATGCAAGAAGTATTTGAACTTTTTCTTTGCAAACCCGGCACCAACGTAATAAACAAGCACAATGATTGCAAGCGCAGCTGTCAGGTTTATATCGTTTGTCGGAGAAGCAATCTCACCGGTCTTAAGTTCAATCATGCGAAGAGGAAGCTGCCCCATCAGGTTTGCTGTAATAATAAACAGAAACAGGGATGCAATAAGCGGAATGTGCTTTCTGCCCTCTTTTGGCATAAGGCTGTCAACAAGCCCCCAGAATGCGCCGAGAATACCCTCGAACGCAATTTGAAGCTTTGTCGGCACAATCGTCAAATTTCTTGTTGCGATAAAAGACACAACAAGCAAAAACGCCATTGCAGCCCACATTGTGCACAAAGTGTCCATATTAAAAGCCATAGAATGTCCGGCAATAACCTTATTAACTATCCAATGTCCTTCGCTCATTGAATGACCTCTCTTCTCTCCTGTTTATGGTACCACAAAGTTTAGACTTATGCAACAGAATAGAAATATATCCTCCAAAAGAACCAAAAAGCGCCTTCTTTTCAAGAAGGCGCTTTAATAAGTCTAATTACACTACAGTTTTTCCGGATTTCTTAGCGGAATCAACCTGTCTAAATCAGAGTTAACGCTAAAATAGAATCTCGCTGTGTTTTCGTTATATGAACGTCCGAGCGGGAAGCCAACACCAATCTGTGCTGTTAACCAGTCTGTGAAGTTCACGTAAGTACCGAAACCTGCTGAATGCAAGAATGTTTGCGGATAGTTATAAATGTGGCCGTTTTCACCCAACCAGCCCCAGTCATAGAATACTGCAAGCTTCAAGCGTTCATCCAATTTCGGAAGGATTCTGTCCAAATAAGGAACAGGGAATCTGTATTCAACTGTACCGGTAACACCGTAGTCACCAATAAGTTCAGCCGGCTGATAGCCTCTAAGTGTGTAAGGACCGCCCATTTGCATCTGTTCAGCTGCAAACAATTCGTTTGGTGAGTACTGAGCACCAACTCTTACAATACCCATGCTTCTCGCAAACAATCTCTGAACACGGGTTGCACCGGCAGTAAGTTTGAAGAATGTTGTATCCTGGATTGCGCCATGGCCGTCACCGCCCATACCAAAGTCAACACCTAAATTTCCAAGCCAACGGCCGTAGCTGTCATCAGTCATACCGTACAAGCCGGAACGCCATACATTCAGGTTATAATTTGATAGTCTAAGTGGATTGCCCAAGATATTTGCAGATGTGTTTGCATTCACATAATCGTAACCTGTATAGAAAATCAAGTCGCTCTTGGCTGTCTGAATAAGAGGCTGGGTTAATTTAAAGAAGTAGCTCTGCGCATTACCCTTTACGTTCAATGGTTTGTAAGGCCCGCCCAATCTTACGTGTGAATCAGAAAAGTCGAATGACAATCTTGTTCCGTAAGATGATACCGGAAGTGAGTACCCAGCCATCCAGCCTGTTGCACCGGATGAAAGAATTGTACCGCCGTAAATCTTGTCGCCTAAACCGGTCAGGTTATCCATACCAACAAGGAATGATGTACGCTGAGCGCCGGTATATGAACGACCGTAGTCATCGTATGAGAAGTTAAGGTTTACAGGAAATCTGTCTCTTACATTAAGAGTGATTGCTGTGTTTTCATCACCTTCAGCCTGTCTTTCAACTTCGGTCTGAACCTGAACGTAGTCTTCTCTGTTTATTTCTTTCATTGCTCTTTGAAGGTTCTTAGCGTTGAACACATCGCCTTCTCTAAGCCCTGCTTTACCCATGATAATATGTTTCAAATACCATTCTCTGGTCCATTTTTCGCCCTCGATATCCAGAGAGCCTACCTTACTTTCAAGGATTCTGATTGTTGCAACACCGTCCACGATTCTCTGCGGAGGTACTGTTGCATAGGATGTCAAGTAACCCTTTGAACGGTAGTAGTTTGTAACCTTTGAACAAACTTCCAAAAGTTCGTCAAAGAAAATATCTTCACCAATGATTTCCAGACCGAGTTTTTCAAGCTCTTCTGTTGAAATCTTTGTGTTGCCTTCAAAATTTATCTTTTCAAGAATAAAGTGCGGGTTATATAAAACACCTTCTCTTGCTTCGTTTTCTTCAATCGACGCGTCATAAATCTGCTCGTCTTTTGTTACATCGTCAAAAGACTGGATATAACTCTTGTCAATCTGATAGTGGTTAATATTCTGCATTTCCATTTTGTTAAAGGAACCTGCATCATATCCCTGAACCTGAGCCGGCAGCACTGTTGACGGAGTCATAACAGGGTCAGCTGAAGCCTTGTTCATTGATAAAAGGCAAAATAGCGCAAGCAAATAACTTATTCGTTTCTTCATAGTAGCCAAATTCCTAATTACTCATTATTGGGTTGTAACATTGTTGTACATCTAACATTATAATTTAAATAAAAGCTCGAGACAAAATTAAATTGCTAGTTTGTAACAAAATATTAACAATTGTTTTTATTACTACATTCTTATTTTAACTCATTTGTAAAATTTTGTAAAGATATTTATATATTAGCGTTATCAAAATTTAATAATGTGGAATTATATATTATAGAGACCCTTAACAAAATTTTACAAGTGAGGAGTAAATTTGATACACGCCATTTCCCCGATTGGTTCTTTTTCTGACCCTGAGTATTTGAGAATACTGCAGGAACTTATGAAGCTTGGCATTGCACCGAGCGGGAACAAGGTTGTTGACAAGGGGAAGCTTGAGCGGGCAAAAGAAGAATTAGTACAGAAGATTCAGAATAAGGAATTTGAGCAACAGAAGAGAGAGCTTCAGATTCAGCCTCTGGAAGCTGCTAAAGAGATTGACAAATCAAGGCTTGAGGAGCTGAGACCTGGTGCAATGACCGTTGCAGAGCTTAACAGGTTGTATTTCGGGATAGTATAACCAGCTTAGCTGCCTAGCTGCTTGGCTTCCCAGCTGCCAAAAAAAGCACTTGCATTTTCACCTTGTTAGCAATATAACAGAACTTGTAAAATTTAGTAATGTAGTTTTGGGAATGTAAGTAGTATGAAAATTTATTTTTTATCACTCGGGATACTGCTTCTGGGGGCTTTACTTTCAGTTGTAGTAAAAGAACACTGGAAATTTAAGGTGTGTTCTGTTTTTTCTTTTTTGTCGGCTATAACAATGTTACTTCCGGCAGCAGCTGTTTTATTAAGCGGCGTTCCGCTCAGTAAAACAATTTACATGTCACCTGTTCTGGGGGACGTTAGTTTTGTAATTGACCCGCTTTCAGCATTCTTCCTGATTGTAATCTCAATCATGAGTTTTCTGGGAACGGTTTATGCGAACGGGTATATGAAGCCTTATCTGGATAAGGGTATGAACACTTCTTCGCATTGTTTCTTTTTAATGATGCTTATAGCGTCAATGCTCGCAGTTGTTACTGTTCAGAACGCTTTGTTCTTCTTAATCGTTTGGGAGCTGATGTCACTTTCATCATTCTTCCTTGTTATATTTGAAGGCGAGAAGAAAGAAGTTATTTCTGCCGGCATAAAATATTTAGTATACATGCACCTGTCTGTAATATTTATTATTGCAGCTTTTGTTCTGCTGAACCTTCACTCTGACAGCCTGAACTTTGCAGACTTCAGGGCAGCGCTTCAGGGAAATGTTCTGTTATCAAACATAGTATTTTTCCTTGCCTTTGTCGGATTCGGAATCAAAGCTGGCTTTGTTCCATTCCACAACTGGCTACCTGACGCTCACCCTGCTGCACCGACTCACGTTTCAGGGATTATGTCAGGGGTTATGATTAAGACAGGTATTTACGGGATTTTGAGAGTTCTGCTTTTTGTCGGAACACCTTCAAAATTCATCTCATATCTGGTTTTGGTTGTGGCTGTTGTATCTGCGCTGTACGGCGTTTTATACGCAATAACACAGCACGACATAAAGAGACTTCTTGCTTATCACAGTATTGAAAACATCGGTATCATCGGTATTGGTATTGCAGTTGGTATGCTCGGACTTGCTTACGGAAAACCTATTGTTGCAGCTTTAGGATTTGCCGGAGGTATCCTGCACATACTCAACCACTCAATCTTCAAGGAACTCTTGTTCTTCGCAGCAGGAAGTGCTTATTTAAAATCACACACAAGAAACATCGAGGCTCTTGGCGGTTTGATTAAGCCAATGCCTTACACAGCTTTGATGTTCATAATCGGCTCTGTTGCAATCTGCGGGCTTCCGCCGTTCAACGGGTTCATAAGCGAGTTTTTGATTTATGCAGGTATGATTGCAGGGGTGCCTTCTTCTGAAATCAATCTGTTTATCGCGCTCATATTTGCTGTTGCAGGTCTTGCAATGGTTGGTACAATGGCGATTCTCTGTTTCACAAAAGCTTCCGGCATAATGTTCCTTGGAAGCCCTAGAACAGAGCACGCAGCGAACGTTAAAGAAGACGTATCAAAGGTAATGCTGATTCCGATGGGGATTCTTGCGCTTGCAACCCTTGCTATCGGTATGTTCCCGCACTACATCATCGGCGGCGCTGTAATGCCAGCTTCAATGTTCGTAAGAGGAGAGGATGCTTACGCTGTATTCTCATCTATTGTTGGAATGATGGGCACTTTAAGCTTCTACTTCTTCATATTCTTTATGATAATTCTTGTATTGTTTGCAATCAGGGCAAAGCTTGGCAGGAAAGCAGAAGTTCACACAACATGGGGCTGCGGTTACGACCGTCCGAATGCTCACATGCAGTACACAGCTTCTTCTTATGCTGATTTGTTTATCTCAACTCTCAAGCCTTTGTTCAAGAGGGTTGCGCATATCAAGAAGCCTAAGGATTTGTTCCCTAAGGAAGCTTACTACGAGCTTGAAATCGAGGACATTGAAGAAGCATACATTGTAAAACCTCTTGTAATGTGGGATGAAAAGCTTTTGGCTAAGTTTGAAAGGATTCAGAGCGGTAACATTCAACAATACATATTGTTCGGATTAGTCTTTCTGATAGCAGCAATAATCTGTATGATTTACTTTGGGGGTTAGAGATGATTAATTTAATAATAAATATATTAATACTTCTGATTGTGCCTTTCTTAATGATTGGCGTTATCAAAAAAACAAAGGCCTTCTGGGCTGGAAGAAAGGGCGTAAGCATCTGGCAGCCTCTCTGGGACTTTCTAAGACTCATGAAAAAAGGCGCTGTAATAAGCTCAACCACATCATGGGTGTTCAGATTCGCACCAGTAATCGGTTTAGCTTCAATCCTGTTTGCGTCACTTTTTGTACCGCTTGCATCAGGCAAGGCTGTAATCAATGTTCCGTTTGCATTTGTTATATTCTCTTATGTACTCGGATTCGGAAAATTCTTCTCACTGATTTCAGCGCTTGACACCGGAAGCAGTTTTGAAGGAATGGGTGCTTCACGTGAAGCTTGTTTCTCAACAATTGTTGAGCCTGCATTCTTCATCGCGCTCGCTTCAATTGCAGCATTGAGCCAGAATTATTCGTTTGACAGTTTCAAGCTCATCATGCAAAACGCTGGTGCCTACGGTGTTTTAATAATCATATTAGCAGTTGTAACATTGTTTATAATGCTTTTAATCGAAGGCTGCCGTGTTCCGGTTGACGACCCGACTACTCACCTTGAGTTAACAATGATTCACGAGGTTATGATTCTTGACAATTCAGGTGCTGATTTAGGTCTAATCACCTGGGGCGCTGCAATCAAGATGTTACTGTTTGAAGCATTGATTGCTAACCTGATTATTCCGTCATCACTTGGCGGTTGGGAAGCTATTGCAGCGTTTCTTGCTGTAATCTTTGTTCTTTCGGTAATCATCGGGACTGTAGAATCTTCTATGGCAAGATTTAGAATGACACACGTATTTGAGTTTATTTTTGTAATGTCACTTACAGCACTAATCATTTTAGCCTTGGTAACATACAGAGTATACGGGGGCTAGTGCTACGCACGTAAACTTTGGGACGGCAGACAAATGCAATAGTACAAATTGAAATAAAAACTACTGGTCTGCCTCAAAAGTAAAACCACAAATGGAAAGAAAGGTAAGTTAAAACATATTATGGAAAACATTTTTATAATTCTATTAGGTTTATCTATGATATACATCGCTGCAACAAGCCGTTTGCAGGCGCATATAAACATGCTTATTGCGCAGGGCTGGCTGTTGTTCTTTGTATGTCTGTCAGGGTTTGCAAAAGAACCGTGGTTTAACTGGTCAATGATTTCAGGCTGGGATTCAATTTCAGCAAACATGCCTCATATCTTAGGGCTCTTGTTTGTTGTGATTGAAACACTGATTGTAAAAGCGGTTGTTATCCCTGTTTTCTTGAACAAGGTTTTGAAAAAGACCCATGCTCACAGAGACACAGACGCTAACATTCCTCACTTTTATTCATTGTTCATATCAAGTGTAATCCTGTTTGCAGGGTTCATGGTTGCAAACATCCACACTCCGGAATTGAAGCTCATTGCTCCAATGTATTTCGGGGTTTCGCTTGCAATCATCATCACAAGCTTGTGGCTGATTACAATTAAGCACACGGTTTTGTCAAACGTAATCGGGTTTATCACAATGGAAAACGGGATTTTCTTGCTCTCACTTTCCGTTGCAAAAGAAATGCCGATTATCGTAAACCTCGGTGTGTTGCTCGATATCTTTATCGCGGTATTCATTCTTGGGATGCTGGTTAAGGAAATCAACAACGAATTTGACGATTTAGAAGTTTCACAGTTATCAGACTTAAAGGACTACGAGTACAATGATTAATTTGATTTTATTATTTCCGCTTTTAGCGTGTTTAATATTGTTCTTATTCAAGAACAGAGCTTTGAACAATTTAATGATTAACCTGTATGCGATTATTCACTTCGCAGTATCATTAAGTTTCTGCCTCGGCAAAGACTGGCTTCCGATGTGGCAGCCAAGCAAGTTCTTTGCAGTAGACAGCACAAATTGCATTTTCCTTATGGTAATGTCAATTGTGTTTCTTGCAGTTGCAATCTACAACAACGGGTATTTGAAAAACGACACCTCGCTCACCAGAAAGCTCAGACACTACACATACATGGTATTGTTCTTTGTTTTCTCAATGACAGGTGCGATTTTGAGCACAAACCTCGGCGGGTCATGGATTTTTATTGAAGGCACAACACTTGCGAGTGCTTATCTAATCTATTTCCACAAAACAAAGCACTCAATTGAAGCTGCGTGGAAATACGTTTTCATCTGCTCAATCGGTATTGCGCTTGCTTTTGTCGGAATAATTCTTCTTACAATTGCAACAGGCAACCTGAATACACTTTTCTACAGCGAACTTTACAACAACGCACCTTTGTTCAACCCGTTCTGGTTGAAGCTTGCGTTTGTATTTATACTATTTGGTATCGGAACAAAAATGGGTCTTGCACCTGTGCACTTCTGGCTTCCGGACGCGCACGCAGAAGCTCCTTCACCAATCTCTGCACTGCTTTCAGCAGCACTACTTAATTCAGCTTTCTTGATGATTCTGAATGTGTTTAGAGTAATGGTTCTTGCTAACTGCGACAGCTACGCAAGATTAATGCTTCTCACAATGGGATTCCTTTCATTGTTCATCACAGCGGTTTTTGTTTACCACATAAACAACTACAAGAGAATGCTTGCTTACTCTTCAATCGAAAACATGGGTATTCTTGCAATCGGAACAGCTCTGGGCGGAATTGGTATGCTTGCTGCAATGATTCACCTTATCGGCCACTCATTGATTAAGGCTTCTTTCTTCCTGACTTCCGGCAATGTGCTCGAGCTTTACGGAACAAAGAAAATCAAATCAGTAACAGGTTTATTAAAGACTGACAGAAAAACAGGCTGGCTCTGGATTGCGTCTTTCCTTGGAATCGCAGCATTCCCGCCATCAGTACTGTTTATAAGCGAATTTTTGATGGTAAAGACAATGTTCTTGCAGGGTCATTTTATAATGAGTGCAGTATTCCTGCTGCTTTTAACAATCGTGCTTTACGGTTTGGGCAAAGCCGTTGTAAGAATGTGCTTCAGCGCAAAATCACACGAAATTGAAGCGAAAAAGCTTAGCTGGACAATGTACGCTCCGCAGATTGTAATGCTTGTTATAGCGTTCGTAATCGGGGTTTACATGCCACAAGGTTTGACCGGTATGATTTTGTCAGCGGTTGCAGGATTCTAGGAAGAACACTACACAAAAACTAAAGAAGGTAATTATGAACTGGATAATAACTGAAAACAACAAAAAAATAAACGCGCTCGACATTCCGTCAATCTCAATCGACGAAATCAAGGCTGACGTTGAGAAAATGAAGATGAGAGCTGTCGGATTCTTTGGCAAAAAAGAGTTTGATAACACAAGATTATACGTTGTGATGGCTGATGACAAGGTCGGGAAGCTTTATGTTACATCAACGCTGTTTACACCTGATATGAAGTCATACGAGTCATTTACGCAGAAATTCCCTGCTTTTCACATCTTTGAACGAGAGTTCTATGAAGAGTTTGGAATCGAGCCTCTTAACCACCCGTGGTTAAAGCCTGTAAGGCAGAATCAGGACAAGTACCCGTTCTTTGAAATGGAAGGCGAAGACATCCACCAGGTTGCTGTTGGCCCAATCCACGCGGGTGTTATTGAACCTGGGCATTTCAGATTTATGTGCATGGGCGAAAAGGTTTATGATTTGGAAATCATGCTTGGATACCAGCACAGAGGGGTTGAAGAGCTCTTCCTTAAGAATAACAGATACAACAACCGTCTTGCGGAATCCGTTTGCGGTGATTCGGTAATCGCTTACAATCTGGCTTACTCTCAAGCAATGGAAGCACTCTCTGATTCAGCAGTATCTTCAAAAGCTCAAATAATAAGACGCGTGGCTCTTGAGATGGAAAGAATCGCAATCCACATCGGTGATATGGGTGCTGTTTCAGGCGATATTGCTTATTTAATGGGTGCTTCTATTTTCGGGATAACAAGAACCCTTGTTATCAACACACTGCTTGAAATCTCCGGAAGCCGTTTCGGAAGAGGTTTAATCAACGTAGGCGGGGTTAACTTTGACATTGACGAAAAAATGTCAGACAAGATTATCGAAATGCTTGAAGGGGTTGCTAAGACAGTTGACAGAACAACAAAAGTAATGCTCAAAAAGCCAACCTGCATCTCAAGAATGGAAAGAACCGGGGTTGTAAGTCAGGAAACAGCAAAATCACTTGGCGCTGTTGGTATGGCTGCGCGTTCATCAGGCGTTGACATTGATACAAGGTTTGATTTCAACGACAAGTGGTACACTTCGCTTGATGTTGTGAAGCCTTTCAAGGCAACCGGCGATGTGCATTCAAGATTCAAGCTTAGATACAAGGAAATCAAGCAGTCTATACAGATTGTTAAAAAGCTTCTTGCAAAACTAAAAGAATACAAAGCAGAGCCGATTAAGGTTACACCAAACACAAATCTTTCAGCAAACTCCTTTGTTGTATCAATGACAGAAGGCTGGAGGGGTGAAGTTGTGCACATTGCAATAACAGGTGCAAACGGCGAGCTTTTGAGATACAAGATGAAAGACCCGTCTTTCAACAACTGGTACATGCTTGCAATGGCAGTAAGAAACAACGGTGTTTCAGACTTCCCGCTTTGTAACAAGAGCTTTAATCTGTCATACTGTGGAAACGATTTATAGAGGTAAATTAAAATGCTAGACACAATAAAACTAAAATATTTTCAAGGAAAACAATATATACCGGATATTCCGAATGCAAAAATGCGCGAACAGTTCAGAGGCTTGCCGATTCTCAAAAATTGCAGCGGATGTTCAGTAGACGAATCAGTATGCCCGACAGGTGCTTTAAAATCAAACCCTTTGTCAATTGATTTGGGTAAGTGCACGCTTTGCGGGGCTTGCGAATGCGAAGCAATCAAGTTCAGCAATTATTACAAACTGTCATCAACTGACAGAAACCATTTGATTGTTACAGAAAACATGACTCCGGAAGAGTTTGAAAAAGCTGCAATCAAATCACGAGAAGAGATAAGAAAAGTTTTCTCACATTCTCTGAAATTGAGACAAGTTTCAGCAGCCGGCTGCAATGGCTGCGAAATGGAGCTAAATGCTTGCTCAAACTGTAACTTTGATATGGGAAGATTCGGGATTGATTTTGTTGCCTCTCCGCGCCACGCTGACGGTTTGGTAATCACAGGCCCGATTTCAGAAAACATGGCATACGCGCTTGAGGACTGTTACAAGCACACACCTGAGCCTAAGATTGTAATCTTAGCCGGAGCTTGCGCGATTTCAGGCGGGGTTTTCCAAGGCTCATCAAAGCTCAACAGGGAGTTTTTGGAAAAATACCCGATAGATTTGTACATACCGGGTTGTCCGGTTCACCCGCTAACGTTTATAAACGGGGTGCTGGATTTTATAACCAAGAAATAGGAAACGGGCTATCAAGCCCGTTTTTTTTATTGTTCCTTATAATATTCCCAATGAAAGCCATACGCAACTTCACGTTTCCCTTTACAAGTATCTTTTATAATAATATGCCCTTCATAATTTTTGGTTATACCTTCTCGAATTAGCCAATCATTTGCATATCTTGCATTCTCATAAATAACCCCCGTTTCAATACATTTGACAGGTTTAGGAATAATTCTTATAGAACGATATGGTTCAAGAAAAATTTTAATGAAATCAAATAACTCCTTTTCAACTCTATATGTACTTGTACTTTTTTTATCATCTTGCAAACAAATTGCATACTTTGATTTTCGATTTTTTATCATAATAAAATTCTCTTCTAAATTTAGCTTTACACAACTATTTCAAACATAAAAATACTACCCCATAGTTTTTAATTTGTCAAACTATTAAATAAAATCTTATATTATGGGAAGGAAAAGTTTTTCGTACGACAAAGTTCTATGTAAGCATTTTGGGTTAAAAATAGCTTCATTACGTAAGTCGTGCGAATTAAGCCAAGAAGAAGTTGCATTCAGAGCAGGGATTTCAACAAGTTATCTAAGTGCTATCGAAAGAGGAAGTACTGATACCACCATTTCAACATTAAAGCGTCTTGCTAAAGTTCTTGGAGTCGAAAAACATGAACTGTTGATTTTCAACAAATAGCAAAAATCACACAACAAAATCCTGTGTAGCATTGGTTTTACCGTTTATAACAACAATCGGGTAATTTAAATTTTTAAAATTAATATTATATCATAACTGTGATGGGCAAAAGAGCGTTTAAATATGATAAAGTATTAACAAGAAAATTCGGGCAAAAAATTGCTTTTTTGCGAAAGAATGCAAATGTGACACAAGACGAATTAGCTTTTCGTGTTAACATATCACCCAGCTATTTAAGTGCAATTGAGCGAGGAGTTACTGATACAACAATATCTACTGCAAAAAGACTCTCAAAAGCTTTGAAAATATCTTTGCAAGAACTGTTTAATCTGTAAGATTTTACCTACCAGCTTTACTGTTTTCTATCGTTGTACTATAATAAAACTATAGAAGAAAAAGGGTTATAGGATAGGTATGAAAGAACAAAAAATTGCAGTAATCGGAATGGGAATGTGGGGCAAGAATATTGTCCGTAATTTTTACAACCTGAACGTTTTGGAAATGGTTTGCGACCTTGATGAAGAATCTCTCAAGGCTGTTCAGGCACAGTTTCCGGGCGTAAAAGTCACAAAAGATTTCCACGATATTATAAACAACGAATCAATTACCGGCGTTGCGGTCGTAACACCGAGCCACACCCACTTTAAGATGGTTAAGGCTATGCTCGAAGCCGGAAAAAATGTTTATGTAGAAAAACCGATTTCCACAGTTGCAGAAGAAGCAAGGGTGCTTACAGAGCTTGCTGACGAAAAAGGGCTTGTCTTGATGGTAGACCACCTGCTTCTTTACCACCCTGCTGTAAACAGGCTGAAAATGCTTGTAGAAGAAGGGGTTCTTGGTGAGCTTGTTTACGCTCAAAGCGACAGGCTGAATGTAAACTACCACAAGAATGACAGAAGTGTTATGTGGGATTTGGCACCGCACGATGTGTCAATGATTGCTTACGTTACCGGCAAAAGCCCTGTTAAAGTTATTTCTGCAATCGGTTGTTCTTCTGAAAAGAACGATATTATGGACATAACCCACATCGGAGTTGAGTTTGAAGGCGGAATGATTGCTCATATTTCTGACAGCTGGATTACTCCGCAAAAGCATGTTACGCTTCTTGTTCGAGGAACAAAAGCAACTGCGATTTTTGACGACACTGCGCCAAGTGACAAGTTGAAGGTTTACGACAACTTTATACCGGCTAACACCCAGAACTTTGCGCTTGATTATTTAGAAATCGAGCCGTTGAAGCTTGCATGCCAGCATTTTGTAAACTGCTGCGCATCGGGTCAGAAAGCTCGTTCAGACGGTGCTAACGGTTACGCGGTAGTAAGTGTTCTTGAAGAAGCTGAAAGAGTTATGTTGGGTGCAAAGGTTGAAGACCTGAACAAGAAAGACTTTGCGCTTTCAAGAATGAAAGTTTAGGGCACGCGCCCATCCAGCCAGTAGTCTGTTCCAGAGGCACACGGAGTAGTCACAAATCCAGCTGGTAGTATTATGAAATGTGTGCCGACAATATGGTGAAAAAAATGGCAAATTTTATTTCAATATTCAGAATTTTCGTAATGTTCGTTGCAGTGTATTTGATTTACACCTGCCAGGGAAACACAGCTGCTTATGTTTGGGCGCTCGCGCTTACAATCATAGCATTTGCGCTTGACGGGCTTGACGGATACGTTGCAAGAAAATTACACGAGGAATCAAAGTTCGGCGCGCTTCTTGATATCATGGGCGACAGAATCGTTGAGAACACTTACTGGATATTGTTTGCCGTTATGGGATGGCTGAACATCCTTTTCCCTCTTATTGCTATCACAAGAGGGTTTATCACCGACACAATCAGAAGCGCTGCTATGGAGCAGGGGCTTACTCCGTTTGGAATGCAGGTTAATCCGGTTTGCAAGTTCATAACAGGTTCAAAATTCATGAGAATTTCTTACGCTGTTGCAAAAGTGCTCGCGTTTATCCTGATTATTGCAGCAAAAATGCCGGTTTGCCCTCACAGAGAAATCATCTGGGCGATTGGATTCTGGGCTGCGGTGTTCGCGATTGTCTTCTGCGTAGTTAGAGGACTTCCGGTAGTTATTGAAGCTAAGTATCTGTTTAGAGATAAGTAGCCCCCCATCCAGCCAGTAGGCTGTCTCAGAGGCACACGGACTAGTCTCAAACCCAGCTGGTAGTAATACAAAATGTGTGCCGACAATATGGTAAAAAAAAAAAAATGACAAAGCTTAATATTGTATTATACGAACCAGAAATCCCCCAAAACACCGGCAACATTGCAAGACTTTGTGCCTGCACAGGAGCTTCTCTCTACCTTGTCGGGAAACTGGGTTTTGCGCTCACAGACAAGTACACAAAGCGCGCAGGAATGGACTACTGGGAAAGCGTTGATTTGCACAAGATTAACTCAATGGATGAATTGTATAAAATGTTCCCTGATGGTACATTCTATTATCTGACCACAAAATCAAAGAAAAAATACACAGATATAAGGTTCAAAGAAAACGACTTCATCGTCTTCGGGCCTGAATCAAGGGGGCTTCCGCAGGAATACGTCACACAGGAAACCGCAATCACAATCCCGATGGTTGAAGGTCAAAGGAGCCTGAATCTTGCGAACTCTGTTGCAATAACAGCCTACGAAGCAATAAGACAATTTGGCGGAGTGTAATGTCTGATTATAAAATGCCAGCTAGAAAACAAAACTCAAACAAGGGTACTTTCGGAAAAGTGCTCAACTTTGCCGGCTCAAAAAACTACATCGGAGCAGCGTACTTATCCACAATAAGCCCGCTAAAAGTTGGGGCAGGATTTATAGCACTGGCGTCTGAGAAAGACATTATCCGCTCTGTATCAGCCCTGCTTCCGGAAGCGGTTTATCTTTCCCACAAAGAAGGCATAAGACAGATAAAAGACTTTTCCGTTGTCCTGATTGGCTGCGGGCTTGGAGGCAACCCAAAATTGTTCAAAGAAGTTATAAAAAGAGCCGCCATGCCGACTGTAATTGACGCGGACGGATTGAATATTCTGGCAAAGCTTTCAACAACCTTGACACCTCACTCTAACCTCGCCCCTTCGGGGTCTCTCCTCAAGGAGAGGGAACATTCTCTCATCATCACCCCCCACCCACTTGAAGCAGCAAGGCTTCTGGGGTGTGAGTTGAAAGATGTTCTTTCGGATTTAGAGGGTTCTGCAAGAAAATTAACAGAAAAATACAACTGCGTAACGGTCTTAAAAACCCACAGGACAATTATTTGCGACAGAGATAATTTCTTCATTAACCAGCACGGAAACTCTGCGCTTGCAAAAGCCGGCTCTGGAGATGTGTTAGCGGGAATTATTGCGGGATTATTAGCCCAGAATGTTCCTACTTTTGAAGCTGCAAAGCTCGGAGTCTACCTGCATTCGCGCGCTGGTGAAATCGCCTCAGAGGAATTGAGTGAGTACTCGGTAATGGCTTCTGATTTGCCTCAATATTTGCACAGAGCAATAAAAGAAATCTTATAGATACTTTTGTATGCTTTCGATTATGGCAGCTGAGCTTTTACCGTAAATAGAGGCGATTTCTCTTCCAAGAAGCATATTATGCCACATTTTTAGCGACTCTAACTTATCATTATCCACGCCCAGAACGCCATTTAAGACATAATATTCAGAAGTAGGAAGAAATTCTTTGAAAACCGGATCAGCTACATTTGTACTTCCTGCCGGACCTGAAATATAGACATCATCGTCCATAATAAAAGAATCAGCTTTCTTGTTCTTGATAGTAAGCATCGTGACCTGAGGGAACTCAACAAGCTGTCCGATTCTGAGTGAATAATTGTCGTTTGCAAACTGTTTTATCTCTTCCAGTTTGTTATTAACCTGTTCAGAAACCTGTTTTGCCCACCTGATTTTTTCTTCCTGCGGTTTAAAAAATTGAGAGCTGTGCTGAGTGAGTTCAAGACGCTCCAAAAGATTCTTTATCTGTTGCTCGTTTTCAATTCTCGCCTTGCAAGCCGGTGTATATTTTGTGTAGTTGTTATTTATTTTCATCTCTTAGTCCTCGAACCTGATTCTTCCGGTCTGGTTTATCACAACCGGTTTGTTCAGGTGTTTTATATATTCGCATGCTAAATAATCTTTATTGAACGGGAAGTTTTCGCACTCATCCTTCGGTGCCAGAACGTCAAAGTCAGCGCCCTCAAACATCATGAAAGAATCCTGCACAACCTTGTACTTCCGATCCTCGCTCGGGTGTTCTATATCAATCGGGTGTTCTACCCCGTTTCTATCCACAAAATTCATTGCAACGAGTTTGCCTTTAGAAGGGCTCACCGTATAATTCAAGCCGGAAACAGCCATCAATCCAGGTTTATTACCCTGTGTCCTGTAGGTTGCCTCAATTGCGTGTTTAAACATATCAACAAGTTTCTCTTCTGAAACATCAGCCACAGAGATTCTGTCTTCGAACGGTGCGATATCTTTGATATCTCTGGAATCGATTATCCCTTCTGTAAAGAAGCTTCTTGTTCCGCTGTTGTTCCAGATTCCGATATCAGCGTTCATCTCATAGCGCATTGCATCGCACATGAAGTTTGCATGCGCGTTTTCTTCAATCAGGCTTAAAGGAGGCGGAACAACCTGTTTTATATATCCAACAACTTCAGGTTTGCCCAGAATCTGGTCGAATACGTACTGGTTAATCATGTTTTTGTGGAACAAGTCAGTGCGTCCGAGGTTGTTTTGGGCTTTTGTAATAACGCCGTCGTTGTCAAAGGTCAGGTTCAATTCGCCAAAGTATTTTCCGTTCTTTCCTGCCTCTGTTATTATGACAGGCTCTCCTGTTTTTGAATACAGAAGGTTTTCACCCTCTTTGATATCTTTGATTAGTTCATGCGTATGTCCGCCGATAATTACGTCAATTCCGTCGGTGTTCAGCGCAACGATTCTGTCAGCAATATTGCCCAGGTGTGATAGAAGGAATATTTTGTTTATGCCCTGTGTTTTCAAATCTTCAATCTCTTGTTGAATAAGTTCTATTGTATCACCTAAATCCTCTACCGAACAGTCTGCATGATAGGCCGGATGGGTTATTCTTAGTGCAAAATCAACCGGTGCTGCTCCGATAAGCCCGATTTTTTCACCTTTAACTTCCACAATCTTTGATTTCTTGATATGTTTGTCAAGTTCGGCTCTTCCCCATGTATTAATATCATCAGCATCCTGGGATTCCAGTGATTCTTTTTTGAAGTTTGCAGCAAGAACATCACCGTTGAATCTGCTAAGCGTATCAATATAGTCTTTCTGGGTCGTATCCATTTCGTGGTTCCCGAGTGCAGTTGCCTGAATGCCTGCAATATTCATGAACTTGATTACAGAATTATTTACAGCCTTATTCTTTTCATCCCCGATACCGTTATCGCCAGCAGAGACTTTCAAATCACCTTTAATACCGGATAGAATCCTCATCATGTTATTGGTTTGGCCATGGATATCGTTTACATATCCCACTGACATTTCAAAAGAATCTTGTTTCGGGGATTTTTCAAGCTCAGCTCTGTTCAAATTTTCCGATTTTTTGAAAGAAAATTTGTGTTGGTTTATTAAGGGTATTGATAGTTGATGTATATTCATGTCTTCCTGCTTTTTGTATAACAAAACGTCTGAAAAATAAATTTGCTAGCAAAAACTAGTCATCGTATTCGAAATTTATGCGTCCGGTCTGGTTGATAATCACCGGCTCGTTGAGTTCTTTGATGTATTCACAGGTCAAAACATCCTTGTCACAAGAAAACTTCTTGATGTAGTCTTCTTCCGGAGCCAGAATATCAAAATCTGCGCCTGCTGACATTAAGAACTCGTCTGTAACGACCTTGTACATCTTATCTTCTCTAGGGTTGTCCACATCAATCCGATGCAGCTGACCCTGTTTGTCCACAAAATTCATTGCAACAAGTTTGCCTTCATCAGGGTTAACTGTATAATTCAGTCCGGAAACAGCTATCAAGCCTGGTTTGTGCCCAGGTGTTTCGTAAGTTGTTTCAATTGCGTGTTTGAACAAGTCTATGATTTTCTTTTCAGAGACTTCTGCTACTGCCACGTAATCAAGAAACGGAGAAATGTCTTTCACGTCGCTTGAATCAATCAGGCCTTCGTGGAAGAAGTTTCTGACTCCGCTGTGGTGCCAGAGCGCAATATCAGAATCTGTTTTAGCGCGCATAACATCGCACACAAAGTTAGCATGCGGGTTTTCCTCCGTCAGAGTCTTTGGCGGCGGAGGTGCCTGTTTTATATACCCGACCTTATCCGGTGTACCCAGAATATTGTCGAACAAATACTGGTGAATCATGTTTCTGTGATAAAGTCTTGTTTCTGCAAGATTGTTTTGAGCTTTTGTTATAACCCCGTCCTTGTTGAACGTGAGTTTAAGTTCGCCAAAATAATTACCGTCACGGCCGGCTTCTGTCAGGATAACAGGTTCACCTGATTCAGAGTAGAACAGGTTTTCGCCTTCTTTGATATCTTTGATTAACTCATGCGAATGCCCGCCAATAATTACGTCGATTCCCTCTGTTTCCTTAGCTACAAACTTATCGCGTTTGTGACCGAGGTGGGATAGCAAGAAAATTTTGTTAACGCCCTGTTTTTTGAGTTCGTCGACTTCGTCCTGAATAAGTTCCACGGTTGTATCAAGATCGTCTATGTAGCTGTCTGTATAATAATTAGGGTGGGTTAATCTTTCGAACATGTCCATTGGAGAAGCGCCGATTAATCCGATTTTTTCGCCTTTGACTTCAACAATCACGGATTTTTTGAGATGTTTATCAAGCTCTGCTCTGCCGAGTTTTTCGATATCTTCCGGAGTTTGGAGCTCAAGCGGGTCTTTTCTGTAGTTTACAGCAAGTACGTCGCCGTTAAAGCGTTTGATTGAATCAATACAATCCTTCTGGGTTGTATCGAGTTCGTGGTTTCCGAGTGCAGAAGCCTTGATATCAGCCAGGTTCAGGAATTTGGTTGTTGCTTTATGGATATTATCGTTCTTTTCATCCCCGATATCATTATCGCCTGCAGAGAGTCGCAAATCGCCTCTTATACCGGATAAAATTCTTATCATGTTATTGGTTTGTCCGTGGGTATCATTAACGTAGCCGACAGAGAGTTCAAAAGAATCCTTGTCTGGAGATTTTTCCAATTGCTGGTTGTTTGGATTTGATTGACGGACTGTGCTGCTCTTAAATGCAACTTTTGGAATATTAAAATTTGTTGATATTTTAAAGTTCATATTTAACCTTCTATATCAATATCAAACCCTGTAAAAAAATAATTTGCCATAATATTTACAAAATTTTACATTGATAAGCATGTGAGAGCCTTTCTCAGCACTTCTTCTGAGTTAGAGCTATCCTGAATTGTTGGTAGAATTTTGGAAATCGCATCCTCAATTTCTTTTTCCTCGTACCCGAGAGACAGAAGCACAGCTTGCGTGTCATCAATTGCAGGGTTTTGAGGAATAGAAGTTTTAGAAGAGCGCGGAAGTTCTGTTTTCATCAGCTTGTCCTTGAGTTCGAGAATAATTTTCTGCGCAAGTTTAGGCCCCACACCCTTCGCGCGTGTGAGTTCTTTAAAATTCCCGTCAATAACAAGAGAAATTACATCGCACGCATCAAACTCATTAAGCAAGGCGATTGCCATCTTTGCCCCGACACCTGACACGGACAAAAGGATTTGGAAAATATCTCTTGTTTCTTTGTTCAGGAATCCATAAAGCGACATCGCGTCTTCTCTGTGGGTAAGAAGTACATAGAATTTACGATTCTCGGTCTCGTTTACAGTTATGTTAGCAAAATCTCTTTCCGGCACTTCGAGCAAATACCCGACTCCTGCGGTTTCCACGGTAACAAAAGTGCCTTTAGAAGTTTTTCTTTTATCTGTAATCAAGCCTTTAAAATAATCGTACATATCCCAGCTCCTCTATGAACTAATTATAGCACGAACATATTGCGGTTTATTTTTTTGCTTACCCCTTTACAAAGAATTTTGTTTTGTGTAAGATAATTCTGTTACCAATTAAATATTCTGGAGGAGTGCCAGAGCGGTTGATTGGAGCGGTCTTGAAAACCGTCGTACGTGCGAGCGTACCGTGGGTTCGAATCCCACCTCCTCCTCCATTTAGAAAGCCCAAGCCACAAAGGTTTTGGGCTTTTCTTATTAGTAACTGTATTTTTTGAGGTAGTTTAGGAATTCGGGACAGTTTGCGAATTTTGCCCCAAAGCATTGATTTTATTGAGTTTTAATTTTGAAAAATAGGCGAAAATAAAATTCTCAAACTGGACCAAAACGGACTTTTTTTACCAGTTTAGGAATTCAAATTTCCATGCCTAAACCCCTTATACAATAATGGTTTCTGTTTGGTTTAGGAATTTTGGGACAGTTTAGGAATTTCGGGCAACGTTATTTTAAAATTTTAGTTGGTAATTTTTCTTTTTAAGTTGGTAAAAATTTTTCTAAAAGTCGGTAATTATTTTTATTGTTTTAAACATTTTACATTAGCATAAGTTAGCAAAGCGCTTAAATTTGGTTGCTAACACGCCATAATAAATATATAGAGAAACATCAAAAGGTGTAATATTATGGCAGCAGCTCAAAATACATATATTAGCATTGACAAAATTGCAGAGTTAAAAGGTTTAAAAAGCAATCGCACACTCAGAATTGCAATCAATAATGAAAAGTACATTGCAAGAAAAATTAAAGTTAAGGGCGGTTATACTTATGAGATTTTGTTTTCTTCTTTAGAGCCGGAAATTCAAGAAAAGCTAATAGATGAAGAAATTAAATCTTATTCTCTGGTGCCTGTTGATAACCAAAAATCAGAATTCAAAACAGAAAAACTAAAACTTGAAGCTCTTGCAAAAGTCGATATTATAAATGCTGTTCGTGAGCTTAGGTCAAAATGCAGAATACAAAAAGAAGCTGATTTTACTTTCTTGGAATTGTACAATTCCGGAGAATATTTAAAAGATGTATATAAAATAATTGGGAAAGTTTCGGCACGTTCTACACTTTTGAGGTGGATAAAAACCTATGAAGAAAACGGCGAAAAATGGGAATCTCTTATTCCGAAATACAAATGCACATCTGCTCTTGAAGTGAATACAGAACTTTCAAAAGAAGAAATTGAGCAGTTTGAAAAATTCCTGTTTCACCCTAACAAGTTTAAAATCAGTAAAGCAATAGCACTTTCAAAATTCTGTTTGCAGAAAAAAGGTTTTGAAACTCTGCATTCTGATATGACTTACAGAAGGTATGCAGAAAAAATCAAATCAACAAAATATGACAAATGGGTTTTATTCAGAGAGGGTGAAAAAGCCTTTAACGATAAAGTCGAGCCATATATTGAAAGAGATATTAAGGCTCTTGAAGTTGGTGATGTTTTAATTGCAGACGGTCATACACTTAATTTTCAAGTGCTTAACCCATTTACAGGAAAAGCTCAAAGAGCGACACTTGTCGGCTTTTTAGACTGGAAAAGCGGTGCTCTTGTAGGCTATGAAATTATGATGTCTGAAAATACTCAATGTATCGCAAGTGCTTTAAGAAATGCCATTTTAAATCTTGGCAGAATTCCAAAAATCGTTTATCAAGATAACGGCAGAGCTTTCAGAGCTAAATATTTTCAAAACTGTAATTTCGATGAAATCGGCTTTAACGGTGTTTATGCAAATCTTGGGATTAAATCAGTATTTGCAAAGGTTAGAAATGCAAAAGCAAAAGTGATTGAAAGATTTTTTCTTGAGTTTCAAGAAGAATTTGAAAAGATGATGCCGTCATATATCGGAACTTCAATTGAAGAAAAACCGGCTAGACTTATGAGAGGCGAAAATCTGCACAAAGCTCATTATTTCAAAACAACTGGCGGGCAAATTCCGACTGTTCAACAAGTCATTAAATGTCTTGATTTTTGGTTGAATTATCACAATTCAAAAACTTGTTCAAATGTCCCAGATATGACAATCAAAGAGGTTTTAAATACTGTTCAAAAGCAAGAAATTGATAAAAATTTATTAAATAATCTGATGATGAAAACAGAAACTAAAGTCATTCACAGGAATGGTATTAGATTTTTAGGAAATAACTATTACAATGAAGCCTTATTTGGTTTAAGAGAGCCTGTATATGTTCGTTACAGTCTTTTTGATTTGTCAAAAGTTCATGTTTATACAGTTAAAGGTGAATTTATTTGTATAGCAAGAAAAGTTGAGAAAATTCACCCAATGGCAAATCATCTTGGTTTGCCTGATGATATGGAACGATTAAAAAATATAACTCAGAAGCATAAACGACTTAAAAACAAGGCTGTAAAAGAGTTTAAAAAGTATTTCGATATTGAAACAACTGGAATTCTTACAATTGAGCCAGATGAAAAACCGGTTGAAATAACTGAACAAAAGCCGAAAAAAGAACGAAAACAAACGGCTCGTGAACAGCAGATGAACAAGCCTTTATTTGTGGATAATTACCAAAAATATGAATGGCTTATGGCTCATGGCTGTACTAATGCTGATGATAGAAAATGGCTCGCAGATTTTATTAGAAGTGATGAATACATAAATTTATATGCGGATTGCGAGCAGAGGGCGGAAAACGGAAACGGCGAGTTTTCGTTTGTAGACCCGTTTAATGCGAGCAACCAAGAAGGAGATTAAATTATGAAAAACGAATTTATTACAACAAAGAATGTCAAAAAGTTTGTGGCTCTAATGTCTGAGTTGCAGAATTTACCGCCAAATATTCCGAAAATGGCTCTTGTCTATGGAGAGCCCGGTCTTGGAAAATCTGAAACAGTTGCAAAGTGGGCTTTTAAAAACCCTTGCGTATATGTTCGGGCAAAACAGGGAATGACAACAAGGTGGCTGCTTGCCGAAATTGCAAACGAATTAGAACTTGAAGCCTACTGGCATATTGACGATACTTTCAACGAAATCAAAAAAGCACTTGCTAATAAAAGTTTTACAATAATTATTGATGAAGTTGACTATTTGATTGAAAAGAAATCTATTGAAACATTAAGAGATTTGCACGACACAACAAAATGTCCTCTTGTGCTTGTTGGTATGGGTTTGATAGACAAAAAACTTTCAAGATATCCCCATTTATATGACAGGATCTACAAAAAATTAAGGTTTGAACAATTTAACTCTGATGATATTAGAGAAATAGTTGAAAAACTTACAGATTTTGAATTTTCAGAAGGCGGGCTTGAATATCTTTCAAGACAAACAAACCAATTTAGAGAGCTTGTGAAACTTATTCACAAGATTGAAAAACTTGCAAAGACTAATGAAATTGATGTTTTAGATGAATATACTTTGAAAGGATTGCTCAATGAGAGAACAAATATTAAAGCTCTGCAGAAGGTTGGATAAATTCACGATTGATAATCTTTTGATGATTACAGAAATGGAAACAGAAGAACTAATGCCGATTGTGCAAGAACTTCTTTCAGAAGGCAAACTTTCAGAATCAAACGGGCAATATTCTTATTGCAAAAAGGTTTCTGTAATGAGCAAATATTCAATCTTTAGTTTTTATAACTCAAATATTATTGATACAGTAATCAGATGTTTCTGTTTGGATATTCCTAGTTATAAAACCTCTCAACTGCTTGCAATTGGCGAAAAACAGGCAGACAAATTTTATAACATTTTTAGAGGTGAACTGTACGAAAAACAAACAAAAAATTTAAAATCTTTTTATCTGCAGAAACCGAAAATTGCAAGAAATAGAATGTTTTTTGATACAGAACTCCATTTTTATATTTATGAAAATCAAGTTTTTGTTTCTGATGAATTATTGGGCTCTGAAAATGCTGAATTTTTAAGCAAAGAAGAAGTAAAAGAATTTAAGAAGATTTACTCTTATTTGGCAAGGTGTGCATTACAACATAATAAAAACAAACACAATTTACCCCAAAAACTTAATGAATTCTTATGGAGAAGAAACAAAGATTTTGAACAGTTGTATTTTGAATTGAAAATATTATTAGGCGGCAAATATGAAACTTAAACATAAACATTCACGAGTTAGATGCGAGGTATCCTACAATGCGTTTCGACAACTTTTAAAAAGTGATGTTGAACAAGCTTTCAAAAATTTCCGAAAAGACATGATTAGCAAAGGTTTTGAAGATAATAATTTACTTGAATATACTTTTTATTTGAATCTAATTGAGAATTTTAACAAATACAATGAAGTTAATCTTGAAATTGTGAAAATATAACTTCAAAATGCCCAATTTAACATATGCTATAATCAAGAAAAACGGAGATTAACATGAATAAATTTTTTCCAATTAATATTTCAGGACAAATTATTACAATTGAAAAAGCAATAGCAACTTTCTCAGATATTATTGCATTTATTAATGAACATTTCAATGTAGCGATAAAAAGATATAAAGTTGCTCTATTTGTCTATAAATCTATATTAAATTCATTTAAAGGAATTCAAGATAGAAAGCCCAGTAAAGAAGATTATAAATTGGCGGTTGATGTTTTAGAAGAAATTTTAAATTACAATGAGCCGGATGAGCAAAAGAAATTCCAAAACAAGCGAAATTGCGAAATATGCAAAGAGATTATAGAAAAGTGTTATAGATAAAGTTAAAGATTCAATCTTATTATACCAGTATTATTTCAAAATTAGATTAATTCATGATAAATAAGTATCAAGTTACAAATTAAATTTAATAAAAAAGCCTGTTGAATACTTTTTGAACAGGAATTTAAAATTAAACACTAATTATTTAACAAGTTCTTTAAAGGGATACCATCTTTAGTTTTCCAATCCATCAACCCATTTGTATTCCCGCCAATAACAAATGCTGCAGCATAACTCGGACTATTAAATAATAAATCTTCTTGAAGAATTCTATCTTTATCAATTTTAGCAGTCTGTCTTGATTGTTGTATTTTTTCTGGGATTGCTTTCATATCTTCTTTAACAATATAACTTCCCTTTAGAACAACAAAGCCATCTCTTGTTTTTTGAGCTTTTGCTTGAATCGTTATACCTGTTTCTCTATTCTTTCTTTGCAGATAAAATATATTTTGTTCATCTAAATTGTCGTTCTTTAATTTTGTTTCAATTATCGGTACAAAAACTTTATAATTCAGTGCCCCTAAAATCAAATTTGTATTATATACAAATTCCTCTAAGGTATGTAATTTTTCTTCTGAAATATTGCCAATCATTGGCTCATTGCCATTTTTAACAATATATCTATTAGCTTCTTTAGCTAAATTAGAAAAATAATTTTCTAAATAACTAATTTCTGTTGGACCAAAGGAATCATCTGTTGTGGTAATAGCTACTGCCTCATTCCAATAATCTTCTTTATGTTCTTTTAAGCGACATAGCAAAGCTTCTCCATTTTTACGGCAATTTGCTTGTCCTATATAAACAACTTCCTTGGCACTATTATCAGTCGTTCCGCCAAAAAGAAAATATATCCCCGTTTGCTTTAATTCTTTTCTATCTTTACATTTATCTAAATCATCACGATTTATTTTAAACGCAACACAAGTTGTTCCATCGACAGAACATTTAATTCTTCCAGTTGGTTCATAATCCATTAGAAAAAGTTTTATAGTTTTTTTAAAATTAGCCATTCCTTACTCCTGTTAGACTAAATATATCATGAAATTAAGTTTTAGAGAATTTTGTAACACATTCAAACTGCATTTATTTAAATTTTTAAGGTTTTCTATATCTAATCTTGTAACTTGCTATTTAAATTCAATACAAAGGCTGTTGAACACTTTTTGAACAGGGTTTAGTTAAATCTTTTACATAAATACAATTCTATATAATTTCATATTCTTTTTATAAATTCGCGACTAACTCATTTTCATACCATGTTGGAACTGAAGATTCATTTTGAAAAGCTATGTCCATAAGTGAATATAATTCATTATATTTTATTCCTTTTTGTAAAATAGTTTTTAATTCTTTTGTTTTTATTGGAACGACTTTTAAACTTGCCACATGATTATTATAATTTTGCGGGTCATAATATCCCATGTGCTTTAAACTTCTAAAATGAGTGAGTACATTAATGTCTAAATATGGAGATATAAATGTGCAATATGCATTTTGTCCAGTTCTTAGTATATGATTACCTAAATGTCTTGACACTGGTTCCATTTCTCCTCTTCGTTGAGTTGATTCATCCATTAATGTAGCTTCAATTAACATATTATGTTTCGGATAAAATTCTGTTTCATCGTATTCATATACAATATCTGCGTCTCCACCACAAGCGTGAGTTTTGGGTAACAAGTCAGCTTCCAATGATAGATTCATGTATTTTAAAATATCACCTTTGTAATTACTAATTTTATACCAAATAATGCCAAGAATATATTCAAAAATTGTAGGTATAGTTGCGTTATCAGTAACTAATTCAAAAATTTTCTTATCGTTTCTTGTTTCAAAATAATCAAGAAGTTCTATTAATGTTTCATTGTTGAATTTACTATCTATCAAAGACTTAAACCTTTGAAGTTTCTCATTTGATAATATTTTTTGTATATTTTTATCATCTATTATTGATAATCCTAAATCGTTTTTAATTTCATTGTAAATGTCAGTAATATTAAATTGTAAAGCCTTTGATATTTCTTCAAGTTTACAATTTTTTTGTAGTAATTCGGATTCAGAAAAAGCTTCTTCAAATAATTCATCCGATAAATTCTTAAAAATATATTTGGGGATTATATCAAAAACTACTTTATTATCTGAAAAAATAACAGTATCTGTTGTCTTAAAGTATCTCTCATTCAAATCACTATAATCTGATAAATTGGCTTTTATTTTAAATAAGTGCAACTTTTCAAAAAATATTTTCTTAAATTCCATTTCATTATTTACATTATATATTTCTGCTGTTGATTTGCACTCATTTGGATTATTTCTTAAAAGGTTTCTTGATGTTGAAGAAAACAGATAACTTCTCCATAATGTTTTTAAATTTAAGGAGTTTGTTTTTTCGTATAAATCAGCGATTTTGGAATTCTTTTTATTTACACAAATATCAAATAAAACTTTGTAAAATGGATAGTACGGTTTGTCGTACAAACGACTTTTACGATTCATCCCTATTGTACAAATTAGTTCTTCTGTTACTTGATTATTTAAAAACAGGCTTCTTGCTTGTGAATAATTTGGTAAAAATAAAACTGTATCAATAATTATGTCATCTAATTTTATACTATTTCTACGTAATAATTTGATTTGTTCAACTATATTTAATGTCGTTTCTTTACTTACGCATAATGGCAACAAATATGCAAATTCTTCATAATTTAAATATTCTAATTTTGAAAGTAAATAAATTAATACTAAATATGGACGAACAATATTATTATCAACTTGATTATTTGATAATTTTAAAAATTGTTTTATAAATATATAACTGTCTTTTGCAACTTTAAAAACATTAGAATTGTCATAGTCACAAGATTGTGATATTTGTAATAATTCTTTTCCGACATCTGTTAATCTTCTGTTATCATCAATTAAACCAAGTTCACATAATCCGGAAGTTTTTTCTCTTGCAAACTTATCTTTTCTTGTTTCATTACCTGTTAAAAAATCTTTTTCTTTTAAAAAATTGTAATATTTTATTTGTAAATTACTATTCCCCTGCCATAATTCATTTTGATTTTCTGGTAAATCAAAAAATTCTTTAAGTAAATTTAATTGCAATTCAATTTTTTGGTTAAACTGTTTAGTCCTAAAACTTGTAGTTCCCAAACTCCAACAATAACTTTTATATGGTATATTTTCGAATGACATTTTATACTCCATAATTCACAATTAAAACTTCTTCAGTAACAGAATCTTTGTTTTTGGCTTGATAATTTGAATTGTTGTAATCATAATTTAAATGCATAACTCTATATTTATTACTATTTTTATTAACCCAATTTATAAGGATTGAATTTTCTTTGCCTTTACTTCTTAAAACATTTGATAAGGCAAATTTTATATTATGCTCATGCAAATTATCCAAAAAACTCAACAAATCTTTTTCATCTTTTTCACTCCAACCGCCTTGTTCGTTATAAGTTGCACAAGTTATCAAATATGGGGGATCTGCATAAACAAAACTGTTTGAATTTAATATAGAAATATCAAATTCTCTGAAATCCAAATTAGAGAATCTATATTCTTTTTCTTTTAGTCTGTTAATGAATTTTTGTAATTTTAATCGCATTTTTTCATTATAATCACGTTTCCCTACCGGCAAATTAAATTGTCCATTAGAATTAAAACGAATTTGATTATTGAATGAATATAAAATTAAAGTATAAAGCATTGCATAATGATAATATCCAACATCTTTGCTATTATTAAAATCTTCTCGTAATTTTAAAAACTTATTTTTATTATATGGAGCTAATCCTGCATTACTATCACAATTATAATAATCATAGCCATACTTGGAACTTTGAGAAAGTTCATATTTATCAATGATTTCATCTAATAATGATAAAAAATCATTACCCAGATTTTTAAACATGCTAAACAGAAGTGTTAAATTATCATTTGTGTCATTAAGAATAGTACTTTTGCTTGGTACATTTACTCCAACATTTGCTCCACCACAGAACAAATCAACAAAGATATCAATGTTTTTAGGAAACAAAGGCAAAATTTGAGGAAGCAACTTAAACTTTCCGCCAGTATAGTTTAACGGCGATTGAATTAATTCTAATGCAATTTCAGATTCTAAAAGCATTGGCATACAAAAAGTCTTTCTGCATTTTCTTCAATATTTGATTTACCTGTTGAAAACGCTTTGTAGTCTTGTGAAAAGACTTTTACTTTACCTTTTGATTTTAATATTCTCATAATATCTTCATCTGATAATTTCGCATTAGAGCGGTCATTTCCTTTGTTTGCCATATTGTTATAAGAAAGAACAATGTATTTTGCTTGAATATTTTTTATTAAATCTTCGAAAGCTTTAGTTGCAGCAGTTGTACAATAATCACTTTTTAATGCTGCTCTGTCCATTTTTTTTGCAACACCATAAACTTCAGGTTTTTCCCAACGAGCAATATTTTCTAGTAAATGGTAAGCATCACAATATTGCCTTGAATTGTATGGCGGGTCCAAATATACGACATCTGCAGAAACAAATTTTACAAGTTGGTTTATATCAGTGTTGTATATTTTATTTCTAGGATTTGTTTTTTGTATTAAAGGCATCCCTAATACAAGATCCTTGTCAAGTTCTCCGTTTTTACGATATGCATCATAATGACCACATGTATTAGCAATCTTATCCATCGCATACAATAAGGATGTAATTAAAATACACTTTTCTCTATTATTTAGATTATTAGCAGAATAATTTTGCTCAATATCTTCTCTTATAAATCCAATTTTTCTGCAGTTTTCTTTGCTAAAGTAAGTATTGCCATAATTTTTAGACCAATAATTGTCTTTTTTAATTATCAAAGTATTGTATTTTTGGATGTAGTTTTGAATTTTAGATTGAGAATAATGTTCAGTTCCGAACCAAGTTTGATAACAAACATAATTACTATATAAAATATCATTTACTATTAAATGCTTGTCTTGAAACATGGAAGCAACCGCACCTGTTCCTGCAAATAAATCTGCAAATGATTCAAAATTACCACATTCTTCTGAAATTATCTTTTTTATAAATTTGTTTAGTTTATATTTATTACCCAAATAACGTCTGTTATTAATTGAAAAGATATTTAAGGGTTTATTTGTAGGCTCATTGTCAATAACTAATTTTAAAGAAGGCTTTACAATCTGTCTGTTGGAGATAGTGGTAGCAATATAATCCTTATCTTTTTTATACTCTTTGACTAGCACTCATAAACCTCCTTTGATAGTTTATATTGTAATACAAACATGTACACTTTGTCTAATTATTGCGATGATTAAATATTAATATCTATATAATTAATTTTGTGCTACCATATACTTTATGAGTGATGATTTGATTGTTTTACAATACGCAAAAAGATTTTATTTTATAGAATATTATGCACTTTTATTAGAGGCAATAAATAAGTATTCAATTGTAGCTCAAGCTCAAACAGAATTTATTTATCAAAAGAATTCTCATTATTTGGGTCTTTCTCGGTATCGTAAAATTTCATCAAATATAGAAGATGGAACCTTGCTAAAAAGCAAAGATCAATATGAATATACTTTTTCACAAGTATTGTTAGAATGTAAGAATTTTAATTTAGTGCAGGAAGATAAGCAAACAAAGACTTTACTACTAACCATAGATGGAAGTAAATTATTGACAGCATATAAAAATAATAAATTACAATATAAAGAAATATTACTTCAGTTAATGGAAAGAAAATATAATGCTTTTAGCTATCTTTTAGATAAATTTTATAAAATTAGTCCTAAAAAAAGTGGACTTATAATCTTTCCTAATTATTCTCCAAATGATTTAGGTTTCTCTAAAAGTGAATTTTTAACTGTAGGTATTGTTCATAAGTATATTAAGAAATATGAACAAAGGATTGTTGATGATATTAAAAAATATATTAATCAGAATTATAAAATAACTAATGAGACATCTGAGTTAATTGCAGAATTAAAGAATAAAAATTATATTTCCGATAATTTTCAAGAAAGTTTTAATTTAAAAAAATACAATGCAGTAGTAAGAAAAACTCAAATTTTTTGGAGGAATCGATTGCTTAATTTCTATGGGATTAATAGTCGGTGGCAATCATTTGAAATATGGATTTATAGAGCAAAACAATTAGGAATTTTAAATACCACACCTTTTTACCCAGATTTTTTAGGACAGATAATTTATCCCGTTTCAGTAATCACAACAAAAGAGTTAATAAATAAACCAGATTACAGGTTCGTTTTAAATTATAAAAATGAAAAATATTTGTACAAAAGAGAAGTTCAATGGGAAAGAATTGAAAATGATTTTTTTAACGAATTATGGAATGTTTATACAGAGTTAAAAAAAAGAAATAGAATTAATTTTTTAAGTTTGCATAACATAAAAGAAATTGTTTGTTATAACTTAAAAATATCTTATGAACAATTTTCTGAATTCTTAAATAAAGCATATGAAAAAAGTTTAAATAGCAATACATCATATACAATATCTTTAGAAGCTGATAAATTACCAGAAGAAACAAATGCCATATATATAAAAAGGGAACCAATTTTTATAAATGGAAAAAATAGGAATATTATATCACTAAGTTATAGAGGACAAGAAAATGAATAAATTTGTTAATAAGCCAAAAAATGTAACACCCGAAAGAGTTTCGGATTATAAACAATTCAATTTAAAAGAAAACCCTTTTCCGGCAACACCATTTATGGCATTACAATCCCCTGACAAACGCGTTAATGGAACAATCTATGAAAAAAGTATAAGAAAAGAAGAATATGAACAATTAAAAGATAATTTTTTATCCAAACCACAATCGGATTTTTCTCGCAGTAGGTTAGGTTTTTTAATGGATACTTCATATGTTGGTCGAGGAAATGGTAAAACTGCTTTTCTTATGCACTTACTAAAAACAAATATAAATAATGATTATTGTCATGATATATCTAATGGAGAGAATAAATGTTTTGGTCTTTATATACAACCTGAAACTGGAGGAAAAACAAAAACATTTGAAAAACTAATAGAAAAAATAATATTAGAAATAATTAATAAAAATACTCTAAAAGATTGTCTTGTTTCAATATATTTGACATCAATCTTGGAACATTATCCGGAGAAATTTGAGCTTGTAATGAATAGTTTGAAAGATGTTGACGAGAACGACTATTATACAAAAGTTACTGATTCAAGATGGTACAAAGAAAATCAATTGGAGATAATAGAACTTGAAAAATCTATAAGAAATAATATATATTTAAAAAACATGTCAGATGATTTTTATAATGCTGTAATATCTAGACAACAGTACTCATTGATTCCGAATGTTTCTTTAACTATTGAATCTATAAAAGAATATTACATGGCTAAAATAAAGAAAAATGATAAGGTTGAATTTTTCTTTAATGATTTAGTGTTACTGTTTGAAGCTGCAAATTTTAATGGTGCATATATTTTTATTGATGATTTTGAAAGAATTCCTGATTTTCAAAGTGAAAGAGATAGAAGAGATTTTGTTAATAGTATCAGAACATATTTATTTGACGGAATTTCAGAAAATGCTAAAAAAGGATTTTATAACTTTTTATTGGTATTGCATGCAGGGGTTCCAAGATTAATAGAAAAAGCGTGGGGCGATTCAGGAATGGAACAAAGATGCTCATTGGCGACATTGGATAAAAATCAGTCTGAAGGACATCAAATAATATTTAAGCCTTTGGATATTACCTCAACAGAAAAATTGATAGAAGCTTATATAAGGGAATATAAAATAACTGTTAATAATAATGAAGATGCTTTATTTCCGTTTACTAAAGAATCTGTTAATAAAATTCATATAGTATCAGATGGTAATGTTTCAAAGATATTAAAAAACTGCCATCATATTTTAGAAGCAGCAATAAAAGCAGATAATGTAAGCATTATCGATAAAAATTTTGTTGATAGCTATTTTCAAAAAAATGATATGTTAAATGCAAAAGAAAATAATTTTCTGAATAATGCTCAGATTAATTTAATGGATGATATTGATGAATGATAAATATGTTTTAAGTTCTTTAAAAATAGCTGATTTTTATGACTTTATATCGGATCATAAAAATTCAGATAACAATTTTGATGCATTGTATAAAAAATATGAGAATTCTCCATTTGCAAATTTTTCTTGGATAATGGGTGCTGATGGGAGTTGCCAACTGGTGCTATTCAACTATATAATAGCAAAATGGATAGATAAACAAATTACTTCTTCTGGTGATACTGCATTTGATGATTATAAATTGTTTTTTAACAAAAACTTACATGAAAGTCTTAATATAATTCAACAAAATATAGATGCAGAATTTATTGATAAGATGTTTTGCATAAAAGATGACTGTGGTGACTTAGAAGATAATTTAATAAACTTAATAGGTTTTAAAATATAATATATGGAAAAATTTTATATACTAGATACTTGCTCATTTTATAGTTATTGTTTAAAATATTTAGGTATATTCACAGATAAAACTCTATCATTGACAGAAGATTCTTTAACAGAATTATATGCAGCATTTAATAATAATGATAATAATATCAAAATTATCATTCCGAGTGTTATTTTTATTGAAATATTTGATCATTATTTTAATAACGAAGAATTTGTAAACAAATTCAAATATGAAGTATATACTAGGATAATTTCTGATGAAAGTAATTCAAAGATTGCAATTATTGATATAGATGAAGAAATTCTTGAAAATTTATCATATTGTTATACAGATCGAATTAATGTAGATTTGCATGATAAACTTATTATTGCAACTGCCTTAAAATATCAAGATAAAAATACAACATTATATACATCCGATCAAAGAATTAAAAAAATACAACGAACAAATTCTTTGAATATAACAATAAAAGATTGAATATTATTTTTATGAACCTATATAGTTTTTGCAAATACATAGTAATTTGAAACAGAATGTCATTTTCACAAAAGCATCTGTCACTTTTCCTTAATCAAAATTAAGTAATTTTAAAACAACATTGCCCGAAATTCTTAAACTGTCTGTGAAAAATTCCTAAACTCTTTGTGAATTTACACTATTGGTCTTTCAAAACAGTTACTTTTATTAACCCTTTCTTCTCTCGCTGTTGAGCATATTCAACAATGTTACGAGAGTTACCACTCCCTGGACGAGCTATCAAATAATCAGAATTTTTTACCATATAGTGATTTGCTTGTATAATAGCTAACCTTTTTGGCACAAATTCCAATCCATCGGGATAAAATGTTCCGTCAAATCCTCTGGGAGTTTCTGTATTCTTAATAAATATATATGGTGCAAGTAAAGATAATTCTATGTTAGTATATCGTCCTTTTAGCTCTCGCAGAACACCCTGCACCAAGCGGTCAAAGTTACCATAATTACCAACTATAAAACTAGTAACATTATATTCAACAATATGATGTTCAACAACTTCTACAAGCTGTTCTCTAACGCTTTCGGGAGTGTACCTGCTACCTATAAAGAAACAAGTTTTTCTTTCCATAATTCACCTTATATAATCCTAACCTTTATAATAATTAAGTATAGTATAAACATGTCTATATAATGAGTTTTAATTTATTTTTAAATAAGCAACAATTATAGCTATGGGTTATAAAGAACTAATTACTAATGGTATTAAGCGTTTACGGACACAAACTAAACTCACTCAAGAAAAGTTTGCGGAGAGAGTTTGTATGAGTGTACAAGGTTATCGTAATATTGAACATGGCAGATATTTGCCGACAGCAGAAACCATAGATAAAGTTTGTGAAGTGTTTAATATTCAACCTGTTCAACTATTATTACCAGACCCACAAGAAAACCTGGAAAGATTAAAAGACCTAATCTATATAAAGTTATGCAACTGTGATGTCGACAAATTGATTAAAATAAACAACTTCATAGATTTAATATAACCACAAATATAGCACCGGTATGTCTACTTAATTAGTTTTAATTTCTTTTAGAATAAGCAACAATCTACCTATGAGTTACAAAGAATTAATAACCAACGGTATCAGACGTTTACGCACAGAAAACAAGCTTACCCAAGAACAGTTTGCAGAAAAAATTAGCATGAGTGTTCAGGGGTACAGGAATATTGAGCATAATAGGTACTTGCCTACGGCTGAAACGATAGACAAGATATGCGAGGTGTTTAATATTCAGCCTGTTGAATTATTGTTGCCCGAACCACAAGCAAATCTGGACAAAGTACGAGAGCTAATTAATAATAAATTATGTAATTGTGATTTGGACAAGTTGATTAGAATTAACAATATGATTGATTTGATGTAAAAAATGTACATTTTGGTTAAATCGTTGGGTTCGAATACGCCTCCCCCCCCCCCAAAAAAGGTCTTGACAGAAGTTAGATATCTAACTATAATATCTTGTATGAACGACTTGTTGTCTCTGGTATCTAAAATCCACGAAAAAGGAAACCAGTTTATTATTGATGAACTAAAGAAAAATGGAACATCAGGGCTTGTTCCAAGTCATGGTGATATTCTTTTTTGTCTTTATAAAAATGGCAAGATGACAATGAAAAACATTGCTGAAAGTATTCACAGAACAAAACCGACCGTAACAGTTCTGGTTGATAAACTCGAAAAACTAGGATACCTGAAAAGAATAGTGTCTGAAGAAGACAGTCGTTACACATATATAGTTTTAACGCAAAAAGGAGAGGATTTTAAACCCGTATTCATTGAGATATCGAATAAACTAAATTCAATGTTATACAAAAATTTAACAGCAGATGAAGCTGATCTTTTAGAAAACCTCTTAAGAAAAGTATAATTTTTTTTACAATAATAGTTAGACGTCTAACGAAAGGAGAATAGATTATGTCAAAATTTAAAAAAGAAGAAATCGGTACAATTAATGGAGTTAGTAAGGTATTTTTACATGACCTGTTAGAACTGACTTGTTGTGAAATTTCGGTTAACTCAATGTCAGCCGGAGAAAAATTGCCTTTTAATCACAGGCACAAACAAAATGAAGAAGTTTACATCTTTATAAAAGGCGAAGGAGCAATGACGATTGATAATGAAGTTATAAAAGTTAAAGAAGGCTCTTGTATAAAGATTTTAGCAGAAGCAAGCAGAACAATGGAAGCAAAAACTGATTTGCAGTATATATGTATACAAGCAAAATCAAATAGTTTAGAGCAATTCGGACTTGCTGATACAGAATTGTGCTAATATATAGTAGGGGGGATTATAATCCCCCCTTGATTCAGGAAACAGACATAAAATGATAATCAACACAGGTTCCAGAACAGATACTGTTCAATATTATTCAGATTGGTTGCTAAAAAGATTTGATGAAGGTTTTGTTTTTTCAAGAAACCCTTTATTCCCGAACAAAGTCACAAGATACGAACTAAATCCCGATGTTCTTGACTGTGTTGTTTTTTGTTCAAAAAATTACGAACCAATCTTGAATAGATTAACTAAAATTACAAACAGGTTTAATACATATTTTCACTACACAATAACAGCTTATGATAAGGACATCGAACCCAATGTGCCGAGTATTGATGAAAGCATTGAAACACTTATAAAATTAGCTGAAATTGTTGGCAGGCAACGAATTGCATGGAGATACGACCCGATACTTTTGACTGAAAAATACACCAGGGAGTTACATTACAAGACCTTTGATTATATGGCAGAAAAACTTTCGCCTTATATAGATAGATGTATTTTTAGTTTTGTTGAAATGTATAAAAAATTAAAAACGAATATGCCTGAAATTATTCTACTAACCAACAATGACAAAACCGAAATCGCTCAAAACATTGGCAGAATAGCAACGAAGCATAATATGGTAATCCAAACCTGTGCAACTGTTGGAAACTATGAACAATACGGGATTTTAAATTCAGGATGCATGACTGCTGAAATTTTAGGAAAAGCAAATAATATTAATTTCAAGAAGATAAGACACGGCGGCAACAGGCAAGGTTGCAACTGCATGGAAAGCAGGAATATTGGTGACTACGACACCTGCCCAAACGGATGCAAATACTGTTATGCAAACCAAAAACCCCAAATTGCAAAAGAAAATTATGAAAAACATAACCCGAACGACTTGATGATTTTAGGGAATCTGAACCCCACCGATGAAGTTCAACAAAGCAGCCAGAAATCTTACTTAGAGAATATCGTGCAGCAAAAATTGTTTTAAGATTCTACCTTTCAGGCGAATTGAAAGCCGCGATATTTTGTCAAAATATTGAGCTGAAGGAGTCTTTTTATTATGAACAGAATACTAATTACAGGCGCAATTTCAGGTATCGGGCTTGCTTCTTCTATCCTTTTCCTGCAAAGAGGATGGAAGGTCATTATGGCTGATAAAAATACCGACTCTGAAATTATGTCACAAATCGAAGAAAATTTTGAAAAACAGGTTTTATTTGTTAAAACCGATGTTAGCAAAGAAGGTGAAGTAAAAAATCTTCATCAAAAAATCCTAAGTTTTTGCGGCAGAGTTGATTGCGTGGTAAACAACGCAGGCGTGATTACCCACGGACTGCTGCACGAAGCATCAGAAAAAATCTGGGACGAAGTTATGAACACAGATGTAAAAGCTATATACTACACAAGCAAATTCTTTATCCCTGACATGATTGAAAACGGAGGCGGAACAATTGTAAACACAGCCTCTATTTCAGGCCTTGCAGGCGACTACAAAATGCCAATTTATAACGCAGCAAAAGGCGCGGTTGTAAACCTGACAAGAGCCATGGCACTTGACTATGCAGAATACAATATCCGCGTAAACAGCGTATGCCCTTCTGCTGTAAGGACAAAATTTGTGAGCCCGAACAATATTCCGAAACACGCTGCCGCAAATCCGCTGAAACGGATTTGCGAGCCGGAAGAAGTCGCTAAAGCTATTTACTTCCTCGCATCAAACGAGTCCAGCTACTGCAACGGAGTCAACCTCCCTATAACAGGCGGGCTGGACGCTCATACCGGTCAGCCAAAGTAACAAAAAAGGGGCGCTGCTTTAGCAGCGCCCCTTTTTTTCTAATCAACCATTTCTTCCTGTTTTACATGTCGTTCCAACATCCCCAGAGCGATTGCCGGTACAAGCGTAAACTGGATAATCAAAAGTTTCCATATGCAGCAAGCATTAACAAGAATCTTTGCGTAGTCTTCTGCATCAACATTGTAGTACTTGTCTGCCATACCCGCGAAGAAATCAAAACCGATGATTCCTGCAATGTACGAAATTATTAGCAACACAACGCTAATAATGAAGCTTTTGATAAAGAACAATTTTTTATTGTGAATTTTTCTGACATGGTGTTCCATCTGGCGCCTCCTTTTTTAATTTCAGAATCATTATAAAAGAATTAAAAAATTTTGATATCCCGCAGTTGTCGTCCGGATGGATAAAAAGAAAGTGGCGCAGCCAAAGGCTGCGCCACTTTCTAAACCCAATCCCTATAAACAAGCTTCTATATCTTCCACAATCAGCTCCGGAGTAAGATGGTACCTCTCGTAAAGCTCTTCCAAAGGAACCCTGTCAGGAAATTCCTTTTTCGCCCCGAAATTCAGAACCTTCATGCCGGATGTGCCGTAGAAACGCGCAATCTTTTCACCAAACCCGCCGTCCAGAACCCCGTCTTCCAGAGTTATAACAAGCTTGTGGCTTGATTTCAAAGATTCTAACAACTCTTCATCAATACCTGTGATGAACTTAGGATTGATAAGCGTTGCGCTGATTCCAAGCTTTTCTGCAAGCAGATTTTTAACTCTCGCACCGAGATGGAAGAAATTACCGAGCCCGATTATCGCAACATCAGAGCCCTGCTCTTCGACCTTGAACTTGTTCAGAACCGAATAATCAGTCTTGTCTTCCATGCCGGATGATATCACTTCCCCAAACGGCACACGAATCGCAACAGGATGCTCTTTCTGGTCAACTGACCATTCAAGCATTCTTAAATACTCTTCTTTTGTTGCAGGCGCAAGGTAAACCATGTTCGGAATGTTGCTAATAAGCGGAATATCAAACGTTGTAAGGTGAGTTGCGTCAGCCCCCGTGATTGCGCCCCAGAACACAAGAATTGTTGCAGGGTTGCTGTTCAGCGCCAAATCCTGTGAAAGCTGGTCATAAGCTCTCTGGATAAACGAACTCATAATCCCGAGAACCGGTTTTCCGCCGTTCTTTGCAATACCTGACGCGAACGCAACTGCGTGCTCTTCTGCAATCCCGACATCAGCGTAATGCATGCCGGCTTTTGCCCTAAAATCTTTTGAGAACCCTGTTACACCAGGGGTTGCAGGTGAAATCGCGACAACAGATTTGTCTTCCTGGTATTTCTTTGTGATAAAATCAGCCGTAAGCTTGTCGTAGCTTTCTGCACCAGCGCCGGATGAAGGCTTGTTATCAAGAGCACCCGGAATAATCCAGTGGAAGCTTTCTTTATCAAGCTCGGCTTGTTGAACACCCTTGCCCTTGATTGTGTGCATGTGGATAAGCACAGGGTGGTTTGAATCTTTCACCTTGCTAAACAATTCAACTAATTTTTCGATATTGTGCCCATCTTCTATGTAGTGGTAATCAAACCCGAGTGACTTGAAGAAGTTGCATTCAGCCTCTCCGTTTGTATCACGCAGGAGCTTGAGGTTCTGGTAGAGTCCGCCCTGATTTTCTGCAATTGACATGTCGTTGTCGTTTACTATAACAATAATATTACTATTAAGAACAGCTGCGTTATTAAGGCCTTCGTAAGCTTCGCCACCGCTTAAAGAGCCGTCTCCAATAAGTGCAATAATGTTTTCCTTGCCGCCGTTCAGGTCTCTTGCTTTAGCAAGCCCTGTTGCAAGGCTCACGGAAGTTGAAGTATGTCCGATTTTGAAGAAATCATGCGGGCTTTCTTCCGGTGCGGTGTAGCCTGTGAACACTCCGTACTTTTCCGGGTTAGTATAACTTTCTTTTCTGCCTGTAAGCATTTTATGCGGATAGCACTGGTGTGAAACATCGAACACAATCTTATCCACAGGTGAATTGAACACGTAATGCAGCGCAATAGTCGCCTCAACGATTCCCAGATTCGGACCAAAGTGGCCGCCTGTAACATTTACGCGTTTTATAATAGTTTGTCTTATCTCATCTGCAAGCAGGTTGAGCTCGTCAAATGACATTGTTTTCAAATCCTCAGGTGAATTAACCCTCGCTAACACGCCGGTTAAAGTATTTTGCATAACTGGCTCCTTTCTTTTTAACTATTATAATACAATTTGGAGAAATTTTACGAACAGGGGAACTTTTTTAACAAACTTTCGTCTTAATAAATAGAAACGTTGGAGGATTAAAAAAGATGAGTAAAGCTTTAAGTAATATTGAGTTTATTGACAACAGCGAAATGGAAGCAAATTTACCTAAAACCTTTAGCTCGATTGTTAATAACGATGATATTTTGCAGATGTACTTAAAAGAAATCGGAAGAAAGAAGATGCTCACAAAAGCAGAAGAAGCCGAACTTGGAAGAAGGATTCAGGAAGGCAGCGAAGCCGAAAAAGAAAAAGCAAAAAAAGAACTTGTTCAGGCAAACCTAAGACTTGTTGTAAGCATTGCAAAAAAATACATCGGGCAGGGAATCCTGTTCATGGATCTGGTTCAGGAAGGCTCGCTTGGTTTGATTAAGGCGGCTGAAAAGTTTGATTACAAAAAGAACTTCAAGTTCTCGACTTACGCAACATGGTGGATTAAACAAACTATCATCAGGGCAATTTCAAACCACTCAAGAACAATCAGAATCCCTGTACACATGCTGGAAAAAATAAGAAGGTACAAAAAGGCTTGCGCTCTGGCAGCCGGAAGCGACAACATTGAAGCAGATGACGAAACGATTGAAAAGCTTTCCGGTCTGGATTCCAAGAAAATCGAAGAAGTCAGAAGAGCGCTGAAAAAAGAGCCGGTGAGCCTTGACACATTCGTAACAGATGATTTGTGCATACAGGATTATGTTGAAGACACGTCATACTCTTCTCCTGAAAACAACGCGCAGAAAATGCTTCAGGAAAAAGATGTTACAAGACTCATTAATGTTCTTGATACAAGAGAGCAGGAGATTATTAAACGCAGATTCGGGATTGAAGACGCAGAGCCGAAAACACTTGAGCAGATTGGAAACGCACTGGGATTCTCAAAAGAAAGAATAAGACAGCTGGAAAACATTGCAATCCAGAAATTGAGGAAAGTTGAGCGGGTTGAGAGATTAAAAACCTATATTGAAAACGAATAAGGAGTTAATGACTTTATTGGGCACAGGCGGGAGTTCTTTCCGCCTTTTTCTTTTTCAAAACCGCAAACGCCGAAATCCCCGCTAGCACTAATCCTATCCCAACCCAGATTTTCGTTTTTGAGGAATTTGAACCGGCATTCCCCTCAAGAATCTTTCTATATTTAACGATCTTCTTGAAAAGCTTTGGATTCTGCTTGTCTAAACCTTGAGCCTTGAAAGATTTTTCAAGCGCATCCATCGGGTTGAATGCCTCACCGCGCTCAACAGCCTTGAAATACTCTTCCTCAAACTCTAACGGAATTTTTGGAGTGTAATTCAGGGGTTTGTCAGTGTTTCTGAGGTACTCTCCCTTTAAACCTAAAGCTTCCATAAAAAATATCATGTTGTTGTAAGCCGAAACCGGCTCTGCAAGCTTGGCTTTCATAAACTCTTTTGAGTCCGCCAACTTCTCTTTAGGAATCCTAAGAATCTTTGCCAAAGCCTCAGCCTGCTTTTCAGAGAAATTTATGCGCCTTGAATCATGATTTGTTGCACCGATTATAAAATTTTCTTTATTCCAGCCGCGCTCAAGAAAATTCCTGTTACTCCCCCAATCATTTGAAAGATAGTCTGACGTGTAAATCTTTACCCTGTCCTTGACAAAAGGCTTCAAGCTGCTTCCCTCATATATGTTAAAATCCTCAGGCGAGGTCACAAATTCGTGCATGATGTTTTTCAAATCATAGTTTGAGCCCTTAACTTTTTTCACCTCATCATCAATAATATTAAGTATCCTGGCGCCCAGTTCCTTTTTTGTCTTAGAATCCGGCTTAATTACAGGTTGGGATGCGTAAGTCCATGAAGCGTCAATCCTCATCCCGTCAAATCTTTGAGCGTAGAGCCTGACTTTTTCTCTCAATAGTTTTTCTGCCTCGGGATTGTCATAATCCAGCGCAGGCAAGCCCCAGCCAATCTGCGCGTCCTTTATAAACGCCTTAGGATGCGCCCAGACTTCGTCGTAAGAAAACCCGCATGGCAAGTCGCCGTTGAGTTTTAAACCTTTAGAGTTGAGTTTTTCTTCTGCTTTTTTGAGGCTGTCATCAGCAAGGAATTGTTTGAACTTGTAAAAATCAATTGTTTCACCTTTTTGTTTGTAAATCTCTGCAATCCTTTTATCCTTATCAGGATGCTCAAAAAGGTTCTTGTCAATCTCCGGCCAGCGTTTGTAATCGTGGGTTCCGTTAATCTCACGAAGCGCCCTGTAGAGCCCTTTTGGCTCAAGCCATGAATTATTTTTTTGTTTAAACGCTTCAAACTCCTGCTTTCTGGAAGAATCCATTCTGTTATACAGCTTTTTGAGGATTTTTTCAGAAACAGAATCAAATTCAACAACATTTTTGAAATTGACTCTGTCTTTAATATTATTTGCTTTTACAATTTCCTGAAATTCAGAATCTGTAACATAGGATTTGACATCAATAACATGGTTTCCCAAATCCATTGTTGTTCCGGAATAAATCGGGTACTGCCCGCTATGCGAATGGTACTGACCAACAGGAAGAATCTGAACCTCATTTACCCCCCAGTATTTTTTAGCAAAATCAAAGAATTTGAGGCTCTCTTCTGTTCCGAGATTACCCACGCCTGTCTGGTTCGGAAGCGAGCTTGCCGGCACAATAAGTATTGACTTGCCCTTGTTTCCGGCAAGTTCTTTACCTTTTTTAAGGGTGTCGGAAAAATCCGCCTCGTTTTTAGGCTTCATTTTGAAACTTAGAGCTTGGTTAGTACTGATTTTCATAAACACACATCCATATATATTAAAACTCAAAAACCAAAATTTTTGCCCGTTTTATGTAGAATTGTTAAAAGTATCAGATAAAAATTGCATTAACTATTTATTTAATATACGATTAAAATAAAAAGAAGCAGTGAAAAGGAGGACTCTTAATGTTCAAAAAATTATTTAAAGGTTTGTTTGTTTTAAGCACGCTTTTTATGCTTAACAACCCTGCAAACGCTTTTTATACTGATATGAATGAAAGCCACTGGGCGTATCAGTCAATTAAATTCTTAACAGAAGTTGGAGTTGTTGTCGGCTACCCGGATGGTACTTATAAACCGGATATCCCTGTAACACGTGCAGAGTTTGCCTCAATGGCAATCAAGGCACTCGGTCAGGAAGACGCAAACGTTACGCAGGATATTCACTTCTCTGACGTAGACCCTGGTTTCTGGGCTTACCATATTATCCAGAAAGCTGTTTATTTTGACTTGATTCCGGACGCAAAAGGCGAAAGATTCAGGCCTTTTGACCCTGTTACAAGAGCAGAAGCTATCTCAATCGCTGTAAACGCGCTTACAACACAGCAAATCAGTGAACAAAAAGCGCAGGACATCATTTCAAAGAGCTACGAAGACTATACCCAGATGCCTGCATGGTTCCTTATCGCAGCCGGTAAAGCTCAATTGCTTGACCTAATCATCGTCATGCCGGGCAACGAAGGCAAATTGGAATCAGACAGACCTGCAAACAGAGCAGAAGTTGCAGCAATCCTTTACAAAATGATGCAGGAAGCAAAGCTTAACCCGAACGCTAAGTTGGCTGAGTGCATGCAAAAGAGAACTGCTGACGGTTATATCGTAGACAACGTAAGAGTTCAGGGCTCTATCGGTATTATTCCGGCAGGCTCAATCTTCCCTATCAAGCTTGAAACAGTTGTAGGCTCACAAATCTCAAACGTTACTGATATCTACACAGCAAAAGCTCCTAAGAACATCGTAACAAAAGAAAAATACCTTCTGATTTCAGAAGGCAGCGACCTTAAAGGTCAGGTAAAACATGTTGAAAGAGCAAAATTGTTCAAAAAGAACGGTGAAGTTATCATCAAGAACGAGCTTCTTGTAACACCGAACGATCAGGCTGTAATGCTTTACGGCGTTGCAACACTTGATCCAGACAAGAAGAATGCTTTCATGACCTGGTTCAGAAAAGTATTCAAAGGCGACAAGGTTCTTACAATGCCGGGACAGATTGTTAACATCAGACTTCTCGGACCATTGAAGATTGATTTGACCAACGGATATATTTACGAATAGTAATAAATAAACAAAGAGGCGCTCCCTGCGGGAGCGCCTCTTTGTTATTCAACAACTTCCGGAGCTTTCTCAAAATACCCTGCAAACTTCCGTTTATACTCCTCAAGCTCTGTGCAATAAGCCTCCAAATCCAGAGAAACACCTTTTGCAAGCGGGAAAGTCTTTACGCCGATTGCTTTGTACATGGCCCGCATAAACACGTTTGAGATAGCGTCGCTTCCTCTTTCCCAAGGTGTTATATGAGCAAGAAGCCAGCGTGTTTCAGCAATGCAATCATTAATTCCAGCCAGATGCTCCTGCTTAACATCCAATTTTGTATACCTCTGAAATTCCTCATATAAACGAGAAAAATGCTTAAAACCATTATCAATAAATTTTTCGTCGCAATGCAAAAGAGCTTTAGTATCATCCTGTCTTATAGGACGCGTTAATTCAACATCATCATAAGGTTTTGTTAATGGCTTTGTATAAACTTCATCAAACCTGTCTGCATAAGAATTATACCTGATTGTTTTAGATGTTCCATAAGGCGTCCACAAATCACGCCCGTTCCATTCCGAACCAAATTTCCAACCATCGCGAAAAACACGCAATACTCCAGAGTGTTCTTTTTTAGCTGCATCCAAAGTCTTTCTATTTGCAGAAATTATGCCAGCTGTAATAAATCTCAGCACGTTTTCAAACGCAACATTCTTGCGTATAAGATTAACAGCATTATCAGTAGTTTTTATAACATTACTAGCCCACTCTCTATTCTTCCCGAACCCTCTAATCCTCACAAAAAAGTCATCCTGCCTAAATCTCAGCTTCGGAGAGTTGAGATTTGCGCTAAACACAGGGGAGGTATAGGAATTATTAATTCTCATAACAATACCAAAACCTGTAAAAAAACTTTTTGCGGGTCATGGCTTAATAAAATCTTAATAAATGTTGTCTACACAACTGTACTATATTTCATGTCCGGAGTATAATATTGTATAAGAAATAACAGGTAGTAAAATGTCATTGAGACAAAAGATAAGGAGATTAAAATGTCAGAATTAACATTAGAAAAACAATCTTCTACAACAGATTTCGTTGGCGGCAAATGGCAGTCAGAAATCAATGTAAGAGATTTTATCCAGAAAAACTACACTTTGTACGAAGGTGATTCAAGCTTCCTAGCTGGACCAACCGAAGCTACTACAAAATTGTGGGAAGAATGCTGCGAGCTCTTCAAAAAAGAACGCGAAAACGGCGGTGTTCTTGATATGGATACAAAAATCGTATCAACAATCACTTCTCACGGTGCAGGCTACATCGACAAAAACCTCGAAACAATCGTTGGTTTACAAACAGATGCACCTCTTAAAAGGTCTCTTCAACCATTCGGCGGTATCAGAATGGCTGAAACATCTTGCAAATCTTACGGCTACGAAGTAGATTCAGAAGTTTCTGAAATCTTCACAAAATACAGAAAAACTCACAACCAGGGTGTATTTGATGTTTACACACCAGAAATGAGAAAAGCACGTCACTCAGCTATCCTTACAGGTCTTCCTGATGCTTACGGCCGCGGTCGTATCATCGGTGACTACAGAAGAATCGCTCTTTACGGTATCGACAGATTAATCGAAGACAAAAAAGAACAGCACGCTTCTCTTGATGGCGAAATGACACCTGAAAAAATCCAGTTGAAAGAAGAAATCTCTGAACAAATCAGAGCTCTTCAAGAAATGGCTGAATTGGGCGATACTTACGGTTTCGATATCAGAAAACCTGCTTCAAACGCTAAAGAAGCTATTCAATGGTTATACTTCGGTTACTTGTCAGCAGTTAAAGAACAAAACGGTGCTGCAATGTCAATCGGTAGAACTTCAACTTTCTTAGACATCTTCATCGAAAGAGACTTGAGAAACGGTGTTATCACTGAAGAACAAGCTCAGGAAATGATTGACCACTTCATCATAAAGTTAAGATTAGTTAAGTTTGCAAGAACTCCTGAATACAATTCATTGTTCTCAGGAGACCCTACATGGGTAACAGAATCAATTGCGGGTGTTGGTATTGACGGACGTCCATTAGTTACTAAGAACTCTTTCCGTTACCTCCACACTCTTGAAAACTTAGGGACTTCTCCAGAGCCAAACTTGACAGTATTGTGGTCTAAGAAATTACCTCACGGTTTCAAGCAGTACGCTGCACACATTTCTATCACAACTTCATCTATCCAGTACGAAAACGACGATATGATGAGAGTTACTCACGGTGACGATTACGCAATCGCTTGCTGCGTATCTTCAATGGTTGTTGGTAAAGAAATGCAGTTCTTCGGCGCTCGTGCTAACCTGGCTAAGTGCTTGCTTTACGCAATCAACGGCGGTGTTGACGAAAGACTTAAAGAACAAATCGGTCCTAAGTTCAGACCAATTACTTCTGAATACCTTAACTACGACGAAGTAATGGAAAGATACGAAGACATGATGGAATGGCTTGCAGGTTTGTATGTTAACACATTGAACTGCATCCACTACATGCACGACAAGTACTGCTACGAAAGATCTCAAATGGCTCTTCATGACAGAGACGTTAAGAGATACTTCGCAACAGGTATTGCAGGTTTAAGTGTTGTTGCTGACTCACTTTCTGCAATCAAGTATGCAAAAGTTAAGACTATCCGTGACGAAGACGGAATCGTTGTAGACTACGAAGTTGAAGGCGAATTCCCTAAATATGGTAACAACGATGACAGAGTTGACCAAATCGCTGTAGACCTTGTTAAGAAATTCATGAACATGATTAGAAGCCACTATACTTATAGAAACTCTATTCCTACAATGT
>CATLDC010000002.1 GCA_949902595.1 uncultured Candidatus Melainabacteria bacterium | reverse complement strand
CCCCCCCCCCCCCCCCCCCCCCCCCCCCCCCCCCCCCCCCCCCCCCCCCCCCCCCCCCCCCCCCCAAGTCTAGAAGCTAACTCCCATAAGGAGGCCAGCCATGATTAGCCTGACCTCCGATATAGCTGACACTATCCTGCAACAAACCCTTAACCAAAATACCCTCGGCCTCAATAATGCAATCGAGCGCATGACCACCGGCTACAAAATCAATCATGCTAAAGACAATGCTGCCAACTATTCAATTGCTTCAATGCTTTCCTGCAAGATTTCTTCATATAATATGGCGCAGGATAATGTTGCAAAGGGGTTAGATATGCTGACAACAGCCATGGATAGTCTTAATCTTATATCGTCTCATTTAACAAGAATGCGTGAACTTGCTATACAGGCAGCTAATGGCACTTGTGATGACAATTCTTTAAAAGCTATTGAATCAGAAACCAGTTCTCGTCTGTCGGAATGCGATAGGATAATCCAAAACAGTCAGTATAATGGTATAAAATTGTTTCAAGGGGAAATAAAAATTGGTAATTTTATTGACAGAGTCGAACAGCTTTCTGAAAACGAGGCTCTTGCTGGTGGATATACAGTTATAAAGACAGCAGATGAGCTTCAAGCCATGCAGAATAACCTTGGCGGAAAATACATTTTGATGAACGATATTGATCTTGCCGATTATAAGTGGACACCGGTTGGTAATTCAACAAATTATTTTACTGGCGAGCTTAATGGAAACGGATTTGCGATAAAAAATCTTAACTTAGATGAAAACAGAGATGATAAAGGTTTGGTTTCTCATGCTAAGAATGCGAAATTTTTAAATATTGCTATTGAAGATGTTGTTACTACTTTAAACAATATAAACAGTCGCATTGGTGCCCTAGCGGCTTTTGTTCAAGGGTGCAATATTAACAATTGTTATTCTACAGGTAGTATATGTGCAAAATCTAATGCCGGAGGGTTAATAGGTTCTTTTTATTCTAGCGGAACAATGACAAACTGTTATTCAACATGTGATGTTATTGCTTCTAATGAGAATTATTGGAGTGGCAATATAAATGTTGGCGGGCTTATAGGTAATATTTATGGTGCAGGTGAAGCTACTTTAAATAATTGTTATGCAACAGGTAATGTACAATGTTATCAACGCGTTGGTGGTTTGGTTGGTTTCGCAAACCAATATGTTAAGATAAAAAATAGTTATGCTTTGGGCGATGTTAATGGGACAGATGCTGTTGGCGGTCTGGTAGGATACATTCAGAATGATTGCGAGATTAATAGCTGTTATGCTACAGGATCTGTTAATGGTGATACAAATGTTGGCGGCTTAGCAGGAGTAGCTAGTTATTTGCATACAACCGGCTGTTATGCTCAAAGCGTGGTCACGGGTTCAACAGCAGTCGGGGCATTGTTTGGGAGCATAGTAGGGAATAGTACTATTTCAAAAAGTTGCTTTTATAGTTCATTCAACCCTGGTTTATCAGCTGTCGGGGACAATAAAGCAGGTATTGATTTGAATGAAATTTTTGATAAAGTCTCTCCGTCTCAAACGGTTATACCTAATATTATTATATTTCAGGCTGGTATAGACTCAGGTGCTAATTCTACTATAAGTCTAGACTTAGAATTTACTTTAGATTTATCAATCAAAATATCGGATTCAGAAAGTGCTTTAAATGCATTAAGTCGGATTGACGAGCTATTAGCAAAAATAAATAAGCGGCAAACAGAGTTCGGCTCAGCATATAACCGTTTGGAATCAGCTCTGGAAGCAATTGGTGTAAGCATAGAAAACTTGACATCAGCTCAAGCTACAATTAGCGATGCGGATATTGCCGAAGTCTCTTCGGAATACATCCGTCAGCAAATATTGCAGCAGGCGAGTGCGACTTTGATGTCCTCAAGTCGGAATTTGAGGGCTGGGAATGTGATGGGGTTGTTGAGGGGGCTGAACAACTAATAACGTTAAATTTTTGTTACAAATACTGGAAATTATATTTTTTATTTATTAGAATATCTATTGGGTATAGAAAGAGGGGAATTTAGAAAAAATGAACGCTAATCCAAGTAAAGTACTTTTACCTAACGACGTTAGAAAACTTTTAAATGTAGATAATAAAGAGATAGTTGAACTATGTAAGAAAACTTCAGTTACCCCGAAAAAAGATACAAAAGGGCAAATTTATTTTTCAGTAGATGAAGTTAAGAAACTAAGAAATGCAAAATCATCTGTGATTGCAGAAATGAAAGAAAAGAAAGTGACATTACCCATGATGACAAAACCTAGCTCGCAAACAGTTGTAAACGGATTGTTAGACACTCTTAATAAAATGGAAAACAACATTACGACATCTATGACAAAACTTATTGACGAAAAACTTGAAGGCATGGATGATGTTGTTCTTGAGCTTGTACGCTGCAAGACTGAAAACGAGAATTTGAAAAACAAAGTTAATGAGCTGAACAAAGAAAACTTCAAACTGAAGAATGTTTTGAACAGCTTTAAACCTCTTCTTTGCGGATTCTATATCAAAAAAGAAGAAGAAAACAATATTTTACTATAATTTAAAAATGGCTTGGGGAAAAGACGGTGTGGAGGATACACGACTGGCAACTCCACATGGTGTAAAAGAAGGAAAAGAATATGGCAAAGGAAGAAACAGCAGCAAACACTGTTGATGAAAGAAGCAAGGCACTAAAACTTGCTATTGAGAAAATTGAAAAAGATTTTGGTAAAGGCGCAATCATGAAGCTTGGCGACAAGCCGGCTGTTAGCGTTGAAACAATTCCAACAGGGGCTCTGGCTCTTGACGTTGCTCTTGGAGTTGGCGGGATTCCACGCGGACGTATAATCGAAGTCTACGGCCCGGAATCATCAGGTAAAACAACTTTGGCACAGCACATTGTTGCAGAATGCCAGAAAAAAGGTGGCATCGCAGCTTTTGTTGACGCAGAACACGCTCTTGACCCTGAATATGCAAGAAACCTTGGCGTTAATGTTGACGAACTTTTGATTTCCCAACCGGATACAGGAGAACAGGCGCTTGATATTACAGAAGAGCTTGTACGCTCTGGCGCTGTTGACATTATTGTTGTTGACTCTGTAGCAGCTCTTGTTCCTAAGGCTGAAATCGAAGGCTCTATGGAAGACCAGCAAATGGGCTTGCAGGCAAGATTGATGTCTAAGGCTTTAAGAAAATTGACCGGTATTATCGGGAAAACAAACACAACTGTTATATTTATTAACCAGCTGAGACAAAAAATCGGGGTTATGTACGGTAATCCTGAAACAACAACCGGTGGTAATGCGCTTAAATACTACGCTTCTGTTCGTTTGGAAATCAAACGTGTAGAAGGCTTGAAGGGTGACGGGGAAGATATCGGTAACCACGTAAGGGTTCGTATCTTGAAGAACAAGGTTGCTCCTCCTTTCAGAACAGCCGAGTTTGATATTATATTCGGTAAAGGGATTTGTAAAATCGGTAATATCCTTGATGTAGCTGTTGATTTGGATATCGTGAAAAAGGCTGGCTCATGGTTTAGCTTTAACGAAGAAAAGTTGGGACAAGGCAGAGATAAAGCGAAGGAATTTTTGAGCAATAATCCTGAAATTCTGAATCAGGTAGAAACACTTGTTCGCGAAAAACTTGCGAATAACGCATAAGCTTTAAAACCTTGTTAATACTTGTAGCCAGTGGGTTGCAGCATTTAGTTGACAAAACTGAACAAGTATGGTATAAAGTAATTGGGGTAAATGTATATTTTTGAGTCTTGCACACACTGCAAGACTTTCCTTTTTTTTGTGAGTAAATGAAAAACTCCGTTTTTGTAACATTCAATGTAACACAATACCCATTGTGTTACATTATACTATCATGCTGTCTAAAATGCAACAATATCAACTATTTCAATTTTAACAATTTATATATTCATCCCCCTTGTAGTCCCAAAACCAGCCAAAAAGCACCAAGCCTGTAATCCCTATCCCGACTGGGCAAGACGGTCTACGTGCGTAGCACATGTAACACAATGGGTATTGTGTTACATTCGAGGTAATACAAACTCAAAAAATCCTTGGTGGCATACATAGCCCGCCATAGAATATAATTCTATGTATGCACCGCAATAAGAATAGAGAGCAAGAAAGGAAGAGAACGTGAAACAACCCGGATTTTCATTGATGGAAATGATGATAGTGCTGCTGATTATGTCAATCATCGCAGCCGCCACCGCACCAATCGTGAGCAAAAAGATGAGCAAAAGCGCCTCCTCATCCTCAGGCAGCCCTTGGGTCTTTATCGATACCAAAGGCAATGCAGCATTCAACATGGCTGGAAAAGACGTTACAGCAGTAATCGGTGCATCCAAAGTCCCAACCGGAGTAAACACCCGCCTCTACATCGACTGCGGCTCCTCCAACTCCCAACTCACCTTTGGCAAAGGAGATGAAGTCATGCAAGTAACAGCCGACCCGTCAGGTAGAGCCGGTATCTCCAGCGACTCCATCCAACCCAACTCCGTAGCAATCGGAGGTAACCAATCCCTCTCAGGCTCCAGCACCGTAACCATCGGCCAAAACGCCTCCACAACAGATACCGGCGCAACAGCAATCGGAGCATCCGCTAAAGCAACCGGAAACAGCAGCTTCGCAGCCGGCTCCTCCGCAAATGCCTCCGGACGCAACTCCATCTCCATCGGCTCTGACTCCAAAGCAAGTGGCACCTGGAGCGTTGCAATCGGCGGAACAGATGTCTATACTGGTGCAGGAGGAAAAGTAACCCAGGCAACCGGTTCCCACAACGTAGCAATCGGAACCGGAGCTCAAACAGAATCAAGCAGCACAATTGCTATTGGGGATGGTGCTTCTGCTACAGGCCCGGAAGGAATTGCAATCGGTTCGAGCGCAGAAGCAACCGGAAACAAATCCGGAACAGGAGGTAGCATTGCGCTTGGCAAGAGTGCAAAAGCTCAACACAAAGACACTATCGCAATCGGCAGAAACGCTGTTGCTCAAAAAGAGGACAGTATAGCAATCGGCCAATCCGCAAGAGCTTTGCATGACGGATCTACAGCAATCGGTCAGGGCGCCGTAACTACCCAAAACAGTCAGATAGCTCTGGGTAGAACACAGGATACTGTTTATATAAAGGGGAATTTGATTGTAGATGGTAATGTTGCTCTGGGTGTGAATACCTGGAAACACGTGTTTGTGCGAACTTATGACGGTTTTGATGGTGGTAATAAACTCTCTCACATTGAATTTGATACCGGAAACAGACAGGTAAAAGTTCAGGGTACAGGATGGAGCTGGAATTATCAGGGGCACTTTACAAACGGGGCTACAAACTTTTCAATGTCAGACCGTCGTGTAAAAAATGTCGGGGCTAAATATACAGAAGGCTTAGAAGCGCTCAAAAAACTCGATTTCTACCACTTTACGTTCAAAAAGGATGAAACAAAAACACCTCACGTCGGAGTTATGGCACAGGATTTGCAAAAAGTGTTTCCTAAGGCTGTAATGAAAGGTGAAGACGGGTTCCTTAGAATCAGAATGGAAGATATGTTCTATGCTGTGATTAATGCAATAAAAGAACTTGATTTGAAGAATAGTTCTCAAGACAAAATTATTGAAGCACAGCAAAAGAGAATCGAAGAGTTGGAAAAACGACTTGATGAGCTTTCAAAAAGAAATAATTGAAAAGCCCCATTCGGGGCTTTTTTATTACTTAACCAAAGTAGAAATAAATCTGATAGAATCATCCGCCAATTCTCTAACAAAATCCTTAGCAATCTTAGAAAGCGGTCTGTTGTCAATCTTATCGAAAATAGCATAAATAGGATCACCACCGTTGTTGAATCTCATTTGTCTATCCTGTTTGTTCAAATAGTAGAAGTTGAAGTTCTCAGGAATCTCTAAAGCTCCAGCTGGTTTTTTATTTCTTTCGATAGCGTCTGTAGTATGTAACATCTTTATTATTCTCTCTTAAATATTGCTTACATATATATAAAGTATTTAAAGAACAAAAAATTGCCTTTTTTGAGGCTAATTATGAAGTTTTGTAAAGATGAATTTTGGGCAATAAAAAATCGGAATGACAAGATTCGAACTTGCGACCCCCGCGACCCGAACACGGTGCGCTACCAAACTGCGCTACATTCCGATTGGTAATATTAAATTTTATATCGGAGCGCAGTTTGGTCTATCTTTATACGGCTCGCATAAAGCTCACGCTTTCTGACTCGCCTCCCTCCAACAAAACTTGACATTGAGTCAACTTTTGTCGGAGTCCTTGCTACATTCCGATTAAAATTTATATTAATATTATAAATCTCCCATTCCAAAAATCAAGCCCTTACTTTCCGCCGCCTGCATTCAACCTCTGTATCAGCAAATCCGTAATATCAACCCCGCCGGAGAACACGCTCCTTGAATCCAAAACCGCATCCAAACCCTTCTCCATCCGTATTTTTTCTGTCACAGAGTGGATTCTTGTGTAAACCTCTTCTTCCTTTTTATCCCTGAATGCATTAAACGCCTTTTCCTTTGTCAGAAGCTCCGAACGCACAGTATCTTCAAACTTCTTTTTCTGAACGGCTGATTCTATTGTGCTAAACTCTTTCTCTTTAGCTTCAAGGTATCTCTGGATTTCGTTCCCTTTTGTCTCAAGCTCGCGCATTGTATTTTTTGCGTACTGGTAATTCGCGACAACTTTTTCATAATTAACATATCCAACTCCGCCGGCAAAGGCTGGCACGCTGAAAATAACAAGTCCAAGAACGATTAATATTTTTTTCATAACAAAAACTCCCTGAACCTATTTTATCAGATGTAAAGTTTTATTACAATGTTTTTAAAATTTACTCAAAAAAGGCAATTTTTCTTAATAGAAAGACTTTATATAAGTAAGGTTAGGTTTAAAAAATAGGTTAGATTGTATGATTAATAACATTACGACTGTGGACACGCAGCCACAACTTAGTGTCGCAAAAGCGATGCAGTCGGTGAAAAGCTTTAGCATGTCGCCGATTCTCGGGTTTAAGACTTCTCCTCTTAAAGAGAAGGCAAATATCCGCGTGACGAAAGTTAAGCGCGGAGATAATATCATTATTCCGGGCGCGATTGATGAGGATTATGTCGATATTGTTGAAGAGACAATCGATACTTCCGGATATTCGGGCAGCAACTTCCTGTTGCAGCCTTATCCGCCGAGGCCGCCTATGAAGAGGAAAATAAAGTATCTGAAAAACTGTTATTTGATTGACTATATTCAGTCTCCAAAGCCCGGGTGCGGGCTGGGTACAGAGGCGATAAAAAGTCTGGCAGAGAAAGCCATGTTTGATAACAAAGCCGAAGGGCGTATTGTGACTTTTTCAGAGCCCGTAATCAAAGAGGCGTCGCCCGCCTTGTTTTTCTACAAGCTCGGGTTCAGGTTTACAAGTCCGGAGGCAAACGAATATATGGAGGAATGCATACGCAAAAAAGTGCCGGATATTCCCGCGCAAACCGGGATGATGTATCTGCCAAAGACGCGGCTGCATAAACTTCTAAGGTATGGAGAACTGTTCTAGATGGCAGAAGTTCAGCAAAATAGTTTCAATATAGATGCTCATTATTCTACAGAGACAAAGGTCAAGCGCCCGAAGATAACTGCTGCTGAGGCTCCTGGAGCACTTCCCTCTGTGCATGTGTTTTCTGATAAAGATGCTTCGAAAAAGATGAAATCTATTAATACTGATATTTATGAAGGTGCAAAAAAGGAGAAATCAAAAAATGAGTTTAATAAGTCACTTTATTTTAAAATTTTTGGCGGTGTTACTCTGCTCACAGCAGGCATTGCCGGTGTACATAAAATCCGAAAATTCTTTAGAAAATCTTAATTAGGTGAAATTTTATTTTATGCTAAAATTAGGAAAAAAGAGAGGTAATTATGTGCGGAATTGTTGGATATACAGGAAGTAAAGCTGCGGTGGATGTACTATTGGAAGGACTTACCGCCCTTGAATACAGAGGATATGACTCATCTGGTATTGCAGTTAATATCGAAGGAAAAGTTCAGTTGTTTAAAGCAGCAGGAAAACTCCAAAACCTTAAAGATATCGTTGAGAAGAATTATACGGAGATTTCAAAATCCACAATCGGTATCGGACATATACGCTGGGCAACCCACGGTGCTCCAACAATCGCAAACGCGCATCCGCATTCTTGCAACTGCGGAAAAGTTGCAGTTGTTCATAACGGCATTATTGAAAACTTTAAAGAACTAAGAGAAAAACTTGAAGCAAAGGGCTGCACATTCCGCTCACAAACTGATACAGAAACAGTTGCGCATCTTGTTGCAACAAAGTTTGCTGAAACAAAAGACCTTACTGAAGCCGTAAGGCTTGCAACAAAAGAGATTGAAGGCGCTTATGCACTCTGTGTTATTCATCAGGACATTAAAAATACTATTGTTGCAACAAGAAGAAACGCTCCGCTTGTTGTTGGACTTGGTGAAGGCGAAAACTATGTGGCTTCTGACGTTCCGGCATTAATCCAGTATACAAAGAAAGCAATGTATATTGATGACAACCAGATTGTCACACTTACACCGGATTCAATAAAGGTTATTGATATTGATAACAATCCTGTTTCTAACAAAGTTGAAACACTTCCGTGGGAGCCGGTTGCTTTGAGCAAGATGGGCTACAAACACTTTATGCTCAAAGAAATTCACGAACAGCCGGATGTTGTGAGAAATGTGCTTTCAGGAAAACTAAGAGCAATTGACGAGCCGATTACACTAAAGGAAGTGACTCTTGACAGAGAAAAGCTAAAAGACTTGAACCGTATTCAAATCGTGGCTTGCGGAACATCGCTTCACGCAGCAATGGTAGGCAAATACATAATCGAAGATTTTTGCGGGATTTCTGTTGATGTAGAGCCTTCAAGCGAATACATATACAGAAAAACGATTACAGATAAAAATACGCTCGTTATTGGCGTTTCACAATCCGGTGAAACAGCAGATACTATTACTGCTGTAAGACAGGCAAAGAACAGGGGCTCACACATTCTTATTGTGACTAACCGACCTGATTCAACAATGGCGCGCGAAGCTGACAGCCTTGTGCCGGTTAACGCTGGTATTGAAGTCTCTGTAGCTGCAACAAAATCTTATATGGCACAGCTTATTTCGTTCTACCTGATTGCGATTTATATGGCAGAAGTTAAAGGTTCTATGGGCAAGGATGAGTTGTCAGAGTTGAAACACGAACTCATTGTTCTGCCTCAAAAGATTGAAAAAATTCTTGCACACAAGGAAGATATCCAGAAATGCGCAAAAGCGTTCTCAAGCTCAAAAGATTTTATCTTTATTGCGCGTGGAATCAACTTTCCGACTGCATTGGAAGGCGCGCTTAAACTCAAAGAAATCAGCTACATCAATGCGACCGGATATACAGCTGGTGAGCTCAAACACGGGCCTATTGCGATGTTGGATGAGTCCATGCCGGTGCTTTCGATTTTGATGTCTGGCAAGGTTTATGACAAGATTCTTTCAAATTCAGAGGAAGCAAAGGCTCGTAACGCAAGGATGATAGCGCTTACGGATTCTGCTGATACAAAGCTTAATGAGCTTTTTGACTGCATAATCAGGGTTCCGGAAATCTCCGAGATTCTGTCTCCGGCTCTTGCTGTTGTGCCGTTGCAGCTTCTGGCTTACTACATTGCAGAGTTTTTAGGAAAGGATGTTGACCAGCCGAGAAATCTTGCAAAATCAGTTACGGTTGAGTAAATAAAAAGGAGAACAATTTGTTCTCCTTTTTATTTTACCTGGTTATGAATTAATCAGAAAAACGATTAAAATTTTCAGAAATGTTATTGTTTACAATATCCTGTGTACTCGGCTTCTTTGTTGGGGTAAGGTTGAACATGGTTTTCATATTAGCGTTCATCATGTTCTGAATAGCCTCTCGTGTAGGCAATTTCGCTAAGAGCTCTTTATCAGCCTGTGTTAGCTCTTTGTGTGAAGGGATTTCAGAGCCAGGCATTTCTTTGATGGGTTCAGCAGGTGTTTTTGGAGTCGGGTCGTTGTTTACAGGGGTTCCTGGGCAGCCCGGTGTTTTTGGAGCTTCTGGTTTTTGAGGCTCCGCTTTTTGTAATCTTCTTGCATAAACTTGGCTGCGAATAAAACTGGAATTGATGTTCATAATGTGTTCTTTCCTTTCTTTGTTAAGTTACATTTTATGTAACATAATACATATTGTGTTACATAAATCCAAAAGGCAGGCTATACGCAGTTTTTAATGAAGCAAAAGAAGTAATATAAGGAAATTTCAATGAAAAAACAAGTTGCTAACAAAACTCCTAAAGTCAAAGATATCAAAGAGATATAGGCCTAACGCACAAAAAAAATGTAACACAATATGTATTATGTTACATTAAACTTACAAATTGTATAACGGCATAATTTTGAAAAACTTTAGGATTTTTTCTTTAATCTTTACAAAAGTTTACAATTGTTTTGGATTTTAAAGTTATTTTGTTTTTCATAACATTCTGCTATAATAGTTAAATCAGGAAAAGATTACGGGATGGAGAAATTGTGGTGCTGCGGCGCAATATGTGAGCGCATTCGGTTTTCATAAAAACAGAGGATAAAAATAGCAGGGATATAAATTAAAATAAATATGTGGGTGCTGGTTGACCCCTCACCCCAGCCCTCTCCCCAAGGAGAGGGAGGAAGGTTAGATGGCAGTAAATAATATCGATAGTTTGAACATACAAAACGAAATCGCGCGTGAAGCAGAAGTTGACGGGATTGAGATTCTTGTAAGCATGGCAAAACAGGGGAAAATCGACCCGTGGAATGTTGATATTGTTGAGGTTACAGACAAATACCTGATGCACCTTTTTCAGTCAAAGGCGCAAAACCTTAGACTAACAGGAAGAACACTGCTCTTTGCTGCTATCCTTTTGAAGCTCAAGTCAAATGTGCTCGAAGGACTTGATGTGCTTGATTTTGAACCGCAGCACGAAGAAGATTTCAACTACGATGATGAAATGCCGCTTGATTACGAGGAAGAATACATTCCGACTAATAACGTAATTTCGATTGACGAAGTTTTGCAGAGAAGAACAAGCGTAAGACTTAACCATAACCGCGTTGTAACTTTGAGAGACTTGATTCGCCAATTAGAATTTTATGAAATGCTTGATAAAAAGCAGTCTTTGAAGAACGCACATGAGCGCGCAAAACGCAGGGTTCAAAACTACGCGAGACTGTCTCCCGAGGATATTGTAAATCTTGCGCATGACGAGTACATTGAAAACGGGGTGCAAAGATTAAGAGCGAATCTTTCAGAAATCCTGAGCAGACAGGATAAGATTGAACTCAACGAACTCACGCTCCTTGGTATGGACAAAATTAGCGCGTATATTTCGCTCCTGTTTTTGACCGTGGACAGCGATTATGATTTGGAACAGGACGAATTCTATTCTGATTTGTATGTTGTAAGAAGGCCGACCCGGACTCTCACGCAGGGCGAGGGAACAATGCAAGACCTTTATAGTGAAGGAGAAAGTGCTTGATGGAACAGTTGAAGTCCAGAATTGAAGCTGTTTTGTTTGTTACAGCAAAGGTGCTTCAAATAAAAGATATTGCAGAAATCCTTGAAGAAGAGCCGGAAGTTGTTGAAGAAGCGCTCCTTGAATTAATCATGGACTACGCCTCACGCGACGGCGCACTCGAAATCGACGACGAAAATGGGTATATCTTGCAGGTTAAACAGGAACACCTCGATATTGTGGAAAAACTCTGCCCTGTAGAGCTGAAACCGCCTGTACTTAAAACACTTACGGTTATTGCGCTGAAAGAGCCAATCAGACAGTCCTTGCTAAAAGACTTGCGCGGCTCAAACGCGTATGAACATGTTCAGGAGCTTCTTGAAAAAGGCCTGATTTCACGTCACAAGGATAAAAACGGACGCTCGTTTAATATAAAAACAACCCCTAAATTTGCCGAGTATTTCAAACTCAAAGGCGATATAAGGGCGCTGGTTAAAACATTAAATATAGACAAAGGCGTAAAAGACGACCCTCAAGACGGAGCTTCTGATGAAGCTTAGAATCTTTTTTTACAGCCTGCTCTGCTGCGCTCTGATTGGCTCGTTGTACTTCAAAAACAACGCCGATTCAATATACGCGCATATTGCAGACAACTATTACAAGAAAAATCAGATTCAAAAAGCACAGGAATATTACGAAAAATCTTTTGCACTCGGAAACAAGGACGCTAAACAGCGCGAAGCTTATGTTAATTCCATTATAACCTCGCCTCTGACTGTAGAAAGTCAGCAAAAACTTGCAGATATTGCAGAAGACAAGATTCAGGACGGCGCTTCTTTGAGAGCAAAGTATTTTCTGTACGACCTTAAGCGTGAGATTCACAGAAAATACAAACTCAATTATATCAAACAGGCGCCTTTCAACCAGAAAATTCTAAGATGGGGCAAGCTTCCGATTACTTATACATACAGAAACACTCAAGGCGTGCCGGCGCAATTTGTCCAGGAGATTGATAACGCATTCACAGAGTGGGAAAAAGCGAGCGCTCACAAGGTTTTGTTCTCCAAAATTAACAGCAATGATGCTAATATTTTGATTGATTTCCAGTCCAACAAGGCAGAGGATTTGGAGTACGGCAAAAAATACGTTGTGGCTTACACTGTTCCAAATGTTATGGGGACAAAACTTAAGAACATGCAGATAAAATTCTATTTGCAGGACCCTTCCGGAGAGTATTTTACCCAGAACCAGATTTACAATACAGCGCTGCATGAAATTTTCCATGCTCTCGGGTTTATGGGCCACAGCTACGATAAAAAGAATATTATGTATCTTTCCAAAGACAACAACACGCTTATAAACGACTCCCGTGAAGAGATTACAGAAGCTGATGTTAGCACTTTGGAACTTCTGTACAAAATAAAGCCTGACATCACAAACTCTGATGAGTTGAAGAGTGAATATGTTCCGTATTTGATTCTCGGTGATGACGAGGAAGTCAACTTTTCAAAGGCGCGCGAAGCAAAGAACTACATTCGTCAGGCACCTACGCTTCCAAACGGGTACATTGACCTAGCAGAAAGTTATGTTGCAGAAAAACGCTATCCTGAGGCTATCAGGAATCTTGAGAAAGCGTTGAGCCTGGCGGATTCTGATGATATAAGATATATTGTTTTTTACAATCTTGCGGTTTCATATTTCTACATCAACCACATGGAGATGGCGCGTGACTATGTTTCAAAAGCGCTTGAGATAAAGGATTCCGAAGAACTGCATTACTTGCTCGCAGAAATCTATTTAAAGGAAGAGAAAACCGAACAAGCTGTAGAAGAATATAAAGGGCTTACAGAATCGTATCCGCGCAATATGGATTATGCGATAAATTACGCAAATATTTATGTAAAAAAACATGATTACGTAAGTGCAAGAAAGATTCTTAAAAACTTTTTAAAAAACAATCCTAGTGAGAAGAACAATCCAAGGCTTTCTCCTTATGGAGCGATTCTGATATTCTAAACTCATGCGGGGCAGCCTTTTCCCACCTGATATTTGTTTTTACAACGCTTGCCGGAATACCGGAGAGGATAACATTGTTCTCGCTGAAATTCTTGTTAACAATTGAGGCCATTCCGACAATAGAGTTGTCAGGAATATTTGCGCCTTTGATTATTCTGGAAAACGCGCCGAGCCACACATGGTTCCCGATTATCAGGTCTTTTTCCATATTGTATGGCAATTCGTCTTCCCCGCAAAAAATTGCATGACCGTCTCCGCTCCAGATTTCTACATCGTAGGAAAACATGCAGTCTTCTCCGATTGACATTTTTTTGTCGTTGCCGTACAGACGGAATTTGGCGTTGTTTACGGAAGAATCTTTTCCCACAGAAAAAACACTGTTACTCCCTCTAATTACCAGCTCTGATTTTGCAAAAGAGGCAGATTCGTCTATTATAATCTCGTTGTTGCTTCCGTAAACCTGGATTGAGAGTCCGAATTTTACAAAATTGCTTCTCTTTTTTTTGCCGTTTTTGACAATATAAAACTTTGCGCCTTTTGGACAGGTCTGAGTGAAAATATAATTGTTGCGGATTTTTCTGCGCAAAGGCTTGAATGGTATTATACAAGTAAATACACGCACAAAGATGTTAAAAAAGAATAGCAATATTTTCATACATTCACCGATTAGTTATTTTTTAATTATACAACATATTTTCAAAAATGATATAAGCCGATTGGGGGGGGCGCTATGTTTTTTCTAAAAAAGCATCATCCATCAATATTATTGTCATTTCTAAATTTGTATTATATAATTAGTCCATAAGAAGAGAGATGAGGAGATGTTATGGAGACATTAAATAAAAACGAGGGGTTAATCACACAGATTATCGGTCCGGTTATTGACGTTGAGTTTGCACAAGGCGATTTGCCTGAAATCTACAACGCGCTTAAGATTTACGGAGAAGACGGCGCTGTCACAGTGGCAGAAGTTCAACAAATGCTTGGCTCAAACAGAGTAAGAACAGTTGCAATGTCTTCTACAGACGGACTTAAAAGAGGAATGAAGGTTGTTAACACAGGAGAAGCCATAAAAGTTCCTGTTGGTAAACCAATCCTCGGCAGGATCCTTAACGTAATCGGCGAGCCTGTTGACCAGATGGGGCCAATCGAGACAAACGATTACCTTCCTATCCACAGAGAGTCTCCAAAACTTGTTGACCAGAATACAGATATCGAAATTTTGGAAACCGGTATTAAGGCAATCGACCTTATCCAGCCTTACCAGAAGGGCGGTAAAATCGGGCTCTTCGGAGGTGCAGGCGTTGGTAAAACAGTATTGATTATGGAGTTAATCCACAATATCGCATCAGAACACTCCGGCGTTTCTGTTTTCGGCGGTGTTGGTGAAAGAACACGTGAAGGTAATGACTTGTGGAACGAAATGAAGGAATCAGGCGTTATCGACAAAGTTGCACTGATTTACGGTCAGATGAACGAACCGCCTGGAGCAAGAATGAGAGTCGGACTTTCTGCGCTTACTGCTGCTGAATACTTCCGTGATTTTTCTAAACAGGACGTACTTTTGTTCATTGATAACATTTTCAGATTTACTCAGGCTGGTTCAGAAGTATCAGCACTTCTCGGACGTATGCCTTCTGCGGTTGGTTACCAGCCGACTCTTGGTACTGAAATGGGTGAATTGCAGGAACGTATTACGTCAACTAAGGACGGCTCTATTACTTCTGTACAGGCGATTTACGTACCGGCAGATGACTTGACCGACCCGGCTCCTGCAACAACATTCTCCCACCTTGATGCTTCAACAGTACTTTCAAGACAGATTGCGTCACTCGGTATTTATCCGGCGGTTGACCCTCTTGCTTCTAATTCAAGAGTTCTTGACCCGAATATTATTGGTGAAGAGCACTACGAAGTTACAAGAAAAGTGCTTGAAATTCTTCAAAAATACAAAGAGCTTCAGGATATCATCGCGATTCTTGGTATGGACGAGCTTTCTGACGAGGACAAAGAAACTGTTAACAGAGCGAGAAAAATTCAGAGATTCCTTTCTCAGCCTTTCTTTGTTGCAGAACAGTTCTCCGGTATTTCAGGAAAATACGTTAAGCTTGAAGACACAATCAGAGGCTTCAAAGAAATTATCGAAGGTAAGCACGATGATTTGCCGGAACAGGCGTTCTACATGGTTGGTACAATTGAAGAAGCAGTGGAAAAAGCTAAAACGCTGCAATAGGTTGACACATGAAACTAAAAATAATTACACATGAAAGAATCGTATTTGACGGCGAAGTTGATGAACTTGTGCTTCAAACAAAGGGCGGACAGATTGGTATCTTGAAAGACCACATTCCGCTCACAACCGCGCTCGAAATCGGGGTGACAAAAGCAAGAATCGGCGAAGAGTACAAGTTCTTTGCAACAATGGGCGGTATATTCCAGTTCAAGGATAACGAAGCTACAATACTTACAGATGTCTGCGAAGACGGATGCGATATTGACGTTACAAGAGCTAACGCTGCTAAGAATAGGGCAGAAACAAGACTTGCTGATGCGAGTGCAAAAATTGACGCGGACAGAGCTCAGGCAGCGCTTGCCCGCTCTCTTGCAAGACTTAAGGCAGCTTTGAACAAGTAGGATTTATTATGAACAAATATTTTGTATTCGGACTCGCGCTTCTTATCGGAACTTCGATTGTTATTGCAGAAGAGGCTATTTCGTCAAAGTTTGTAAACGCGCTTAAGACCTGTTCTTCTTCGTATTCAGAAAGCGGGAATTTCACAACCGAGGGGATGAATGTTACCTCCCAAAAGAGAATCCTGGGCTGGGAAGGCGACAGGTGTGTTTATCAGGAGACTGTAAAGTTTTCAGAGATAAACTCCTGCATAACCTGCAAACTCACTAAGTCACAGATTTCAGAACTTGCCTCTGTAATGCAGGCTTACGAGCTTGTGCAAAAGTATTCAAAAGAAGAAGTGGACACCTCAAAGCTTTCGGCGGTTGAGAACAACCCTGTTGTGAAGGTTTGGAACAAGTATTTGCAAGACAGCTCTGTGTGCACAATAACTACAAAGTAAGGAAGTTCTTGAAGATTTGTATTCCGTTTTCCGTAAGTATTGCTTCCGGATGGAATTGCACGCCGTAAATCGGTTTGCTTTTGACTTTGAGCGCCATGGGGATTTTGTCCTCTGTATGCGCAGTGATAGCAAGTTCTGCACGTTCCCTCCCTGAATGGGGAGGGTTAGGGTGGGGTGCAGCCTTTACCATAAGCGAATGGTACCTCGTCGCACTAAAACCTTGCTCCATGCTTTTAAACAACTCAAAACCTTCTTCAAAAAACACCCTTGAGTTTTTCCCATGACAGGGCTCCGGCGCCTTTACAATCTCTGCTCCAAAGTGTTTTGCAATGCACTGCATGCCAAGACAAACCCCGAAAATCGGCATTTTGTTCTTGTAATAATCAATTACGTCCATTGTAATACCTGAATTATCAGGATTTCCCCAGCCCGGAGAAAGAATTATGCGTGAGAAATCGAGCTTTTTTACATCCACTAGCCTCATTTCGTCATTTTTTATAACAATCGGCTCTACGCCCAGAATCCTTATGTACTGAACTATGTTGTATGTGAAAGAGTCGTAATTATCGATTATGAGCATAATTCTACCTCGACCATCTTGCGGACAGAATTGAAACAAAAGATTTTGTCAGCTGTTTTCAAATCTTGCGGATAAAGAACTTTTTCAATCAGTTTGCCTTCTCTTACAAGCCTGTCTCTGAATGTTCCGTTCAGAAGCCCGCATTCAACTGGCGGAGTGTAGAGCTTGCCATCCTTTTGGATTGCGATGTTTGTAAAAGTGCCTTCTGTAATCTCGCCCCTCTCATTGACCCTGATTTCATCAAAAACATCCTCAGGCGCTGCATGCCGGATAGTTGTTTTGTGGTAGAGAAACGGGTTTTTTGAATTAACTTTACCGTTTATTCTAATAAATCGGTCGCGTTCGGAGCTGGAAGTTTTTTTCACTCTAAAACTCCCATCCCTATCCAATACAACCCTTGTCCTTCCTTCAACCTCAATCTTTTCAATTTCTTCATTCCACACAAAACCTAATTCTTTTGCAGACTTTTTCATCCGCGCAACATGCGACTCCCAATCATCCACCGCTGTTTCAATAAGACTGAAATCCGTCTGTAAAAACTTCATCTTGGTGATAGTCTCTTCCCACTCATCCTCAGCTGTTGAGTCCCAGACAACCGCCCCTCCGACATTGTAAACAAATCTGTGGTCTCCGCCTTGAAGTACTCTAATCGGAACGCTAAAGACCGCCTCATCAGGTGAAAGAAACCCGATTGCTCCGCAGTAAATGTTGCGCTTAAATGGCTCCAGCTCTTTTATTACCCGCATTGTAGAAAGTTTTGGCGCGCCAGTTATTGAACCGCACGGAAAAATTGATTCAAAAATGTCGTAAAGCGTGATGTTTTCTTCCAACTCTCCGGAAATTTCTGATGTCATCTGAAAAAGCGTCGGGTGCTCTTCTATATCAAAAAGCTTGTTAACCTTAACAGTTGAGGGCTTTGAGATTCTGCCAAGGTCGTTTCTAAGCAAATCCACAATCATTATGTTTTCAGCGCGGTTTTTTATATCATTGTATAAAAAATCCCGCAACCTTTTGTCTTCCGCATCGTCAAGCCCTCTCGGCGCTGTGCCTTTCATTGGCTTGGTAAGTATTTTTCTGCCTTTTAGCCTGAAAAACAGCTCCGGAGAAAACGAAAGCAGGGTTGTGTCTTTGTTTTTGAAAAAAGTGTTATATGGGGTTGTCTGACGGCTCAAAAGCGCCTCGTACAACTCAAAATCGTCAAGATTCGTCTGGATTTCATAGGGGTAAGTGTAGTTTACCTCGTACGTAATCCCCTCTTTTATGTACTCCTTTATTTTGTTAACAGCTTTTATGTACTCATCTTTTGTTACAAGCGGTGTTGAAATTATTCCAAGCTGTTTTGTGTTTTTAGAAGGAATGTATTTTTCATACGATTCAAAAATCTCAAAGTACAGATAATCAAAGTCGTAGGTAATATATCCGAGCGCATAGTATTTTTTTGAAGCTTCCTCAAGTTCATCGAGAGCAGAGCGCATATTCTCTTTCCCTTTTGCCTCGATTGTTTTTATTGGATTTGAAAAAAGTTTATCGGAATAGATTTGCATACCCTAATTATATTCCAAATATCTAAATATTAAGAAAAAATAAATATTGCTTGTTTGTGGGATTTGATACCTTATAATTATTTTATATAATATTAGTAAGGGGGATAATCATGAAAAATCCATTCAAAGGGGACAACGAAGAAATCGTTAACGAAAATATAGAACAAGAAGTTAAATCAGACGAAGAAAAACTCGCGGCTGAAAACACCGAAGCCGAGGCAGAAGAAAAACTTGAAGAAGCTGCTGTGAATCCGCTTGAGGAAAAATACAACCAGCTTAATAACCAGTACATAAGACTCGCTGCTGATTTTGATAACTACAGAAAACGTCAGGAACAGGAAAGAGAAGCGCTCCTTAAATACGGCGCTGAAAACACCCTGAAAAAACTTATTGAGGTCCTTGATAACTTTGACCGTGGTATGAAGGCGATTGAAACAGTTGAAGACTGCGAAAAAGTTAAGGAGTGCTACAATCTTGCATACAAAAACTTCACAGACGTGCTTGCAAAAGCCGGTCTGGAAACTATTAAGGCAGAGGGTGAAGAATTTGACCCTAATTTCCATGAAGCGGTTATGCAAACACCAACTTCTGAAAAACCGGAACATACTATTATAGCAGAACTACAAAAGGGATATAAACTTGGAGACAAGGTCTTGAGACCTGCTCTTGTAAACGTTGCCACAGCAGAATAAACTTAGCAAGGAAATAGAATAGCGATGAGTGATTATTATGAAATACTTGGCGTTGAACGCAACGCCAGCAAAGACGAGATAAAAAGCGCGTTCAGAAAAATGGCGCGCAAGTGGCACCCCGATGTTAATAAGGCACCGGAAGCCGAAGCAAAATTCAAAGAACTGGGCAAAGCCTACGAAACCCTGATGGACGACGATAAACGCGCAACATACGACAGGTTCGGAGAAGACGGACTCAAGAACGCCGGATTCAATACCCAGGGACCTTTTGCAGGCGGGTTTGGTGATTTGGACGAGGTATTTAACTCGTTCTTTGGCGGCGGGTTCGGATTCGGTGGCGCAAGACGACAGGACCCTAATGCTCCTCAACGCGGCGACGACTTGAGACTTGATATTGAACTCGAGTTCGAAGAAGCTGTCTTTGGACTCACAAAAGAAATCAAAATCGACCACCTCGAAACCTGCGAGTCCTGCAAAGGCACAGGCGCAAAAGAAGGTGCAAAACCTCAAATGTGCCAGACCTGCGGAGGCTCCGGAAGAATCCAGCAAACAACAAGAACTGTGCTCGGACACTTCACCCAGATTGTTACCTGCCCTCACTGCCACGGTAAAGGCACAATTATTTCTGACCCTTGTCCTGATTGCCACGGCGAAGGCAGAAAAAATGTTGAAAAGAAAATCGAGGTCAAAATTCCGGCCGGCGTGGACAACGGCTCTAAAATGCGGCTCTCTCATGAAGGCGATGCCGGCATTAACGGCGGTGTTGCAGGCGATTTATATATCGTAATCCATGTTAAACCGTCACTCTATTACAAACGCGACGGCGCAAATGTTTATACAAAACTCGATATTACACCGGCGCAGGCTGTTCTCGGTGATACAATTACAATAAAGACTCTTGACGGAGAACGAGAAGTCTCAATTCCTGCCGGAATCCAGCATGGCGAGGCGGTAAAACTAAGAAACGCTGGAGTTCCGAATCTTTCAAAACCGTCTGTGAGAGGCGAACACGTGGTTGTGGTCGGAGTTAAGACTCCAACACATATTTCCAACGAGGAAAAACAGCTTTACCAGAGACTGTACGAAATTCAGGCAGGAAGAAAATCAAAGGAATCAGTAAAAGAACGCTTGAAAGGTGTTTTTAAATAACAAAACTTGTGGTAGAATTAAAGAAAAACGGGGAAGAGGAGAAAAAGATTGCGTAAGTTTTTGTTATTGTTGGGAATCCTTTTAATCAGCTGCACCAGCGCATTTGCTGCAAAAATACCTGCAGATGTTCAAACATACATCAAAGATAAGATTCCGCAGGCTGATATCCGTTTTGACGGCGTGATAATCTTCCCCTCAAACACAATCTATCTGCCTCTGTATCCATCATTGTTTTCAGATATCACAAGCCTGAAAATAAAAGAAACATACCCTGCTAATCAGGACTTGAAACAGGAACCGGATATTGTGATATTCAATAACGACTTTGTTTTGATGAAAGTACTATCTGACGGCGAAGGCCACAGAACCGTGCTTCACCAGACAAATCCGCCGCTACAGGTTAGAACAGGGCTTCTTCCGCAAGACATGCTTGTTCCGAGCGGTTTGATTATACCCGAAAACATTAAAGGCATTATCGGGAACCTGAAAATCGATACAAAGGCAGAGGACGTTATCAAGGTGGAAAACAAGGATTCGTTTGAAGAATTTCTGTCAAAGAGCGAACCTTTTTCACCGCAGTATTTGATTAACCAGCTCAAAAACAAAGTGCTTTATGTAACAACAAACTACTCAAAAAATATTCAGGTGGTTGAACCAGCAAAAGCTGTGCCAGCTTACTCGCTTGCACAAAAATCAATCCCTATTGATATTAAGGCTGTAAACAACGGCAAATTTTTGCTCGTAACATCTTATGACAGACCGTTTATTGACGTTGTCTCAGTTGCGGATTCCAGATTCATAAAACAAGTAAACTTACCTTCCAATCCGGAAGAAATTCTTATTGATGAAGCCGGCAAAAAGGCTTATGTGACATCTCCAAGTGCATCAACAATATTTGTGCTTGATTTGAACTCAATGTCACTTATCCAAAAAATAAAGATTAACGGGTACTGCGAAAAATTACTTTTGAGCAACGATAAATTATTCTATGTAGATAAATTGAAAAACGAAATTTGGGCAATAGAGCTCAAGAAAGAATACGAACTTAAAGACATTGGGCGATTCCCGAATGTTTCTTCGCTTGCTTTTACAAAAAATAAACTTTACATCTCAAGCAGAACAAAAAGTCGTATTGCAATTATTGACTATGACACTCTTGGTTTAATAAACGAATTCACCACTGTAAATAAGCCAACATCAATGCTTCTTTATGGAAATACTCTTTATGTTCTCGGAGCTCAAAACAACGTTATTCAAAGAATCAACACAGACAGCGACACTGTTGTCGGGAATATTGAGCTTGGAACAGAAGGTTTTTCATCAGGATTCCATAGAATTGATGATACAAACCTCGCAGTCGTTACAGACTTGAAAAACAATCAGTATTCAATAATTGATTTAGCAAAGGGCAAATTGCTAAAAACCTACGCACTTAATGTTCCAATAAAAGATGTTGTAATAACTGACAAAGTAAAAATGTTTGATTAAGGAGTCAAAAGTGGATATTTTAATGGACGAAACGACCTCAAAAATTCTTGCAGAATTGGAGAAAACTCAAAAAGATTTCTGGAACATTCCGCGTAAGACGGGCGTTTTGATGAACATGTTTATAAAAATGATGAACGCAAAAAGCGCGCTTGAAATCGGCACCTCAAACGGGTATTCAGGGCTCTGGCTTGCAAAAGCATTGAAGACAACCGGCGGAAAACTTACGACAATCGAGTATTACGACAAGCGCCAGAGTATCGCAATCGAGAATTTCAAGACCTGCGGCGTTTTTGATATTGTAAGACCGCTTCAAGGCTCTGCATGTGACATAATCAAATCTTTTGACGCGAGCGAAAAATTCGATTTTGTGTTCATTGATGCGAACAAACGTGAGTACGTTGAATATTTCAACCTTATAAAGCCGCATTTAACGGATAAGGCTATGATTGTTGCTGACAATATCACTTCCCATGCTGAAAAAGTGCAGACTTTTATCGACGCGGTGGACGCTGACGATGAGTTTCAATACGAGATAGTGGAAGTTCCCGGCGGAATCCTTGTTGCATATAGAGGGTAAGATGCTCACTCCTCGCCCCGGTGTGGGAGAGGGGAACTAAATGCTACTGTTTTTCCTTTTCAGGTTTTTCTTTCTTGTCGTCATTACCCCCGGCAGCGATACCGAATCCGGTTGCTTGAGGGGCTCCGTCTTTGCCGTCACCTTCCGGAATTTCCGGTACTTCTTCCGGCGCTTCCATATCGTCAGGGATTTCGAGTTCTAAGTCTTCAACGTTAGACATGTATCCCTCATAATCGCCAATGGATTCGTCATAAATATCACTTGTGGCTGCATTAAATTCTTGTGCAACTTCTCGTTCGCCGATTTCATTTCCGACTTCGCCTGCCCATTTGAATTGTTGCACAGCACCAAGACCGCTCATCGCAGCTCCTGCAGCTCCCATTGCAGCACAAGCCCAGGCCCAGGCATTAAAGCCTAGAGAACCAGCAGCTGCAGCTCCAGCTTTAAGAGCTGCTTGCCCACCTGACGCTGCATTTAATCCTTGTGCAGCAGATTCTACATAACACATTGTCCTGGTTGCTTCATCAAAACTTTCAGCAAAATCTGTCAAGCCCTGAACTTCTGCAACTGTTTCTGCTGCATTATCATAGCCGTCTTGATATGTACCCATTTCATCAAAGATTTCGCCCACAACATCGGTTGTTTCATCTGTCATTTCTTCCATGGTAACACCGAGTTCCTGCATTACCGGAATAAGTTCCTTAAGCAAAGCTTTTTCATCTTCTGTTAATGTTTCACCAGCTTCAACCTTTGCCATAAGCTCTTCGTAGCTAGCTTTGTAAACATCAAATTCAGATTTTTGCTCTTCGATATTTTCATTAGCTTCATCGTTATACATTGCAGCTTCATCAGATAAGTCTATGAGTTCTGCCCCCATGGCATCCATATCAGCCTGCGCAGCCATTGTTGCGTTCTGCGCGTTTCTCATTTCGTCCTGCAAATCATCGCAAGCTTCTTTTTGGTCTTTGTTAGGTTTTTTTGCTTGATAAATAGTACCAACGGCAAAAGCAAGTGGAGCCGCGAAAGACCAGGAACCTACATTTTGGGCAGATTTTTTTGCACTTTCGGTAGCAGCTTCTTTACCAGCTTTTTGTCCGGCAGCTTTTGCGACTTCTTTTGTAGCACCTTCTTCAAGAGCCTTTTCCGTAGCTTTCTTTGCAGCTTCTTTTCCTGCATTGCCTACAACCATTTCAGCACTATTTTTCACAAGCTTTCCGCCGATTTTTTCTCCAAGTTTATTTGCGACTTTTGTTCCTATACCAGTATACATAGCCATGGCACCAGCACCTCCGGCAAGAGCATCAACACTTGCTCGAGCACCCATCCCAAACTTGCCACCACCGTCATATCCTGTTGCATCTTTAGCATTATCTTTACCCTTATCAACAGCTCTGGAGAAATCATCGTCCTCTATCTCATAAGCATTCTCATCATCTGTAGCAGTAGCTTTCCAGTTGCTCAACTCACCGCTCCAGGTCTGAGTTATTTGACTCATATCCTTTGATGAGATGCCCATTGTGTTATTGCCGTAATTGTAGTTGTACCAACATTTGTACGCGTAAGATTGTGAATCGAGCGCGTTGTTTAAATTAAATGAGCCTTGAATTGCCATAATCCCTCCGATGTTTAACTTTGTATTAATGTTTACGGCATAATTTCAAAAAACTTTAGGGATTAGAGCAAAAACGTTACAAAATTTAACAATCAAAATAATTCTACTTTGATTTTTTGGCGTATTTATAACGTTTATCTTTTACAGTCAGTTTTGAGACCCCGAGAATATCAGCAATCTCTTGATCTGAAAGATTCTTGTTAAAAAGCTCCTTAACGTTTTCCTGACGTACTTCAAGCGTTGATTTTGGGGAGTAATTCTTGACGTAGTGATAAACTGTGGAGACTTTTTTGCCAAGCTTTTCTGCGATTTCTTCCAACTTGTATCCGGCATCAACGTAAGGCTGGATTAAAGCTTCCATTTTTTTGCGGTTCATTTTGGAGACGGATTCCAGACCAAAGCTCTTAGCTGAAGCTGAAACATAGCTTTTAGAAACGCCTAAAATTTTGGCAATTTCGCCCCCGCTCTTACCCTGATTGATTAAATTTTCCAACTCTTCCCGTGTAATCTTCTTTTTCAATACATGAGGTCTTCTGTATCCAGCTCTTTTGTAATGATCCTGAACAGAGCTTTTAGAAATATTAAGCTTCTCAGCTATTTCTTGAGTGCTCAAACCATTTTTGAGCTCTTCCATAACCTGAGTTGTTGTTTTTTCAATAGCTAATTTTAAAGGCAGGGCACCTTGTGATTTCTTTTGTGACGAATAGATTTTTGTCCTGCCGTATCCGGTTAATTCTGTAATTTCATTAACAGAAAGCCCTTCTTCAACATACTTGTTTATTTGCTGAGCTGCGCTTTTCATGTTTCTAGCGTAAACAGGGGATAATTCATAATCCTTAAGAATCCTTGAAACAGAACTTCTGCTGCACTTAAGCTCATTAGCTATTTCCGTGTTGCTTAAACCCTTATCCAGCATTGATTGCAGCATGGTTTTTGTAACTTTGATTTTTATCTGACCTGAAAAGCTCTGATTATAATAGTTTTGTTTTTGTATTGGTGTAATTTGCATTATATAATAACTCCTTTTGTTATTATAAAAAACCCGTAAAAATATTTTTTGTCAAAAAAAAGAGAGGCAATGCCTCTCTTTTTTTAATTATAACTTCCAGCTGTTCAAATATTCTTCCTGCTCTGCTGTCAATGTATCAATCTGAATCCCCATTGATTCAAGTTTCAACCTTGCTATATCAACATCAACATGCTCTGGCAACGTGTAAAGTTTATTCTCTAATTTACCTTTGTTCTTAACAAGAAATTCAATTCCAAGAGCCTGGTTTGCAAAACTCATATCCATTACAGAAGCCGGATGCCCTTCTGCTGCAACGAGGTTTACAAGTCTGCCTTCTGCAAGAACATAAACAGATTTGCCGTTTGTAAGTTTATATTCATCCAAGAACGGTCTAATGCGTTTGATTTCAACAGTGTGTGATTTCAAGCCGGGAACATTAACTTCGTGGTCAAAATGACCAGCATTACACAAGAATGCTCCGTCTTTCATTTCCAGAATATGAGGAATATCAACCACATGCTTGTCGCCGGTAACAGTTAGGAAAATGTCCCCTTCTTTTGCTGCTTGTGCAATCGGCATAACTCTATAGCCTTCCATCGCAGCTTCAAGAGCCTTAAGCGGGTCAACTTCACAAACAATAACATTTCCGCCAAGAGCCTTGGCTCTCATTGCACATCCCTTGCCGCACCAGCCGTAGCCTGAGATTACAACAGTTTTTCCTGCAATAAGAATATTAGCAGCACGCATAATTCCGTCCATTGCGCTCTGACCTGTCCCGTAACGGTTGTCATACAAGTGTTTTGTTAAGCTTGTATTAACCCCGAGAGCAGGGAATCTCAATTCTTTTTGAGCTTCCAGTGCCTGAAGTCTTATTATACCTGTTGTTGTTTCTTCTGTTGAACCTATAACTTTTGAAGCAAGTTCTGGTCTTTCTGCGTGAAGAGTTGCTACCAAATCACAGCCGTCATCAATAATGATATCAGGGTTGTGGTCTAAAGCTCTTCTTGCGTGTTCTTTATAAGTCTCAACTGATTCTCCTGCATAACCCAATACCGGAATATCCCAGTATTTTACAAGCGCAGCAGCAACATCATCCTGAGTAGACAAAGGGTTAGATGCAATAAGAATTGCATCAGCTCCGCCATCTTTCATAACAGTACAAAGTGCTGCAGTTTCTTTTGTTACGTGAACGCATGCGGACAGTTTAAGTCCTGCAAACGGTTTTTCTCTCAAAAATCTTTCTCTGATTTTTCTCAAAACAGGCATGTCTTTCATTGCCCATTCGATATTATTCTTACCTTGTTCTGCAAGGTTGATATCTTTGATATCCGGTTGAATTAAAGTCGAGTTCATAATATCCTTTCTATTCCTTTAAATTAGCAACACTTACCGTATACATTTTATCACTAACATGCACAACAGCCCACCTTAAAGGATTAATGTTGCGTTTTGTTAACTCGGATTCTATATATTCGGTTGAAGGTGTTCCATTATTCGGTATTTCAATTAACTCAGAAATTATTTGCATGTATTTATCCTTTAGTCACGAAGTTTAACCCCTGTCACTTTTGAAATACCTTTCTCTTTCTGCGTAACACCGATTGTGCGGTTTGCTGATTCAATCATTGGTTTTCTGTGACTTACTACAATAAACTGGGTTGTCTCAGCCTGAGACTGAACAATGTGGGCAAGCTTCTCAACATTGATACCGTCTAAACTTGCGTCAACCTCGTCAAACGCGTAGAAAGGTGCAGGCATGTATTTCTGGATAGCAAACACAAAAGACAAAGCCGTTAAAGCCTTCTCACCGCCTGACATGCCGGCAAGCCGCTGCTTCTTCTTGTCTCGAGGCTGCGCCTCAATGTCGAGCCCGCCTTCGAACGGCCGCTCTTCGTTCTCCAGAATCAATGTCCCTTCACCGTCAGAAAGCCTGTGGAAAATGTCCTTAAAGTTTTCGTTGATAACGTTATAAGTCTTGAGGAAAGTCTCTTTCTTCAAATCCTCATAACCCTTCATTCGCTCTAAAATCTGCTCGCGCTCATGGCTCAATGTCTCAATCTGACCCTGCAATTCCTGCTGGCGTGCTGAAACCTTTTCAAAATCCTCTAACGCTTTCATGTTAACCGCGCCAAGCTCATCCATTCGTTTTTGAAGCCTTTGGATGCGGTTTGTAATTTCTTCGATTGACATCTCAACCGGAGTCAGGTCGTTAATATTTACACCTGATTCAGTCAAAAGATTCTTTGTTTCTTCAAGCTGCGGCTCCAATTCACGGCGTCTTGCCTTGAATGACTCAATTTGTTCTGCAATCTTTTCAATGTCAGAAGCCTTGAGATTCTTCTGGGTCTCAATATCAACAAGGTCTTTGTTAATGTCGTCGCGCTGTTTCAAAAGCTCGCCAAGCTTGTCTGTGATTTCTTTAATCTGGACTTCCAGAACCTCAAGCTGCTCATTCAAGCCCTTGATTTCTTCTGCAAACTTAGCCTTGTCAAGAGCCAAATCCCTGTTTACACCAAGCGTTCTGGAAATTGTGTCATTGTGGGTGTTAATCGTTGTTTTGATAAAATCAATTCTCTGATGAAGCCCGTCTATCTCATTGTTGGCATCAGCCATGTTCTTCTCGTAGCGCTTGATTTCGGCTTCAACACCAGCAGTCTTTTCTTTCAGGTCTTTCAAGTCAGCGTCGTTCATAAGTTTTTCAACTTCTGAAATCGAGGTCTGAACATCGGTCATTTTTTCAGAAATCCCGATATGCTCTTCTTCAATCTTGTCAAGAGTCTTTTCTATGCCGGAAATCTCTGGCTCGGTTGTTTTGATAAATTCCTGCTTCTCGTCAATGTTTTTCTGGGTGTTTTCAAAACTTGTCTCAAGATTCGACAACTCCATTTTCGCTTTGTTAAATTCAGTAGTTGAAGAAGAATACTTGCCTCTGACGTCTTCCATTTTAGCTTCCAAGCTTGAGCGTTTTGAAATCAACGCAGAGTATTTTGACTCCATCTCCTTTAGCCTTGCCCTAAATGTGTCAAGCTCGCTGTCAGAGTTCTGGGCGAATTTTAGACCGGTTTTTCTGACCGCACCGCCGGTAATGGAACCTGATTTTTCAAAAAGGTCGCCGGATAATGTCACCATTCTGTATTTTCCGATAAGCTTGTTTGCAACGCTTCTGTCCTCAACAACAAGAGTTTCGCCTACGGCATAATAAAAAGCGTTCAAATATTCGTCATCAAAATCAATGAGGTTGATAGCAAAATCAATAACTCCCTTTTCTTTCGGAAGATTAAGGCTTCTCGGGCACTTAACAATCTTGTTCAAAGGAACAAAAGTTGCGCGGCCTGCGTTTGAGGATTTTAGAAGCTCAATACAGGTTGAAGCAACATGCTCGTCGTCGACAACAATGTGCGCCATTCTTCCGCCTACCGCGATTTCCATTGCGGTAGAGTACTCCTCATCGACCTGACCCAGCTTCATTAACGGCGCGTGCACACCACGGATGTTTGCGTTTACAACTGTATCAACCGCACGTCCAAGGTTAGCATCCTCGCTTGCCTGTTTAGCTGCTTCAAGCATGTATATCTTCTTACGCGCTGCCTGAAGGTCATAGTCCATGTCTGTAATTTCGTTTTTAGTCTTATCATACTCATTTAATGTATTTTTAAGAATAATTTTGAAATCGTCAAGTTCTTTTCCCAACTGCTCAATCAAAAGCTCCTTTGAAGCCTTTGTCTCTGAAAAATTAGCCTTGAAAGTCTCAAGCCCGGTTAATTTTCCCTTCGCATCCTCAACAGCCTTCTTCTTTGTAGAAAGGTCAGCCTCTAATGGCGCCTGCTTCTGGATAAGCTTTGTTTCCTTGTCCTGCAAATCCTCGAGCTCTTTTCTCAAAGCGTTACGCTTCTCGATATGTTTTTCAGCAGTCTCGTTCAAGCCTGACATGTCTTCCAGAATCTTGTGGAGTATTGCTTTCTGCTCGTCAATATTCTTCTGAATCCCTTTGATTTCGTCCTGTTTGAGCGTGATTTTAAGTTCAGAATCCTTGATTTTACCTTCCTGAACCTCAATCCCGTTTTTGGTGTTCTCAATTGTTTTGAGGTTGTCCTGAATCTGCTTGTCAGCAAACGTTATTGAAGAATTTTTACGCGAAATCGAGCCCTTGATTTCTTCTGCTTTTTGCTTTAATTCAAGCTGGTGAGCCTCGCCTTTTTCCTTGATTGTTGCAGAAATCTCGTCATATTTTTCCTTGATAAGTTTCAGACGTTCTTCAAGGTCTTTGGACTTAAGTTCTTCCTCTTTTTTTCGTTTAGTGAACTCTAAAATATTTTCATGCGCTTTTTCAAGGTTTCTGCGCAGGTCAAAAAACTTAACCGTGTTTATCTGGCTTTCAAGCCCTGATTTTTCGTCTTTTAATTTTTGGTACTTAAGCGCAACTTCGCGTTCTTCGTTCAGCTGTTCAAGGCGTGTATTAACTTCGTTCAGAATCAGAGTTGAGTTTACAACCCGCTTTTCAACAGTTTCAAGTTCGTTGGTAGCCTGTTCTATACGGCGGTCAAAGTCTGCAACCCCGGCTATTTCGTCAATAATTTTTCTGCGCTCGCCCGGCGTGCAGTTTGTGATACTCATTACATCGCCCTGCATCATTACGTTGTAGCTGTTCGGTGTAATGTTGTATTTTTCAAGCTTAGCATGGATATCAGAAAGTGTCGCAATCTTGTCATCCAGGTAATAAATACTGTTGAAGCCCTGAGAGGATTTGCGGATTCTTCTTGCAACCGAAAAATCTCCGTCTTCTGTTTCTCCGAAGGTCACTTTTACAAAAGCTTCGTTTCTTTTGTTGTAGGTGGATATGAGGTGGAAAAGCTTTTCAGCGCGCAAAGTCCGGCTGGTTGAGAGCCCGAGAGCAAACAGGATGCTGTCTATAATATTACTTTTGCCGGAACCGTTCGGGCCGGAAATCGTGGTAAACCCTTTGAGCATAGGTATTTCTACTTTGTTTGCAAACGATTTGAAGTTATCAACTTCCAGCTGCTTTATATACATTAAATTCCCTCTAATAACTCCGTCCTTACATTAATTACACACTAAAATCAGCTCTATGTCAATGTGTAAACGGAGTTTAATTGTTTCTTACCTTAACAATTTTATTCTCGCCGTCATACTGTATAAGAACCTCCCCGGATGCACTATTCCGCTTTATTTCAGTAAGTTTTCCTGCGCTATCGAATTTGCAGCTTGTAACAGAAAGCTCCCCGGCTTCGTTTTCCTTCATTTCCATATATCTTACAGGCACAGTTGTATCAGGATTCCGCATGAGCGCGCGGAAAGACTTTCCTTCACCTGAAAACTCTGTAGTGCTTTCAACAAGCCCCTCTTCTTCTGTCTGAAACAGGATGTATTTGTTGTTTTGCTTCTCATCAAAAACCGTGATATTGGTTTTCAAAGTCCCTTCTTTTCTTACGGCAGGCTCATATTTGGCTATCATTCTGCCTGTCTCCTTGTCCAGCTCTTCTATCATTTCTACGCTGATTCTATCGTCCTTCACTTCTTTGGCCGGATAATAATTCCTTATCGAATCTTCTCTGTATTCGCTTATAAAAGCCAATGTTCCGTCAGGATTATAAAAACTTTCACCGTTGATTTCATCAATCTTGAAACTTTGCGGGAGTCTGAATCTCATTGGGGTAATGCTGTTTAGATACGCAACATTGTTCATTACCTCCGCAGAATCTTTGTCAAACTTCGGCTTAACCAGCACCTGATTATAGTTGGCAAGTACTGTGTCTGCCCTCTGGCACAAAGGATTCGGGGTGAAACCTTGTGAGCTCTGCGCTGCCTGTTTGTTATGCGCAACACTTATTTTAAACGTTATCGGATTAATCATCTACACACCAGATTTTGGAGTTACATGTTTATATAAAAACACCGGCGTTGTAAAAATTGCCCGAAAATTAGTTTTGTCTGTTGTTTTTTAAATAATTCGTTACATTTGGAGACAAAGAAATGTTTTGAAGCAGCATGTTGTAACGCTTCAAATCCCCGATATTAGAGGCTTCTTCCAGCAAATCCCGCTGGGTGGAAATACTCATCTTATTATCTTCACTTTGTAAAGATTTGTTATCTTTAGTCTCAATCTTCCTTATAACAGAATCAATGTCAGTGGAAGTCGAAATCCCGTACTTTGAAGCAATCTGCTTAACAGAAGCGCCTGCTGGCAGTCTGTAAAGCCAGTTAATCGAGTGTTTATCATTCTCCGAAAGCGCTGCAACTCCGTACTGGTGCGGGGTGTACATAATATCTTCTCTGTAAGGGCTGTGGTTGAGCCCGAGCGCATGTCCGACTTCGTGCAGAATCGTGTGGTTGACTTCGATGTCGTTGTCGTACTGTTTATGGATACGGCCGTCCGTTAGTCCGATAGACACTTCTGCGCCGTACAATCTTCCCTGTGCGTCCCAGTTGAAGTAGCAGTGGCCGAGAGCCTGTCTGTCAACGCGTTTCCAGTCAACATTGATATTGGATTCCAGAAGCACATTTGTAATCCTGAAATGCAGTTTTCCGCCTGTTGCAGCAGCCCACACAGAAAACGCGTCCATAACCATTTTGCGGAATTTAGCGTCCTCTCCGGGTTTTGAGTAGAACTTCATCGGTGCAATATAGACAACAAGATTGTTGACCGGCCATCTCATGATGTTTCCGTTTTTTATACTGCCGTTTAGATAGGTTCGCTTCTGCATATTTATATTATAACTTATTTTTCCTTTATTTGCTTCGCGTTAGCCAAATCAATGTCATCAACCTTAGCTTCTTTTCTCGCATCCTCTGCTTCAAGCTGTTTGTTGATAATCACGGTCTGGATAACCTGGAATATGTTGCTTGAAATCAAATAAAGCAGAACACCTGCCGGAATAGGAATGATTACAAAAGTGAATGTAAGCATAATCGGCATAAATGTGTTCATTGATTTTTGCATAGCTGCTTGAGCCGGGTCTTGCTGCGCGTTTTTGTTCATTGCCATCATTGCTTTTTGTGAAAGTATCATTGTAACAGCAAACAGGGCAATCAAAAGAAGCACGTCATAGTGGAAAGAAGCCTTCATTTCTTTTGTCGGAATTGATGAAACAAGAAGTCCGTCTTTTCTTTCAAAAGTCATTTTTTCAGATTCTTTTGTCTGAACATCAGTAACATCAATTTCTGCTTTTTCAATCTGGTCAAGTTGGCTGAACTTGAGGTTCAAGCTGTCGAGGCTGATTTTGAAATCAGCAGTCTTGCCCGGTTCAAGCTCGCCCTGAACTTCTACTGCTTTGTTCGGTTTTTCAATCTTAACATTTTCAAGTGGCTCATCAATACCTTTGAGGTATACTTTTGCAGTCTTACCTGTCATAAATGTATCGTATTTTGAAACGCCCAAAACTCCGTCGTTTGAGATTCCTGCGGAAGTCTTAAGAGTTGCGTCCAATCTTTTTATGAACAAGAACTGGGAATCACCTGCCATCTGGATAAATTGAGGGCTCATCAAAGTTGAGTAGAGCAAAATGAAAATAGGCATCTGTATAAGTAGTGGGAAGCAGCCTGCCATTGGATTAAACTTGTGTTCTTTGTAGAACTCCATCATTTTTTGCTGCATAACCTGCGGGTTGCTTTTGTATCTTTCCTGGATTGCTTTCATCTTAGGCTGCAAAAGCTGCATTGTTCTCATTGAGCGCTGCTGGGTTAAGCCAAGAGGCCACATTGCTGCTCTTACGATAACTGTAAGCAAAATAATCCCGATTCCGTAACTTCCTGCAACAGAAAGCATTTTCAAAACGTCGATGGTTAGTGTAGTAAAATCCATATTCTCTTCCCTAAATTTATTGTGATATCAAAAAAGTGTACCGAAGTACACTTTCAAAATACTTTAAATATGACATCAAGTCAATCTTTTCTTTACTCTTCTTTAGAAGCTCCGCTGTTCAAAGAGTTTAAACGTTTAGCCGGGTCTGTGATGTGGGTAATTCTTAACCCGAAATTATCCTCAATAACAACAACTTCGCCGTATGCAATAAGCTTTCCGTTTGCATAAAGCTCGACAGGTTCGCCGGCAGCTTTGTTTAGCGTTACAATTGAGCCTTTTGTTAATTCTAAGACCTTCTTAATCGGAAGCTCTGTTTTCCCGAGTTCTACGGTAAGCTGTAATTTTACATCCAGAAGTATATTCAAATTCTGATTTTGCGGTCCTTGAACCTGATCCAAGTCTTCAAAAGACGCAAACTGAACCGGCTGAACCGTAACTGTTGTATCAGCTCCAGAATTTTCAGCAGATTCGTTTCCTGTCGGATGACCGAAGTGAGGCAGGTCTCCTAATTCTTGACCGGCTTTAATTTCATCCTCCGTTTCAAACATTTCTTCATTTATACTGTCATTTGAATCTTTGATATCGTCATCACCCAACATTTGAAGTCCTCTCTAAAAATAATTCCTTAATAATTCATGCATTTCATCATAGACATCTGTTATTTTAACACAAATTTTATCTTTTAATGTTCCGGGACGCGCAAAGAATTTCTTTTCCCCGTTAACTTTTACTATCAAATCGTCCGAAACCTTGTTGTCAAGCTTGATAATATCACCCTCTGATAACTGCAAAAAGTCGTCCAGAGTGATATTGCACTGCCCGAACTGAACCCTCACGTCAACATTTGAAGTGTTAATCTTCGAAATCATTTTCAAGCGCTCGTCGTTCGAAGCAACAAGACCTTTAGTCTGGAAAAAGTGCTGCGTGCTCAAGTGACCGAGAACCGTTTCCAATACAGGGTACGGGAAGCAGATGCTGAACAAGCCAAAGTGTTTGCCTGAAATCTGGACTTCGAAAGTCAGAAGGGCAACGATTTCTCCGGCTGTTGCAACCTGTATTGACTGGTAGTTGTCATCAAGGCTTATGAACTTTCCTGTGACCGGAATAATCGCGTTCCATGAATCTTCAAGAGATTTGATAATAATATTAATAATCTTTTTTGCAAGAGCCTTCTCAATATCGGTAAGCTCTCTTGACTGTGCGTCAATCGTTCCGACCCCGCCAAGCATTCTGTTAACAATGCAGGACACAACTTCGAAGCTTATACCAAGAAGAATCTGGCCTGAAAGCGGCTCAAATTCAAACACCCCGACGCTTGTTGGAGAAGGCATTGAACGCACAAATTCTTCGTACGTGAGCTGGTCAACCGATACGATTTCAATCTCAACACGCATACGCAAATAACCGCTCAAGATAAGCGAAATTGCCTTGGAGAACTCGCGGTGGATGTCTCTTAAGGCTTTCAGGTTGTCTTTTGAAAACTTGTCCGGACGGCGGAAGTTATATAGCTTATAACTCTTGTGCTCCGAATCCGTGAAATCATCGTCAAACGAGTCGTATGAATGTATTAAATTGTTGCTGTTTGTCTCTGCCATATCTTCCTATTGAATAATAAACTGCCCGAAGCTAACTCTTAAAACTTCTCTTTCTCCGCCTAAGATTGAATTGATGTCGTTTGTAATCTGTTCTTTAGACAATTCCTTGCCGGCAGCTGTTGCAAGCTCCGCAGATGTTTTGCTTGAAAGATTTGTAATCACTGCGTCTCTGATTGCAGGTTTGTACTGATTCATTTCTTTCTGAATTTCTTCCATTGGATCCTTAGCAGGTGCTGCTTCGCCATGACCGCCGTGTCCGCCGCTCTTTTGAGCTTCCTGTGCAGGGAAATCTGTGTCTTTTTTTGTAACTTCTATTGCAACATTAACTTTCAGATACTTTTTCTGGTTCTCGTCACAAAGGTTGAGGATAAAGTCTCCTAAATCAACAATAATACCTTTTTGCAGCTCGTCTTCTTCGCCTTCTTCTTCACCCAATTCTTCGTTGGAGAGTGAAATTGTGCTCAATCTTTGTGCAACAAGGTTGTCTATCAATACATAGTTAACACCTGCTGACACTATGAAAAGGATTGCCATTGCGACAAGCACAATTGTCATAAACTTGGTCAAATCCTGATTCTTATTATCTCCAGCTTTATCATTTTCAGCCATACTATTCTCCACTCATGCTACATAGTATTATTATATCAACTCTGTTGCTGTAATTACTACCATTATTTGGAGTATTCTTTCCAGCCGGCATAAATTCCCCGTAACCAACCGTATAAATCCGCTCTGTGTGAATCCTGGGCTCTTCTTTTACAAAAATATCCTGAATATTATTAGCTACAACTGTTGAAAATTCCCAGTTCTTCAGATTACAGCAGTATTGCTCCGGAACTTTTTCCGTGTGCACTTCTATTATAACAGGATTTTTAATTTTTGCCAAAAAATACTGAATGATTTTTATTTTCTGCCTGATATCAGGCTCAAGCTTTGTGTAATCATCCTCCGGTGTTTTTAATTCAAACCTTAGTGTAATTCCCCGAATGTCTCTTATTGCTTCAATTTGCGGAAAATTGTCGAAATAATTAAAAGTCGAGGTGTACAAATCCTGCGTGCATCTGTCGTTTAGTAAAAACAATTTGTCCGCGCAAAAAACAGGCGGAGCTATGAGGCTGAGCACTAAAAATATTTTTAGCAGATGAAATTTCATTCTACTATACTTTAACAAGATTTAATAAATTTAAATTAGATTTCCCTATTAATCCAATCGGGCAGGAATAAGATTTGGCTAATACTTTAATTTGTCATATAATATTGACATGGGGAAGTTTGATTTATTCAACAAGTTTAACAGCGCAGTTATTGTTCTGGATAACAAAAATAATGTTGTTTTTAGAAACAACGTTTTTAAACGTGTTTTTTCTGATTTTGAAAACCTGAAAAAATTCTCGCATAAACTGAATTATAATATCTGTGCACTTGTGAGCAATGATGTCGCGGTGCATTCCCCGATTGCTCAGGCTGTTGCATCGCCGGAAGACTTTTCTGCGCATGTTATGTACCAGACTTCTAATAACGATTATTTTTATTATGATATGAACTCTGCAAAGAAAAATAATTATATAATAATTGTTTTTACGGATGTGACCGCTAAAATCAGCTTGGAAAATGTGCTTCAAAGAAACCAGAATTACCAGAAAAAAATATCGCTCCTTGAAAACGAGAACAAAACCCTCTCCAGAATAAAACAGCAGGCGCAATCACAGGCAATGAAACTTTTGCTCCTTAATAATATATCTAATATTATTAGAGAATCAATCGACACCTCAATCATCCTAACCTCTGCGCTTGAAGAACTCTCGCAAATGTTCGGCGCGTTCAGAGCATATTACGCAAAAGAATCCGACAAAAGCTTTCAAATTGTTGAATCTCTGGATAAGAGCGATATTAATAAGATTATATCTTTTGATAAAGAAGTCAATAATCATATCAAATCGGCTAAAGTTTGCTGCAATATCTGCATGAAAGAATATCAGGAAGCAAAACCTTTTAGAGAATCCGTGCAGCGAATCGTGGTTCCGATTTATCACCTGAACAAACTTCTCGGAGTGATTGTGCTTTCAACAAAACAAAAAACAAGATTGAACGACGCGCTCGAAGTTCTTGACGGTGTTTCCTCACAGCTGGGTAACGCGATTATTCAGGGCGAGCTGGTTAATGATTTGACAAGAACGTTAGAAGAACTTAAGGCAACCCAGCTCCAACTTATTAACTCTGAAAAAATGGCATCACTCGGTCAACTTGTTGCAGGCGTAGCGCATGAGATTAACACTCCGGTTGCTTCAATCAAATCAAATAACGAGATTACAAAAAAGATAATCTCAAGAATAAATGATTCAGAAATAAGCGAACTTTTGGGAGAGATTAATAATATTGACAGCGAGGCAATTGCACGCATCAATAGACTTGTGATTTCTTTGAGAAAGTTTGTAAGACTTGATGAGGCGGAACTTCAGGAAGCTGATATTAATAAAGAAATCGACCTTACACTTGATTTAATCCGGCATGAAACAAAAAACAGGATAACAATTGTAAAGAATTACGGCAAGCTTCCGCCAATAAAATGTTATCCGAACATGCTTAATCAGGTGTTTATGAATATTCTTGTAAACGCAGCACAGTCAATAAAAACAGAGGGTTCAATAACTATTGACACCGATTATCTTGACAACAATCTTGTTGTAAAAATCAAAGATACAGGATGCGGAATAAAAGATCCCGACAAAATATTTTTTGCGGGTTATACAACAAAAGGAGTCGGGGTCGGAACAGGCTTGGGGCTTGCAATTTCGCAAAAGATTATAGAAAAACACAACGGAAAAATAGGAGTAAAAACAAAATTAAATAAGGGCAGCGAGTTCTGTATTACTATCCCTGGTGGGTAATATATGTAAAGTTTTTTAAAGTGATAGTTTTCTTAATATGACTAAATTTGAGGAGTATATTAATTATTATTAGAATTAAGTTTTGTAAAATTATCTACAAGACTAGTCATAAATATGTAAAAATATGGTATATTAATACTACTGAGATTAAGTGTAAATTTTACCCTAAAAAGGGAATGTAACAAAAATTTAACAAATCGAAAGATAAAGGCAATTTTTTATAAGAACCGTACTTTATATAACTGTGTAGAAGTTAGAAAAATATGTTTACATATCGGAGGTAACGTGTATGGCAATTACAGTAAACAGCAAAAAGAAACAAGTCAAAAAATCTTTTCAGGAACTTATCAATGATTTGATGTCTTCAAGTTCTGAAAAAGTTAGATATAACGCAGCCCGTGTTTTAGGCGAAATGGGCGATTCTAAAGCTGTTGAACCGTTAATTAATGTTTTGAAAAACGATAAAAACGGCTCCGTTCGTTTGTATGCGGCTCGTGCATTAGGCGAACTCGGTGATTCAAAAGCTACCGAACACTTAATTGAATCATTAAGAGAAGACCGTAACGTTGATGTTAGAGTTCGTGCAGCACGTGCACTCGGACGTTTGGGCGGCAAAATCGTTGTTGAACCGCTTGTTGAAGCGCTTAACGATGAAAACTCCCAGGTTTGTATCACAGCAACAGACGCTCTTATCGAAATCGGTGATGTTGCAACAGATGCTTTGATGAATTCTTTAGACCACGAAAAAGTTAACGTTAGATGTGACGCAACCCGCGCTCTCGGCGAAATCGGAAACAAAAAATGCGTTGATAAGATTATCAACATGTTGTATGACGAATGGGTTAACGTAAGAATTTATGCAGTAACTTCTTTAGGCAAATTGAACGATACAAAAGCTGTTCCTGCATTGATTGATGTTATGAAAAACCGTTCTGAAAACGATTTGGTTAGAGCTGGCGCAGCAGCAGCACTCGGTGTTTTGAGAGACCAGAGAGCTCTTCTTCCGCTCCGTGAGCTTATTATGGAAGCTGAAGAGTTGGGTGAACTTGAAGACACTGCTCTTAAATCTTTCAAAAAGATTATGGCTGCTAACTGGCAAGCTATTCCTGGTGCAACTCAACAAAAGAAACCGGCTGCTTCTTTCTAGGGTTGATAAATTGATTGATAAAAAGCGGGACTTTTACAAAAGTCCCGCTTTTTTGCATGATATAATTCTTTTATGATTATTACGATATTGGGTGTTCTGGTAAGAATAATATCTAACTCTTACCTGAATGTTTTTCAAAAAATCCTTACTTCACGAGGTGGAAAGTCTTCTGTAGTAAATTTCTATACTTATCTCGGACTTTCGCTTTTGGGGCTTATTTTTTTACCGCATTTGGAGTTCACAAGTGGATTAATTATTAATGTTTTAATTATGGGGTTTCTTGGGGCTCTTGGGAATTATTTTATAATCAAAGCGCTTTCGATTGGTGAATTGTCCGCGCTTGCTCCGATTAATTCTTACAAACCTGTTGTGGCTTTGCTTATCGGGATTTTTTATCTGGGCGAAATCCCTTCTTTTGCTGCAATTTTTGCTATTGCATTAATTATTTTGGGGACTTATTTTGTTCTAAATGCTAAAGGAAATTTGAACACAACTGCTGTTTTATATAGAGTTTTTGCTCTTCTTTTTTCTGGTGCTGAGGCTGTTTTTATTAAAAAGATTATTGTCTTATGCGGTGTTTCAAATGCCTTCTTTCTCTGGGCTTTTTCAGGAATGATTTTTTCATTCTTGTTTGTGCTCTTTTCTAAAAATAGTTTTAAAATCTCAGAATCCAAACATCAACTGCTTCTAATTTTATCAGTAGGAATTATGCAGTATTCAACTAATTATGTTTTTTCAAAGATGAATGTTTCTTATGCTCTTGCGCTTTTTCAATTGTCAACGATTTTAAGCGTGTTTCTGGGCGCAAATATTTTCCATGAAGGAAACCTTAAAAGAAAGCTTGCAGGTTCTTTCATAATGCTTGTTGGTGCCGTAATATTAATCTTGTCTTAGTATCTGAAACAGCCTTTTTCGTGGTCGTCTACAACTCCGATTGCTTGCAGGTAGGAGTAAATTATCACTGTTCCAACGTATTTCATTCCGCGCATTTTTAGGTCTTTTGATATTTTATCAGAAAGAGGAGTGCTTGCCGGAAGATTTTCATAATCAAGTTTTATAACTTTGTTTTCCGTAAAACTCCAGATGTAATTAGAAAAACTTCCGAATTCTTTTTGGATTTCAATAAAAATTTTTGCGTTTGAAATAGCGGCTGCTATTTTTCCGCGGCTCCGTATGATTCCGGGGTTTTGCAAAAGCTCTGCAATTTTTTCTTCTCCGTAAGAAGCAACTTTTTTAACATCAAAATTGTCAAACGCATCTCTAAAAGCATCTCTCTTTTTTAACACAGTAATCCAGGAAAGTCCTGCTTGAAACGATTCCAAAACAAGAAGCTCAAACAGCTCCCTGTCGTCGTGTTTTGGCACTCCCCATTCCTCATCGTGGTATTTTACGTAAATTTCAGACCTTTCGTCAACCCAAAAACATCTTTTCATTTAATCATATTATAACAAATATTTATAAACCGAAAGAGTGTTCCTGTTTAGCGAGTTCAATTATTTTTTCGCAAAGAGCCTGAGCGTTTATTGCTTTCCCGCAAGACTCCCCGTTATTTTTAATTTCAACTCCTGTTTCCAAAGCCAGTGTGTAAAACTTTTCAGGCGTTAATTCAACTCCGTTTTCTTTAGCACACTGCAATGCGCAGGCGTAAAATCCTGATAATGCTGGAGTGGTCCAGCTGGTACTGCCTATAGAATCGTGCCTGTATTGATTAACATCTCTTGCACTTGCAACAGTTCTATCTCCTGCCGGAATTAATAAAGCATTTGTGTTATCGCCAAAATTGGAGTGACCGGTATAATTAGAAAAATCATCCGGATTCCCGGTAGCATCATTCTTTTCAAGAATACCGTAATTTATCTTAACTCCGTTTACACTCTCATCCAGCATTGAAAATCCGGCTGTAGATATAAAAACTCCGTCATTGGCTAACTGTTTTAACAAAGCTGAATATTCTCCATATTCAGGCGCATCCTCGTCAAAATCCCAGCTGATAGAAAGAATTTTAATCTTTTCTTCCGGAGCTGAATTTTTATTAATTTCAACAATTCTTTTTAAAGCCTGTAACCTATCCTTTGAAGAGCTTTCTGCAAAATAGACCAAATCAGAATCCGGTGCAACTCCTGATTCATCTCCACAGAGAATGTCAGCAACAGCCTGACCATGGAAATTTGCGTCGTTGTCATTAATCATAGCGGTATTCATAACCTCGTATCCTTTTAAAGATGTTTTTATCCCGCTATGCTCGGTTAAAATAGGAGTATCTATTATGGCAACTTTAACTCCTTTTCCTGTGTAACCCATCGCGTGCATACTCTTTGTGTTTACACCCGGATTTTTTCCTGATTCTATAATCTGTTTTACATCAAATCCTTCCGGCAAATTCTTTTTTGGGATATTTTTAAACGAAGTCTCGGTAAATGACAGGTGCTTTAACATATACTTACCTTCAGGGGTGTTAAAATTCATCTCAGCCGGCATCGGGGTATCTTCTGCCGTATTGATATCAAACCTTTTTGGCTCAATTTCTTCTTTTAATAAAATTCGTGTCGCAACATCCCAATCCTTCTCCTGTTTGTTTGAAGAAGGCTCCAATCTGTAGGGCAGGTTTTTATTGGAATTTAAGTCATCTATTTCAAGCTGCGGTCTTAACCTTTCAACAGCTTCTTGCATAAAATCCTGATAATTCATTCCGACTTTAATAATAGAGCTAAAAATAGACGAAGATTTCTGCGCAGCATTTAATTCTTCTGCTTCAATGTTGTTATTTCTTGAAGTATCAACTTTAAAAAAGTATTCTCTAAGATGCTCTAATTTCATACTTATTATAACGGCACTTTGGGGTAAAAACTTTAATCTTTATTAAGTTTTTTTAAGCTTCCGGCATCTCGTCTAATATAAACAACCCTAAACGCCCTTCTCTAAAATCTTTTAGCACATAAATCGCAGTGCGCTCGGTATCTGGCGAATCGCCCTTGATAACCCATCTTCTTGCAAGCGCAATGTTCTCAAGTGTAAGTTCGTCTACTTTGTAATAATCTTTTACCTGCTGGTTGTCGTTAAACATTTCCAGAAGCGCCGCTGCTACAGGCTCCGGAGAATACGCGTTTTCTGAAACAGAGCTTACGAATGCGAGCTTTACAGCCTGCTCCTGATCGTCCTGTCTTGTCGGGATAATCCCAGGTGTGTCTAACAGGTCTAGTTTCGGGTTGATTCTAACCCACTGCTGCTGGCGCGTAACGCCTGCTTTTGCTCCGATTTTGGTTTTTGAGGATTTTGTTAGTTTGTTGATAACGCTGGATTTGCCTACATTCGGCATGCCGACAACCATGGCGCGCGCAGCGCGCCTTAAAAGACCTTTTGCCATCAAAGCCTGAATCTTCGGCTCGCTAAGCTCGACCGCGTGTTTAACTACCAGTGCCAAATCTTTTGCGCCTTTGGCGTCTGTTACAATAACAGGACAGCCGGTTGTTTGTTTTAGGTATTCAACCCATTTCTTTAGTTCGCTGCGGTCTACAAGGTCGGACTTATTCAACAAAAGAAGCCTTGGTTTTTCTCCCAAGAGCTTCTCAATGTTTGCATAACTGCTGCTTAAAGGTAATCTGCTGTCACGTACCTCAATAATCACATCAACTAAATTTAGTTTTTCTTTAAGCTGACGCTCTGCTTTAGCTATATGACCCGGGTACCAGTGAATGTGCAGCTTATCTTTTTTCAATTTTTTCCTTAATACGTGTAGCTTTACCAGAACGTTCTCTTAAGTAGTATAATTTAGCGCGTTTTACATCACCACGTCTTTGAACAGTGATTTTGTCGATACGCGGAGAGTATACTAAGAATACACGTTCAACGCCAACGCCCTGGAATACTTTTCTAACAGTGATTGTCTTATTGATACCAGAACCGTGCTGTGCGATGATTGTTCCTTCGTAAGCCTGGATTCTTTCTTTGTTACCTTCTACGATTTTAACGAATACTCTGACAGTATCACCTGTATTCATTTCAGGTAATTCTCTTGTTGTGTATTCAGATTCTAAATTTTTAATAATAGGATTCATTTTTGCTATTCCTTATATTTTGACTAACTAAACATTTTAACCTAATCATAAATAAAACAAAATCTAAATACAAGTAGTGACTCACTTTTTTAAACGAATTGTAAACATTTGTTTACTTTTGTAACGTTTTTGTCTAGAATTGTCAAAAAAGAATCTTGACGATTTTTAGAACAAACAGCCGAGATATGAAAGGTTTTTAAATTTGAATCCAATAACAAGTAAAAGAATATCCACAGCTATAACAAAGTTAACAAAAGCAGACGCAATGGCGCCTATTATTGCGCTTGAGGGCGCTGTTGTTACAGGTAGAACTTATCAGGCATACAAACGCGGTAAGGGCGATGAAGCCAGAGAACGCTTTATTGAAGAGACTATGGGCTCAGTCGTATGGCTTGGCGGGGTTTATTATCTTAATAAACTCGGAGACAAGATTCTTGATAAAGTCCTGAAAGCTAAAGGCAGAAGCTTCGATGTCGGTACAGACAAGATTTTAAGAACTCCTTTTGATAACTTTATGAAAAATGGCACTCCAAAAGCTTTCACAGAAAAACAGGTTGCCCTGATGAAAGGCGCGAAAGTTCTTTCAAGCGTCCTGATTGCAAACTATATCATCGGATTCATTGTTCCGAAAGTCAACCATGCCTTGACTAAAAAAGTTCGCCATGAAAGACAAAATCCTAAACCGCAAAACCAGAATGTTGCGTTTAAAGGCGCAGGTATTTCCGCAATAAACGCGTTTACAAACGCTATTGAAAACACTAACACCGGAAAACTCCTCTCTACCGACTTTGGCGTAGCAGGCGGACGTATGTACAACGCAAGACGAAAAGAAGAGCGAAGAGAAGTTGCAATCCGCGATATCGGCTCAATCTATTTCTATATGTGGGCTCAAGGTCACGTGAGAAATCTTCTTAACCTTGCAGAAACAGGCAAAGCTACAAGATTAGACCCGACTACAGCTTCTAAATTCGACGAACACCTCGCAAAATTCCTTGAAAACAACGGCAAGGAAATGGGCGTAAATGAGTTTAAAAAAGCAGTGCTCGGTAATCCGGATGTTAAATTAAAAGACGGATTGAATTTTGAAACAGAAAAACTCTCCGGGTTCAGCAAGCTTATGAAAAAAGAACCGCTTGAGGTTATTAAGCTTAGCGAATTTGAAAATGTTTATTCTGATTCACAGGAGCTCATTAACCGCGCAAGAGAAATGGCAAAATTGCAGCCTGAGAGACTCGGCGAGGCTGTGCTTACAAAACAGCAGGTCAAGGATGTAATAAACAAGGCTGAAATCAACGACCCTAAATTGCTGGACGCTGTGTTTACAGAGTTTACTGGCGGTGCCCATAAGGATGAGTACAAGTTTGTATCAAATAAAAAGCTCTACAAGCTGAAAGGCGAGATGGAAAACTATGTTGATACAATCTGCAAAGCAGCAAAAGACGGCAAGGTCGATAAGAAACTGCTTGAAAAAGTTAAGAATAAAAACGTTATGTACAGCGGAATAAACTTTGCTGCCGGATTTGTTGTTGCAGCTGCGTTCCTGTCAACTCTGATTCCAAAATTCCAGTACTGGTACACGAAAAAGACTACCGGCGTTGACGCGTTCCCTGGAGTCTACGACTTTAAAGCACATCACGAAGAAATCGACTAATCAGTAAACTTTCTTTTCTTGCTGTCGTAAGTCTGGACTTTGTACCCGTCTTTGTTTACCACAAACCGGACAGAATTGTTGATGTCGGTTCTCAAAATACGTGTGCTTTTAAGGATTTCTAATGTGTAAATCGAAGGATGCCCGAACTTGTTTTCACCCACAGAAATCAGAGATATTTCAGGGCTCAAGTCCTTCATCATTTCCCTGTCAACAACTCCGAGCGCACCATGGTGCCCGACTTTTAAGACTGTAATGTCTTTTGGAAGCATTGACTTTAACCGGTTGTAAGTTATAATCCCCGCGTCGCCCGTAAACAGCATTTTGAAGTTTTTGTATTCAAGAAGTGTTACGATTGATGCGTCGTTGTCACCGTTTTCAAGACTTTCAGGCGAAATAAAATTAGTAATCTTAAGCCCGTTTTCGTCAAACACGCTCTGGTTATTCTCTGCAAGGATTAGTTTATTTCCGGCTGTTTCGTAAATCTGTTTTGCCGCAATAGACGGATGGTCGAGCGAGTTTACATAAAGCTTTTTGACGTTCAGATTGTTCATCAAATCAACGGCGCCTCCGCAGTGGTCGTTGTCAAAGTGGGTTACAATAACTGCGTCAAGATTCTTCAAACCGCGGTCTTTCATGTATTTGAGAATCACCATTTCTGCCTGTGATTTTCCGCCGTTGTAGCCGTTCTTGGCTGTGTCAATCATCAGGTATTTGTTGTCCGGAGTCTTAATCAGGAAGGAATCGGCGTTTCCTACATCAAAAGCCGTGATTTCAAGATTGTTGTTCCTGACTGGTATTGCAGAAATTAGCAGAATCAAGATTAGAGCCGGAAGCGTGATTCTAAGGCAGTTCAAAAACTTTTCTCTTATATCTTTGTCAAAAAGCGCAGTAATATTAAGTAAAATCAGGTAGTAAACGAGTATCTGGAACACATTCGGGTGGCTGGTCTGACATGCAGCATGCGGAAGCCTGCCCCAGAAATCCGAGATGTTTACAAGAATCGTGATTAGTGGATTCAGAACAAAATCAAAGCACCTGCAAACAAAATCCGCAATCGGAGTGATTATTGAGATAAGAGAGCTCACAAAACCGCCAAAACTTATCACAGAAAGTATGGGCACGCTCATGATATTTGCAAACACAGAATACAGGCTTATATTGTTGAAATAAAATATCTGAATCGGCATAACCCAGAGTTGGGCAATAATCGGAATGCTCACTGTTCCAATAAGCCAGTTGAGAAATCTGTTTTTGCTTCTCACAAGATAAGGTGTCATCACAAGCAAGCCGAATGTTACGACAAAAGAGAGCTGGAATCCGACATCATTTATGTACATCGGGTTGTATATGAGCATCAGCAGTGCAACAAATGCAAGAAGCGAAACACTGTGCGCGTCTCTGTCTATCAGTTTTCCGATGAGCACAAAGACAAGCATAAACGTAGCTCTGATAACCGAAGCGCCCAGTCCTGTCATAAGCGAATAAATCAAAACGGTTAAGATACAAATAGAAATGTTGACCTTGTAATTTACTCTAAGCTGGGATAAGAAGAAATAAAAGAACGAAAATATGAACGCAACATTCATTCCGGAAGCTGCCAGAATATGCAGGAGTCCTGAATTTATGAATGATTGTTTGATGTTTTCAGGAGGCGAAACCGCATCATCGCCGAAAACAATACCTCCAAGGATTTCGAGATTCGGAGACGGCAAATATTTTGAATGCACTCCGATTATCTTTTCTCTGTAATCATTAATCCACTGGAGCGACTTTTGCACAGCAGACAGATTTCCGTCTATTTTCACAAACTCTTTTCCGTAGAACACAGCATAAGTATCAAAGTTTCTCAAATAATTCCCGTAATCAAATTGAGACGGGTTGCCGGCTTTAAACGGCATGGAGAGCCTTCCGGTTATTCTGTAAGAATCGTAGATTTTGAGCTTCTCATCTGTGTTAAGCGTTACAAGAACTTTTTCGTTGTCAAAATTTCTGACAATTGAATCGTACTCGATTTTGTTCACCTTGAAGAAAAACTTAATCTTGCCTTCACTCTTTTCCTGCGGAATTGAAAGTATTTTGCCTGAAATCGTCGAATTGACCGGAGCAATGTTCAACAAATCGTCGGTTTCTTTGAGCCTGGAGTTCGTGTTAAAGATTCCGAAGTAAAATATCAGAGCCCAGATAAGAACATACTTGAGCGGCAAATAATCTTTTACAAGTGCCGCTGCAAGAATCAGGGTAAGCAGCGCTGCAAACAAAAGCGGACAGCCTGCAAGTGTTGAAAACAGGGCAAGGATGTAGATTGCGACTGTTACAAACATCAGCAAATTTTTATTGTGACAAATAGTTGAACATAAATCTTTTATCATCTTTAAGTATTTTAACACAACCTTGCTTGCTTTAAATTATATATTTGAGATAATTGGTTTATGAACGAGATTAAGCCAAAACGTGAAATGTTGAATTACATAAATGTTTTTCGCGGACTTGCGATTCTCCTGATTGTAGCAGGACATACAATGCAGCTCGGAAATCCCGGCACAATCCTGAATGACACTGCTTTTGAAGTTCTAACCGGCGGCACGGTTTTGTTCATATTTATATCAGGATTCCTGTTTCAGCACCTTTCAGCAAAATATGAGTACAAGACTTACCTGAAGAAAAAATGGACAAATGTTATTTTACCCTATGTTATAACAGCGATTCCGGGCATAATCCTGTGCTTTACCATGCCGGCTGCGTACGGCAACCCCTTTGAAGGCCTGAATCCCCTAGCGCAAATCGGCGTATTTTTAACAACCGGAAGGGTGCACAATGTTCCAACGTGGTACATTCCAATGATAGTAATTTATTTTCTGCTCGCGGATGTTTTTATTATTCTCGAGCGAAAGAAAATTCTTTATAAGCTTCTTCCGATTTTGTTTCTGGTAACCTTTTTTGTGCCGAGAATGGCGATTGAGCCGGAGTTTTTAACCGGCATGAGTTATTTTGAAAAATATGTGGAATACCTCAAATATATTTTAAACGGGTTTGTCCACTTTGCCTCTCTTTATGTGCTTGGCATGTATTTTTCTGCAAACAAGGACAAAATCGACCTATGCTACACATATCGCTGGTGGCTGATTCTGTTTATGCTTGCTGTGTCCGGCTGTGATATTTTCCTTAATTATAAATTCGGAATATCTAACAATAGTATTTCAAAAATATTTTTGACCCTTCTTGTCTTAGGCTATCTCAAACACTATGATAATGCGATAAAAGAGAGAATCGGGCTTAACAAGGCTCTTGATTTTATTGCAAAATACAGTTTTTCACTGTTTTTTATCCACTGGTACATTTTCTTCCTGTTTAATGAAGTCTTTAAAACAGCGAAGGTTCTTCCGGTTAACTGTATTTCGCAATTTATTCAGGCTTCTTTGCTTGCGGGAGTTCGGTTTTGTGTTGTTATCTGTGTAAGTTTGGCGATACTTTATTTTGCAAAGCAAGTTCTTCAAAAACTTAAGGTTGAGAACACCCGTTCAATAATCGGGGTATAGATTTAAAAACCGGACTTGATTTTTAGTTTTCAGCGTTAGATAATAAGAATGTAAATTGAATATCGCGGGATGGAGCAGTCTGGTAGCTCGTTGGGCTCATAACCCAAAGGTCGTTGGTTCAAATCCAGCTCCCGCAACCATTTCACTGGAAGTATCAACATTTGATACTTTCAGTTTTTTAGTCCGGGGTATATTTTATTGAGTAGTTTGAGGTTGTTGGGCAGTTCATGTAAAGTCGACTTACTGACTGTAAGGCTTGTGTTATGAAGATTGTTCATGTGTAATATTATTGCTAGATAGGAGAAAACCTGAAAGTACCAGATTCATTGGAGATTTGCTAGACCCCATTTCTAAATTACATTTCAATATTTAAATCCTCGTTACCAAATCCGGGAAGTATGCAATACTCTCAAAATATAAACATTATTATCTCTGACTTGATAAGGTACAATGTATGGATATTTTGAAATAACCAATTCTCTTGTTCTTAAAATTCTGCCGGCTCTACCAATTGATGGATTGTCTTTTAAATTTTCAATACAACTCAAAATATGTTTAATAACTTCTTGTGCCATTTTAAAATTATCACAACAAATATATTGTTTTATTGCTCTTAAATCTTCTTGTGCAGGAATGGTAAATATAATTTCTTGTATATCATTTACCCCCATTTATTTTATACCCCATTCCTTTTTTATATCTTCATAAGAAACAACTTTCCCTTCATCGACAGCATTAATTCCATCCTGAATAGCTTTTATTTGCCAAGATTCTAATTCAAGATATCGCTCAATTGCATCTTGTGCCAGAAATGCTTTTGTTCTGCCAGTTGCATCAGCTAGTTCTTGAAGCTTGTCTTTCATTCCCTTGGAAAGTCTTAGTGAAAATTGCTCAGCCATATTTTACTCCTTGTATTACAGTTAATTACATTATACTGCATTGTAATACATAATGCAAGATATCTAAATTTTCTCAAAATCCCTGTTCAAAATCATCAAATTGACTGTTCATTTACACGGGGAAACCTACCGATTCAAGAATTATCTTTTTGTAAACAATTATGAAGACGAACTTTAATATCAGATATTAGGATATTGTAAATTAAGTAGGTACATGTAAAGAAAGGAGTAAGAAATGAACATAAGGCCAATATCCCTATCTACAAAGAATCAAAATACTCGTCATAATCAACCAAATAAAATAAAATCACAGCCGGCATTCAAGGGCTATATAATGTTGGATAAATTTGATGGCGAAAAAATAGCACTAAGCACAAAAATGATATATGGATTACAGTCAGTAATAGAATCGATTACTAAATATATTATTAAAGATGTGCAAAAAGACGACCCGAGGACAGTTATTAACCTAGCTTCAACAAAATTGCACCATAAAGAATTGCTATCAAATTTTTCAACTACTGTTGACATATGGGCAAATGGTGAATTTCGTCCAGAAGGTTATGCTGAAAAAGTAGAGCATACCAATTTTACACTTATAAAAGCGCCTATAAATGAAGTATTCAAAGCCCTCGGGAAGGCTGAAGCCTCTGATGACAGCATGGTGGAGTTGTCTCAAAATAAAGATAGGTATAATATTCCTTTGCCGGATTTTATAGCTAAATATTTAAAGTCAACCAATACGGTGCGACCTTCTGATGCGTCAGATGTACCACAAAAAGAGTTTGAAAAGTACGCAGAGCAGGTATTTAAGAAAAATCCTGATGCACTTTCTGTTGATTTTTATGATGGAACATATGGCGGACGGTCCAAGCCTAAATTCTCAATAACAAGAGAAGATTATTTAGCAGAGCATTCCCATAAGTCAAAAAAGACTAATAAGTAAAAAAACGGGCGAATTATTCGCCCGTTTTTTTTGTTTATGTATTACATTTATCCAATAAAATCAATGGTAATACGCCTTTCTTGCTGCTATTAAATATTTCGGCTATTGGCAGCCGTATTTTTGGAATTAAGAAAGGAATAGTTATGAACACAGTAGAGCCAATCAGAAACATTGAAGACTTGAAAAAGATTGAACGGATTTTGAAAAGACAGGGGCTTAGAAACTTGCTCTTGTTTACCGTTGGGACAAATTGCGGACTTAGAATTTCGGATATTCTCAACCTGAATGTCGCGGATGTGAGGCACAGGGATTATATCGATATCATTGAGCGAAAAACCAATAAAGCAAAGAGATTCCCTATAAACTCCAAGCTCAAGCCCATGTTTGCAAAAATTACCTATAACAGAAGAGGGGATGAGCCATTGTTTACCTCAATATTTAATAACCGCATGGAGCGCACCCAGTGCTATAGAATAATAAACAAGGCGTGCAAAAAAGCCGGAATCCAGTACAAAATCGGCACACACACGCTTAGAAAAACTTTCGGGTACCATCATTACCAGAAGTACAAAGATGTGGTAATGCTCCAGAAGATTTTTAACCACTCCGCTCCGCAGATTACACTCAGATATATCGGAATTGAGCAGGATAAGATTGACGAAAGTTATTCGAATTTTATACTTTAAGAAATAAAGAAAGGCGAATCTCATTTTGAGATTCGCCTTTGCCTTACTATTTTTTGTTTTCCTTTTCCTCTTCTTCTTTTGCGCCTTTGTCGATTTCATGTCCAATGATAGCACCGCTTGCTGCTGACAATCCTCCGTATGCTGCAATTGCACCCAGTGCAGGAGCTGCCAGACCGCCTGTCATGATTAAAATTCCACCAACAGCACCTGCTGTACCCAACGCTCCGAAAATCGCTGCTAAACCTTTTGCGCAGGTATGTTTACCCTTGAACGCTGGCTCTGATGTTTGAGGCGCAGGCAAATCTGTTTTCAAGCTTGCACGTCTTGCTCTTGCTGGTTGGTTGGCATAAGTAACACTAATTGGATTGATTCTCATATTCTCACTCCTATTTTATTCACACACCAACCAACTTAACAAAAATAATTTTGTGTGTCAATGATATGTTACAAATGATTAATTTTTGTCTCTGTTAACCAGTTTGTCTTTTGTACCCCACTGGAAAGATGAGCGGATTTCTGAGCCGATTTTTTCTATCAAATGCTCTTTTGACGCCTTTCTTAGCGCGTTGAAATTCTTGGCTCCTGATGACATCTCGTCCATGAACTCTTTTGCGTATTTCCCGCTCTGAATGTCAGCCAAGATTTTCTTCATCTCTTCCTTGACTCCGGAGTTAATTAATTTTCCGCCTCTTGTGAGGTCGCCGTATTCAGCGTTGTTTGAGATGGAGTAGTGCATGTCTTCGACCCCGCCCTGATAAATCAGGTCAACAATAAGTTTAAGCTCATGGCAGACTTCAAAATACGCCATATAAGGTGAATAACCTGCTTCAACAAGCGTGTCAAAAGCTGTTTTAATAAGCGCGGAGCATCCGCCGCAGAGTACAACCTGTTCTCCGAACAAATCTGTTTCAGTTTCTTCTTTGAAAGTGGTTTCGATGATTCCTGTGCGGCCGGAACCGATGGCAGAGGCATAAGAAAGAGCAAGCTCTCTTGAATCACCTGCGCAATCTTTGTACACTGCAACCAGAGACGGCACACCGCGTCCTGCTTTGTATTCACTTCTTACAGTATGACCCGGTGCTTTTGGCGCTACCATAATTACGTTGACTCCTTCGGGCGGGTTAATGAATCCGTAGTGGATGTTAAACCCGTGAGAGAACATCAAATACTGGCCTTCTCTTAAGTTTGGCTGTATCTCATCTTTGTAAACCTGTGCCTGAATCTCGTCAGGGATAAGAATTTGAACAATGTCAGCCTGTTTCACAGCTTCTGCGACCGGCATGGTTGTAAGTCCGTAGTCTTTTGCTTTGATATCAGAGGCTCCGCCTTGTCTTAGGCCGAATATGACATCGCAGCCGGAATCCTTAAGGTTCAGTCCCTGTCCGTAGCCTTGTGAGCCAAAGCCGATAACGGCGATTTTTTTTGTTTTAATAAGGTCTTTATTAATATCTTTATCAAGGTAAATTTTTAGTTCACTCATAATTACACTCCTCCTTACACAGACAATTATACCACCAATATAAGAACTACCCACCCGGGCGATACGGAATTGCCTGGTCTGGTAATGGATTCAAAACCGCAGTTCGGGTTAAATATAATTATTAAATCTTTTTCATACTTCCAGCTATTCTTAATTCCAAGAGCCGATTAGGCTCTTTTTTTTGTAAAGAGTAACATTAAATGTAACACAATACCCATTGAGTTACATTCGTACTAATATATACGGCACAAATTTAGAAAACTTTAGGGTTTGCGGATAAATTGTTACAAAAGTTTATAAACTTAGCCCCCTCTCCTTAGGGAGAGGGTTGGGGTGAGGGAGCAATCCCTTGTCCAGCGTATGTTACACCCCACCCTAGCCCTCCCCATCCAGGGAGGGAACGTGCCCAACTTGTAGTCACAAAACAAGCCCAAAAGCGCCAAGCCTGTAGGCCAAATACCATAAGGGCAAGACGGTCTACGTGCGTAGCACATGTAACAGAATGGGTATTGTGTTACATGGGATGTAACTTAATTTGTATAAAGGAGAATTGTATGACAGAAGTAAACCCACTATTGAACGGCACATTAGCCGGAAAAATTGCACAAAAACTTGATGCAGCTGACGGAAGCAAAGACGGCAAGATTAATGCATCTATTTGGAACGAATTTGTTGCGGATAAAGGCGGAAAGACTATCAAAGAATCTATTGATGTCGTTAGTGCAATGAACTCTATTACTACTTATGTTGTAAGGAATGCTGCAAAAGCGGGCAAAGCTGTTGATGAGCTTGCAAAAGAATGGCTCGGAATAGAGATTTCTAAAGGGACAGCTGGCACAGAAGAAACGGGGGCAGCGCAAACCCCAACAACCCCAGAGCCACCAACCGAATCACCAGAGGAAACAGCGGTTCAAGAAGCATCTACCGTTAATAAAGAACAGGCAGCAAAAGATGCTGAGTCAGTAAAGGTTACGGTACCAAGCCCTAAAAGAACTGTTCAAAAGCCGAAAAATAAAGCTGAAGTTGATTCAATTATCAAGAACCAAAAAGAAGGCAGAGAAGTCGCTAACAAAATCAGAAATGCGCTTAATTCTCTTACACCGCCATTTAGTCCAGGAGATGTTGATAAAGCAGAAGAGACTTTGAAATTGATTACAAAGGACAATGTAGTATATGTTCTTGAGGCGTTCCCGGATATTGTTGATTGCATTGATGGTGTCAATGCGCTTGGATACGGGTTTGACAAAGATGAAGTTATTAAATATGTTTTGACTCCACTTGGACAAAAGGGAGATGAATATGGCTGGGGCTCTGGCAAAGGTGAAAACCGGATTACACTGAGTCAATATTACAAAGAAAATGCCGGCAGTTGGTCACTCGATAAAATAAAAGAAAATATCAACGAATACTGTAAGAATTTTACCTCTAAGGAGCGTGATAAGGTAAAAACTTACAACGAACAAATGACTCAATACAACAAAGAGACGACTAAAATCAATGACTTTAATAAAAACAAAAAACCAAAGGCTCAGAAAACATTTGATGATGCTAATAAATTCCTTGCAGAAGTAGCAAATATGGAGCCTAAACCGGAAGTAATAGGAGACAAAGATTGGAAACATGTTGCGCTTCCTGATGGAAGATGGATACAAGTATATTATGATGAAAACGGGGAAATTTGCGATATATATATTTCTCATGACACAACACCAGATATAGAAGAGGGTGGTTCTACCTATGATGGCTTTGACGTAATATATACATCTGAAAAAGCCGAATGCAATTACGATCATTGCAATAGTTCATTTGAAGGAATTATCACAAGCGGCTATGACTTTGAAAAACTCAAGGCGTTGACTGAAAAAATCTTTGGGTAAAAGTTATGACGATTCTTCGCTGGGGGTAAATAATTTCACCCCAAATATAGAAATCTTACCCGCTCAGAATGACAGAAAAATGCCGTCATTCTGAGCGGGTAAGTACTCAAATATTAAGAAATCTGCGTTAAATCTTAGCGAAGAATCGCCATAACTTTTTATACTTCAGGATTCTCTTCAACGAGAGAAGTCTGCTCCCCGGCAGTCATATCTTCTATGGTGCATCCTCCGGATGGTTCAGAAGAGTCATCATCCTTATCGGTGTTTACAATTTTGTTAACAGAAACAACCGTATCATTGTCTGTAAGGTTTTGAGCTCTTACACCTGTAGCAGGTCTGCCCTGGCAAGAAATATCTCCGGCCTTGATTCTAGTTACTATGCCATTTGCTGTAACCATCATTATTTCGTCTTTTTCTTCAACGATTGTGAGCGCTACAAGCCTTGACATGTTTGACTTGAACTTGGTTGCAATAAGCCCGATTCCTCCTCTGTTCTGTGAGCGGAACTCTGAAAGCTTAGTACGTTTTCCAAATCCGTCTGATGTTACTACAAGCAAGTCAGCATCGTAATTTCTCGGAACAATGTCGCACCCGATAATCGTATCAGCAGCACGAAGCTTCATTGAGTTAACTCCTCTTGCACTTCTGCCAAGCGGTCTCAAGTCTTCAATCGGGAATCTGATTGCCATACCACAAGATGTACCAATAATGATTTCATCATTCGGATTTGCAAGCTTAACCCAGTTCAACTTGTCGCCTTCTTCTAGTGAAATCGCAATGATACCGCTTCTTCTAATGCTTGAGAAGTTGTCAAGCTCGATTCTCTTTATGTAACCCTTTTGAGTCAACATAATTAGATTCAAATCATGCGAGAAGCTGCTTACAGGCACAACCGCCGTGATTCTTTCACCCTGCTCAATCGGAAGCACGTTTACGATTGGCAAGCCCTTAGACTGTCTTCCGCCTTCAGGGAAGTCGTAAACATTCAGGCTGTATACAATACCCTTGGATGAGAAGAACAATACCTTGTCATGCATCATCGCTGTGAAGAAGTGCTGGATGTCATCATCATCCTTTGTCTTCATGCCGGCCTTACCGCGTGTTGCACGGTTTTGACGCTCAAAAGTATCAAGAGAGATTCTCTTCAAATATCCCTGATGGGTAATAAATACAGCCATCGGAGTATTCGGAGTCAAATCCTCGATTGTTACTTCCCCTTGATCCGGAACGATTTGGGTTTTTCTGTCATCGCCGTATTTTTCTCTGTCTTCAATAAGTTCAGACTTAATTATATCGAGAACTTTCTGTCTGTCAGCAAGAATTCCTTCATATTCGGTAATCTTTTTAAGAAGTTCATCGTACTCGTTTTTAATCTTATCTTGTTCCAAGCCTGTCAATCTTCTTAATTGCATTTCAAGGATTGCGTTTGCCTGGTCAATATCAAGCCCGAATCTGCTCATCAAACCGTTACGAGCGTCATCTGTGGTTTTTGATTTTTTGATAAGTTCAATAACTTCATCCAAAGAACCTAAAGCTATTAACAAACCTGCTAAAATGTGAGCACGGATTTTTGCTTTTTTCAGGAAGTAGATGGTTCTTCTTGTAACAATTTCAACCCTGTGTTCAACAAACTCGTTTAAGACTTCATATAGGTTGAGCAGTCTTGGCTGCTTACCGCAAAGTGTTACCATGTTTACGCCGAATGTTGTCGCAAGAGGCGTATATTTATACAAGTTGTTTTTTACAACTTCCGGCTTAGCATCACGCTTAAGCTCGATTACAATACGCATGCCTTCTCTGTCGGACTCATCTCGGATATCTGAAATGCCGGTGATACGCTGCTCCTTAACTAAATCTGCAATCTTGAGAATCAATTGCGCTTTGTTGACCTGATACGGAATCTCTGTAACAATAATCGCTGTTCTTGTTTGTCTTCCTGCTCCGCCCGGGATTTCTTCAATTGTAGAAACCGCAGACATCTTGATTGAGCCCCTGCCAGTTTCGTAAGCCTGCTTGATGTCAGCCAAACCAACAATTGTTGCTGCTGTCGGGAAGTCCGGTCCCTTTATGTGCTCCATCAAACCTTCAATAGTTATTTGCGGGTTGTCAATAAGCGCAATTGTTCCGTCAACAACTTCACGTAAGTTGTGAGGCGGAATGTTTGTCGCCATACCAACCGCAATACCGGCAGAACCGTTCAAAAGCAGCATCGGCAGCCTTACAGGAAGAACAGAAGGCTCTTCCAAAGAACCGTCAAAGTTTGGCTCAAAATCAACTGTTTCGCAGTCGATGTCTGCGAGCATTGAAGTTGTAATCTTGTGCATACGTGCTTCTGTATAACGCATTGCAGCGGCGCCGTCACCGTCAACAGAACCGAAGTTCCCATGCCCGTCAACAACAAGGTATCTTGTGTTAAAATCCTGTGCCAGACGAACAAGCGCTTCATAAACAGAGCTGTCGCCGTGCGGGTGGTATTTACCAAGTACTTCACCAACGATACGTGCGCATTTCTTGAACGGCTTATCAGGTGTCATGCCCAGTTCGTTCATTGCGTATAGAATACGTCTATGAACAGGCTTCAAGCCGTCTCTAACATCCGGAAGCGCACGACCAACGATTACTGACATTGCGTAATCGATATAGCACTTCTTCATCTCTTCACGTATATTAACCGGTACGATTTTACCGTCTGAAAACATATTTTGTTGACTCAAAATCCTTCTCCTCAATCCCTTATATTTAATATAGTAACACAAAAAAGGTTTGTGTAAAGTAATCTAACATTCATAAAGATGTTCATGATATTGCTTGTATTTACTAAGTATATACGCCTTAAATCCGCTATTTATACAGTTTTAAGCTATGTAACAAATTTAAAAATTATGGTTCAAAAAAGGCAATTTTGAAAAACTAAAAGACTTTATATATATGTAAGACTCAGGTAAGAAAAAAGACAGATTGAAAATAATCAAGAAGTCAAAAACCAAGATTCTTTTTATACTCTCTCTTAATATCCTCGTGTTTATTTAATGTTTGCCATTGTTTCAACGGCAAACTTTTCTTTTATAGGCACATTTCGTTGCTATTTTGGGAAAACATGTTATAATGTATATACAATGTAATAAAAATGCATAGAGGTGACAAATGGCACAATCAAATATTTGTATCAGAATGGACGAAAATTTAAAAAAGCAGTTTGATTTTTTGTGTAATGAATTTGGACTAACAATGTCTGCTGCAATAAATATGTTTGCTAAAACCGTAGTAAGAGAAAAACGAATTCCTTTTGAATTGTCACTTAATATTCCAAATGCTGTAACACAAAAAGCTATAGAAGATGTTGAAAATGGTATCGGACTTTCTAAGCCCTATACCGATATCGATGAAATGTTTCAAGATATGGAATTAGAAGAAGACGATGAAGATGTTGCTTGAAGTCAGATATACTAAAAAGTTTAATAAAGACAGTAAACTTATTGTAAAACGCGGTTACAATATACAAAAACTTAAAAATGTTATCTTAATGTTGCAACGCGGGGAGCCTCTTCCACAACAATATCAAGATCATGCCCTTGTGGGGAATTATGTTGGTTATCGTGAATGCCATATTGAACCGGATTGGTTGCTTGTGTATAAAATAGAAAATGACACCTTAACGCTTGTTTTGCTCCGCACCGGAACGCATAGTGATTTATTTAAGTAACAATTCCTCATACGCAGACAAACACTTCATTGCAGTCGACTTCGGAATACACTCTACGCCCAATGCCTCTGCAATGTGCCTTATGTTGTAGGAGGCTGAAATCATAATTATTTTGGTTTTTGAATACGATTTGAGCGTCTTAATTTGTTCAACCAGCCACTCTCCTGCGTATTTTGGCGCGTAATCATCCTCCATCTGCAGGTCAGTTAAAACAATGTCAAACGGAGAATCATTATTCTCTAATACCAAATCGTAAGCCCTTGAGGCACTTTCGGCTGTCTGGATTTCAATATACCCGCCCAGAAGCTCGCTTGCTACGTTGGAGTTGAAATCGCGCCAACCTTTTATGTCATCAACAATCAAAATCTTTTTCATTTCCTGAGCGCCTCTGCTCCTTCTAGGTAGACAAACTCCGGCGCGAATGTTTCACCGCAGTTGATTACAATAAGCACTCTCAAACACTTTTCAAGACTGTTTGGAACATCAAGCTCATGAAAACACATCATCGGAACTTCTTTCCACTTGAGGTTAATTCGTGCAAATTTTGCCGGAAATTCAGCGTTCAAATCGTTTGTGAGGGTGAAAATCACATGAGAAATCATGTCAACTTCAATTTTGTTTTTGCTCACCATCTCGTTAAGCAGCCTCAAAGTCGCCGAACCTATTGCCTCCGGAGTGTTTTCTTCGACCGTGATTGCACCTCTTATTCCTTTTGATATCATATATTCTCCTTTTCGTTTAAATAAAATAAAGCTGCTAAAGTCTGACCGGTGAGCGCCATGCCGGACGCTTCCTGTTCTGAAAGCCAACTGTAAACATCTTTTCTGTTGACCAAAATTCTATCCGCAATTACACCTCCGTCATTTACAGGTGTTTTAACGATTTCGTATTTGTTAATGTAAGCAATCGCGATTGTTATTGTCTCAGAAACACACCCCGGCGAGCTTGCAATCTTCCTGCTCTTTATCTCAATCCTGTCTGCAACAAGCCCTGCTTCTTCAAGAAGCTCTGCACGTATTGCATCCTCAACGCTTTCTCCTTCGCGCTCGTCGCCTACAAGCCCTGCCGGAAGCGCAATTGAGTATTGTGCAAATCCTTCTGCCTGCAAAGGCGGACGCTCCTCTTTTAGAAACAGGATTTTATCACCTTCGATTACAGGAAGTATTACAACCACATCTTTTGCGTTTGGTCTGTGAGCGTAAACCCAGGGCTTTCCGTTTTTTGAGGGCGTGCTTTTTAGCTGTAAGAACTTTGTATCGTATAGAATTTCACTCATTCTTATTCTCCAAGAAACATGTTGATGTTGACTGTGCTTGCCGGAAGCTTAATACAAAATTCCGTGTAATTCCCTTCCTCGCTTTCAACAGAGAGCTCACCTCCGTGGGATTTTACAATTTGGAGTGCCAGGTAGAGCCCTAAACCAGTTCCGATTTTGCGGAATTTTTTTGCTGCAGAATAATACTTGTTAAAAATCTTGTTGATGTCTGTTTCGGAAATCCCTTTGCCGTAGTCCTTGACGTGGATAACAATGTACTTTGGTATCTCGCCGATTTTTATTTCAATGGGGGAATTAGGCTCGCCGTAAGAAATCGCGTTCTGGATTAGATTCTTAATAACGCGCTTAAGTTGGATTCTGTCTGCAACAACCCTGATATCGCGGGTGAGAATAAACTCAAGATTGTTCTTTGTCTTGGAAGCAATCGGACGCATTTCCTCAATGATTTCTTCAATAAAGCTCTTGAGCATTATGTTTTCTTTGTAAAGCTTGATTTTCCCGTCTCTCACCTTGTACGTTTCAAGTACAATCTGAACCAAATCCAGAAGCTCCTTGTTTGAAACCTGCATGTTTTTTAAAGCAAGCTCCTGTTTCTCTGAAATTGGACCAAAACTCTCGTTGAGGAAGAGCTCAAGCATATTGGTCTCTGCAATAATCGGCACTTTCAAATCATGTGTAAGCGTTGCAACAAAGTCTTCTTTGAGGCTCTCAAGCTCTTTCTGGTCAGTGACATTCTTAATGATAATAACAAACCGCTTTTTCTTGTCCTCAAGCTTGAGCTCCATTGTGCTTGCCGTGAAGTTTGAAGCGCGGTCAGCGTTGATAAAAATTTCGTCTTCAAGCAGAGTTTCAAGTTTTTTGTGCGGGGGAAGCTGAACGTAATCCTCCATGCTTGCGCCCATTAGTTTTTTGCCGTCAATATTGAACCACTCGCTGATTTTGGGGGTTGCTCTAAGTATTTTGTAGTTATCGTCAATGATTACAAGCCCGTCAGAGAGTGAATTAATCACAGCTTCCAGAAATTTGTTCTGTCTGTGGAGTTCGTTTTGGTACTCAACAATCATTGTTTCTCTGTCGTTGAGGGTTTCTATCATTCTGTTAAGGCTCTCTGCAAGCTGTTCGGAGTTTGGCAAATCCATTTTTTCGATTTTTTTTGTTAAGTCGCCGTATCTGATAGAGTTGACCGTATTTGTAATCACGCCCAGGTAATCGTTAACTTTTGTCCAATTTCTGCCTGTGCGCCTTGCAAAGACAAAGAGAATGATTAGTGTTACAAGGACGAACAGGTTAAGAACATGGATAAAGAAAACCGCGTTTTCATCAAAAATATAACTAAGTACTTCCAAAAGCATGGTCAGGTGGTCCTTTTTTTATTTTTTATGGTACAATTATATCAGAAAATCAGGTCTCGGGTAAAGCAGGGCAAATTAAGGGGTAAACTAAGGGGTAAATTAAGAGTAACGAGGGGTTAATAGTTGGCTTTTATGAAAAAGATTACAGGATTATATTTGGGAGCTTTTTGTTGGTTATCAACAATGGGTGCTTATGCTAACGAAAAATTTGATGTTTTGCCAGACCTCCCAGACCCTCTTGCAGGCGCTGCAGCACAGGCTTCTTCTGTCTCAACTACAGACACTGCCGTCAATGCTACCCAGCAGGCTATTGGGCATGAGCCAAACCTTGTTTCACTTGTTTTCTCGCTGCTTTTTGTTATCCTGCTTATTTATGCAACAGGTATAATCTATGCAAAACTTAATAAACTCGGACTTAATACCCTGAAAAAACAGATAGGCGAAAACAACCATGCGCATGTTTCTGTTGTTTCAACTACAGCCCTTGGCAACAACAAAACCCTTCATGTTGTTGAGCTTGACGGAAAAAGAATGCTTATAGGTGCGTCTTCAAGCTCTATCCATCTGATTAAAGACCTAGGCTCTTATCCTCCGGAGGAGATTGAAGAGGGCGAATATTCAAAAATAGAGATTCCTAATATTAGAATCCCTAAAATCGAAATTCCAAAGATTGAGATTCCGAACATCGGGTTTTCAAAGATTGTGACAAAAGCCCACAAAAAGTTTGAGGAGTCTCAGGAACAGCCGGAAGAAGCTGATGACGACAAGTTTGAGATTTCTGATATATACGAAGAAGAGAATCCGGACGGGATTATTGATAAGTTATTCCAAACAGCATGTGAAGAAACTCTTCCGCAGCAGGAGGAGCCTGCAAAAGAAGAAAACCTGCACAGCGTGGATCCGGATGAATTTGCGCTTTATAAAAAATATTTAAGCTAAGAAAAGGAGTTCTAATGGCTAAGTGTGTAAAAATTGCGAATAAAACAGTCGGAGACGGATTTCCGTGTTTTATTATTGCAGAAATCGGAATCAATCATAACGGCTCTGTCAGCCTTGCAAAAAAAATGATTGATATTGCAGTAACAACAGGCTGTGATGCGGTGAAATTCCAGAAACGCACAGTTGATGTTGTGTATACAAAAGAAGAACTTGCAAAAGAAAGAAAAAGTGTTTTCGGAACCACTAACGGAGACTTGAAACGCGGTCTGGAGTTTGGAAAAGAAGAGTACAAAGAAATTGACAGCTACTGTAAAGAAAAAGGAATCCTCTGGTTTGCATCCTGCTGGGATGAAGGCGCGGTGGACTTTATTGACCAGTTTGACCCGCCTTGCTACAAGATAGCCTCTGCATCACTTACTGACGATAACCTTTTAAAACACACACGCTCAAAAGGTAAACCGATTTTGCTTTCAACCGGCATGAGTACAATGGAAGAAATCAGACATGCAGTCTCAATTTTAGGTGAAGATAACCTTATCATCTATCACTGCACATCGACTTATCCTTCAAACGCAGAAGAGACAAACCTCCGTGCAATAGAGTCATTCAAAAAAGAGTTTTCATGCCCGATAGGCTACTCCGGACATGAAAGAGGGGTAACTCCATCTATTCTTGCGGTTGCTCTGGGTGCAAACTCTGTTGAGCGGCATATTACGACTGACAGAACAAACTGGGGCTCTGATCAGGCTGCAAGCCTTGAAATGGCAGGGCTTTATCACATGGTAAGAGACATAAGACAGGTGCCTGACCTTCTCGGTGACGGGATTAAGGTCGTTTATTCAAGAGAGCTACCAATAATTGAGAAATTGAGAAGAGTGAAATAGTATGACATTGAATTTACCCGAAACAATAAAATTCGTTATAACAGATTTTGATGGAATCGTGACAGACAATTGTGTTTATATCGGCGCTGACGGTGATATGACACGCCGGGTTAATTTCAAAGACGTAATGGGATTTTCTATTCTTAGAAAAAACGGGTACAGAATCGGGATAATATCGGGCGAGAAAAACTCGGCAATTGATATTCTTGCAAAGAAATTCAGCGTCGAAGAGGTTCATCAGGGGATTAGAGTAAAGATTGATGTTCTGAAATCAATTGTTGAAAGATACAATTTGACGGAAGATGAATTTGTCTACATCGGCGATGACATAAACGATTTGGAGTCACTCAAATTTGCAAAATACGCTGTTACTGTGCCGGGCGCGGTAGAGAAGGTCAAACAGCTTGATGGAATACAGATTACAGAGACAAAAAGCGGAGAGGGCGCGTTTAGAGAAGTTGTGGATGCGCTTGTAAGGTAAAAAATGGATAATTTATACACACTATCTGAAATAGCAGACAAAAGGTTTTCTAACGGGGAAGAAATCCCGCAAAATATTATAGACGGAGTGAAGAAAATAACTTCATCCGGCGGATTTATCGGTATGGCACAAATTAACCCGATTGCAGGGAATGTTGAATACAACGCAAAAAAGATTGCAAAATACATAAAATACGCCTGCAAAATCGGACTCGACATGGTCGTGTTTCCGGAACTCGCGCTTATGGGCTATCCGATTGAAGATACGATTGACAGACACCCGATTATAGTGGAAGAAAACATTAAGTGGCTAAAGGGGCTTGCAAAGATTACGGCTGGAACAACCGCGCTTGTCGGGTTTGTGGAGCCGAGAAAAAAAGATGCAGAAGGCAAAAAATACTTTAACTCGGTTGCGATTCTTAAGGGCGGAAAAATCGTGGGGATTGTGAGAAAATCACTCCTTCCGACTTACTCCGAATTTAATGACTACAGATATATTGAACCTTCGCCCGTTGTTGGTGTACAGCCGGCTGAAACACTCGGAGTCTTCGACAGAGGCTGCGAATCCGGCTGCTTAAAGATTTTTGAAAAATACGGGATTTCGATTTGTGAAGACTGCTGGAATAACAAAGAATTTTTTGACAAACACCTCTACGAAAAGGACCCGATAGAAGAACTTGCTGCAGAGAATCCGGAAATCTTTATTAACTGCTCGGCGTCTCCAACACGGGCGAAAAAAGAACAGCTCAAACACAATATGCTGTCATTCCTTGCGCACAAGTACAAAACCCCGATTGTTTACGTAAATCAGGTGGGAGCGATTGATAACAGCTCCTTTGACGGCTCCAGCAGAGTGTTTGGCGCAGACGGTGAATTGATTGCACGTGCAAAATCGTTTGAAGAACAGTTCCTTATCGTCAACCCGACAAAGAAAATCGGGAAGATTTATCCGCTTACAAAGGGGCTGGATAAATCCCTGAACGAACAAAAAGTGTTTACACTTGAATACGAGTCCGACCTGGAACGTACCTACAAAACAATTGTTCAGGGGATTCGCGACTACTTCAAAAAATGCGGATTCAAACGCGCGGTGCTCGGACTCTCCGGCGGGCTGGATTCCACTGTTTGCGCGGTGCTTCTTGCGGACGCTATCGGTAAAGAAAACGTGTTCGGGGTTTCAATGCCTTCGCATATTACGAGCAAGGAAAGCAAATCAGACGCGGAAAAGCTTGCACATAACCTTGGAATAAATTTCACGGAAGCCTCTATCCGGCCGATGATTGATACAACAACCGAATGCCTCGACAAGTTGTTTAAAACAGTAGAGACCAAATGGGACGGGCGGTACAAAACGTCTTTTACGCCGGATAATATTCAGGCGCGCTCGCGCGCAATGTTCCTGTGGGGAATCAGCAACGAGTTTGCGTCCTGCATCCCGATTGCGACTTCTGACAAGTCAGAGCTTTACATGGGATATGCAACAATTAACGGCGATATGTCGGGCGGGTTTGCGCCGATTGCTGATGTTCCGAAGACCAAATTATTTGCTTTTGCGCGCTGGATGAATGAAAACCGCGAGGAGAAGAACGCAATTCCGGAAGCGATTATTCTCAAAAAACCCGGTGCAGAGCTTGCGATTGACCCTAAGACAGGAAAACCGCTTATCGCAGAAGACGCGCTTATGCCTTATGAATTTCTGGACGAAATTATCTGGAGGGTTGAGAACAAGAACGAAGGCTATCAGGATTTGCTTAACACAGAATTTGTTTACGAGAAGCACAACACAATCTCCCGTGAGCAGAAAACAGAATGGCTGGACAAATTCTTCCGGCGCATGTCAACGGCCTTGTATAAATGGTCAATACTTCCGCCGTCTGTCATTGTTGAATCGCGCTCGATTAACAAGTACGACTACAGACAGCCGATAACCTCCGGAAAGATTAATTACAAGGGGGTTGAGGACGAGTATGTAAGTGGTGTGCTCGCTGATGAATAAGTTATGAATCGGCTGCTACTGTAAAAGAACAGGATTCTATGATATTGTAAGAATATTTTTATATTGATTAGAAGGCATTAAGGTATGTTTTCTGGCGTTGCTTGAACGTGGTGAGTTATTTGCCACTCTGACGCTTTCAATATATGACTTTGCATTTTTAAACCTATCTTCACATGTAAAATAATTACGGTTAGATAAGAAATTGTTTTTAGGTCCAATATTTACTATGAGTTGTCTACTCGTTTCTCCTACGCAAGAGCAGCCTCTATTGGATTTTTGTATATGCAGGTGTAAGCCATCACTGGTGGTTGAATCAAATGTGCGCATTATCTCCTGGCTACCCTCAAAAGATTCTAATTTATTCCATATATGATTTGTTTTATTTCCTTTATTATCAAAAACATGGGTTACTCCATAGGCATACGTTTTCTTCCCTTCTAATCTATAACAAGACGGTATACCCGGTGTTTGTACAATTGATTTGACAATTTGATTATCTCTGCCGAGGGTTGTAATAACTTTTGTTATGCGTTCTCGTCCTTGAAATTTATATTTGTAAGGTTTTACAAATATTGTTCGACCTTCATTAGTATTAAAATATGGAATTCCTAAATTTGAGATTTCCTTATCATTTAACTTTTTGGAGTAGTATTTTTTAGGAATTGCTAAGTTTTCACCTATTTTTTTTGCTTGGTTAATTTTAAATTTACCTATTGATTGGTAAAAAATTTCATCAATAAAATCAGATGCGTATTCAAGAATTCTTTTTTTTATAATTTTAAACTTCATCATAAATGTTATTAAAAACAAAAAAAATAAACTTTGCAATATTACATGTTTTATTACGGATTTTATGATAATCTTATACCAAGAGATAAGGAGTATTTATGCAGATACAAAAATTGAAATTAGCAACCTATGCTATAGGTAAGAGACTTCAGGGGTATCATTTATTAAAAAATCCTAAATCATCTTCCCCCTTAAAACTTACGATGATAAGACCTGAAAAACAGGTACATTACAATGGAGATGTTGTTTCTTGGTTTGATAGAGTTCAAGCAGATTTCGGAAAGAAAACAAAAAACGTTGAAGAAATTCTTATAACAAAACATTATTATTCAAATTCTCCTGAATCAAGAATAGAACCCTTTAAACATTATAATAATTTAACTAATGGGGTTATTAAATCTAAAGGTGTTGAATTGGGATATAGTGCTAGAGATCAAGATTTAGCTATAGATGAGTATTTTAAGGTTTCTGAAAAAGCACATGATTCCTATTACAGTCGCTTTGGTTCCGGCTTCGAAAGATTTTTAGCAAGTATGATCTATACTGTTGATGATAAACCTATTAGACCAAACTTTTTTAAAGTGTTATTCCGCAATTTATCATCGAAAACATTATAATGCGGTCTCGCGAACGGATGCGCCCTCTCCCGATGTAGAGGGGAAGTGCGCCTACCTTAGAAGAAGATTAGAGTTCAAATGCTTCAGCTGGCGCTTCATTTCTTCTGCCTTGTCTGTTAGGCTCTCGCGGCGGTAGATTTCCATCGCTGTCTTGTAGTTCGCTTCTGCATCATGCTTGTATTCAGGGTTGTCGTAGCCTGACATGAGCTGCAAAGTCTGGGCAAGAAGCACGTAAGCCTCAGGCTTGTTCGGATTAATCTTGATTGCTGATTCAAAGCACTCTTTTGAATCAATTATATGACCCTCAATATGGTTCTTATAGCCCTCCAGAATCTTCATCGGGTAAGAAAACAGATTCTGTTTGTCAAAAATCGAAAGCTCAAGAAGGAAGCAGATTTCCATCAAATCCTTGTCAGTGTACATATCTGTGAATCTGAAATGCGAAATAAAATACTTCGGGAAAACAGATTCTATCCTGCGCAAAATCTCGTTCTGCTTCTCCGGCTGGTTTGCAAGCCCGTAAATGCTCGCCTCTTTCAAAAGCTTTATCGGGTTGTCTTTGTCAATCAAATCAATGACGTTCAGAAGCTTGAGCCCTTTTGCAAGCTCATCCGCTGCAAGCACGAGTGCCACTTCCTTGAACAGGAATTGGATTGTTTTGTACTTGTTTAACTCGAAAATGTCCAGAATGTAATCTTTTGCGATGTTTTCCTGGCTTGAATACACGAGTGACAGGAATTTTATCCGCTTCACATCAAAATTGTCCTCATCCCACCCGAGAATCACGTTTGCATCAAGAAGCGCTTCGTAAAAATTTGAGATTTCAAAGTTGAGGAAAAGCCTTTCAAAATAAGCTTTTTCCTTGTTTGCACAGTGGGTTATTATGTAAGTAAAATCAGAATACGCGTCATCAAGCATTAACAACTTGTGGCAGAGCTGCCCGCGCTTGAGGAAGGTTTCAGACGGTTTGTACTCTTCTCTTATAAGGAAATTCAGTTTCTCCAGAGCAAGGTCAAAGTTTTTGTCTGCAATATGCTTATCTACAGATTTTAGACACACTAAATATTTTATATTATCTAACATAATCGCTCCGTTAAGAATTTCATCCCTACATATTATTATGTATCATAAAATTTATGCAATGACGAGTGCCGGATTGGCTATAAAACTTTTAATGCCATTTTAATCTCCCGAAGGGCAGTTGATATTTCTCTGTTAGTGTTTAATTCTTTCTTGATTTTTTCGTAAGCAAACATAATCGTGGTGTGCTTTTTGTCGTAAAACTCCGCAATGCTTACAAAACTCTGGTTCGTAATTTCCCTGCACAAATAAATAGAAATATGCCTTGCCATGGAGACTTTCTGACCTCTTGCGGTCCCCGTAATATCATTTATATCAACATCATAATAGCTCGCGGTTACCATGGCAATTTTTTCAAAATCAATCGGCTCAACTTCTTCCTTGCACTTGAGCACATTTTTTGCAAGCTCAAGCGTTAAAGGCTCTTCTGTAATCTCTGCATACGCGCAAACCTTCGTGAACGCACCTTCAAGCTCCCTAACATTGTTCTTGAAATGGCGCGCAATGTATTTCAAAGCCTCGTCTTCATGGACAACGTCAGCTTCAACTGCGAGCTTCTTTATAATCTCAAACCTTGTTTCTGAATCCGGCGGGGTAAGTTCCACCATCAACCCCATCTCAAATCTGGAACAGAGCGCTGCTGTGAGGGTCGGAATGTCTTTTGGAAGCCTGTCAGAAGTTATTACAATCTGCTTGCCCTTGTTGTACAGACTGTCAAAGGTGTATTGCAGATTGTCCATTGTTTTGATTTTTGATTCAATGAACTGGATGTCGTCGATTAGAATTATGTCAATGTTGGTGTATTTCTTGTTAAACTTGGACATGTTTTCAACCGTGTTGTTTGTTTTGCGGCTGTTTGAGATGTAGTCGTTGATGTAGTCCTCTGTTTTTGTGTACTTGACCCTCAATTTCGGGTTGTTGAAAATTGTGTAATGCCCGATAGCCTGCATGAGATGGGTTTTTCCGAGCCCGGAGTTGCCGTAAATAAATAGCGGGTTGTACTTCTGCGCGGGCTGCTTTGCAACTGCCATTGAGGTCGCGTAAGCAAACTTGCTGTTTTCGCCCACAACGAAGTTTTCAAACTTGTACTTAAGATTCAGGTTGGAAGCGGATTGCATGTTGCTGAGATTTTCCATTGCCTGTTCTTTTAGGTCTTTTTCCGACGCTTTTTTCTGGATTTTTTCGGTCTCTTTTTTGAGAGTCCTTGCAGCGTTTTCGTCGTAGATGATAACAAATCTGGCGTTGGAATCAGAGGTGATTTTTTTGAGCACCTCGTTCATCTGGGCGGAGTGCTTGCGACGGAGCAAATCCCGGCCCATCATCTGGCCGGTGACAACGGTTAGAACGCCCTTATCGAATCCGGAGGCTTCAAGCGGGTAAATCCAGGGGTGCACATTTTCCGGCAAAACCCCTATTAATTCTTCCTTAACTTGCTCCCAAAAGCGTTTTAACTCAATATTTTCCATGCAACTCTGATTTGTGATTGTCTTCCAAATAAAAAAAGGCGACACCCGGATTCGAACCGGGGGTAAAAGCTTTGCAGGCTTCTGCCTTACCACTTGGCCATGTCGCCGTAACAGAATCAATAATAACTTAAACATACAAATTTTGCAAGAGCGAAGACGCGGGATGGGGAGAAAATAGTCTGGGTGGGGAAGGAGGAGGGGGAAGGGCGATTTATCGCCCTTTAATTTTACTCTCCGTATACTGTTACAACTTTTGCGCCGGTTGCAGCAATCGGATAACTCGCGTTTGTGTAAATTAATCCGGCTGCGTCGGCGTTTAGTTGGCTAAAGATAAAAATAAAAATTCATATTTTCCTTTATGCTGGCAGGTTTTTTACAGAACCTCCTAAAATGATAACAGGTATGCATGTAAATATGCAACCAGAAAATAAAAAATCTGTGATATTTAAAATCGAAGCTGGAAAGATTTTTGAGAAATGCCGTAAAATAACGGGAGTTTCTCAAAGAAAATTTGCTGATGAATACGATATCGACCGCGGAAATTTAAGTAAGATTGAAAAAGGGATTGTTGATTGCAGTTTATTAACAGCATGGAAAATCGCAGAAGCAGCCGGAATCAAATTCTCAGATTTTGCTAAACAATTAGAAGAAAATCTTGGAGATGATTTTAAGTTACTAGATGAGTAGTTTTTTGCGTGGATTTTTTCCTTAAATCTCCCTCCCACCTTGTCGTCTATTTTGTAGGTACAAATCCAGCTAATTTTACATTTACCCCCACAAAAAAAAGCTATGAACTTTTTATCGTGCATAGCTGTTGATTAGGGATATGTGTATCGTCGTTTTTTAAGGAGTATAGATATATATTAGCAGTATATTTTTTAAATAAAATCATTAGAATGTATGATTTTGTTCTTGACTTTAATAAACATTTTAGAGCTGATTCATATAGCCCTGTCGGGCTAAAACCTGACGGCTACTTCACCCCGGTATAAGTATCATTGAAAAAATATTATTATATACTAGAATTAGTAATATAGACTAGACGGGAGTGGAGTTTTATGAATATTGATAAGAAAAAATTAGCTATACAGATTCTAGCAATTGCCGGTCTTGCGCTTACAATAAAACTGGCAATGATTTATTATGTCGCAAACTACGAAAAATACGCGCTTCCAAGCTTCTGCTCAATAAACGAATTTATTGACTGCGACGGCGCAGCAAAATCAACTGTCTCGCAGTTCTGGGGCATTCCGCTCGCTTATTGGGGCATGCTCTTTTATATCACTGTGATGTTCCTGACAGTCGTGGATAAACTCAAACAACTCAAATTCCTTAAATTTCTGGAAGTGTTTAAAAACCCGATGTCGTATATTACAGTGATGGGAACGGTTGCTTTCGCGGTCTCAATGGTGCTTGCTGGCCTGAGCTTGTTCAAGATAAACAAACTCTGCCTTCTTTGCGTGATAACCTATTTTATCGACCTTGCAATTGCACTCGTGGCATCTTCGGGTAAAATCGGCAACATCGTGGAAAGCTTTAAGACAACAGTGATTGACTTTATTGCCGGTGCAAAACAGTACACAAAGACCTTTGTTGTGCTCGTAATCCTTGCAACATCGTTCTTGTGCTACACAGGCATGACCTACAACTTTGTTCCGCATATCAAGAAGCAGAAATCTATTCTTAAATACAGAGATATCAAATACAATCCGTATCGTGTTAAGGGCAATACACTCGGTGACGAGAAAGCTGATGTTGTTATTGAGCTATATTCAGACTACGTATGCCCGCTCTGCTACATCCATAATATAATGCTTCATCAGGCAGTTAAAGAGTTTTCCAACGTCAAAGTTATTCACCACAATTATCCGTTTGACAAGGAGTGCAACCCTTATATCAGTGTGAATATGCACCCGAATGCATGCTTTATGGCAAAAGGCGCGATTGCTGCAAGAAAACAGAATAATTACTGGGAAATGAGCTCTCTGTTGTACGAAGAACAGCCAAAAAATATGGAGCAGATGCTTAAACTTGCGGACAAACTAGGGTTTAACGAAGTGAAGTTTATCGAAGATTTCAACGCTCCAGAGACTTTCAACGAAATCGAATCAGAAATCAATAATGCAAGCAAGCTTCGTATAGACGGTACACCAACCATGTACGTAAACGAGGAGCGGGTTGTCGGCGTAATGCCTTACTATGAATTGAGGAATGTGTTAATAAAACATGGAGCAAAACCAAGAAAATAAAATCTTAATCCATGCCTGCTGCGGGATTTGTTCAGGGTATCCTATCTCATTGTTGAAGGAGATGGGATATTCTCCTGTTGTGTATTTCTGCAACCCCAACCTTGATACAGAAGCGGAATTTGAACGCCGGCTTGAGGCGCAGAAAATCGTCTGCATGTACCACTGGGTTGAGATGGTTGTGGAAGATTACCGGCATGAGGAATTTCTTGCAGCAGCAAAAGGGCTGGAAGATGAGCCGGAGCGCGGAAAACGCTGCGATGAGTGCATAAGATTAAGACTAAGAAAGACTGCCCAAAAAGCGCACGAGCTTGGAATCTCAAAATTCACGACCTCGCTTGTGATAAGCCCGCACAAAAACTTTGAGCGAATTACACAAATTGCAAACGAGGTCGCAGACGGGCTTGAGTATGTGGCAATAGATTTTAAGAAAAAAGACGGTTTTTTGAAGACGAACAAGCTTTCAAAGGAGCTGGGTTTGTACAGGCAGAATTATTGCGGATGTGAATACACTAACCCCCTCTCCTTGAGGAGAGGGTAGGGTGAGGTGTCAACCAGAAAAGGAATGTGAATTAATGGAATGTAAAAAAGACGAAAATATACTTGAGTGTACATGCTCTTCTACAACATGCAAAACACGCGGAGTTTGCTGCGAATGCGTTAGGCACCACAGAGAAGCGGGGCAAATCCCGGGCTGCTTTTTCCCTAAATCAGCAGAGTTGAAGCACAACAGGTCGATTGAATACTTTGTGGAAGTCTATTCAAAATTAATCAATAAGTAAAATACTTGTCAAAATCCACATCTTCGAAATTACAGAGCAGGTGGAAAATGTCGTCGTCATCATCAAGACGCTGGAAGTTGTATTCGTCAAACAGCCAGCACTTCGGGTTGATACCTTTGACGCGGACAATGTTCTTGTCCTTGAGGATTTGAAGCTTTTTCTTCACTTCCTCAACCGGCAAATTAACTAGTTTTGCAAGCTCAACAGCAGTAATACCATCAGCATTACTGTATTTTTCAGGGGTAAGGAACATGAGTTCCAGCCCGACCATTTTTAGACTAGTATCTTCCGCTTCTGAACTCATGCACTTATTATAACTCATTTATTGCGGGATATCAACGATGAATGTAGAACCGTTGTTTACCTCACTTATTAAAGAGATTTTTCCGTTGTGAAGCTCGACAAGCTCCTTTGTTATCGTAAGCCCTAATCCGGTTGAACTCTCTTTCTTTGTGTAAGCACTGTCAAGCTGCACAAATTTTGCAAAAATCTTGCCATGGTACTTCTTGTCAATTCCAATCCCGTTGTCATGTACTGCAAGCTTGAATCCGTCCTCGCCGCAAACAGCCGTAATATCAATTGCGTCGTTTTCCGGAGAATACTTTATTGCATTGCTCACAAGATTATAAAGAATCTGCTGGATTTTTTGATAATCCGCAAATACTTCAAAATCCGCGTTCAGAGCCTTGTTTATTGTGATATTTTTTTTCTGCGCAAGCGGCATAAGTATGTTTGAAACTTCGTCTATCGCCCTTGTTATCCAAAAAGTGCTTTTTACAATCTTCATTGCGTTGGCTTCAATTTTGGACATGTCAAGAATCTCGTTAATCATTCCAAGAAGATGGGTTGCAGAGATTTTTATGTCGTTCACGTATTCTTCCTGCTTGTGGTTTAAATTCCCGTAAAGCCGGGCTCCCAATATGTCCGAAAATCCGAGAATCGAATTGAGCGGGGTGCGCAACTCGTGCGAAATATTTGCCAGAAACTCGTTCTTGACCTTGTCAGCCTCAAGAATCTTTTCGTTCTGCTCTTTTATTGTTTTGTAAGCCTGATTCTTTTCTAAAATTCCGTCTTTCAAGGCTTTGAGCTGAATCTTGAACACATTTGAAAGCTCCAAATCCTTAAGCACATATGATAAAACCGCGGAAGCCGCATCAAGCGCCGAAAGGTCTGACTTTGTGTAGAAGTTTTCTTCGCGTTTTGACAGCACAATGAGCCCGAAAACTGTTGATTTTATTGAAATCTTGGAGATGATGTAGGAGTTTTGTCTGCTTCCCTTAAGCTCTATTGTCTCAACAAACTTTGATTCTCCGTCTGTAATTTTACCGGCTTTAGAAAATGCAAACTCTTTAACCTCGCCTGACATCGGGAAAACTTTTTCAGCTTCGTAGTTTGCATGTTTCTTGTAAGAATACTTTAGCTGCAAGCTTTCCGGGTTTATAAAATAGATAAACCCTTCATCAAAAATGAGCATTTTCTCAAGTTTTCTAAAAATATTAACGCCGGTCTTATCGCTGTTCAGGTTAATCTCAAACAGCGACGGTACGAGTTCTAAAATCTTTTCAGACGAAATAATCGGCATATCTCTCCCTTGATTTATCACTATTATATCATATTGTAAAGTTTTGTAAATATTGAATCTCTCAAAAGGCAATTTTTCGGCGCAGAAAAACTTTATGTATACAAGGGAAATTTTTTATAGGTTAATTAGAAAGGTCGGTTAATTATGACAGGTTATGCACTTGATAGTATTGGCGCTTATGGCTATGATCCAGCTTTTTTGCAGGCTCTAAATTCGTACAATTTAAATTTCAAATCACAGCCAACGGATACTGTACCAACAGAAAAGGTTAACAATATTATTCCACAAGCTAAGGTTGAAGAAAAAAGCTCAAGCAATGCAGGAATTATTGTTGGCGGTCTCCTTACAGTAGGCGCAGGTGCTCTGCTATACAAAGCTCACAAAAAGGGCGGCGATAAAGGCATAGCAGAAGGATTTAAACAAATCTGGAACGGACTAAGAGGCAAAGGCACTAAGGCTGCGACTGAAGCAGCAGCAGGAGGGGCTGTAGAAAACGCTGCAGCCGAGACTGTGATATCTAAATTCAGTGCGATGATGGGTGCTGACGGCAAGCTCGTTTACACAATTCCTGGAAAAACTAAGACAATTTCCGGTCAGAAAGCGGTTGAAGATTTTGCCAACAAATATGACATTGACCTCAAGAAGTTGACAAGGTTTAACAAAAACTCAAAACTCGACGGCTACAAGTTCGTGTTTGAAGACGGCGGTATCAAAAACACAGTAACAGTTAAGAATGGCGAAATTATTGACATTCACAACGGAACAACTTCAATCAAAAATATTACTGAATCAACTATTCCTAATGAAATCAGGTTTGTAGACAAACTAAAAGCAAAAGTTGCACAGATTGAAAAACGCGAAGCCGGCTGGGGTAAAGGTCTTACTGATGTTCAATGGACAACTCAAATTGGGGACAACACATTGAAAATCACAAAGGCTAATCTAAAAGCAAAAACAGCTGCTTCAAAGGTTGAACTTACTTCTCTTGAAAGGCTTGCAGAGGATTCTGATGCAGTAAAAGCATACTTCTACAGAAATCCGGAGGCGAAAGCACTGTTCACATCGAAGGATTTGGCTAAAGGCAAGCTTCCTAATGGTATGAAGATTGAATCCTACGTACATAATTTTGACGCAACTACAAAATGTCACTACAAAGACGGTGAGTTAGTTGGAATCACCAAGGGCGGCAAGTATTTTGCAAAGGGTTCGGATGAGTGCGATGCGTTCCTTGGTGAAAATCAGGATGTATTGAAGAAGGTCGTAGAAAATATCTTCAAGGATAACAAGCTTCCGACTGATATAAAAGCAGTACTGGTAGCAGCATAAAAGCTTTATTGCTCACACATTTATTATTGGCGCGAAACTTCGTTTCGCGCCTTCTCGTTTGGATAATGTATTGATAAATGTAAAGATTTTGTTATAATACAATAAGCACATTTAAAATAGAGTACAGGCTAAAGATTTTGATTATGATTTTCGCTAACGAAAGGAGGTCAGAATGATAGTCAAAATTAGCGAAAAAGAACTATTACTAATACTAGCAATAGTTCTCGCAACCAAAGTCCTTTAATCGGGACGCAGGTTTGGGTGTTAACGCCACCCATGCCTGTACTCTTATTTTAACCCATTTTAGAAAATTTTCAAGTGTTTCCAATATCTTTAACACACTTTGCAATCGTCTCTGTTGCGTCAAATTTTGCAAGATGAGAAGCGTTTTGCTTCAGATAATTCATTTTTACCGGATTCTCCAAAAGCTCTACAATCGTTTCTCTTAACTTGTTCGGCTCCAAATCCTTGTCCTCAATGTAAACACAGGCACCCATCTCAAGCAAGTACTTTGCGTTTATACGCTGGTGATTTGCAGCAGCATGCGGATAAGGTATGAGAATCGGCGCAGCTTCTGATGCGCAAATCTCTGAAAGACTCAACGAGCCGGCGCGTGAAACCACAATGTCGCTGGATTTGAGAACCGATATCATGTTTTCAAAATAAGGCCTTATGATAAGATTCCTGTCCTGCTCAAACGCCGGATAAATCTTCTGGATTCTCTCTATAACATCTTCGTAGTTCTTTTTTCCGGTCTGGAAAAATACTTGCAGATTCAATTCTTGCGACAATTCTTTGATAAGCTCGATTGTCGTGTTGTTGATAGACTTCGCACCCTGCGAACCACCCATTATGCACAAAGTGAGCCTGTTTTCTAACCCCATTTCTGCTCTGGCAGCCGGCTTTGTTTTGGTCTTAAATTCTTCTCTTATAGGATTTCCGGTAACGATTGCGTTTTTGTTGGGAATAAACTTTTTTGCGTTTGCAAACGCAAGCGAAACGTATTTTGCACGCTTAGAAAGCCTTCTTGTAACAAGCCCGGGCATTGCGTCACAGTCGTGCATCATGTAAGGGGTCTTGGTTATGATGCAGGCAAAAATCAGCGGGGCTGAAACATAGCCGCCTGTTGCAAAAACCGCGTCTGGCTTGTACTTTTTGATGTACCTGATTGAACGTATGATGGCTTTTACAAGCTTAACACCCCAGATGAAGAACTTCGGGTTTAGCTTTCTTGGCATGCCGGAAACACTCACGTGCAGAAACTTGTATCCTTTTTTTGCAGCAAGCTCAAATTCCATGTTGCGCTTGTTACCCACATAGTAAACCTTTGCTCCGTCCTGATTCAGAGCGTCAGCCACAGCCATTGCAGGGTAAATATGTCCTCCTGTTCCGCCTCCTGTGACGAAATAGGTGCTATTGTATACTTCTGACATTAGTTCTTATCCTTCTCACATTGTCTTTTGATATGTTTAATAAAATTCCAACCATCCATAATGATACCATGATAGATGAACCGCCGTAACTAATGAACGGCATAGGAACACCTGTTGCCGGTACAAACGAACTTGCAACCCACATGTTCAGGAACCCCTGAAAACAGATTGAGAACGTAAGCCCGAGAGCAAGCAGCTTTCCGTACATGTCCTGACACTTGACCGCAATCACAAACCCGCGCTGTAGAATCGTCCAGAAAAGACAGATTATAAGAAAACACCCTAAAAATCCGTGCTCTTCCCCGATTACCGCAAAGATAAAGTCTGTGTGCGCTTCCGGAAGCCATGCCAGCTTCTGCTTTGAAGCCCCGTATCCAAGTCCGTAAAACCCGCCTGAGGCGAACGCAACAAGCGACTGGATGATGTTGTAACCGGCACCGAGCGGGTCAGCTTCCGGATGAAGCCAGGTCGTGATACGAGATGACTGGTAGCCTTTTAAACCTTTTAGAAGCAAAAGCGGTATCATTAATCCAGCTCCGCCAAGTATTAGCTGCACAGAACCGCCTGCGCATAAATATATTGCAACGGAGGTTGAAAGCAAAAGCAGCACCATACTTAAGTTTGGCTGGGTAAAAATAAGCCCTATCATTATGAGTATCGGCACAAACGCTGTAACGATTTTGTTGTTGTCCAGTAAATCTGTGTTCTTGTAAAAAACCGCAGCAAGAAGCATTACAACAGCCGGCTTTGCAAACTCTGACGGCTGCAAACTCAAAGGCCCTATGTTAATCCATCGCTGCGCACCGTTTACAGTCGTACCGGCAACTTTAACCAGAACAAGCATTATGATTACAAAAACAGCAAACGGCAAAGTGTATGCCATGAGCTTTTTGTAATGAAAATTGGAAAGGAATCTTAAACCCACAATTCCCACTATCACGCAAAGAAGCTGCTGGATGAGGAACCTTGCAGGATTGAGCCCCATGTCAATGCATTTTGGAGCGCTGGCAGAAAATATTGCCATAAGCCCGATTACAACAAGGAAAATAACCGCAATCAATAACGGTCTGTCTGATTGCATGTTCTGCGTACTCATTTTTTCGGTGTTGTAATTATTTAGATAAGACATACTCTTTGAAAACTTCTCCTCTATGTTCGTAACTCTTGAACATGTCAAAGCTTGCGCACGCCGGTGAAAGAAGTACCACGTCAGGTTTTAAACTGATTGCTCTGTCAATTGCTTCTTCCATTGAGTGTTCTTTAATTATATTACTAAAACCATTTTTTTTCAGATTTTCTTCAAATCTTTCTGTTGCCTCCCCGATCAAAAGCACTGTCTTGATGTGCTTGTTAATGGAATGACACATCTCGGTCAAATCAGTGTTCTTGTCCCGCCCCCCGAGAATCAAAGCAACATCTGTGTTGTTAAAGGAATCTATTGCAACAATTGATGCCTCGGGATTCGTAGCCTTTGAATCGTTGTAAAAAGTTATCCCGCCCATCTCGCGAACCTTCTCAAGCCTGTGCTCCGGTGCGCGGAAAGACATTATCTGCTCTTTTATGTCAGAGCTGCTCATTCCGAGAAGCTTCGCAATAATTATTCCGCACATGATGTTCTGATAATTGTGATGCCCCACAAGCGGACAGTCCTTGAGCGAAATAACTTTCTCTCCCTTGTAACAAATAAAGCCGTCAATTATCCCGCAATCCTTTGCGTCGTCAAAGAAAACAACATTATTGCACTCTTTGGAAAACTTCCTGAGCTTTGAATCATTGGCATTCAGAATCGCAAATTCAGGCTCCTGCGGCGGCAAAAACAACTTTGCTTTTGCCTTGAAGTAGTTTTCCAATCCTCCATGCCAGTCAATGTGGTCAGGTGTAAAATTAGTCCAGCAGGCGATTTTTGCCTTGAATTTTTCTGTCATTTGAGCCTGATAAGAACTTACTTCACACACAAGAAAATCATGGTCTTCGCTTATTAGAGAAGTCGGCGGAACACCAATATTCCCGCATACAGGCGCTGAAAACTTCTTGCTTAAAATGTGCGATACAAGCGCTGTTGTGGTGGTTTTGCCGTTTGTTCCCGTGATTACGATAAACGGAATCTTTGTGTTAAGGTAAGCAAACTCGATTTCAGAAATTATCTTGATGTTTTTCTCGTTTAGTCGTTGGAATATTTCTGATTTTGGCGGAATCCCCGGGCTTGTTACCGCAAAAGAGGAGCCGGAAATGAACTCGTCACTGTGGTATCCGCACTCTATTTTTACTCCCTTTTGTTTTAATTCTTCAATCTTCTGCTTAAACTCTTCTTTCGGGGCTTTCGATTCTGTTATAAAAACATCGTAGCCCTTTGTAAGAGCGTATTCCGCAGCAGAAATTCCGCTTTTTGATAAACCAAGTATTAAAACTTTTTCTGACATAAAATTCACACTTTCTTAGAGAATAATATTTAAAACAACCGCTGTAACTGAAAGTATAAGCGATACAAGAGTAAATTCTTTTACAATTCTAATCTCAGAATGATTGCAAAGCTCAAAGTGGTGATGAATCGGCGACATCTTGAAAATTCGCTTCCCTGTGAGCTTGAAACTTGTAACCTGCAAAATTACAGATAAAGTCTCTATAACAAATACCCCGCCGAATACTGCAAGCAAAAGCTCGCACCTTCCAAGTACGGCAAGCGTTCCGAGAAGCCCGCCAAGAGCAAGTGAGCCTGTGTCACCCATAAATACCTGCGCTTTTGGCTTGTTGTATCTCAAAAACCCGATTAACGCACCGATTACAGTCGCTGCAACAATCGCAGCTGCTGAATGGCCGTCCATAAACGCAATTAGACCGCACGCCATAAACGCCGGAATCCCTGTGGCAGCAGCAAGCCCGTCAAGCCCGTCTGTAAGGTTGTAAGCGTTAGACGCACCTGTTACAACAAAGACCGTGAAAATTGGGTATAAGAACCCTAAGTCAAAAGACTTTGACCCGAGAGTTATTACCGTCCCGTAAGTCTGCATTGCGTAAATTGTCGGAATCAGAGCAATCAGAATCTGTCTTACAAGCTTCCCGCGCGGGCTCAAGCCCTTGTTTTCATGCCCCTTGATTTTCAAATAATCGTCCTGAAAACCAGCGAGAGCCATAAATAGAAGCGTTATAATAATTATCCACGCAGAATTGTCCATCTGCTGCGCCATCAAAAGGGTTATGATTGAGGAAATAATAATCGCTGCAATGATAAACACGCCGCCCGTTGTCGGGGTTCCGGCTTTTTTTGCATGAGCTTCCGGCGCAACATCAAGAATATACTGCCCGATGGTTTTCTTTCTCAAAAAGTCTATATACGGCACTCCGAATAAGAGGCACAAAACCATACTCATAAGCAATGCTACTGCAATCATTATCATAACTCTTTTTCTCCTTCTGATTACTCCTTTGATTTTACTCCAAACAGGGGCAAATACATAGCACGAGTTTTCGGGGTAATGTAAACTTTTGTAAAAACTAAGTCAATTATTTAAAGCAGGCATACTTTATATATATAAGAGTATAAAACGAGGATAAAAATATGTACTGTGGTTCAATCAGTAACACCAATATCTTTATAAACGGCAGACGCATAGGCGGTTGCGGCTGGAACAACTGGGGCTGCGGCTGGGGAATGGGAAGCTTTTCTCCGGGGTGCTTCGGATACGGATTCGGCTGCGGTGGCGGCGGGTTTGAAATGGGCGCAGGAATCGGGCTCGGCTATGCCGCTGGTATGACATTCTTGCCACTTGTTCCGAAGATTATCGGCGGTGTTGCAAAAGGCGTGAAAAACTTGTGGCAAAAAATCTTCCCGCCTAAGAGCGAGAAAGTTGACAATCAAAAATAGCGCGGTCAAGCTCGTCAAAGTTTTTGATAATCGTATCAACGCAGTCAATCTGTTTATAAAATTCTATCGGCTCAAGTGAAGCTATCGCAAGGATTTTACCTATTCCGGCACTTTGTGCTGATTTTATTCCGGCAATAGCGTCTTCGACTACAACGCAGTCCTTTGGCTCTAAACCAAGTCTTTCTGCTGCAATAAGGAATATGTCTGGAGCTGGTTTTCCCGGAATTTTTCCGTTTGAGTACACAATTTTATCCAAATCAAACCATTTTGCGAGATTAAATTCTTTTATGTAGAACTCTACATTATCCCATTCTGACATTGTTGCAATGGTTCTCGGGATGTTGTTTTCTTTTAGAAAGTCCAAAAACCTAACAGCACCGGGTGCAAGCTTGAAGCTTTCTCTATCTAGCAGGCAGCGCTTGCGGTAGAGTGATTCTTTTTCTTTGGCATACTTTTCGACCATCTCTTCAGAAGGCTTTTTGCCGATTGCGTATTCAATGATGTCAGCGTTTGTGTGTCCGAACATTTTGTCTCGCATTTCTTCGTCAGAAAAAGCTGTTCCTCTCAAAATTTTGGAGAACTCTCTCCACGCATCGTAGTGAAGCTGTGAGTCCCAGTATAGCGTTCCGTTAAAATCAAAAATAATGCCTTTCATATCTCAATTATACTCCAAAGTAGTTTTATCTGATATAATTATGGTAATGAAATTCAATCTTAATCTGGATAGTATTAATTATATAAAAATTGTCTACAAAGACCGCTCAGAGAGAACTTGCTGCAAAAAAGCAGCAATAAAATTTATGGGCGAGCGAGAAATCGTATCCTGTATAAAATACGAAGAAGGTATCCACGTTTCAGCACCGCAGGATGTGCTTTTGAGCTTTGTGTGCAATAACGGACTGTATAGAACCACAACGACTCTCAAGTATTTTGAAATCAGAGACCCTTATATATATTTTACACTCCAAACCCCGGACGGGCTTGAATACCAGCAAAATAGGGAGTATTTCAGGGTGAGAATGCAGGAAAAAGTTGTGCTCTCTTATAAAGAAAAAGGCGAAATTATTCATACTCCCTGCACCACTTACGATATCTCTGCAAACGGCATAAGGCTTGAACTTCCGCATAAAATTGACAGCATAGAAGATGTTTACATAAAGATTCTGTTTCCAAACCATGAACTCAAGACAAAAGCCAAATTTGTGCGCTTTGATGACGAAGACGATATTCTAAAATCTGCATTCAGGTTTGTTGATTTGCAGGAAAACGACATGGATTTTATTTCCCAAAAATGTATTCAGAAACAACTCGAATACAAAAGAAGCGGCCTTTTGTAAAGTTTTGTAAAACTTTTTAATATTTGCCTCTGTATATAGCAATTTTTGTGTGAAAAGGGTTTTTACATGTATAGGTGTGTAACTCTAAGGAGGTTTGTATGAATCATGTATCATTTTATGGCGGAGAATCATGTGGAAGCGTTGCTGCCAGACGCAATGTAGATACCCCGCGTCCTGAAACCCCGATTGTTCAGACTCCTGACAGAGATACGGTGAATTTTAGAGGCAGGGATTACGGTGAGGAAAAATCATCTTCTTTTGTTTCAACAGTTTTGAAGGGAGCAGCATTTATTGCTCTTGTAATCGGCGGCTTGGGCTGTGCACATAAATATGATGTTGTGGGAAAACTCAAAGACGGCAAGTTCAAAGACTTTATGAAAAAATCTGACAAGATTACAGAGCCATGTCACAAGTGGTGCTCACAGGCAAAAGAATACGCTGTTAAAGGGTATGAAAAAGTTAAAGGCTGGTTTAAGAAGTCATAGTTTTCTGCTAACATGATTCTATGATAAAAAAACTGCTCTTAGGCTTAATATGGATATACCAGAAGATTTCTGCACTAACTCCTGCAAGGTGCAGGTTTTATCCTACCTGCTCTGAATACATGAGGCAGGCAATTGTAAAATACGGCGTGCTAAAAGGCGGATGGCTTGGTATAAAAAGGATATGCCGCTGCCACCCGCTCAACGAAGGCGGGTATGATCCGGTGCCATGAAGCGTTATTTACGCTTCTCGCAAAGGCTCGGTATCCCGATTAGTGCCATGTAGAAAACACATCCGAATAAAACTAAGTTTAAAATTTCCATAACTAACTCTCCTTTCCGTGAGATTGCTGTTTGTTTTACCCTATATATTTCCTATTCCACATTTTTCAATTTTGATAACGCTTTTGTGTCAAAATTTTTACAATTCTTTACAATCATCAGTTTACATTGACATTGTTTTGAGTGTACAATTATATCAGGAGGCTTTATAACTTTGAGTAAAGGCTACGAAAATTTCAATAACATGGAAACTTCCTTTAGAAAATCCACACTAATCCAGGAGCGCATCGGGCTTGTTTCAACTCACATGTATAAACAGTTTTTGGACTATCAGCATGCGACTTTGAACACTACCGAGATTTTCGCGGAGATGATTGATAACTTCAAGGCAATCGCTGATTCGCTCAAGCAATCTTTCTCTGCGCGCGGGATTACAACCGAAAACATTTATGTGGAGCACGACAAGGAAAAAAGTGTTGTGATTATTAATATTCTGTGGCACACAATAAGCCTCACCACAAGATGTAATTACGAACCGCAGGCTTTGTTCAGAGAAGGCGCCCAGCCAATGTTCTCCGGACGTATAATGGCGATTAACGGGAATTATAATGAGCTTATGGAAGGTATAACCTCGCGCCACGAGATGATGCAAATGCTTCTTGATAAAGAAGTTGCGTCACTTTTTGTTCCGGCTGACAAGACCCAGAACTCAATATTCAAAATCAGGCACCTTGCAAACAGAGAGTTTTTCCTGAACAGCTCTGACGCTTCGCGCGAGTTTGTGCTCAAGGTGGTTGAAACAATCTGCGGCGGCGGCTTGTACCACGAAGAAGGCTCCAGAAAATCTTTTAATATTTAAGCCCTCAATGCCTTTAGAACCTTGGTTATTTTATCGTCCGGCGGGATTTCGAGCGAGATTTCTTTGCCCTCAAACGGTTGCGGGAAAGTCAGTTTGTATGACTGCAAAACCTGCTCGTCTGTTTTGATTTTGACTTTTCCGAATCCGTAAAGCGTGTCGTTATAAACCGGATGCCCGAGGCTTGAAAGGTGGACTCTTATCTGGTGTGTGCGCCCTGTGACAAGGTGTACTTCGATAAGCGAAGCGTCTTTGAGGCGTTCCAAAACTTTTACTCTGGAAATACTTTCTTTGCCGGTTTCAAATACTCCCATTTTATGCGGCTGATTGGGGTTTCTTGCGATTGGTTTGTTGATTACAAACTCATCTTCTGCAATCACGCCTTTGACAACAGCGAGGTATTTTTTGGTCATCTGGTGGTTTTTCATTTTTTCAGCAAGATAAAGGTGGGTTTCGTTGTTTTTTGCAACCATTAGCAGGCCGGAAGTGTTTCTATCGAGCCTGTGCACGATTCCGCGTCTAAATTCTCCGTTTACGTCGGAGAGGTTTTCGCCATATCTGAACAGGAGCGCATTAACAAGTGTGCCGGACATTTCGACTGTTGTCGGGTGTGTAAGCATTCCTGACGGTTTGTTTACAACGAGCATATTTTCGTCTTCCCACACGATTTCAAGCGGGATGTTTTGCGGGAGAATTTTTGCGGTTTGGATGGTTTTGTTGATTTCAACTACGTCACCGGATTTTACTGTATAAGAAGCTTTGACGGGTTTTGAATTAACAAGTATGTTTTCTTTTTTGATTTCGGTCTGGATTTTGGAGCGCGAAAAATCCTGCATATAATCAGCAAGGTAGGCGTCGATTCGTTTTTCGTCTGTTAATTCGTCAATGATTAGTTTCATAGTTCAAATATAGCAGAAAGCAGCTGAGAAGTTAAGCAGCTGGGCAGCTAAGAATCGTTGACGAGCGGAAAGAATTTGCGTGGTGGATTAACCCTCACCCGCATTTGTAGCGTTCGCAAAGCTCACGCACAACTGCGACCTCTCCCAATGAAGAGGAGAATAAAATTTATTTCCCAGCTGCCCAGCTGCTTAACTTCTCAGCTGCCTCCTCCCCTCTTTACATTTCCCCCCTTTTGTAGTACTCATGAGGATGTAAATGTATTTCTTATACATAAATAGAAAGAAGGAGAACTCAAATGAGTGAAAGAAGATTAGTCGGAACAAACGAAATGTTCAAAAAAGCATTGGAAGGCGGATACGCTATTGGTGCTTACAATGTTAACAACATGGAAATCTTGCAGGCAATCGCAGAAGCTGCAGAAGAAACAAGATCACCAATCATTCTTCAGGTTTCAGCAGGCGCAAGAAAATATGCTAACCAGACATACTTAATCAAGTTGGTTGAAGCAGCTCTTGCTACAACTACAGTGCCTATCGCTTTACACCTTGACCATGGTGCTGATTTCGAAATCTGCAAAGCTTGTATCGACGGCGGTTTCTCTTCTGTTATGATTGACGGCAGCAGATTCCCGTTGGAAGAAAATATCAAATTAACAAAACAGGTTGTTGATTACGCTCACCCTCGCGGAGTTTCAGTAGAAGCTGAACTTGGTAAACTTGCAGGTGTTGAAGACGATGTTAAAGTTGATGCTAAACACGCAACTTACACAGATCCTGAAGAAGCTGCCAGATTCGTTAAAGAAACAGGCTGCGACTCTCTTGCAATCGCTATCGGTACTTCTCACGGTGCTTACAAGTTCAAAGGCGAAGCTAAATTAGACTTTGAAAGACTTGCTGAAATCAAGAAAGCTGTTAACGAAGCTGTTGGATACGATTTCCCTATCGTTCTTCACGGCTCATCTTCAGTACCTAAAGAATTTGTTGCAAAATGCAACCAGTTCGGCGGTAAATTACCTGATGCACAAGGTGTTCCGGAAGAAATGCTTAACTACGCTTCTAAGCACGGTGTTGCAAAAATCAATATCGATACTGACTTGAGACTTGCAATGACTTCAACAATCAGAGAATTTTTTGTTGAACACCCTGAAAAATTTGACCCGCGTGAATACATGGGACCAGGCAGAACCGCTGTTAAAGAAATGGTTATGCACAAAATGCGCGACGTTCTTGGAACAGCTGGTCACGCTGACGACTAGGTGCTACGCACGTAGATATTGGCTCGGCTTTTAGGTTAAATAAGAAGAGGATGTGAGCTTAGGCTTGTGTCCTCTTTTTTATATTTACCCCTTTTATGATATAATCTATCTATGAAAAAGAAAATTTTAATCATCGGAAACAGCGCTAAAGCTTATGCTCTGGCTAAAAAATTATCAGAAAAACACGATATTTATATAACACCTGCAAGCGATACCCTGAAAGAGTTTGCAACCTGCCTTGATATCAGAGAAGATAACGCGGGCGAGATTCTGGAATACGCTATGGAAAACGGGATTGATATGACAATTCCTGTTTCTGAAACAGCTTTGAAAACCGATATTGCTGCAAAATTCACCCAAAACAACTTGCAGATTTTTGCTCCGGTTGCAAACGCGGCAAGAATAGCTTATGACAAATCTCTGGCTAAGAAGATTTTGTACAAACTGCGGATTCCAACTCCTAAGTTTGGCATATTCGAAAAACAAAACATGGTGCTGGATTATATCAAGAACCTGAAAAACCCGTTTGTACTCAAAAACAATGACAATAACAGCGCCGCGGTTTTCACTTCCTTCCTGAGCGCAAAAACTATCGTTGATGCAAGCTTTATTGAAAAAGATAAACGCATAATCATTGAAGACTATATCTATGGCACTCCGTTCTCGTTCTACGCACTTACAGATGGCTACAAGGCGCTGCCAATCGGGTCTTCAATTACTTACAAACATTCACTTGAAGGCGAAGGCGGACAACTAACAAGCGGTATGGGCGCCTGCTCACCGAATTACAAACTGACGCTCCAGCACGAATACTTCCTTATGGATAACGTCATATACCCGACTCTGGATTATCTTGAAATCGAAGGCAATCCTTACCTTGGAATCCTCGGTGTGAACGGGATTCTGACTGATGACGGCAGAATATATGTTCTTGGCTGGCACTCATTCATGCAGGACGCTGACGCAGCGGCTGTGCTTGATGTGCTGGACGAAGATTTGTACTCAATGTTCGAATCCTGCACAATAGGCTCATTCAGTGACGAAATTGAGACAATACACTTGCAAAACAAGTCTGCTGTTTCGCTTGTTCTTGTGGATAAAAACAAACAAAACAAAGAAAATGTAATAACAGGACTTGATAACCTTGATGAAGAAACTCTTGTTACTTATTATCCTGATGTTGCTAAGAACCGCTACCTTGAATACGAGGCAAACACAGGTTCCGTGCTTGTCCTAACCGCCTCTGCTTCGACTTCATCAAGAGCGGTTGAAAGGGTTTACTCCGAGGCTCAAGAGATTAATTTCAGCGGGATTTCGTACAGAAAAGACATCTGCCGCCCAAAACTCTAGCTTAACAATTCTTAATATTTGGTCTCAAAAAGGCAATTTTTTAAAACAGAAATACTTTATATATATACGAGACACAAATAAAGTATAACAAGTATAAAAGGAGTAAACCAATGGCAAGAGTATTGATTTCAATGCCTGAAAGTTTTTTAGGCAAGATTGACGAAGTAGCAGAAAACGAAAGCAGATCACGTTCAGAGTTGATTCGTGAGGCGTTAAGAAGCTACATCACACGTTCGCAGGTCAGACAAAACACATTGGCTGACAAAAATGCAAGAATTTTAGAGGCGCTATTGGACTAGTGCGGGGGAGAATTTTAGGTATAAACACACGAGAAATTAAGACAGAGTAACACATTAAAAAGAAAAAACAACAACCATAGGGATTCTGTACAAGAATTCCTTTTTTTTTATTTTACATCTTTGAGTTGCGCCCAGATTGTAGGGTTTGATGTTTCGTAATCCATTATGTCTATGATTCTGTAAGACGGTGCCGGAGCTGTTGATATATGCAGGATTCCGTTAACTTCTTGCTCGTTGTTTACCCCGAAATGACCTGTAATAACGGCTTTGACATTCTTGTGTTTTGCAAGAACTTTCATGTAGTTTTCGGGTTTGAAAGTATAATATGATTCACGCTTTGATGGCGGTATAATCGGAAAATGCTGTAAAATGATTACATTTTTATCAGGATAGAGCGAGAGTTCTGTGTCAAGCCAGGTGAGAACATCGTCTTTGTAATATCCTGTCGAGCTTGGAATAACTTCTTTTGCTCCGTCTGCAACAATAAATCTTACACCTTTTTTCTCAAAAGAGTAGCTTGGTGTTTCAGGGTCGTATTTGCGTACTTGTTTTCTTATTGTTTTGATGTATTGAGCTTTTCCGAGTTCTTTGTGTTTGTTAACATCGTGGTCTCCGATTACGACATAGAACGGACAATTGAGCTTTTTTGCTTCTGTGATAAATGATTCCAAATCACTTTTTGTCGGATGATTAATGTTATCTCCGGTGAATACAACAAATTCTACGTTTTTTTGTTTGTTAATGTCTTGAATGGTTTTTGCGAGGGTGTTATTTTCGCAATCAGCTTTGTGTCGAACATCTGTTACCTGAACAAATCTCAGGTCGTCTGCAAAAGCTTTGGAGATTAACATTAGTAATACAAAAAATAAAGCTGAAAATTTTTTCATGAAGTACCTCAACAGAATGATTTTAGCATAAACATACTGGAAAAAGTTCAAAAATAGTTTATAATGATAATGCAATGTATAATCAGAGGCTTAAGCCATGTCTTTTGATTTTAATAGTAATATCAACCCAATAAAAGCTCAGGCAGCCTACAAAGACGGCGGTGGTCTTGGCGGCGGCGGAATGTATATGCGACAGGGGCGCAAACGTAAAGACGAAGAAGAGGAAGACATGTTTGAGCGTCGTGAAGAAAAAGACGATAGCGAGATAGAGTTCGACCCTGAACTTAAGGAAGAAGACATTCCGAGAAATGTTTTGTTTAACAAATTTGTAAACTGGTTTAGAATGGGAGAATGAGCTAGTCTTTTGTTTTCATAACGACTTTTAACTCGACGCGTCTGCTTTTGTTAAAATCTTCTTTACCGTTTACCAGAACCGGATTTGAAAAACTTGCGCCTTCTACAATAATCATTTTACGGAGTCTGTTTCCGTTAGCCTTGTTATAAGGGGTGTTTGTCATGTAGTTTGCAACGGAGTAAGCTCGTTTTAGACTTAAATCCATGTTTTTCATGTACTGCTCGTCTTCTGAAAACTTGCCCTTGAAAGTTTGTGAGTCAGTGTGTCCCTGAATAATTATTTTTTCGATGTTCTCATTGAGGTACTCGTTTGTGAAAAGCGAGTTCAAATACGCCGGTGCAAACTTGTCCAGATACTTTTTGCCCTTCTCAGAAAGCTCGTAACTGTTTATGTCAAACAATTCCAAATCAGAAATCTTTACAACTCCTGTAACATCGTCAACACTTGCTTCTATGTTCTGCTGCTTGAGTGTTGTCTCTAAGGCTTCGGACGCTTTTTTCTGCTCAAGCTCGCCCTGGATTTTTTCGTAGTAGCTTGTCATGTAGGTGTAGAAAAACAGGACAATGAATACCAGTACCAATGCTGTCATAAGGTCAGTCATTGTTACCCAGAAAATGTTGTTTTCGCTGTTATCTTCTTTGTGCGGTCTTATTCTCATCTACGCTCCGAATCAGTTAAAATAATTTGTCTACAACATCCCCGCCCTTGTTTTTGCTCATTGATTCGTTCAATTTGTTAAGGCTGTAGAGAATGTTTTCCAAATATGGAGTTGTTGTCTCTCCAAGACTCTTTGCGACTGCTTTTGCAAAGTTATCAGGCAGGGCTTTTAAAAGTTTTTCGTTTGTGACGTTCTGCATCTTTGATTCTTTTACAAGGTCGATAAGGAATTTTTCGCTTGTCACAACATCAAACAGCCTGATAAGCTCTTTTTGGATTTCCAGATAATACTTCTTGCACATCCTGTTGTAGAGAATTTTTTCAATGAACATAAACAGGAGCGAAAACCCTACGGCAAACACTGAACAAAGCGCTGCAATCTGAATGTTTGCAATCAGACTGTTAAGAGAATTTCCGACATTTGATTCCATTGAGAAATTGACCTCTGTAAACGCTACCGCCATTTTTAAAAACGTGAAAAACGGCCCCAGACCTGTAAGCAGAGTCGGCATTGTTTGTATGAACTTGTTGTTAATCTTTGAATAAACGAGCGATTCTTCGTTGAAAAAGTAAGAAGCGTCAAGAGTCAGGTAGATTTCCGGCTTAAAGTCTCCTGCTGTTTTTGCGTTCTGGGAGGCAATGTACAACTTTTCCGGAAAAATAAGCGCTTTTTTGAAATCCTCCCACGCAGTTGATGTGTAACTGTTTGCACTCATAAACTCATCAAGCTGCTGGAATCGGTATGAAAGCTCTTTTTTGTTGAGAGTTTTCAAAAATCCGGATACTGAACTAAGATTCTTTTGCACCTTTGCATAATTTCTCACAACAGTCATTATGAAAAACAGGAAGAACACTGTAATAATCAGGATTGCAGGTTCTGTAAGTATTTTAAGCAGTGTCATTGCGCCCTCAAACTTTCTTAATTTCCATACGGCTCAAATAAGCGCCGTTCCATTCACTTAAAGTATAGCATAATGTTTAAATTTAGGCTATAATCTTGAGTATGGAATGTCCTAAATGTCATAGAACAATCGGAGAGAATGAAACAGTGTGCCCGCACTGCCATAAGGTTCTGGCGCTTGAGTGCCCGAATTGCCGTACATTGAGCATGTCTCCGGTTTGTGAAAGATGCGGATATGTGATTTTGACAAAGTGCTCAAAATGCGGAAAAACTGTCTCTACAAACACAGAAAAATGCAAATGCGGATTCCCTGTAAAAACGAGTATCGCTTATCAGGAGTGCGAAACAGATGAGTTTGCAACACTTGTTATAAAGTTTTCCGCACTCAAAAATATCAGGAGACTTCTTGGCTCACAGGAACTGTTCACAAAATTTTATTTCAGACTCAAAAACCTGCTCACAGCCCAACTAAAAGGCGTGGAAGGGCGTGTCATAATTTATAACGACACTTTTGTTGTCAATATGAACAAAGAACTTTCATTCCCGACCTCTGCCAACAAAGCTGCAAGACTAGCTATTAAGATTTTGAACGCGTTTTCTGAACTCAATTCAAAAGTTATTGCAGAACTCGGCACCTCTTTGAGACTCAATATTACGATTCTGAAAAAAACGGCGGAGGATTTGCTCTCTGAAAGCTCGATTGAGAACAATGTCAAAATGCTTACAGTAAAAAAAGAGGAAAAGAAATACCTGAAAGGCATGCAAATCGTTCTGGATGAATTTGTTTGCGACAATATTAACAAGGACTACAAAACAGACTCACTCTATTCGGTGGAACAGGACGGCAAGACTGTAATGTTTTATGAAATCCTGCTCGAAAGCTATGTGCTTCCTCCGGCTGAAAAACAGGATGATGAATCGATTGAGGTTAAGCCAAAAGAGATTCAGAAACAGACAGCAAAAAAGAGTAATGATATTTATGCTTTCAAAGTCTTTGATATTAATGCAAAGTGCAAATTCAATAAAGTTAGCACACTTGAACTCTTAGACCGCCTGGATGATAACAAAATTATCTCGATTAGGGGTGCAAGAGAGCTTGAAATCAATACCGGCGATTTGTACCGTTATTATGAATCAAAAGGGATGAAGGTCTTGCACGCTGTTTGCTCGGAAGAGTGTACGTACAAGCCGTGGGGTGTGTTTGAACAGATTTTCCGCGACTATTACGGAATGTCGATTCATAATTCATTCATCAATCCGGCTCTTGATTTGAAGAGGTTTAAGTCGATTTTTGATTTGCTGTTTTTTAAACCAAGAAAAGCGGCTGCGCCGGAAGATGCGCGGTTTGCGTATATGGAAGACTTTGGCGACTTTTTTGCCTCGCTCAAAAACTGCGTTGTGCTGATTGAGGGCTTTGAGTTTATGGACGACACTTCTATCCAGACTCTCGAGCTTTATTTTGACAGATTCAAAAAGGTTAATACAAATTTCGTGTTTGTAACAGAGAGCGAAACATCGCTTCATTCCAAGATTAAAGGACTCTTGAGGACACCTCTGTATTCGGAATATACGCTCCAGAAAACAACGCTGGAAGCAATGCTCTCAAATATCAAAGAAGAAGCCTCTGATTTTATCAAGTCGTTTTATTTTGAAAAAATCAAAGAGAATTTTAAGGGCTCACGCCTGTATTTTGAAAACGCGATTAAGTACCTGACAGAAAAAGACATTCTTTTGAACTTTGAAAACAGGCTCCTTATTAAGAGCAGCAATTCTGTAATTCTTCCGGCTGATTTGCAGGGGCTCTTAAAGGCGCGCTTGAAACACTTAAGCAAGAATATGGATGCTTCGCTTGTGCTTGCGTATTCCACTTTTTTAGGTGCGAGAATTGATTTTAATACAGCAAAAAAACTCGGTATTAAAGAGGTGGAAAAAACTGCCGGTTTGCTTGAAAAATCGGGGTTTGTGCATGTAAAAGACGAAAATATTTATGTTAATAACTACAACCTCATAAAACCTGTGATAGAGGCTTCGTTGAAAAAAGAGGTGGTTGAATTTTTATCCAAAACCATTCTTGCTAATCTCGGAAAGGGGCTTGATGATACTTCAACCCTACTTATTATGGGAAAACTTGGGCATTTCAAAGAAGAATACCTTCTTCTCTGGAAAAACTCCCGATTTGCAATGGAGACCGGAGATTACGACGCGTATTTGAAAAACTGCCTCGGATTCTTGTCTCTGGTTGAACACATCGGGGATAATATTCCGGCAGAGGATATTGAAAACAATAAGAAAGAGGTCTTCCAAAACATTCTGATGAGCCTCTACAGCTATTCTCCAGAGAAGATTTATTCTATCGAGAATGTGCTCTTGATGGATGCGATTCAGGAGGATGACCACGACAAGATTGTAAAACTTTCAAACCTTATGCTTCAGGGCGCTTTGATATCCTCAAATTACACGGACGCGCTCACACTTTTACATAATATTCTGACACGGATGCAGAATCCAACCCTGCTTGTGGATGGTGCGGTTAACACAAAATTCTTGCTGCTTTCTCTTGTGAATATTGAGATTCTGTTCAACATAGGTGATTTTGCGCAGTGCGTGGATGTTGCAAAAGACCTGCTCGCGATTTTGCAGCCGGAGATTCTGGAAAAAATCAAGCCTGGAAGTTTTTCTACAAACCTTTTTGTGGAGCACATGTTTGAAATATTCAGGCTTGCAGGGTTTGCAAAACTCTTCCTGATGGATGATGATTTGGACGACTTCTTTAATGCAGTGAGGACATCTCTCGGGGATGAGCTGCCGGAAAAAGATGCAATACTTACGATTAAGGATTTTCTTGCTGGCAAAAGTTATGCTGTTTCTAATATTGAAGAGGCTTCTGCTTTTTCAAAGGTTATTTATCTTATTTTGCAGGAGTTTTCAGAGCATTCGAAGGATTATAAAACCTTTGCGCAGAATATCTATCAAGCAAAACTTCTTGCATCAGATTTGCATGAAATGCAGCTGGAGCTGTTCTGCGACCTCTTAATTGCGTATTCATATTCTAATATCGGAATCACGGAAAAGGCAGAGGCGATTTATAAGGATGTTCTTGAGAAGTCTGAAAAGTCAGCAATATTTAATATTCTGGCGCTTGCACGCTACTTTATGGCGCTTTTAAAGATTTCAGGTTCAGAAATCGAGGACGCGCTTTTGATAATCAATGACACGCTTGCTTTGATACAAAAATATAACAACCGCTCAAAGATTATTTATGCGCTGTTTGAAAAACTTTTTGTTGATATTGTTAAAGAACAGGGGATTTCAGCGGTTAATATTGAATCAGAAGAGCAAAAATTATCCCAGCTTGCTGAAAGTGGCTCGCTTGTGAGACTTTTTGCGCTATAATTGTTCTATGAACATTTTAGACGAATTTGATACGATAGCTGCGCCGGCAACCCCGATGGGAATGGGCGGAGTCGGGGTTATAAGGATTTCCGGCTCAAAGGCTTTTGAGATTATTGAAAAGATTTTTACTAACCCTAAGTTTGAGCCAAGAAAATTCAATCACGGCTGGATAGTAGACGGTGTGGCGAAAATAGATGAAGTCATTGTGCTTCCCTTCTTTGCACCTAACAGCTACACCGGTGAAGATGTGGTTGAAATCCAGTGCCATGGCGGGGTGAATGTTGTTAGAAACATTCTTAACCTTGTGCTAAAACACGGGGCGAGGATGGCTGAAAAAGGCGAGTTTACAAAACGCGCGTTTCTTAACAAGAGAATGGATTTGTCTCAGGCCGAGTCAGTTGCAGATATTATTCATTCAAAAACAGCGGATTTTGCAAAAGCTTCAATCAAAAATCTTTCAGGTGTTTTGAAAGAAAAGATTAATAATATAAGAAACGATATTTTTGAAGTTCTCTCGAAAATTACAGCAGGAATAGATTTTCCGGAAGATGTAAAGGAGCCTGAATATTCCTATCTTACGGAAAAATTCGAAAACATAATCACGCAAATCGATTCAGTTTTAAGCGGCGCAAATACTTCCAATATTTTCAGACAGGGCGCTTCTTTTGCGATTGTGGGCAAACCGAATGTGGGTAAGTCTTCGCTTTTCAACGCACTTTTGAGCCTTGATAGGGCGATTGTGACGGATATAGCCGGAACAACGCGCGATGTTTTACGAGAAACACTGGATTTGGGAATCCCTGTTACTCTGGTTGATACAGCAGGAATCCGCGAGAACGAAGATGTTTCAACTGTTGAAAAAATCGGGATAGAGTATTCAAAACAGTCTCTTGATGAGGCGGATTTGGTTTTATTTGTCTATGACGCTTCTCAGGGCTTAAGCCCGGAAGACAAAGAAGTGCTTGAACTCTTGAAAGACAAGAATCATATTGTTATTGCAAACAAATCTGACCTTGTTTCAGCTCGTCAGGCTAATGTTGTCTACATCTCGGCTTTAACTGGCGAGGGTGTGCTGGAGCTTAAAGAGTCTTTGAAGAAAAAAGTTTGTGACATCAATCCCGAGACACTTGAGTTTGTGACAAACACCCGTCAGCAAACCTGTCTTACCCGCGCGAGGGCTGCAATGGAGCAGGCTCTGCTTGCAGCGCAGCTGCATGAGTTGCAGGATTTGATTTCGATTGATGTGAAATCTGCGATTCTGGCGCTTGATGAGTTAACGGGCGAATTGATTACAGACGATGTCCTAAACAATATTTTTGACCATTTTTGTATCGGGAAGTAGGGTTTTACTTCATCTCTCTCAACTTCTTCAACTGGTCGCGTATCTCTGCTGCGCGCTCAAAATCAAGAATCTTCGCAGCCTTGTGCATGTCTTTTTCAAGCTTGGAGATAAGTTTCGGCAAGTCTTTTTTCTCAATTCCGAGCTCAACCATCTCTTCTGCCACAATGTCTTCAAGGTCTCTGTAGCTTGCAACAAGCGAAAGAAGGTTGTTTTCAATCGGTTTTTTGATGGTCTGCGGAATGATTCCGTATTTCTTGTTGTGCTCAAGCTGAATCTCACGGCGCCTGTTGGTCTCGTCAATCGCTCGCTGCATGGAATCAGTTATCTTGTCCGCGTACATAATCACTTCACCGCAGGAATTACGCGCAGCACGCCCGATTGTCTGGATTAAACTCGTGTCTGACCTTAAGAATCCTTCTTTGTCAGCGTCCATAATCGCAACCAGCGAGACCTCCGGAATATCAAGCCCTTCTCTTAAGAGGTTTACCCCGATAAGCACGTCAAACTCTCCGAGTCTCAAATCTCTAAGAATCTCAACACGCTCAATTGATTTGATACCGCTGTGGAGATACCTTACGCGGATACCTTCCTGAAGGAAATAGTCGCATAAATCCTCTGCCATGCGCTTTGTAAGAGTTGTGATAAGCACGCGCTCTTCTTTTTTTGCACGCTTTTCAATCTCTGTTTTTAAATCGCTAATCTGGGTCTCAATCGGTCGGACATGGATTTTCGGGTCAACAAGCCCTGTCGGACGAATAATTTGTTCAACCATCTGCTCGGAAGTCTTTTTCTCAAACTCGCCGGGAGTTGCAGAAATATAAATCTTCTGCCCGACTTTTGCAAAAAACTCTTCGTTCTTTAAAGGTCTGTTATCCTTTGCACAAGGAAGCCTGAACCCAAATTCCACGAGCGTGTTTTTTCTTGAAGCATCACCGTGGTACATCCCGCTCAATTGCGGAAGTGTTACATGGGATTCATCAATAACGGTGAGGAAATCACCCTGGAAATAATCCAGAAGTGTTGCCGGCGCTGAACCCACAGGGCGGCGCTCAATGATTCTTGAATAGTTCTCTATACCTGAACAGTAGCCCATTTCCTTAATCATTTCAATGTCGTATTTAACCCTCTGCTGCAAACGCTGGGATTCCAGAATCTTGTTCTGGGATTCCAACTCAACTACGCGGTTTTTGAGCTCTGTGCGTATCATCTGGATTGTTTCGTCTTCGTTTTCGTCGTACGCGATGTAGTGTACAGCAGGATAAATCATGACGCTTTCCGGCGCTTCAATGATTTCGCCGGTTAGATTATCAATCCTTACGATTTTTTCAATCTCGTCTCCGAAGAAATAAATCCTCGTGATAATTTTTTCGTAAGCCGGCATGATTTCCAGAATATCGCCGCGCGCGCGGAAGGTCGAGCGCTCCAGAACCATGTCGTTTCTTGTGTACTGGGTCATGACAAGGTGCTTAATCAAATCACCCCTGTCCAAGGTATCTCCGACTTTGACCTGAATTGTGCCTTTAAAATAACTCTCCGGAAGTCCCAAACCGTAAATACAGCTGACAGATGCAACAATGATAACGTCGTTTCGCTCATACAGGCTTCTTGTTGTGTTGTGTCTCAAACGGTCGATTTCCTCGTTAATACTTGCTGATTTTTCGATATAAGTATCTGTGCGCGGAATGTACGCTTCCGGCTGATAATAATCGTAATAGCTTATGAAATACTCAACCGCGTTGTTTGGAAAAAGCTCTTTAAACTCGTTATAAAGCTGGGCTGCCAGAGTCTTGTTGTGCGCAATAATGAGTGTCGGCTTTTGCACCTGCTCAATTACGTTTGCAATCGTAAAAGTTTTACCCGAGCCTGTAATCCCGAGAAGCGTCTGTGCGTCCTCGCCCTTATTAATCCCGTCCACGAGTTCTTTGATTGCCTTTGGCTGGTCGCCGGATGGTTTATATTTCGATACCAGTTCAAATTTTCTTTCCATAACAACATTATACTCTTTGAAGAAATGTTTTGTAAATTACTCCTTTTTAGTGCTAAAATAATAGACGTAAAAAGGGAATGTAAAATTTTGTAAAAATTAACGCAATTTTTGCGGTTTTAACTTTTTTAATATATAGATAGCTGTGAAGGAGATTTACCGGATGATAAAGCCGATAAATGTTAGTGTCGACAAAAAAACAAAAATAGAAAACTTTAAGGCGGATAACCATACGATTGATAAAACAACCGGCGAATACAAAGACCCGCTTATGAAGTGGCCTCTTAGAGGCGCTGCGTTTACTAACGAAGTCGGCGAAGCGCTAAGACCACTAATCGGAAATTACGCAACTCTAAGCTGGATTCCGGCTCTTTTATACATTGGCGCGGATGTTTATGATAAATATAAAAATGACCAGACTGAGTATAGTCCGGACTCAAGAAGATGCTTGAAACAAGCAATATTTCAGGGGATGGCAAGTGTGTTTTTACCTTTGATTGCGGTAAAAGCCGGACAGAACCTGTTCTCCCAGTTCGGAAAGTTTACGGAAGATAAAATTACGCTCAATTCAAAAGAACACATCTCAAAAATTGCTGAAGAATTTATCGCAAACGGCAAAATGCGCGCGTTTGACGGCAAGGACGAAGAGTGCGTGAAAGAATTTTTGGACCGCGTTTCTAACACAATGGATTTCAAGAAACAAGAAGAGTCTGCGCGCAAACCGCTTCAAAAACTCTGGTACAAAATCGAAGAAAAAATTGCAAAGATGATGCACCTTGATAACAAGGATAAAGTTGGAAAATACTCTGAAAAAACAATCAGAGACCTGATTCAGCTGCGCAAGGATTTGTTGAAGCCAACAGTTGAGATGAAAAAGAATCCTTGGTATTCAAACTACATCGCTTCACTAAAAAGCGGTCAGACAGAAAGCGTTGCTGTAAAAAGCGTGCTTAGCAAATTCCAGAAGAGCAAAATGATGAAGAGCAAGTTCGTTAAGACAATAGGCGGGTTCGCAGCTCTCGGGCTTGCAATAAAACCAATCGACCATTTTGTTGAAGAGGTACTTATCGGAAAGTACGTAAGCCCAGGGCTTGAATATCTCGAAAAGCGCACCAATACTGCGGATATACGGAAGAAATAATCCTTTTGAATTACTTCTCGGGAGGATTAAGAACGCCTGAAAACAATGTTAAAATATAAATGTAAGTCGAAGGCAGCTGATGAATTGTCGGTTTCTCGACGAAAATATGATTAGGCATTGTGTGTGTGTTCGGCTTACTTCTTTAGAAAAAATCTTTTCTTCATAATAATCAGCCTTGGCTCCTTTTGTCTCTCTTCCGAAAGGAGCCCTATTTCTAGGCTTCTTTGATTTCTTTTTTCTGGTAGCGTGCAGCCTTTGCGTTGATTGCATAACAGGTGCTGCAAAGCTTTTGAGAGAGCATGAACATGTTTCTCTGAATAGCAGCAACATCGTTCATTGCTTCAAGCATCTTTTCCGGATTAACCATAGATTCCACTGCTTCGTGGTTGTCTACTTTTTCGTCTGCGTACTTTTTGACTAAGAGTTTGTCAATGTAGTCTCTTGCTCCAATTGCCATAATAAATCTCCTAATTCCTATTTTTCCCTATATATAAATAAAAACATCCGGAACAGGAAAATTGCCTAAATGTAACAAAAGTTTAAGCTAAACCAACTCTTTTTCCTTGATATAGCGGGGTCTGCCTTTTACCTCGTTGAAAATCTGCCCCATGTACTCGCCAATGATTCCGAGACAGAAAATCTGTAACCCGCCAAAGAAGGCAAACAGGATGACAAGCGTTGCCCAGCCGTCAGGCGTGGTGTGGAGTATGTATTTTTCTACAATGACTTCAAGCGCAAGCAAAAAACTGCCAAGAACAGTCAAAACCCCGATAACAGCAATGATTCTCAGAGGCACAACGCTAAAAGCCGTGATTCCATTGAGCGCAAGGCTCGTGAGGCTGAACAGGTTGAATTTTGAAGAGCCGAGGGCACGCGGTTTTACATCAAAATGCACGTAAGCTGTTTTCAGCCCGAGCTCGTGGAAAAATCCCCTTAAGAAAAGCCCTGATTCTGAATACTTTTCAAGGATTTCAAGCGCCTTGTAACTAACAAGCCTGAAATCAGAATGATTCGGAGGAATTTTGACCCCTAAAAGATTCATGAGTTTGTAAAAACAAAGCGCTGTGTATTTTTTGAAAAACGAGTCTGTTTTTCTGTCGTTTCTGATACCGGAAACGATTTCTGCGCCGTTGTGGTATTCGTCAATAAATTTTTCAATCGCGTTTTCGTCTTGCTGCAAGTCCGCATCAATTGATACCACGCAGTCGCAGCCAACTTCTTTTACGCCGAGCAGCCCTGCAATGAGCGCCTTCTGGTTGCCGTAATTCCGGATGAATTTTGTGCCCTTTACCCTTGTGCCGAACCTTGAGTGCAGGTCTTCGATAATCGCCCAGGTACTGTCTTTTGACCCGTCATCAACAAGGTAGATATAGCTTTCGCTGGAAATCTTTCCTTTTGAAACCAATGCATCAAGCACCTTTAGCAGGGTCTCAACTGTTGATTTTATGATAAGCTCCTCGTTGTAGCACGGAATAATAATTGCAAGTTTTGTTTTGTCTTCGCTCATTGTAATCCTCACCAAATTATAATACAATTAAATCAGAGGAAAATAAAGGAGCAAATTTGTCCGAAAAGAAATTCATACTCAACGCAGATGATTTTGGGATGAGTCTGGCATTCAACCGCGCCGTGCTGGAAGGATATTCTTCCGGTATCCTGAAAAGCGCAAGCCTTGTTGCAAACGGAGAAGCCTTTGAAGACGCCCTGCAAAGAGTTATTCCGGCATGCCCTGATTTGGGAGTCGGAGTGCACCTTAATATTATTGAGGGTAAATCACTTGTGAAAGGGCTCGATACACTTACTGACGAAGAAGGAAATTTCAATAACTCATTCGGCTCACTCCTCTTAAAATCGCTCAACACAAAAGAAAACACGTTTATGGAGCAGCTGGAAAAAGAGTTCCGCGCTCAGATTGAAGATATCCTTGCAGTGGCTTATGTTACACATATTGACTCACATGTCCATACCCACTCAATCCCGAGGATTTTTAACCTTGTTTGCAAACTCGCTAAAGAATACGGGATTAATCAGGTGAGAACCCAGTTTGAAAAACCTTATATTATACCGGATGTGTTTGCGCATATTAATTTCAAGTATCCGGTTAACCTGATTAAAGTTGCGCTTTTGAATGTGTTTACACTCATAAACGAAAGCACTGTTCAAAAATACGGCTTGAAAACCAACGACTACCTGATTGGCGTGGCTTACACATCAATGATGAACAGCCTCTCTGTTGCCTATGGACTGAAGGCAATAAAGTACGACAAGGTGACTGTCGAGGCGCTTATCCACCCGTGCAGGTACGATGACGGCACGATTGATAACCACTTTACGGAATTTCAGATTACAAGAAACACAAAATTGAAAGAAAAAATAGAAAGCCTTGGCTTTGAGATAACGAATTATCTGGAAAAAGCTCCGGCTCAAGCAGATTTCAGATGAAAAAGAAAATTGGCGTACTAGTTTTAACCTCGGCTCTGGTTGCTTTCGGGATTTTCTTTACCCCGAAAGACAACGAATTTTATGTGAAAGAAGCCGTAACCCCGCTCAATATTACACTCGATTCCGGCGCCAATGTTGACCTTGATGGCATTGAAACATTTGACAGCTTCTACAGCGAAAGAAACAAAACTCTTGCAAGAAGATTCAATATGACAGAAGACGAAGCCTTTATTTTCGGAAACCTCGCTAAATACTGGGCGAAAAACGTACTTGAAGGCAGACGGGTAAAACCATCCGGCACGGACTTGATTTATTACAAATACTCATATTGCGCGAAGCTACGGAACACTGCGTTCGCAATAGAAAACGGCGAGCCTGCTAACCGGCATGCGTTTGAAAAACTGTTGAAATCAATCAGGCGCGCGAAATTCGTTGTGCTTGATATGGATAGCGGAAATTATTATCCGGTAGGCGCACCGGAAGTGCGCAGCCTCAATCACTTTCTTGTGATGAGAAAGACGCATGTCACAAAAGTCTTCGGTAAAGAGAAAATTGAGCCGGCGGCACCTAAACCCTCAAAATACAACTCAAAGCTTGATTTAGGTCGGGTGAGGATTCTTGTTTCAGACAGTACAACAAAGCTTAAGCCGGACAGAAATTGTTCGAGCGATATTTGTAAAGAGATTTTGACCAATATTAATAATGCCAAAAACTCGATTGACATTGCGATTTACGGGTACTCGTCAACTCCTGCGATTGAAAACGCCGTGAAATCAGCAATAAAACGCGGGGTAAACGTAAGAATTGTCTATGATACAGACTCAAAAGGCGGGAATATTTATCCTGACACTTTCGGGTTTGTGAGCCTTGTGCCTCAAAACATGAGCGACAAGGTCTCGCCTGATGCAGGTTATACAATGCATAACAAGTTTTATATCTTTGATGACAAAACTGTAATAACAGGCTCTGCAAACCTTTCGCACACTGATATGTCGGGATTCAATTCAAACAGCATCATTGTGATTGAATCAGAAGATGCTGCAAGGATTTACAAAGCAGAATTTGAACAGATGTTTGGCGGGAAATTCCATTCCGAAAAGGTTTCAAACCCTATAAATCAGTGCGGTGATATGAAATTCTATTTCTCGCCGCAGGATAAATCAATAACCAACGGGGTTTTGCCGCTTGTAAAGTCTGCAAAGAAGTATATCTACATTCCGGCATTTGTGATTACGGAAACAAGACTCACGGAAGAGTTGGTTAACGCCAAAAAGCGCGGTGTGGATGTGAAAATCATCGTTGACGCGCTGAACGCTTCGACGAGACATTCTAAGCACAAGGAGCTTCGCGCTGGCGGGGTTCTGGTTAAGACCGAAAATTATGCGGGCAAAATGCATTCCAAGTCAATGATTGTGGATGACGAGTACTTGATAATCGGGTCAATGAACTTTTCCTACAGTGGTGAAAACCGGAACGATGAGAATATGATTGTGTTCAGGAAGCCGGCTGCTGCGAAGTTTTACCGCGATTTCTTTCTCTATCAGTGGGCGCGGATTCCGGACAAGTGGCTGAAATTCAATGCCCGTGCTGAAAGCCTTGATTCAATCGGCTCATGTGAAGACGGGATTGATAATGATTATGACGGTCTTATTGACGGGGATGATCCGGCATGCAAAGGACGCATTTAACGCTTCGCCCTTGATGGGAGAAGCTGCCCGGAGGGCTGATGAGGGTGAATCTGTTGAACCCCTCACCCGTTTTTCTAAGCTTCAAATTAAAGATTTTCAGCTTGAAAAACTACCCTCTCCCACACTGGGGCGAGGGAGGCAGCTTCGATTACAGAAATTAAGCTTCACTTTCTGCCGGCAGCTGATTCTTTGGAATGTATTCTTCGATTTCTTCCTGCGGCAAACGAATCGGAAGTCGGAATCCGAATGTTGAACCTTCGCCCTCTTTTGAGTTTACAAAAACCTGACCGTGGTGGTGTTTTTCGATTGTTACTTTAACAAGGTGCAAGCCAAGCCCTGTGCCCTTTACAGTGTGGGTAGCGTTTTCGCACCTGTAGAAACGGTCAAAGACTTTTTTCTGGTCTTTGTCTGGAATGCCAGGACCTTGATCCTCAACGCTTACTTCCACATACTCGCCGTCACGTGATTGCTCAACCCTGATTTTGATACGCTTTCCGTCCGGAGAATACTTGATTGCGTTGGATAAAATGTTCATAAACGCACGTGAAATGCTGTCCACATTCAGGTAAACCTGCGGAAGATCTGGCTCTTTCATAATAGAAATCGTCAAATCGTGCTCTTTTGCAAGCACCTGAACCTGATTTACGGCGTCTTCGACTATCTCGATTACATCCTGCTTTGTCTTTTCTAGACGAACGTTCTGTGCTTCGTATCTGGAGAAGTCGAGAATGTCGTTTACCATTCTGTTGAGCCTGATTATTTCCTGGTTCATGACACCAATAAACTCTCTTTGCGTATTGAAATCGAAATCATTGCCGAAGTTGTAAAGCGTGTCAATGTAGCTTCTAAGCACTGTAACAGGTGTTCTAAGCTCGTGCGAAACATTCGAGATAAAGTGGGAGCGAAGCTGGTCCATCTCAACATCTTTTGTAACGTCAATTAATACGATAATGTAGCCCACGTAAGAATTTGAGCGGGTAAACATCGGAGAAATCAAACACTTTAGGATTCTCTTGTCTATTTCAATGTTGAAAGGAACAGGCGTTCCATCCTCATCAAGCGGGGTGTCTTTAAACTGCGCGATTTTTTCAGAGAAACAAAATTCTCCGCTGGAGTCGCAGAATTGCTGAATTTGTGTGTTAATAATATCTTCTTCTTCAACCTCAAGAAGCCTCTTTGCGTAGTTGTTAACCATGATGACCTTGTCGTGGTTGTCACAAACAACAACACCATTTACAATGCTCATCAAAACGGACTCTAGCTTGTTGCGCTCAAAAGTCAGACTTTCGATTGTTTGCTCGTTGTAACGGCTCAAACGCTCTGACATGTCGTTAAACGCGCCGTAAAGCTCTTTTACCTCGTTATCAACATCCTTGTCGTCAATCATGTAGCCAAATTCGCCTGACGAAATCTTTTTTACACCCTGATGGAGCTTGCGAAGCTCACGAGTGATGATTGATGAGTTCATGTAAATGATTCCCACAATCACAAGCCACGCAATGATGAACACAATTGTGAGCGACATCTTGGATGTTGCTGAAACCCTGTCCATAATTGAACCGGAAAGCCCCACTGTTACAGAGCCCACATTCACTGACTCGCTAAGGTTTTTAACAATCATCGGCGAACTTACGGTTATGCGCGCTTTTTCAGCCTGGTCAGGGTAATCGTCTTTGCTGGAGTATATGACCTTTGACTTGTTATCCTTGAAGATAATAAAAGCAATGTCGTCGTTGCTTTTGAGCACAGAAATCGAGTTTGAGCGGAGTGCATCGTACTTGGCAAGCTCAGGAACCTCTTTTGTTACTTCAACCCCTTCAATTGCAAGGGTTTTGGATAAAACCTGCCCGAAATTTTTGTAAGCCTGATTCATGTTCTGGCTGATACTGTAGGTCGCAAATCCCGCAGCAAAAAGTATAAAAGCAGTACTAACCCCCAGACCGGCAAGAATCAACCGTGTTTGAGCTGTCATCCCCTTTTTAGTCTTCTTAACGGATTTCTTAGTCTCTTCAGCATTCTCCATACTGGAATTATAGCATGCAAAAAAAAGACAAGCAACAGAGGGCAGCTGAGAAGTTAGGCAGCTAAGCAGCTGGGAAGCTAGGCAGCCAGGAGAGGCTGCGGGATTTGTCAAAATTTTAAATAGAAATAGCGTAAGCGCGCCATACAAGTGGGGATGGGGTTGAATTTGTAAAGTAGTTATGTTGTTAAACCCTCACCAAGAATTTCTAACATTCGCGCAGCTCATGTTGAAATTCTATCCTCTCCCAAATGAGAGAGGAGGGCTCGCTAACCCTTCACAGCTTCTCTCAGCTGCTCAGCTATTACACTATACTTCCATACTAATAGACCTGCCTCCCCGTCTGGGAGTGTATTGAAAAGCTTCCCAGCTGCTTTATGAACTTTTGTAACAAAAACTGCCCATCTTGAAATTCGACAACTTTTAAATACTTTATATATACATAAGACATTAACACAAGTTAGAAAACACGAGACGAGAGAGAGAAAGAGAACACAAAAAACTTCCCCTCGGGGAAGCTTTTTTTATTTCAAGTAATTCACAAGCCCTTCCAGAGCGAGAATGTAACTTAGCTCCTTGAAACCTACAACCTGCGCGATTGACACTCCGGAGATTAGAGATGTGTGTCGAAATTCTTCGCGGGCATGAATGTTTGTCATGTGCACTTCCACTGTCGGAATCGCAACAGCTGCAAGCGCATCGCGGATTACAACACTTGTGTGGGTGTATCCGCCGGCATTAATCAGAATCCCGTCGTAAACTCCCTTTGCTGATTGGATTTTGTCCACAATCGAGCCTTCGTGGTTGTTCTGGAAAACATCGACTTCTGCTCCGAGTTCGCGCCCGCGCTCAATAACAGAGTTTTCAATATCTGCAAGAGTTGTTGAGCCGTATTTTTCAGGCTCGCGGGTGCCGAGCATGTTTAGGTTTGCGCCGTTAATTAATAAAATTTTCATCTGATGACCTTAATTCGCTTTAAATATTCACCCGTTTATTATACAATATATACAAAAAGAATGCGAGGAAAAAATGATTAACAAACGCTGGTACGATTCAGACCCTATACTTAAAGAAGCTTTAGAACTCTTGAGACTTTCTCCTGATGATACAAAGAGTGAGGCTGCTAATTTTATGCTCCAGTTGCAGGAACAGGTTGCCGGCGAAGTTATTGAACATGTTTACGATATTATTAACACATATCAGGGCAAAGGCAACCGCTGGTATGATAACGACCCGATGATGCTTAAGGCTGTTGAGCTTTTGAGAAACGCGCCTGCGAAGGTTCAAAGAGTAGCTGCGCTAAAACTCCTTATTGCATTAGAGCAGAAAACTTTTGAAGGGGTCGAAATCTAGATGAAAGATGTGCAAAACCAGACCGACATGCGCGGTGTGGATATTCAAAAAGTCGGCATAAAAGGGATTGAACTCCCGCTTTGTATCCAGCGCAAGGATAAAGACGATATTGTGATTTATTCTAACGCAACGGCTGGTGTTTCTTTGCCTTCGCACTACAAAGGCACGCACATGTCACGCTTTGTTGAGGTTTTGAACGAGTGGCGGAGCAAGAATACCCTCGGGGTTGATATAAAAGGCTGCGTTGAAGCAATTGTTGAAAAGCTTGATGCAAAGTGCGGGTATTTAAAGCTCGAGTTTAAATACTTTATTGACAAAAAAGCTCCTGTAACAGGGATTTCAGCACCGATGTGCTACGACTGCTTTTTTGAAGGCATTCTTGATAATTACGGTGAAGAAGACGAAGAGTACAGATTTTTCCTGGGTGTAAAGGTTCCGGTGACAACGCTTTGCCCGTGCTCAAAAGAGATTTCGGATTTTGGTGCGCACAACCAGAGGGCGATTGTTTCTGTAAAAGTTACTTATCCTGAGGAAGACCACATCTGGCTCGAGGATTTGATTAAGGATATTGAAAAATCTTCGTCCTGCGAGCTGTATTCGCTCTTGAAACGCGAAGACGAGAAATTTGTAACAGAGAAGGCTTACCAGAACCCTAAGTTCGTGGAAGATGTTTTGCGTGATGTTGTGCTTCTTTTGAGAAACAACGAAATTATTGATTCTTTTGAGGTAGAGTGTGAATCTATCGAGAGCATTCACAACCACTCCGCATGGGCTTATCAGGCTGAGGGGTAAGGATTAAAGCTGCTTAACATTTCTTAACAAAAACGCAATTTTTCTGAAAAAAAATACTTTATATATATGTAAGATAAAGTAAGATGATAGGTATCTCAGGAGGTTCATCATGAACATTGCAATGCGCAAATTGGCTATGCTTGAAAAAGATTTGATTCAACGCGAACAGGCCGCGAAGCTTGACGGCTATACTTCAAGTCCGGTAGACCCTGCTTTCAGGGAAAAAATCACTAAACTTATGGACAAAGTCAGAGTCATCTAAAATGACGCCAGACGAACAAGTTCGCTAAATTCAGGATTTATACTTGATAATTCTTCACACGCTGCGATATCAACTATCTCGGCGTTTTTTATGTATGCGATTCTGTCCGCTGTTTTGATAGTGGAAATCCGGTGTGCAATCGCGATAATTGTTTTCTCACCCTTGAGAGAGTTCAAAACATTGCAGATTTCATCCTCTGTTTTCAAATCGAGTGACGAAGTCGCTTCATCAAGTATTAGTATGTCAGGACAGGAGTAAAGAGCGCGCGCAATTGCAAGCCGCTGCTTCTGACCCTGCGAAAATCCGGTTGCGTCAACAAACGGGTTGGCGTAGATTCCATCTTTGTAATTCCGGATTACAAAATCGTAAAGACAGGCTTTTTTGAGCGCATCAATCACCTGATTGTCGTCAATTGAAGGGCTTCCAAATGCAACGTTTTCTCTGATTGAAGCGTTTATGAGACTTATTTCCTGAGGAATGTAGCCGATTTTGAGCGGAGGAAACGAGTCGTACTGTTTTGAATCAATAAAAATCTCTCCGGATTTGATTTCAAGAAGCCCTGATATGATGTCAATAAGCGTTGTTTTTCCGGCTCCTGAAAGCCCCGCGATTCCTAAAAATTCGCCCTTGTTTATAGTAAGACTTATGTTTTTAAGAACGGGTTTTTCAGATTCGTATTCAAAATTTACACCGCGAAGCTCTATTGAGGATTCGAGCGGGATAAATTCTTTTTGTCCGAGCGGCTTAAGGTTTTGCATGCCAAAGTTTTCGTATTCCGTAAACAGCTCATCCACAATAGGAAGCGCGGAATTTATTCCGTTCAGATTAACCTGAATGCGCGATATTGTAGGCGCAAGGCGGAATATAGCAGAAACGATTACAGCAAAAGAGGCTACAAGTTTGTCCGGCTCTGCGTAATTCTGGAGCGAAATAATTGAAAGCAGGACAAAAAGCAGGATTATGATAAACGGCTCTGTAACATAAGGCGGAATTGTGTTCAGAAAAAGGGTTTCACGTGATATTCTTGCAAAGTCAAGGATTGCTGATTTGTAGTTCTCAAAAAAGTATTTTTCGTTGTTTGAGACCTTTACCCCTTTTATATTCAAAAGCACCTCGTTGCTGCGCTGGGTGTACATTACAGACGCGTCGCTGACTTTTTTTGAAATCTTTTCCAGCCTTGGTTTGAAGAAGCTGTTTTGAATCCCGATTAAGAGTCCTGCGCAAACAACTGTAATGATGGTTGCGAGTGGGAATTTCACCACAAGGAATGCTGAAATCAGTGCAAAGATAAAGAAATTCACGTTAAGATTCAAAAGCCTCAGAACAAAATTGTTGATAACATTCGGGATAAGAAAATTGAGAATGTTTGCTTTTTTTGCAACCGGAATCGCTGATGATTCCTGATAAGAGGTTGTAAGAAAATACTGCATGAATTTTAGATTGATTTCAACTTCTACTGATTTTGTGAATTTTGCCTGAAGCGATGAGTAGAAAATCATGAAGATATTTTTTGCAATAAAAAGAGAGATGATTCCAAGCCCGATGATTATTGCGGTTTTTGAGGTTTCTTCTTTTGATAGAAGTTTAAGTACAAAAGGATAGGTAAGCGCAACCCCGAAGAGCTCCAGCACGCCTACAATGAAGGACAAAAAAGAGTACTTTACAAAATCTTTTTTGTTACTGTCAAAATATGTGAAAAATTTATTAAAGCAATCCCTTAGCATATATACATACTACATTAAAAAAACATTAATTTCATGGGGCAAATATTTCAGAATGTGGTATAATCATTATAAGTAGAGGAGGGATTATGGCAAATCCGATTTTAAACCAAAATTTTTCAGAACAGGAACGAATTTTAGAAGGTCATCCGATGACCGTTAACGGTACTATCCAGATTACGGCGTTTTTAGGCCTGATTTTGCTTGCAACAGCAGCTTTTTCTTGGTCACGTTTTACTCTTGGCTACACTGATTTGGCTTCAATGCTGACTTTTGGCGGGCTGATTGTGGGCTTTGTTCTGGCTCTTATTATCTCGTTTACGAGAAATAAATACCTTGTGCCTGTCTATGCAGCATGCGAAGGTCTGTTTCTGGGCGGAATTTCTGCAACATTTGAAGCTTCTTACCCGGGAATCGTATCTCAAGCAGTTGCCTGCACTTTTGCAGCCCTGTTTTCAATGCTGATTCTATACAGAGCAAATGTAATCAGATGCACAGACAAATTCAGAAGCGTTATTTTTATTTCGACCCTGTCAATCGCAGCGGTTTATCTTGTGAATTTCATCGGAAGCTTCTTCCATATGCAGGTTCCATTGATTAACTCATCTTCTAATGCTGGTATTGTTGTAAGCCTTGTGATTGTTGTAATCGCTGCTCTAAACCTCATTATTGACTTTGATTTTATTGAGCGCGGGGCGCAGAATATGCTTCCAAAAGACTATGAGTGGTACGGAGCTTTCGGGCTTATGGTCACAATGGTCTGGTTGTATTTAGAAATATTAAGATTGCTGGCTAAATTTTCTGACCGCAGATAGATTTTTCATCAGGCTTCTTTTATAATAAAGGAAGCCTGATTTTTTAGGTTGAGGAGGATTAAATGGTTATTGCAGCTGTATCATTCGTTTTGGGAACTCTTATAGGCGCGGCACTTGTTTATTTTGTGTGCTCGCAAAAACATGCCGGAGCCCGTGAAGAACTCATCAGACTTAAGGCCAAAATGGAGACTTCTGAAAACTTGCAGGAGATAATCAAACGCGACTTTGTTCAGCTTGCAAACGAGACTATCAAAAACGAGCAGGAAGATTTGAGAAAACAAAACAGAGAGTCTCTGGAAGAAAAAATCTTACCTCTAACCAAAGAGCTAGGCGAGTTTAAAGCCAAGGTCGAGAAGTTTAACCTCTCTGGTGTTGAAAACACCACAAAAATTATCGAACAAATCGGGAATCTGGAAAAGAATAATAAAATTATTGAACAGGAAGCTAAGAACCTTGTTGATGCGCTTACTAAAAACCAGAACACAAAAGGCTCTTACGGCGAAAACCTTCTTGATACAATTCTGCAATCCTGCGGAATGCACGAGGGGATTCATTATACAAAACAGTTTGTGACAACTTCTGCCAACTTAAAAGACGACGAGGAGCACGTAATAAGACCTGATGTTGTGATAAATCTTCCAAACGACAGACATTTGATTATTGACTCAAAAGTAACACTAACAAGCTATCTTGACTATATTGAGGACAATTCAAAACTCAAAGATTTCAAGGCAGAAGTTAAGAAAAGAATTTCTGATTTGGCTAACAAGAACTACCAGAACGCTGGTGACTTGTCCCAGCCCGACTTTGTACTTATGTACATGCCTGTAGAGACCTCTGTTAACCTGCTTTATGAGGACTCGGACCTGATTAACAGCGCTTACAAGTCAAATATTATCATTGTTGGAACATCTTCGCTTCTTACAACAATAAGACTTGTAAACCAGCTCTTTGCGCAGCAGAGACAGTGCGAAAGCGTTTCACGAATCGTGAGCGCCGGAACAAATCTGTATGAGACTTTTGTGCAGTTCTGTGACGACCTTCTGGATGTTCAGAAAAAGTTTGACACAGTGTCTTCCCAGCTTAACAAAACAATTAACAGGTTTAAGCGCGGAAACAAAAGCAAGCCGAGCTTGTTTTCACAGGTTGAGGCACTTAAAGAATACGGAATCAATACTCCAAAAGAGATTCCTGCTAATCTTCTTGTGGAAGAAGAAGTTGTTGATGAGTTAGAAGGTGTTTTTGCTAATGACTAAAATTCTTGTGATAGACGATGATGCAGCGATTAATGAGCTTGTAAAAATAAATCTCGAGCTTCAAGGCTACGAAGTTATTCAGGCGTTCAACGGGGTAGAAGGCTTTGCGCTTGCCAAACAGGAAACACCGGCGCTTATTGTGCTCGATGTTATGATGCCTGAGGTGGACGGGTTTACGGTTGCACAAAGAATCCGTCAGTGTCCTGAAATCGCAGAGACTCCGATTATAATGCTAACAGCGCTTTCCCAGCTCAATGACAAGGTTAACGGGTTCAATCTCGGGGTTGACGATTATCTCACCAAGCCTTTTGAGATTGACGAGCTGCTTGTGAGAGTGCGCGCGCTTTTGAAGCGTACGCAGCAGATACCAAAATCAACTGCTGTAAGAGAATTGCTTACTTATAAAGAAATCACGCTTCTTCCCGAAACGTACAGTGTTCAGATTAATGATAAGGTGCAGAAACTTACTCCGATTGAGTTTGATATATTCAATCTCCTGTTTCAGAACCATGGAAACATGGTCTCCGGAGCAAGGCTTCTCAAGGATATCTGGGGATATGATCCGGACGACAATGTTGAGACAATAAGGGTGCACATAAGGCATTTGAGGAGCAAGATTGACAAAATTTCTGACGGGAAGAAGTATATTGAGACAATTTATGGCGGCGGGTATAAGTTAAATATTTAGTTTTGTAACGATTTTTGGGGACTTTGAAATCAGGCTTAGATATAATACTTTATAATATTATAGAGGAGAGCAAAGTAAACAGTTTAACAAGTAAGACAGGAAACCTATTATGTTAGAGAAACCTCAAGCATCCGATGAAGATTTAGATTTGATAATATCAAATCTGTTTAAGGAGGCGCATCCGGTAAGGAGATCGGAGCAGTCTGTACAAAAGTCTATGACTATGATTGATTCGAACATTGAATCAAAGACTCTTCCTATAGCTTTAAGAAAACGACTCATGTTTGAACTTGCTACAAGACCTGTTGCGTAAACTGTTTTACAAATCTGAAAAAATATTGTATAATAGACTTTGTTAATCAGCCTATCAGGAGGTTTTATGAAGGAAGAATTTACAACTAACGCACGCCGCTGGTATGACAAAGACCCTGTCTTGTCTTCTGCGATGAAAACCCTTGAGGAGTCTGATGACGAGACCCAAATCAAGGTTGCTCTTAACCTGATTAAGATTATTACAGAGCACCACCTTTCAAGCACTGAATACGAATCAGTGGAAGATATCGTATCAGCAACCGAAGATGTTTTGGACGATTCAAAACACGGCAGATGGTACGATTTGGATGGCACACTAAGAACTGCAATCAGCCTGCTTCAAAACTGCCCTGACTCAACCAGAAGCGTTATTGCCAAGGAAATGGCAAAAAACGTTATCGACATTATCAAGAAAGAAGAAGATGTTGATGACGTCGAGCTAGAGGTGCCGGAAGAGTAGGGGATTCTTATTCAAGACTGAAATCTTTATTTTCGCATTCTATTCCCCCCAAATCTTCTTTTAAAAACAATAGGTATTGTATTTCATTGATTACACTTGCAATTTCTGTAAGTGCGTCAATTTCGTATTGGATACTTTCACTTAGTGCGCTGAATCTTCCTTGTATTCTATTTTCAATTTTGTTTTTAATCATGCAACTTCTCCTATAATAGAACATATTCTATTATAGACTATCGATTTATTGTTGTCAAGACGATAAAATACTATTATGAACGAACAAAAACTTCTCGAAAATTTTGGATTTAATTTCAAAATGTATAGAACAAAGCAGAAAATGACTCAGGACGATGTTGTAGCTAAAACAGGGTTTAGCAAGTCTTATGTCAGCAATGTTGAGGGTGCAAAGCACAGCATATCTCTGGTAAACGCCTTTATATTAGCGAGTCTTGTTAACAAAACTCTTGATGATATGCTAAAAGACTTAAACTAATCCACATCAATCGGGCTTCTTTGAATCTGCTCAATTGCTTCGCGTGCTGTGAAGACCAAATCTTCCGGTATGTTTGAAATAGTGCAGAACTGGCGCAGAACATCGATTACGCGCTTGAAACACCTTACAATGTCACCTTCGCCCATGTCAACCTGGTCAATAATATCGTCCCATTCAGAACCGTTTACCCACATTTCAATGAGCGGAGAGTAAAACCCGTTTATGTACATCGGGTCTTCAACATCGTAGTGCTTTTGTTTCTTGTCCAAATCACGCTTGATGTCTTTAATCTTGTTCAAACGCTTTCTAACGGTCGGCGAAAGCGGGAGCTGGGAATACAAATCAGCCCTCATATCCTCTGTCGTGAGCGCGCAAACAACACTTGCAAGCTCCGCAGGCGTTAACCCTTCCAACACGCCGGAAAAGATTACACGCGCCATGAATAGCTCGTTTTCAGACCGGATTTGGGAAATCGTAATACCCTGCTCTGTCGGATAGTCATCCTTGATGTAGCCGTAGTCCGTCAAAACAGCCCTGTGCGCCAAAAACTTGTTCCAGAAAATGTCTTTTTGCTTTTCAATCTCTTTTTCAAGCGCCTTTTGCTTGGACTGGTACCTTTCAAGCACGTCAATGTTTTTCATGTGCTTCTTGAACAGCTTGCAGGTGTCACACTCGTAAGAATGCATTTTCTCCAGCATCTGCTTTGTCTGACGCCCAAACTCCGCAGCTTCCGGTGAAAGCGGCCTGTTCTTTTTCTTCTCCTGTTTCTGGATTGTCTTGAATACGCGCCTGTTCTGCACGTAAATGTCTCTGATTTTGTTGTATTCAAGCAAATCCTCGTTCGATTTTCCGCAAAAACACTCGAAAGAATTGCATTCACATATCTTCTCGTTGTTCTGGTCTCGTACAAGGAGAAGCGGCTCGATTCTTGAATTAGACGAATAATAACCAAAACTCTTTAACACAAGCTCTTTTGCTTCTTCAAGCGAGAATCTCTGGAGCAGGTTGAGCACCATGGAATAACTCGGTGAGAACTTGCTTTCTAGCGGATTCGCGTCACTTAATACAAGCTCTGCAACTTCTTCCGGGGTCTGGAACGGCGTGCCGACAATCGTAACGTATCCGATTTCATCCATCCCGCGCCTTCCTGCACGACCAGACATCTGTAAAAACTCACTCGGTGTAAGCGTTCTGTGCCCGCTGTCCGTGCGCTTGCTGATTGAACTTATGACAGTCGAGCGTGCCGGCATGTTAATCCCAGCTGCTAGTGTTTCTGTAGCAAATACGACCTTGATTAAACCCTTTTGGAAAAGCTTCTCTACAAGCACCTTCCAACCCGGCAAAAGCCCTGCATGGTGCGAAGCCACACCAAGTAACAGGTATTCAATGTGCTTATTCTTATATAAATACGGGTTTTCGGCAATGTATTCGTCAATGATTCTTCTGATTTCTTCCTGTTCTTTCGGGGTCACAAGACAAAGTGAGGCACATTTTTCCATCTGCTCATCGCATTTTTTGCGCGAGAACGTGAAATAGATTGCCGGAAGCATGTCTTTTTCATGAAGATTCCTCACCACATCTTTTACGATGTTGCGTTTCTGCACTGCTTTTCCGCGCTGAAAAACTTTTTTCTCCGGCTTGATTTTCTTGTTCAAAACCCCGTTTGGAGTGAGGAGCGGAAGCAGCGTGTTCGGCTGGGATGAGTCAAAATAATAGAACCTCAACGGCACCGGACGGAAATCTGTATTAATAAGCTCTGTGCGTGAATGAACTGTGTTAATCCACTCTGTGAGCTTGTCTGCGTTTGCAACTGTTGCAGAAAGCGCGATTATCTGGACATTTGTCGGGCAGTAAATAATGCTCTCTTCCCATACAGTTCCGCGCTGCTCATCGTTCATGTAGTGAACTTCATCCAAGATTACATATTTTACATCCTTGAGGTTGTCTGTAACAGAGCCGAAATTTGTGCCATAGAGCATGTTTCGGAAAACTTCGGTCGTCATAACCACAATCTGCGCGCTTCTGTTAAAAGAAGTGTCGCCTGTTAAGAGTCCGACTTTATCAGCCCCGTATTTTTCTGAAAAATCGCTGAACTTCTGGTTAGAAAGCGCCTTTAGAGGGGTTGTGTAGAAGACTTTTTTCCCTTCCTGAAGGGCGCAGTGGATAGCGTGCTGGGCAATAACGGTTTTGCCGGCGCCTGTCGGGGCGCAAACTACAACGCTTTTGCCTTCAGAAATACAGCTGCATGCTTCTTTCTGAAAATCGTCTAACTCAAAGGGAAAATCGTACATAAAAGACCTCTTTAATTGCTATTCCTGTACTTATAATAACATGAAGTTGTCTCAAAAGAAAAGCACGGGGCTGTGACCGTGCTCTTTTTTAGGATAAATATATATTCTAAAATTATAACAAGTTCAATGCAATGCTTGGCTGTTGGTTTGCAGTAGCAAGCAATGTTGCTGAAGCTTGTTGAAGAATCTGTGCTTTGATGTATGCTGAAGATTCTTCTGCTACGTCTGCGTCTCTCAGAGTAGAAAGTGATGATGTGATGTTGTTAGACTGTACACCAATTGATTCTACAGCAGACTCGATTCTGTTCTGTGCAGCACCAAGGGTTGTTGCACGTGCTGAAATTTCGTTCATAACAGCATCAATTTTGTCTAACATCTGGTTCTGGTTGCCGGTAATTTTTGCACCGTCGTAGCCGGAACATTGTTTTGCAACTTCTTCAACAGTAGCACCTGTTATACTGCCATAATCAGTGAATAATGTTGCAATGTCGCCTTTCTTGAACAAAGATTTGTCCAATTTAATCTGGCTTGAATCTTCACTGTATAAACCTACCTGAAGAGAGATGTCGTTTTTCATAGAACCGTCCATCATTCTTAGGCCGTTAAATTCGCAGTTAGCAGCGATACGGTCAACTTCTTCAAGTCTTGCTGTGATTTCTGATTGGATTGCTTTAAGTGAGTCAGAACCATAAGTTCCGTTTGCAGCCTGTTCGGTCAAGTCTCTGACACGTTGTAAGTGTGATGATACAAGTGAATAAGTATCTTCAAGTGTTGTCAACATGTCTGCGCCTGTTGCTGCGTTGTCAGCTGCTACATCAAGAGAGCCGAGCTGTGTTTCCCAGTTGGTAGCGATTGAATAACCTGCTGCGTTGTCAGCTGCGTGGTTAATTTTGTAACCTGTGGTCATTCTTTCGATTGCTTTGTTCAATGAACTTGTTGCTTTTGTCAAGTTGGACTGAACTAAGAGGGACGATAGGTTTGTGTTGATAGTAATTGCCATTTTAATACTCCTTTCTGGCATTTGCATCCTACGAATGCATCCTTGCATTTGTGCTTATATATTCTTAATTCCACATTTTGAAAATTAATAACGCTTTTGGGACAAAATTTTTACAATTTGTTACAATAGAGGTCTGAAAGTATTGTTTTTGCTATAATCTTCATGTAAGGAGTTAAGATGGGAAAAATAGTTATAGACAACAATCGTTGCAAATCATGTTATATATGCACGATGACATGTCCAAAGGGACTTATTAAAAAAAGTGACAAAACCAATCGTTTGGGCGATTATATGGTAGAGTTTGATGACAAGAACAGTGAATGTATCGGGTGTGCAATGTGCGCGAAACGCTGTCCTGATATGGCAATTGAGGTGTATAGATAAATGAGTGACGAAAAAGTTTTAATAAAAGGGAATTATGCAATAGCTCAGGCTGCTGTCAACGCCGGCTGCCAGTGCTATTTCGGCTATCCGATTACGCCGCAGACCGAGATTGGCGAATATTTGAGCGGAAAAATGCAGGAGCTCGACAGGGCTTATGTTTGCGCAGAGAGCGAACTCGGCGCGATAAACATGGTTATGGGTGCAGTATCTACAGGGGTTAAGGCGATGACTTCGTCTTCTTCCTGCGCGGTTGCACTTATGCAGGAGGCTCTTTCTTACGCAGCTTCTGACGAACTTCCGGTTGTGCTCGTAAACGTTATGAGAACAGGTCCGGGACTCGGGTATATTTATCCGGCTCAAGGTGATTACAATCAGGCTGTATACGGCGGAGGAAACGGGGATTACAAAATAATCGTGCTCGCGCCTTCTACGGTCCAGGAGTGCGTTGATTTGACTTACAGAGCATTTTATCTGGCTCAAAAATACAGAAACCCTGTTATTCTGCTTGCAGACGGACTTCTTGGGCAGATGATGGAGCCTGCAAGCTTCGGCGAGTATCCTTATCCGGAAGTTGATGTGTCAGGCTGGGCTTTAACCGGGGCAAAGGGCAGAGAGGCTCGCAAGATTTACTCTGTAGCGCCGGATGAGAAGAAGCAGATTCAACATATTTATGACCTGCACAAGAAATTTGAGGTTATTACTGAAAACGAAACGACTTACGAAGAGTTTAATATAGATGATGCGCAAATCGTTCTGACGGCTTTTGGCTCAATGACAAGAAACATCAAGGCTGCAATGAATGTCTTGAGAGGCAAGGGCATTAAGGCTGGTTGTTTCAGGCCTGTAACGCTTTCTCCGTTCCCGCACAAGCGGATTTCAGAGCTTGCTGCAGCGGGCAAGGACTTTGCGGTCGTGGAAATGAACATGGGGCAAATGTTCAAGGATGTTAAATACGCGGTTGATGGCAAATCTAATGTTGATTTGATTAACAGACCTTGCGGCGAGTGGTTAAGCGTAGAAGAAATCGTTGCCGGAGTCGAAGGAGTTATGCAGGGAGGTAAGACATATGCAGCAAGTATTTAGTAAACCTAAGAGTATGAAAAAAGACTTCCGCTACACCTTCTGCCCTGGCTGCGACCACGGGATTGCAATAAGGCTTATTGGCGAGGTTATTGACGAGCTTGGAGTTAGAGAAGAGATTATTTCATCAACTTCTGTCGGCTGCTCCGTATTTTTATACGACTTTTTGGATATAGACGCTGTTGAAGCGCCTCACGGTCGCGCTTTAGCTTCTGCAACAGGGGTTAAGCGTGCAAGACCTGACAAGGTTGTGTTTACCTATTCCGGTGATGGTGATTTTGCCTCAATCGGGCTTGCAGAATCAATGCACACTGCGCTAAGAGGTGAGAAAATTACGGCTTTTTGTATAAACAATACGACTTACGGTATGACAGGCGGTCAGCTCGGACCTACAACTCTAATGGGTCAAAAGACAACAACTTCGCCAACAGGCAGAAATCAGGATTACTACGGGTATCCAATTAAGATAGCTGAGCACATTGCACTTTGTGACGGAACAGCTTTTTCAGCGCGTGTTTCGCTTGACACTGTTGCAAATATTAACAAGGCAAAACAGGCAATCAAAAAGGCGTTTCAGGTGCAGCTTGAAGGCAAGGGGTTTGGATTTGTTGAAATACTTTCATCTTGCCCTACTAACTGGCACATGACACCAGAAGAAGCACATGAAAGAGTGCGTAATGAGATGATGCCGGTATTCCCGCTCGGCGTGTTTAAGGAGATTTAATTATGGAGACAAATTTTATAATAGCCGGTTTTGGCGGACAGGGCGTACTTCTTGCAGGGACTGTGCTTGCAAATGCTTTTATGATTGAAGGTAAAAATGTAACGTGGTATCCTTGTTATGGTGCTGAAATGCGTGGAGGAACCGTAAATTGCGAGATTGTTGTATCTGATACAGAAGTAAGCTCTGTGCATAAGCAGGATACTGATTTTGCGCTTGTCCTGAACCAGCAATCGTTTGACAAGTTTGTCCAAAGAGTGAAATCAGGCGGAACAATTGTTGCAAACTCAACTCTTGTTGCGGAATCTCACCCGCGCTCTGATATCAAATATGTTTTTGCTCCGATGACAAAGATTGCAAACGATATGGGAAACGGCAAGGTGACAAATGTCGTGTCTTTAGGCGTGCTTTCATCTGTGTGCAAGATTGTATCAAAGGATTTTCTTGCTAAAGGGGTTGAAAAAGTGCTTGGTGAAAAGAAAAAGAACCTGCTGCCTTTGAATCTCGAGGCGTTGGAAAACGGGGCAGGGAGTTTGGCGTTGGTTTAATAAATATTTATAATAAAAAAACTCCGGAAGATTTCTTCCGGAGTTTTTGTTATGCTTTTTTATTTCTTACTTCATAGCATTTTCAACAGCAACCGCAACTGCAACAGTTGCACCAACCATAGGGTTGTTGCCCATACCGATAACGCCCATCATTTCAACGTGAGCAGGAACAGATGAAGAACCTGCAAACTGAGCATCACCGTGCATTCTGCCCATAGTATCTGTCATACCGTATGAAGCAGGACCAGCAGCTACGTTATCAGGGTGAAGTGTACGACCTGTACCACCGCCTGATGCTACTGAGAAGTATTTTCTGTCGTTTTCGTAGCACCATTTTTTGTAAGTACCTGCAACAGGGTGTTGGAAACGGGTTGGGTTAGTTGAGTTACCTGTAATAGAAACATCAACACCTTCTTTAATCATGATTGCAACACCTTCTGAAACATCGTCAGCGCCATAGCATCTAACTTTTGCTCTTTCACCTTCTGAGAATGGTGTTTCTTTAACGATTTTGAGTTCGCCGGTTTTGAAATCGTATTCTGTTTCAACAGCTGTAAAACCGTTGATTCTTGCGATTACATAAGCAGCATCTTTACCAAGACCGTTCAAGATAACTCTTAGAGGTTCTTTTCTAACTTTGTTTGCGTTTCTTGCAATACCGATAGCACCTTCTGCTGCTGCAAAAGATTCGTGACCTGCTAAGAAACAGAAACATTTTGTTTCTTCTCTAAGAAGCATTGCTGCCAAATTACCATGACCGATACCAACTTGTCTTCTGTCACCAACTGAGCCCGGAACTGCGAAAGCTTGTAAGCCTAAGCCGATAGCTTCAGCTGCATCAGCCGCATTTTTGATACCTTTTTTGATTGCAATAGCGCAGCCGAGAGTGTAAGCCCAAGATGCGTTATCAAACGCGATAGGCTGAATACCTTTAACAATTGCATCTACATCGATGCCTTTTGATAAGCATAGTTCGCGAGCTTCTTCCAAGTTTTTGAATCCGTATTCAGGTAAAACTTTTTTAAGAGTAGCTTCACGTCTATCTTGTCCTTCAAATTTTACTGTCATATTTTATTTCCCTTTTTTATTACTTTATCTTGTAGTTCTAAGTTGAGTGCCCAGCACTATTCTTCACGAGGGTCAATATACTTAACCGCGTCAGCAAATCTGCCGTAAGTACCAATGTTCTTTTCGTAAGCTTCTTTAGGGGCAACGCCTTTTTTAATTGCGTCCATAACCTTACCAAGGTTTACGAACTGGTATCCGATAACTTCGTCATTCTTGTCAAGACCAAGCTTTAGAATGTAGCCTTCTGTAAGGTTAAGGTATCTGACACCTTTTTGCTTAGTAGAGTGAATTGTACCGCACATAGAGCAAAGACCTTTACCCAAGTCTTCAAGTCCTGCACCAACAGGAAGTCCGTTTTCAGAGAAAGCTGACTGAGTTCTTCCGTAAACGATTTGTAAGAACAATTCTCTCATTGCAACGTTGATTGCGTCACAAACAAGGTCAGTGTTCAAAGCTTCAAGGATAGTTTTGCCAGGAAGGATTTCACCAGCCATTGCAGCAGAGTGAGTCATACCTGAACATCCGATAGTTTCAACAAGAGCTTCCTGAATAACGCCTTCTTTAACGTTAAGAGTAAGCTTGCAGGTACCTTGCTGAGGTGCGCAGCAGCCGCAGCCGTGAGTTAGACCTGAAATATCTTTAATTTCTTTACACTTTGTCCATTCGCCTTCTTGTGGAATCGGCGCAGGAGAACCTTTTACACCGCGGTGTACGCAGCATTTTTCTTCGATTTCTTTTGTAATTTCTATTTTGCCCATTTGACCTCCTTATAAATCAAAAAATAAAGCTATTTATTCCAATAGCTTTATTATATAACAAACAAAATTCTTCCAAAAGTTTAAGTTAATACCAACTGTAAACTTTTGTAAAATTAGTTAAAGTTTAATAAATTTGTGCCGTTATATAAATATAAGATGCAAAGATAAGGAGTGTTCAATATGCCGTCTCCAATACAGGCTAATTTTGAAAGCTATCAGAATAAATTCCCGCTGTATTCGCGCGATGCGATAGTTGATATGATGCTGAAAGACGGCGCTATAACTCCGGATGCAGCCAAAAAAATTAAATCCGGCACAAGCCTTTTTATGATTGATAACAGTTTTGAGGCGGCTAAAACAGAGTGGGGAGATTTTGACTCAACCGAAGTTTTTGGCGGAGAGTTTTCATGCAAGCCGGCTGTAAAACAACACGATTTTACAACTCTTGTGGAAGTCGGAGGTGACGGGAAGATTTTTAATTCCCAATTTACAGTAGAAGGTATTAGAAAAAAATACAGTGAAAAAGATTATGAAATAAAAGTAGAAAAAGATAATCATAATGTTACCTATGTAACAATTTATGATAAAAAAACAGGCAAAAAAGCTGTAACTTATGATATAGAGCCTCCTGCGAGACTTAGCGGTTATGTCAGCATAAGCACTTTTGATTCTGACGGGAATTTAAAAGAGTATGCAATGGTAAAGCATGGTATGGAAAATGACTGCTCGGTTATCAGAGTTGATAAATATGAAGGAAAAACAAGACTTTCGACTTTTTATGATGGCGATAATATAAAAAAGACCAGAATATGGGAAGAAATAAAAAAAGATACCTGGGATATAACTCAGGAAACATTTTATTCAGACAACAAACCGTATAAAGTTATCGAGGGTGATAAAACCATTGCAAATTATATGGTAGACGAGCTTGCAAAATATTTTGACGGTAAAGACGGTTTGGGCATTGTAGATTTAATAAATTTGCAGAATCTGGTTGATGGAATCACACCTAGAAATGTCTGGGAGGTTTTGTATGACTACCAGAATCAAACCGGACGTGACCTGATGGATGATATTGAGAGTGTTGGTGCCGCAGAAAACGTGTTTTATAAACAAAAGCCTGTGTTTAGAATGCTCAAACATATAGAAGAGGCTTCACAGTATGAAGGCTCTGCTGTTAATGACAACTGGCTTAATGACCATGCAGAAAGATATATTACAGACAAACTTGTAAGAGACCTGTCAGATGGGAAGCTTGATAAGTTTAAAGAACACCTCAAATTCGCCGGTATAAACCTGAATCAGGATGAAAAAGAGGACGCATTTGAACTCTTTGGAAACACTATGATTAAAAAAGTTCTTCTGAATTTTCAAAAGAAAGCCGGTGCTTTGCACGAAGATGACACCTCAAACACAACAAAAGGGATTTTGTATACACTTGCTAGGTGCGATAAGATTCCGGAAAAAGAGCGGGCAAATATCCTGCTGGATATTATTTCTCAAATCAGGACTCTGGCATACGAACCCGAGCTCACAAAAGAGGTTTATGATTTCACCCAAAACGAGCAATTTATTGACCTGATAATCAATAACTGTACGGCTGGAAAATACTGTGAAGATATTAAGGCTGATATGGTGCTAAATAAAAAGAATCCTGAAAAACTTCTGATTGATTTCAAACGCCTTGAGGCAAGAAACGAAGTCCGACAAGAGCGCTCTTTTGTATCATCACCTAACGGCAAAATTGATATAGATTTTAAACAGGGTAACACAGGTGATTGCTGGCTTCTTGCAGGCGTAATATCTCTGGTATCAAAAGAGGCTGGTAAAAAGAGCCTCGAAAGCCTCTTAAAAGTTGACCCGAAAACCGGTGATGTGATGGTTACATTAAAAGGGGCAAAGAAAACCTACAAAATAACAGCTGAGGAAATAAAAAACGCAAACCATCTTTCCGGCGGCGACGGTGATATGAGGGCTCTGGAGCTTGCGTTTGATAAATTTATAAGGGAGCTGGCTTATGAGAAGCAAGAAGTGTTCCAAAGTTTTGATATAAACGGAAATACAACTCATTACTTGTACGAAATCCTGTTTGGAAACGGGCATGATATGGGCAAGTATAAAAGAAGCATGAACGATGATTTGAACAATCCTAACAAAGCCTTCTGCCTCGGCGCTAACCAGTTTGAGACAGATTATTCAGATACGGTGGGCGCAGTGCTCAATTTTAAAGGAGAGGAAGTTGATTTTGTGCTCGGGCATGCTTATGCAGTAGTCAAAGCTGATGACAAATATGTTTATCTGGTAAATCCATGGGATTCCAAAGAGACGCTAAGAATTACGCATGAGAACCTCGAAAAATTAAAAGCTAATATTGGTGCTTGCTCTTATTGATAGTTATTTATGCAGCGCGTCGCTGACAAATTCTTGCAGGTCGGTAACAATGTTTCCGGAATACTTTTGATAAAAATTTGCAGCCTGTTTTCTTGCAAAGTCAAAAATCGGGGTATGTGAGTTCTGGTTCTCGAGGTTGTTGTCAAGCATGGAAGAATAGAATGTAAGCATTTCTGATGTTGTGGTTCCGTCTTCCTGTTCAATCCCTTGATTGCCCACCTGAGCGGCAGACTTGATAGACTCAACGGGCTCCGCAAAATCAGCGTTCTCTATTGGAAAACCTGATGGCATTCCAAGCATGCCGGCAATTCCTGATGAGTCGGATTCCGGTTTAGTGTTAAGCTGTTTTTCTAGAAGGTCGGAAAATGTGGTGTCGTTCAGGTCAAAATCCGGAGAGACTTTACCGCTTCCGCCAAACTGTGATGCTGATATTCCGCCTACAAAATTTGATACTAAACTCATAACTGTATTTTAGCCGATATTGTAGCGCCCTGCCTCATTCATAAAGTTGAACTATCTTGAAAAATCCTGTATAATTGAAAAATATCTGGAGGAACTTATGAATCTTAAGAAAATATTGATGGGCGTTATTTTGTTTGCAGGACTTGTTTTGACAGTAAATGCAGAAGAGCAGCTCCCGATTCCTTATAAAAACATAAAAGAGAAATCAAAAATTACTTATAGTGCTGAAAACGACATCTGGTCAGATAAAGTGGATAGAAAAGCTGAAAACTATTATGTTAAAACTGTTTCAGTCGGAACAGGGAATTATTCGGAGTTCTTGAACCCTGATGAGAGCTTCGCTTTTTCAACCGGATGCCAGTACGAATTTATTTATAAAGGCAATCTTATCGGGTATTCTAATCAGGATTTGAATTTCTATGACTTTGCCCTGACAGACGGGGAACTCACACGCAGAGAACTTCCGCAGGAAGAGGTTCAAGACTTGTTTCCGGACTACAAAATTGTTAAGATATCAGAATTTAGCCCGAATACAAACTCCTTGAAGGTCAAGAAAAAAGGCAAGAATTTTAAACTTATTCTCTTGAATGACACTGACAGAAACTTTTATCACTATTCATTTACATCAAACAATGCAAGGTTTAAAACCTATCAGCTCCATGGACTTCTTGATGTTACAAAAAAGGGGATGATACAGTTCTCCCACTTTGGCGATAACACAAAAGATATGCCGTGGTTTATTCTGCTTGTGAGATAGCTTCTGCAGCAATGTAGGCTGTTGACCATGCGTTTTGCAGATTGAACCCTCCGCAAAACCCGTCAATGTCAAGCACTTCGCCCGTGAAATAAAGCCCCGGATGCAGCTTTGACTCCATTGTCCTTGGATTAATTTCCTTTAAGTCAACTCCTCCGGCTGTTACGGTCTCTTCGCCGCGGTTGGCGCCGGTTATTTTGAGTTCAAAATTGTGGATTCTGTTCAGGATGTTGTCCCGTGTCTTTCCGTCAATCTTGTGCGCCTTTACCTCCGAATCGTTTGAAAGCAGGTATTTAACAAAATTGTGTGGGAAAAATTTCGAGAGAATATTTTTTATCTCCTTGTGCGGATTCGCGTTCAGCAAATCCTGTAGCGACAAATCGTTTGGATACAGGTCAAAACACAACTTGTAAGGATACCTGTCACGTGATTTTATTGAAGAAATCTTGTAAGTCAAAGGGCCTGAAATCCCGAAGTGCGTGAAGAGAATATCTCCATTGAGCTTTGTGTCCTTTGAGTAAACATTCTTGAGCACGACTCCTGACAACTCTTTTATGTCAGCGTTCAAACCCACAAGCGAAGGAGTAAAAGGAATCAGACTGTGCTTCAACCCCTTTATGCTTTTTCCGCCTCCGATTGATACAACAACATGGGAAAACAGATATTCCGCCTTGTCTGTTTTGATTTTGAACCCTGAATCAAGCGGGGTGATTTCTTTTACCCCTTCCTTGATAAAATGCGCTTTCTGAATCCTTGTCAGAATCTTTTCGCGCACATCTTTTGCGCTGTTTGAGGTCGGGAAAATCCGCCCGTCGTCCTGCGTGTATGTTTCTATCCCAATTTCTTCAAACAGAGCGAGCGTGTCGCAGGTCGAAAACCTTGAAAATATGGAATACAGAAACTTTTCTCCGCGCGGGTAATTCTTTGCAAGCTCCTTGAAATCGTATTCGGCATGGGCTAAGTTGCAGCGCCCGCCGCCGGTTGGAAGCAGGGTTCTTAAGGGTGAACCGAAATCAAAAAGAGTTACTTCAAATCCTGATTTAAGAAGATAATACGCGCAAATACAGCCGGAAGCACCAGCCCCGATTATTGCAATGTTTTTATACCCGTGTTCCATACAGTACAACCATTTCAGGGTTTTCAAGCTCGTCGTATATTTCTGACACGGTTTTGTTCAGTGCCGGATGGATGAAATCCTGTGCTATTTCAAGCATTGGAACAATCAGAAACGCCCTTTTGTAAAAATACGGATGCGGGATTGTGAGCGTCGGGGTGTTTAAAATCTGGTTATCGTAAAACAGGATGTCAATGTCTATAGTCCTGTCTGTGTAAGCGTTTTCAGCGTTTCTTTTTCTGCCGAGTTGAGATTCCACCCTTTGGCATTCTGCAAGCAGGTTTTCAGGGCTCAGGCTTGTCAAAATCTGGACAATAGCGTTTACAAACCAGTTTTCGGAGTCCATCTGCCATGGCTCTGTTTCATAAAAGGACGAAGTTGCGACAATACTTATCTCCGGATGCGCGCCAAGCAAGCTCGCAACCTGTTGCAAGTAGCCCAGCCTGTCGCCTAAATTTGAACCTAAAGATAAGTACACAATTGCCATAGCTTAATTTTATCGTGATTTATCGGGAATTGTCAATAACATTATGGCTTGGTATTTTTAATAACTTTTTTTGCCTGCTCCGGAAGCTTTTTTATTTCCTGCTTGGTTTTGATAGTCAGGTCCGGAAACATGTTAGCATCAATGCCTTTAAAAGATTCGTTCTTTTTATTGAGCAGAGTCTTTAACTCTTCAAGTTTTTTCTCGTCTTCTTTACCAGATTTTAAGTCAAGTACATCAGTAAATAATAGAGACAAAAGTCCTACAGTTTCAACTCCGTGTGCAATTGTTTTCTTTTTTGATGTCTCTGCTGTCGATGGTTGATTTGCGCGAAAATTATTTGATTGTTTGATAGGACTTATTCTCATATATACTCCAGTTTTAAATTAATTTTATAAAATCGATGTGTGTTTGTCAATTATTTTTTAAATAAGTCTCAAAACTTTTGTCCTCAACCCTGTACCCGCAGCCTTCATGTAACTTTCCCGGATAAAAAATCTTTTTTGCCGGATAATTCTTGCACATCCTTAGCCGCTTGTCGTAGACAGAACATAAGCCCTCGTCTGTCACGTATTTGCAGGCAAAAATCAGGTTGCCATCCTCGTCTTTTCCTCTTATGTAAAACCGCCTGTATGCGGGGAATAAGAACTGCATAATCTTGAAATCGGTTGTGGTGTAGGTGTCAAAGCTGTACATGTAGCGGCAGCACTTTCCGCATTTAAGGCATTTGCCTGTAATTTTGTATTCCATTTTTTCTGGTACAAAATAGGATAAGAACTCATTTTTCAAAATTGTCAAAAAACTTAACATTACGCTTAAAAACACCCCACTCCGATTTTTATTTGATAAAATATTAATTATATATTACTAACACTTAGACAAAAAAACAACAGACGGGCTGAAATCCTGTCTGTAAGAAGGGATAAAGGTTGTTTATGGGAAACTACAACATTCCAAAAAATAGAAAACGCGGCGGCTCAAAAAGGGTTATGGTTGATAATCCGATTCTGGGCTTGATAACCGGACTTATTGTGTTCGGCTTGGGCGTGATGATTGCAGGCATGATAGCTTTGAAGCTCTACCTGATTTCACTTCCTCCGATTAAGAATCTTAATACACTTAAACCGAATATCGTTACAACATTCTGCGCAAGCGACGGAGAGGTAATTAAAACCTTCGCAGCTTATACTTACTCTAATGTTGAGCTTAAAGAAGTGCCGGAAGACCTTGTTAAAGCGCTTATTGCAACAGAAGACAAAAACTTCTACAAACACCCGGGCTACGACATGATTGGGCTTGCGCGCTCGATGGTTGCAAACGTGCTTGCAGGACATGTTGTTCAGGGCGCAAGTACAATAACCCAGCAGCTTTCAAGAATCCTTTTCCTTTCTAATGAAAAGACTTTTACAAGAAAAATCAAAGAATTGCAGGTTGCTGCACAAATCGAAAAAACAATTTCCAAGGACAAAATCCTTGAAATGTACCTTAATAACGTATACCTTGGCTCCGGCGCTTACGGTGTTAAGGGCGCTGCCCAGATTTATTTCAACAAGAGCCTTAACCAGCTTACCTTACCGGAAATGGCTCTGATTGCAGGGCTTCCGCAGGCTCCTTCTGTGTATTCGCCTTACAATAATATAAAACTTGCTGAAAAGCGCAGAAATCAGGTGCTTTTGAGAATGTACAAGATGAAATACATTGACAAAGAAACGCTTGATAAGGCTAAGAAAGCTCCTATCAAGCTTTCAACCATGCCGGCAATGTATGCAACAAACAGGGCCCCGTATTTCTGTGACTATGTTATGAAAGACCTGCAAAAACTCGGGTTTACAGAAGACGAGATTGTAAACGGCGGACTTCGCGTAATTACGACCCTTAACTACAGGGCGCAGCTCAAAGCCAACGAGGCGATTGTGAAGAACCTCAAGGCATGGGGTTTAACCCGTGACAAGAATCAGGCTGCTGTGTTCTCATTCAGCCCGATTGACGGCAGAATCCTTGTTTACGCAGGCGGTAAGGACTACACAAAGAGCCAGTATGACAGGGTTTCTCAGTCTGCAAGACCATCAGGTTCAGCGTTTAAGCCGTTTATTTACACAGCTGCTATCGAAAAAGGATACTCTCCTAACGATATGATTGATGACTTGCCGTTCAAGGCCGGTGACTGGACTCCTCGCAACTACGGAAACAAATACAGAGGTCCGATTCCTTTGTACACAGCTTTGATGGTGTCTTCTAACGTTTGTACTGCAAGGTTAATGGACGCAATCGGCGTAAGACCTGTTATTCAGCTTGCAAGAGTTATGGGGATTACAACTCCGATTCCTTACGATTACACGATTTCACTCGGGTCAAACAGCGTTAAGTTGTTCGAGATGACAAGAGCTTACGGCGTGTTTGCAAACGGAGGGTTCAAGGTTGAACCGTATGCTATTGAAAGGGTTGAATCTTCAAGGGGAACAATCCTTTATGAAGCAAAAAAAGCCAGAACAAGCAAGGTTCTGAATATTAATACAGCTGCAACAATGACAGCAATTATGAAAACAGTTATTACAAACGGTACAGGCCGCGCTGCAAATATCGGCAAACCTGCTGCCGGCAAAACCGGAACAACAGATGACAGCAAAGATGCTTACTTTATCGGGTTTACTCCGGATGTCGTGACAGGAGTTTGGGTTGGTAACGATGATAACTCCCAGATGGGCGGAATCACCGGCGGTACCGTTCCTGCTCTTATCTGGAAAGATGTAATGGCTGTGGCTACAGAGCCTTACGGTAACTCTGATTTTGAGTATCCGGAAGTTATACTCAATCCGTTCAAGGCTTCAGGAGTATCTATTATTCCACAAAGTGAGGCTAAGAAGGCTATGGAAGAACAGGAGCGCGAGAAGAACGCAGCTTCTGAAGCTCCTGAGCCGGCTTTGACTCCTATTGTAAAACCTGATACAATAAAACCTGCGGAAATGCTTCAGAATCTTACTCCAATCAGAAAAAAAGAAACACCGACTGTAGAGGTTAAATCAGAACGGGTTGAAGAAGCACCGGCACAGTTTGCGCCGATTCCAATGACTTCCGCTCCGATAGGACAATAAGGAGAAACAATGAATATTGATGATTTGAATATAACAAGCGGCGAGAACGAATTTCAGGTCGCAAGCATAGAAAAGAACGATAAAACTATTGATTACACTACAAGCAAGAACCTTTCTTATGTAAATATTATAAGTATCACAAAAGGGCTTGATGTCGTGAGCGAGTTTTATGATGTTAACGCAGCTGTTACAACCTCCGGCGCAGGAATCTGCGCAGTGGCACTTGGAAAAACTTTGAGCGAGGCTGTGGAAAAAACAATGGATTCAAACCCGATTGATTTTATGAACAGCGTGCTTGTTGTGTCACAGGAAGTTGACAGCGATGTTGTACGAACGCTAAAGCCTTCAAACATAGTCGTTGCACCAAAGTATACAAAAAATGCAATCGATATTCTTGAAAAACTGGAAATCTGCTATGTTACAATCAATACTTCGCTTGCAGACTACAAAAAATATCTTTCAAATGATATAAGAGTAACTCCTTTGGGAACTCTTACCCAGGCTCCAAATTTGAGCGAGCTTAATAAAGATACATTCAAAGTCGTGTCTAAAACAAAGCCGACCGTGGAACAGATTGAGGACGCGGTTTTTGCTTGGAAAGTCGCAAAACACGCTAACTCACAGGCAATTGTGATTGCAAAGGACTTGAAAACAACAGCGATTTCTCAAGGCTTGCAAACCGCATCTGTTGAGCTTGCGCTTGATTATTCGTGCGATATGTCGAAAGACGCAATTCTGGCTTCTGACCTTGCTGTAACAGTGCATGACATTAATGCAGCTGCACAGGGAAGAATCGGACTCGTTATTCTGCCTTTTGCATCAAAAGAAATTGTTGAAAAAGCTGATAAGTATTCCATATCCTTGATTACAACCGGAATGACTAATGCTTTGTATCGATAACTTTTTTGATATATTTTCGAATTAGCTATTGACAAATTGGACTCAACTTGTTATAGTATTTATATGGAAATGGAATTGAGTTTAAAAAAGATTTGTGAAATCGAAGAACAGGTTATATCAAACATTGATTTGCTTGAAATTGCAAAGAGTTACTGCGATTATCATTTTGAAAAAGGTTACGAACTCTCTGCGCTGGGCACGATTATCAGTATAATTCTGAAAGAACAGAAAGCTATTGCAGATAGCATTGACGATATAATGTAACAATTTGTTTACAATCGGGCAATTATTTTTCTTGCCGGTACTTAAGCAACATGTGTAAAAAAATGAAAGGTTGCTTATGTGTCCAATGTCTATTAATCTCTCAAAATTTGCTTATCCGGAAATCAAACAGTCAAAACTTGTTGGAAATTTTCACAAGTATACATTTAATAATGGCATGTTTGCTAATGTTAACCGCGGTTTGCGTACAGAAAATATTAACTCCTGTACAGCAGGTGTCTTAAACGCGGGTAAGACTAATTTTATGTTTCATGCCGCTCCTGAAATGCAGCCTCTTGCTGGAATAAAGAAAGAAATTCAAAGCAAGGTCGAAACATTGCGAGAGACTTGTGATGAAGTTAAGGCTTTCATCTGCGGCGGTTTAGAGCTTGAACATAAGGATCCTGAATCCGTAAAGAGCTTTGATTTATACAACACAATTGCAGACACGCTTGATGAGCTCGGCGTGAAGTTTACAATGATGTGTGGTAAGCAAAAGGGCGCTTCCATGGATAATATATATGCTATTAATGAAAATGTTAATGTCTGGAGTGATGCTTTTAAAAAGCTTTTTACTCCTGAATGCAAGAATCTAAGCAAAGATGAGATTCTCGGACTTCTTGAAAAAGAGTACCAGTTTGTAGAGTCTAATGCAGAGCACAATATTAATATACTCGATAAGTATGTTCAAAAGAATCAATACGCTCTAGGCTAAGACTTTCTGATAATTCTCGTTGTAGAAGGTCTCAAACTCATCATTCAATATTGCCTGTCTTGCACGTTTAGAAAAGTCTATCAGGAACTTCATATTGTGAATGGACATCAAGGCCTGCGCCGTTCCTTCACCACACTTATACAGGTGTCTTAAATATGCTCTTGAATGGTTTTTGCAAGCATAACAATCACAGTTTTCATCAAGTGGACGCGGGTCATCCCAGAACTGCGCGTTTTTAATCTGTTTTTTACCTTCTGAAGTGAAGAACGAACCGTGGCGCGCGTTTCTTGTCGGGAGCACGCAGTCAAACATATCTACCCCGCGCTTGATTCCGTCAAGCAAATCTTCCGGCGTACCTACACCCATGAGGTAGCGAGGTTTGTTGTGTGGTAAAAGCGGAGCAGTGAGTTCGACAAAGTGGTTCATTGTTTCCTTGTCTTCACCAACGCTCAAGCCGCCGATTGCATAACCAACAGCATCTATTGAGGAAACAAAAGCCGCACTTTCGCGTCTCAAATCGTCCTCAAAAGCTCCCTGACAAATCGGGAACAGCGCCTGTGTTTCAGAGGTTTTTGCCTTGATGCAGCGCTCTAACCACCTATGAGTGCGCTCCATTGCTTCTTTCGCAGTTTTGTAGTCACAAGGATATGGTGCGCACCAGTCGAATGCCATGATTATGTCGGCCCCGATTGATTGCTGAATCTCCATTGAGATTTCCGGGCTTATAAAGTGTTTTTTGCCGTCTTTAGGGTCTCTAAATTCAACCCCTTCTTCCGTAATTTTTCTCAAATGCGCGAGCGAGAACACCTGGAACCCGCCGGAATCGGTAAGCACTGGCTTATCCCAGTTCATCCAGCCGTGGATTCCGCCGAATTTTTCAATAAGCTTGTGACCGGCTCTAAGATAGAGGTGGTAAGAGTTTGCAAGGATTATTTGCGCGCCTGTATCGTAGAGGTTGTTGTTTGTTACAAGTTTTACAGTGGAGTTTGTTCCGACCGGCATAAAGATTGGTGTTTCAATATCTCCGTGAGGAGTGTGTAAAACACCGGCGCGTGCACCGGTGTTTTTGTCAACGTGTACTAATTTATAACTAAAATTATCGAATACGCTCACGATTTTTTATCCTCTAGCCCTGAAATCTTTCTTCGTCAAAAGTAATCATCTCAAGCATAGACTGCCAGTTATCAAAGATTTCTTCCGGCTTGAAGTAGAGTCCGATTTCTCTTTGAGCGCTTTCAATAGAATCAGAAGCGTGGATTACGTTGTATTCCATAATCTGTGCAAAGTCAGCCCTGATTGTTCCCATATCAGCTTTGAGCGGGCTTGTAGCGCCGACCATGTGGCGAACGCTTTCAACTGCTTCGTAACCTTCGATTACCATTGCGACAATCGGGCCGCTTGTAATATAGTGAACAAGTCTGTTGTAGAATGGTTTGCCGAAATGCTCTTCGTAGTGCTTAGCAGCCAATTCCGGTGTAACTTGCAGCAGCTTCATTGCAACAATTTTGAACCCCTTGTTTTCAAATCTTTCAATAATCTTACCGATAAGTCCTCTTTTTACGCCGTCCGGCTTAATTGCAACGAATGTTCTTTCTTCTGTTCTCATAAACTCTCCTAATGTTTGAATATGCTTATTTTAAGCAACCACCTTTATTACAGCACAAAAGGGGGTAAATGTAAAGTGGAAGGAAGGCAGCTAAGAAGCTGAGCAGCTAGGCAGCTGGGCGTTCGTTCCCTCCCTGGATGGGGAGGGCTAGGGTGGGGTACAGCCTTACAACTGTAAACAAATGTAACAAAATCTTTGTTAAAGCGCAAAAAATAGTGTTTGTATGCTTTCATATAATCAGAAGGCGGTATCTTAATGTCAATGTTTGGCGACTACAAAGCATATAAAAAATACGCTCCTGCTTATGATGCCTGGAAAGCGCAGCGTGATGTTCTGGATACTAAGAGACAGGAATACGTAAAATTGCACCCTGAGATGATGAATCAGGAAGATATCCAGCGTGGAAAAACTCTTTTACGCGCTATTGATATAATGGATGAGTATTCACAAAAACGCGCAGAGGATATGGAGGTTGCAACTGAATCGGCTATTGGGATGGGAACAGAACTAGCACTCTTAGCAGGGAGTGGACTTGGTTTTTTTGTGGGTAATCTTAAGCCTGTTGCAAAATTTATGAGTAAAATTACTCAAAAATATAAATGTCCAAAGTGGGCAAATCAGGTTATTCCTATAGCAATCGGTGGTGTTGCAGGTACCTTATCTATATTTCCATTGCAAGCTTGGGCTGCAAAAATAGAAGTTGGCGCTTCACGCAAAGGACGCTTTGAAGCAATGAGAAAAGAGCTCAAGAATCCTAACGGATTTGCTGTGCTTACTGATGAGCAGATTCAGGAAGCAGCCCGGATTGCACAAAAGATGAAGCCTGAAAAAGAAAGCGTGTTCAAAAAAGCTTCGGGTAATTTAAAAGCACTCGTGAGTCAGGATTCAGAGTACAAAAAACAAAGAAGGTTGTTTAATATGGAGCTGCTTGAAAATGAGAAGCACCTTAACGATGAATTAACTCCTGCTGAAATAGAAAAAGCGAAAAAAGACCAACAGCTTTTAACCAAGCTTGTTGAAAAAATTGATATTGCATCTCAAGACTACGCGGAAAACGCAGAGCTTGCTGTGCAAATAGGGCTCTCTACAATTATGGGATTCAGCGCTCTTTTCAGTATCGGACTTGAAAAAATTCTTAATAAATGCAAGGTTAAATCAGCAAAGAAAATCAGTGCAATAACTTATGTAGCCGGTGTGCTTGCTACTATGACAGCTAGCATATTCGGTGCACAGATTCAAAAAGAAGCCTCTAGAGTCGGCAGGTTCAAAGTTAAGCAGGAACTGCTCAGGAATCCTGAACAACTTGTTTATGTTGATGATGCAAAAGCCGGAGAAATTGCAGACGTTAAGGTTCCTGATTATAAAAAACAGGGGCTTCTCAACTTCCTGAAAACAGCGTGGAAAGATAAGAAAGAATACACAAAATACAAAAAGAATGAGGCTCCTAAGGAAAAGAATTTCTATAAAGCAATAGAAAAACTGGATTTAACTCCGGAGCAGATAAAAGACGCAAAAAGATTGCAGCGCAATACGTTTAAGACATTCAATAAGATTGATGAAAATTCTCAAAAGTATTCAGAAAACATCGAAGCACTGGGTCAATCCCTGCTTACTCCGCTTACCTGGATATGCTCCGGCATAGGTGTATTACTGGGTATGCCTTTTCTTAATAAAAATATTAATTCAAAAAATGCGTTAGACGCAGCTTCTAACTTCTCTAAATACATAGGCATAGTACTTTTGAGCACTATACCGGTAATGATTGGAAACGCATATATTACAAAAGAACAGAAAAAAGCATCCCGCGTTGCAGATATGTTATCAATAAACGAATTGCAGGATTACAGACAGTTTGCAAAACACGAAGCGTAAATTAATTAAGCTTTGTAATATATTTCTTTTGCCTGATGTGTTTTCATCAACTTGTCCTGCTGGGACTCAATGTAGCTGCTTGTAGCAAAGATAGAAGCGATTGCTCCGCCAATTCCAGCTGCGGTGCACAATACAAACTTAAGGGTCTTGTTAGCCATATTCTTGGTTAACATATTAGCCCCGATACATCCGGCAAATGTTGAAACGACAAACGCTGTGTTTGTAAGATATGATATTCTCTTATCTGTTTTCTTGTAATTCTTTGCAAAAGAGTCTGCTTTCTGCGCAGGGACCTTGAAATACCTTGGTTCTGTCTTCTTTGAAGTAACATCAACCTGTACATAATTATTATCAAGCTGTCTTGTAATCTTTGTATCAATGCCCATACACATTTACTCCTTTTGACTCTAATAAAACATATCAATACTAATAATTGCCCTAACTGTTACAAAAGTTTACGTTTGAAAAGATTGCGGCTAATAATTGTGTACGCTATAATTTGGTCAGGTAAAAAGTGTATGGTCAACAATGTAAATAGCAAATATCCCGCACTGGAAAGATTTGATTCGTATCCGGAATACGGCGACAGCAGGTTTCGAGGCAAAACTCCTGTAAGCCCGTTTATTGCGAGGCGCCATCGTGCCATGGAACGCCACGTTACCCGCGAAGACAAAATCAAAGCGGGAATTGGCTCTGTTGTCGGTACCGTGGTTCCAATGCTTTTTATGATGAAGAAACAGGGCGTGAAAAATCCGCTCAAACTCAAGTATGGATTGCAGGATATGATAACTCTGTCTGCGACTTCTATTGCAGGCGGTGTGGCAGCTGGCATTATTTCTGAATCAGCTGAGACTAAGAAAAATAAGCTTAGGGAAGGCGTGTTCTTGTTTCTTAATGCTGCGATTCCGGCATGGGTGGTTGGCGGGGTGTTAAAACTCTGTGAGACCAGCAAAAAGTTTAACAACATCCCGGCAAAAATTGCCTCTGTTGCAGCAGGGCTTATTGTGTCAATGTTTGGCGCCGCAGAAATCTCGAACAAGGTTTGTGACCCGTATGACAAAAGACCTGACAGGAAATTAACCCTCAAAGACTGTCTTGCAAACATCGATGATGCGCTCGGGGTGCTTGTGCTTGCCAAATTTCCGTGTGCAGACAAGCTTCATATAGAAAGGCTGTTGCCGTTTATTTATTCGTATTGTGGTTATAGAGCAGGAAAGAGTAATTAGGCAATAAAAAAGGGGCGTGCTTCGCACGCCCCTTTTTTTATAACTTCTAAATATTTGCAAGCTGCTTGTAATAATCATGAGCCTGTTCAAACTTATACGAAACATTGAACAACTTCGCTTCTGTAAGCTGCGGTGTCATGATTTGAAGCCCGATTGGCATACCTTCTGAATCAAATCCCGCAGGGATTGAAATAGCCGGAATACCAGCAAGGTTTGCAGAAATTGTTGCAATATCAGTAAGGTACATTGCTAACGGGTCCTCTGTTCTTGCGCCCAAATCAAACGCTGTATTCGGACAAGTAGGTGAAATCAGGGCGTCAACCTGTGAGAATGCCTTTAAGAAATCTTCTGTAACAACTCTTCTCATCTGTAGTGCCTTTTTGTAGTAAGCATCATAGTAGCCTGATGATAGAGCATAAGTCCCAAGCATTATACGGCGCTTAACTTCCGGTCCGAAGCCTTCTGCACGGCTCTTGCAGTACATTTCAAGAAGGTTTTTAGCGTCAGGAGTTCTGTGCCCGTATCTTACACCATCAAATCTTGCAAGGTTTGAGCTGCATTCTGCTGTTGCAAGAATGTAATAGATTCCGATTGAGTGCTTAAGGTTTGGAAGTGATATTTCTACAATTTCAGCGCCTAAAGACTTGTAGGTCTCAATAGCTGATTTCATAGCTTTTTCAACATCAGGTGACAAACCCTCTGATACAAGCTCTTTGATAACCCCGATTTTCATACCCTTTATATCGTTGTTAAGGCTTTCTCTGTAGTTTTCTACAGGCAGCTTAAGCGAGGTTGAATCATGCGGGTCGTATCCGGAAATTACTTCCAACAAAGCCGCAGCGTCTTCAACCGTTCTTGCAAAAGGCCCAATCTGGTCAAGAGATGAGGCAAACGCGATTAATCCGTATCTGGAAACTTTTCCGTAGGTTGGCTTCATACCTACAATACCGCAGAAGCTTGCCGGAAGTCTGATACTTCCGCCTGTGTCAGAGCCGAGCGCGAGCGCTGCTTCGCAAGAAGAAACAGAAGCTGCTGACCCGCCTGATGAACCGCCCGGAACTTTGTTCAGATTCCACGGGTTGTGAACTTTTTTGAACGCAGAGTTTTCGTTTGAAGAACCCATTGCAAACTCGTCCAGGTTAGCCTTACCAACGATTGGGATAAGGTTATCCAGAAGCTTTTGGGTTGCAGTTGCGTTGTATGGTGAAACAAAATTTTCAAGAATCTTGCTTGAAGCAGTTGTTTTTGAGCCGATAAGGTTCATGTTGTCTTTAAGAGCAAGCGGAACACCTGCAAGAAGCGGTAGTTCTTCGCCTTTAGCAATTTTTTCGTCAACCTGTTTTGCTGTTTCAAGCGCTGTTTCTTCTGTCAAAGAATTGAAAGCGCCAAGCTTGTCGTCGATAGATTTGATTCTGTCAAGAGAAGCCTGTGTAAGCTCAACAGCGGAAATTTCCTTATTCTTAAGCGCTCTGGACTGTTCCATTGCACTCTTTTTCAATAGTTCTAGCATAATTTCATTCTCCCATTTTAAATTTATTATACCAGAAACAGAAAAATTGGATTATTTTTTTATTTACATCTTCCGCTGAAAACTTTAATAATGTACTGAATAAGTATTGCAAACTCCCACAGCGTGTTTCTGTGCTTGATGTAGTACAAATCGTATTCCAGCCGCTCTTCTGCGTCAGGATTGCAGCAGTTAACCTGCTGCCAGCCGCACCAACCCGGGCGAACCCAGTTTCTGCATTCCCAGAACGCGATTTTTTCCTTATTTTCGTAATAAACTTCTTCTCTTACCGGTCTTGGCCCGACAATACTCATCTCGCCTCTTAAGACGTTAATCATCTGCGGAAGCTCATCAATGTGGAATTTTCTCAAAATTCTTCCAAAAGGTATGATTCTCTTGTCGTTGGCTTCAACTTCTGTTAAATCATCGTCAAAATCGTCTTCAACCTTGTCCTGATACATGGTTCTGAATTTTATCATCTTGAACGGCTGCCCGAATTTTCCAATGCGTGTCTGGAAAAAGAATACCGGCCCCAAATCAGAAAGCTTGATTCCAATCGCTGCAATAATGGTAAGCGGAAGTGTCACAAGCATAATCGCAATTGATGCAATTATATCGCACAAGCGTTTTATGTAAGCAAATAACAGGGCTTTTTTTCTCACGCAGGCGTAAAATAGCCAGTTTACGGTCATTTTAGACACAAAGTATTTGTGAGCTATTTTTTCATAGAACTTCGGCATTCTCCACACTTTTACGCCAAGGGGAATGCCCTTAACCAAATCGGTTAGGATTACAGAGTCCATACGTGATTTTACTGCAATTATTACAACTTTAACATTGTTATCTTTGATTACTGCGTCAGAGTCGCAGGTCAAGCCAAGAATCGGAACACTGGAGTCTTCGTCTTCGAGCGTGTTCATATTATCGTCAAGAAATCCGACAACGCGCATGTTCAACTCCGGATGCACCTGAATTTCTTCCGCAATCATCTTCCCGTCCTGGCCGGCACCTACAATTAAGACATTTTTAGGCGCTTTGCGTTTATTGATAAGCCTATAAACGAGTCTTACAATAAGAAGTCCTGTAAAAATGCCTATTGCATTCAGGGTAAGAAGCAGGAAGGTCACGGTGTTGAAGCCTATAAGGAGAAGCGGAATCCCTGCAATTACAGTTGATACGGTAATTGCTTCAAAGAGGAGGTAGGTTTCTTTGAATCCGAATTTTTTTATGCTGTAAAACTTTTTAGCGTAAAGCACGCTTACAGTAGCAGCGAAGACCCACAAAACAGTTGCGATAAACGGAATTAGCCCGCTAACAAAGCTTACAAATGTAAACATTGTTACAAGAGTGATAATAACCGCGTCAATGACTGTCAACGCACAACTGGATTTGGATAAAACTGTCATATGTTCTCCTTGATATTCAACACTTCGCCTTATATATTATAACATATTTGAGGGAAATATAACAGACTTTAAATCATTGTCTTTGAATATTTTCGCAACAGCTTGTTTATAACTTGAAAAACTATACAAAATGACTTATAATATTAATGGATAACCCTAGATTGATGTCCTGCTTGCAGAGTCGCTAGGGTTTTTGCTTTGTTATGGTGTTAAACGGCTTATATCATTTAAAAGGCTTTCCATGCCGGTCGACAACAAATGTAGCATATTTAAAACAAATTGATATTGTTCTTGAGGAGTTTTATTGCCGTTAATAATAATTTCGTGGTGGAAAATTCTGTAAAATATTTAATAAATCATTTTGAATAGGTGCAATTTTTCTAAGTTCTCCGTTATTTGAATAATTAGGAAATACTGCTTCAAAAAATCCTTTTTTATCCCATAATTTTGGTCTATAGGATTTTGTACAGAGATGAATCCAAAATCCTAAAGTCATTTCAGAAATCAGTCTGTCATTGGTTATTTTCTTTCCGCTTTTTCTGATTTTATTTGCAGATTCTAAAAGTTTTTGATACTCTTTATCGGATAAAATATTTTGTTTGTTGAGTTCTTGTAAAAGCCAATCTTTGCAGATAAGTTTTTCAACCGCATTACAAATCCGATTTCTAAGAGTGATTTCTAATAATGACAAAGCCGGATAAAAGGCTTCTGATAGTTTGAGATTATAAACATATTCATTTAAGAGAATAGAATTATCCCCATTTCCATAAGCACCAAGCCTAACAGGTGTAATAATCTCAACTAATTCATCTTTAGATTTAATATCTATCATAAGTTAATTATAGCACAGTTTAAGGGCAAAGAATGGTTTTCGAACCGGGCAAAACAGTATATTTCTCACTAAAAAAGGAGGCTTATTGCCTCCAGATTTTAAATGGTACCCCCAAGCGAATTCGAATCGCTGTCTACACCGTGAAAGGGTGTTGTCCTAGGCCTCTAGACGATGGGGGCCCGCTCGACAATTTCTATAGTACCAAATCAAACTCTGTTGTCAAGCAATTCGATAAAAATTTGTTCGAAAATTTTTCAAGCCTTGAAAACAGTTTGTTTTGAGCCTAAAATAAAAATTGAGAATTGAGGTTATTTAATTATGATTAACAGAAAATCACGTGACGAAATTAAAAGAATGAGACATGCCGGACATATTGTTGCACTTGTTCATCAGAAGATGAAAGAAGTCGTTGAACCTGGCATCTCTACAAAAGAATTGGATAATATAGCTATGAAAGTTATTAAAGAGAATAAAGCAATCCCGACTTTTCTTGGCTATAATGGCTTCCCGGGCTGTATTTGTGCTTCTGTTAACGAACGAGTCGTACATGGAATCCCTTCTGAAACCGAAATCCTTAAAGAAGGTGATATTATTGCAATTGATGTAGGGGCAACTTATGGCGGTATGGTGGGTGACAGCGCCTGGTCATACGCTGTGGGCGAAATCTCTGAAGAGAAAAAAATGCTTATGAAGGCTACTGAAGAATCTCTTTTTGCCGGTATTGAAAAGATGAGAGCCGGAAATGTTCTGGATGATATTTCTGGCGCAATTGAAGATGTTGCAAACTCATATAAGCTCGGAATTGTGCGCCAGTATGGCGGTCACGGCGTCGGACACAGCATGCACGAAGACCCGTTCCTGTTTAATTACAGGGTGGGTGACAAGACTTTGATTAAATCGGGTATGGTTATTGCAATTGAGCCGATGCTAAATCTCGGTGATGACGAAGTCTTTGTTGAAGACGATAAATGGGGCGTTGTGACAAAAGACAGAAAACCGTCTGCGCATTTTGAACATACTGTCCTTGCAACAGACGGTGATCCGATTCTTATGACAACTTTGATGGATTAGTTTGTGCCAAGAATCCATCTTACAACTTTTTCGAGTGTGCTGCGGCATTTCTTGTGCAATTCTAATGCTTCTGCATCTGTCATGTCAAGCTTGTATTCTTGTGATGTTTGAGTTGCATTTTTCTCTGCATCTGTCTCAACATCAAATCTAAGTATAGAGCCGTCATCAAATACGAATGTCGTTACTCCGGCAGCAGCGTCTCTTCGAACGTTGGTAACACCATCCTTTCCAATAAGCTCTTTTGCCTTTGAGAGATCTTCGTCTGAAAGGTTCTCTGCTTTGCCGTCTAAAGCTGCAAGCTGTTTAAATATAGAGTATCTTTTATGTGATAAATCCATTGTTGCTAGATTCTTCTGAATGCTCCCATTTAAATTAACAACAGAAATTTCAGCCGGCTTTTTAGGGCCAACTTTTGCATTAATATCTCCGGCTTCAGATTGTTCTCTTTGAGTTGGATTATAATTTGTTATCTCAATGTTTCTGCTTACTGAAACACTAAATTGTTTTACGTCTCCAGGTGTTCTTGTTGAAGCTCTGTTTACAACTGTAAGATCTGACATAATTTTCTCCTTTTTTAAATATCTCGTGTATGTATATATAAAGTATTTAAACTTCTAAAAATTGCCTTTTATGTGAAGTTATGTTAAGTTTCTTCCTCTGGACAAATAAAAATGTGTGTTATACAATTTAAATAATTGTTAGTATAATGAGGTAAATATGGATCAGATTATTAAAGTAGCTTGGGAATTAAACGAAAACAGCGACAACCGCTACAAGCTTGTATATGAAATAGCAGAACTTGCTAAAAAACTTGTTGATGAGAATCAAATGAAGAAAGCCCGAGACGAGTTTGGTTATGAAGAAGCAGTTAACGAAAATCCGTACAAAAAGGAAAATCCTGTAGAACATGCGATTATGGTTAAGGCTTCTGAATCGGATGATACCGAACTTGTAGGCTAGTTTTAATCATAGAATTAAATTAAAAAAAGAACTTCCCTATAAGCGGAAGTTCTTTTTTATTTGCTTTGCCTATCGTTGTAGAAGGTTTGTAAAGATTTATTAAAACAGTAGCAATTTTTATTATTGACGAGACTTAAAATGAAAGGAAGGTCGTAGTATGAACAAACACAGTAAAAAGTTAATGAATTTATTATGGGGGTTGTAGGATTATGATGATTAATGCTGCAAAAATATACTCCGTTTTGGGTAGTCAAAATTCCCTTGTGCCACTTTTAGTCAAAGATGCGTTTGCAAGTGCAGGTATGACAGCAGGTTCATATGTGACCGGTAAAGAAGAAGGAAAAGACAGGCTTATTGACGAGGTTGGCACAGAAGCTGTTTGGTTAGGTGGTGTTCCTGCATATAGATGGCTATATGATAAAACTGTTTTTAAAACAGCAGGACTTGATTCAAAATATGATGCAAGAAATTTAAAAAATAAAGAGATTTTTGAAAGAACAAAAAAATATGCCCCAACAGAAGAAATTCGTAATTCTATAGAAAAGATTGATAACAAGCAAGCATTATTTAAAAAGCTAGCTGCTTCTAAGTTTTTGGTGTCAACAACGCTTGCAATAGCAAGTTATATTGTGCTTACAAGACTCAAGCAAAAATATACTGAAAATCAGATAAAAAAACATTTGATTGAAGAATACAATAACGAACAAAACAAGAAAAATAATATTGTTAATAGTAAATCTGAAAAAATGGATTCTCCTGCATTCAAGTCTTTAGGGGCTATGGCCGAAAATTTGGCATACAATTCTGTAAAAAATATGTGGGTAGTAGACGGTGCAATTACATCAGAGAGATTGCTTGATTCCAGAACTCCGCAAGAATTTATTGGATATGCAATAAAAGAGGGTTTTGCTCTTTGTTTTTTGTATTATGCAGGCGGAAAAATTCAACAATTATTAGAAAATAATGCACAAAATAAGCACAATCGTAATATTGCATTGGATTCAAGAGTCTTAGAAGATAATTATTTGAAAACGATTTTTACAGATAAAAGTATTGAAGAAAGTTTTGCTGCATTTGATAAAATAAAAACAGCCAGCAATGGTAAAAAAGACCCTCTGGCATTGTATGATTTTTTATATAAAAATCCAGATAATGCAATTGTAAAAATGGCAAAACAATCAAAGATTATTACTTCTTATAAAAATACTAATAAGATAGATTCAAGAGCATATATTGATTTAGAACAAGTTGAAGGAATGAAAAATAATCTAAAAGAACTTTATAAACAATATACCGAATCTATGAAAAAAGGAGAATCTTCTGAAAAATTTTTTGCAACCCTAAAAAAATTAAAACGAGGATCAATAATAACCAATATAGGTGTTTGTATTTTGGCTTTGGGTGTGGTGGCTCCAGCTGTAATGCTTTTAAAGAGAAAGTTATTTGATAAAGATGATGAATTTCAAACCAAAAAAGATATCAGAGCGCAATTAATCAAGGAGGGAATTATTTCTTAGACAAAACCTGATATAATATTTGAACAAAATAAGAAAAATTTCGTTATACATATATAAGGAGTCCTTATGAAAAAATTTCTTTTAGTATTATTGGCTTTGGGGTTTGTGTCAGGTAATGTTTTTGCTTTCCAACAGTACAGCTATGATCCGTATGGAAACAGAGTGTACCATGGAAGAACTCCGGGATTTAATGTCTATGACAAAAACGGCAATTTGACAACAAAGGTCAGAGAGTTCTCAAACGGCAAAACTGTCGTTTATGACGGCAATGGAAACAAAACCCGCTCCTATGTTCCGAGACCAAATGGCAGGACTTATGTATATGACGGAGACGGTAACAAGGTTGGCTCTATAAGAAACCGTAATGTGCCGAATTATAATTACTATAACAGAGGCGGATTCGGCGGTATGCAGTACCACCCGGGGCTGAACGGTAGAACTGTTAACTACGGGAACACAACAGTTAGATACGGAAAAAGCGGGATGTAAGTCCCGCTTTTTTTGTTTACTTAATCGCTTTTTTCGCCCTGTTCAACGAATGCTCTTTACCTAGGATTGCAAGCGTTGCTGTCATATCCGCCCCGCAAAGCCTTCCAGTTACAGCGGCTCTTATTGCCCACATTGTGAATTTAGGCTTGTAACCCTTTTCCTTGAAGTCAGCCCTGAATTTTTCAAGCTTCTCGTGAAGGTTTTCTTCTGTCCATTCCCAGTCTTGAGCCTGCTCAACAAACGCTCTCAAAACTTCCTGTGACAAATCTGTCTCAAGGTTTTCTGCGGCCTTTTCGTCTATCTCTACACTGTCTCCTCCGAAGAAATACGCAACAGCATCAGTGATGTCTGAAAGAAGTGTCAATGGCTCATATGTGATTTCAACCATTCTTGTGTACTGGTCTTCTGTTAATTCATTTAAGTTGTATTTTGTCAAATACTTCTTGAGCTTTTCTTTCAACTCTTCTTTTGGAAGCATTTTGATGTAGTGGCTGTTCATCCACTTGAGCTTGTCGTACTCGAAGATTGAGTTAGAAGATGAAATGTCACCGATTCTAAAGTCTTCTGCGATTTTTTCAACCGGCTTGATTTCTTCTCCGTCAGAAGGTGCCCAACCTAAAAGCGCAACAAAGTTAACAAGCGCTTCTGTTAAATAACCCTGCTCAACAAAGTCAGAAACCGCTGTTGCACCGTGTCTTTTGGAAAGCTTGCTTCTGTCCGGTGCAAGAATCATGCCTAAATGGCCGAAACGCGGTACTTCAAAACCTAATGCTTCAAAAATAAGAATTTGCTTGTAGGTGTTTGAAATGTGGTCCTCACCTCTTATTACATGAGAAATCTTCATTAAAGCGTCGTCGATTACTACAGCGTAGTTGTAAGTCGGGGCGCCGTTTGATTTCATGATAACAAAGTCACCGATAAGGTCTGTATCCATGTGTAACTTGCCTTTTACAAGGTCGTTAAATTCAAGGATTGAAGAATCGTGGAAAGCTTTTTGGGCCTTTGCAACATTGAACCTGATTGCAGGCTTGCGGCCTTCTGCTCTAAGCTTTGCCTTTTCGTCTTCTGTAAGATTTTCACATTTTCTTGTGTAAACATAAGGCTTTTTGTTGTCAGCAGCCTGCTGCTTTTCTGCTTCAAGCTCCTCAGGAGTGCAGAAACATTCGTATGCAAAACCTTTGTCAAGAAGCTCCTGAATATATTTTGGATAAATATCAAATCTTTCTGACTGGGTGTAAGGACCGTAATCTCCGCCTACGTCCGGACCTTCGTCCCAGTTAAGACCAAGTGCTTTGAGGCTGTCAAAAATGTTGTCAACGTATTCCTGACTTGTTCTTTCAGCGTCCGTGTCTTCTATTCTTAAGATAAATTTACCGTTATTTTTCTTTGCAAATAAATAGTTAAATAAAGCTGTCCTTGCTGTTCCTACGTGAAGATTTCCACTTGGAGAAGGCGCTATTCTTACTCTTACTTCTGACATATTTAATATCCTTCCTTTTTATTTATAGTCTTATTATTCCACAAACAAAAAGAGAATGACACAAATGTTTGTGCTACAATAACTTAAGTTATTAAGGGGAAACTATGCTATTATCGGAATTTGATTACGTACTGCCGGAAGAATTGATTGCACAGCGCCCGAGCGATAAACGCGAAAACTCTCGTATGCTCGTGCTAAAAAGAGACGAACACAAAATTTTGCACAAACATTTTTATGATATTGTGGACTTGCTGGATGAGAACCATGTTCTGATTCTGAATAACACAAAGGTTATTCCTGCAAGACTTTACGGGTATAAAGATACTGGCGCAAAGATAGAAGTCTTTCTGCTCAAGGAACGCGATAACAAACAGTGGGAAGTTCTAATCAAACCGTCTAAACGCGTAAGAGTCGGCACTGTGATAAAGATTTCTGACGAATTGAGCTGCGAAGTCAAAATGCCGCTTCCTGATGACGGAAAATGGCTTGTCCAGATGGTTTATGAAGGTGATATCTTTGAGATTCTGCACAGGGTCGGCAATATCCCGCTTCCGCCTTATATTGAACGAAAAATGACAAACGAAGAACTCAAAAAACTCGATTTAGAGAGATACCAGACCGTTTACGCAAAAAACGAAGGCTCTGTTGCAGCTCCGACTGCGGGCTTGCACTTTACGGAAGAGATTTTGCAGAAGCTTAAAGACAAAGGCGTGCAAATCGGGTATGTGACCCTGAATGTCGGAATCGGGACTTTCAGACCGGTTAAGTGTGATAATATTTTAGACCATCATATGGATTCTGAAACATTTGAGATTACGCAAGAGACAGCGGATTTGATTAATCGGGCAAAAGCTCAAGGTAAAAAACTTGTTGCGGTTGGTACGACAACTGTGAGAACTCTTGAGACTGCTTATAAGATGTTTGGCGGAATCCAAGCGTGTAAGGGCGCTTCTGAATTGTTTATCTACCCTCCGTATGAATTTGGAGTTGTGGACAAGTTGATTACGAATTTCCATCTTCCAAAGTCTACGCTTCTTATGCTTGTGAGTGCGCTTGCAACAAAGGATTTTATTTTTGAGGCGTACGAAGAAGCAATTAGAGAAAAATATCGTTTCTACAGTTATGGCGATTGCATGTTTATTGATTAATGAAGAAATTGGTGGAGCAAGCTCCACCCTACTGTATTTATTGAAAGGATAGAGATGTTGAGATTAGGATATCGTGCAATGGGAGACCACCCAATATTAGTTTTGCTTTTTTGTATTATAGCAGTCCTTGCATGTGTAAGACAGGTTTTAGGTTATTATGATGGTTTACATTCCGCTAAACGAATAATTGACTGTATAATTATCGGGTTAATTATTTTGGGGTGTATTGTCGTTGCTATTTAAGCAAAGTTGTAGTTGTAGGGTGGAGCTTGCTCCACCAATATCTATACATTTCATTCTTTTTGTGCTACTAATAAGACAAGAAAAGAGGTATTAAGAATGTTAGATATTAAACTGATTAGAGAAAACCCTGAAAAGATTAATGAACTTTTGAAGCGAAGAAATCCGGAACTTTCTATTGACAAAGTTTTGGAGATTGATGCTGATAGAAGAAAGATTCAGGCTCAGGCAGACGAGCTTAGAGCAAAGAGAAAAAACGAATCGCAGAAAATCGGTATGATGAAGAAGAATGGCGAAAATACTGACGCTATTCAGGAAGAAGTCAGGGCTCTCGGGGATGAAATTAAATCTCTTGAAGAGAAGCAGGTTGAACTTGATAATGCTCAAAGAGATTTGCTTTTAAGAACACCTAACATTCCGGATGAGACAACACCTGTCGGACAATCAGAAGACGATAACCCGACTGTTAAAACCTGGGGTGAGCCTACAAAATTTTCGTTTAACCCTAAGGCACACTGGGATTTGTGTGAAGAAAAGGGGATTGTTGATTTTGAGCGCGGGGTTAAGATTTCGCAGTCAAGATTCACTCTGTATAGAGGCAAAGGCGCAAGATTGGAGCGCGCAATTATTCAGTTTTTCTTGGATTTGCATACAGAAGAACACGGATACGAAGAAATTCTGCCTCCGTTTATGGCAAACGCTGCAACTATGACCGGTACAGGTCAGCTACCTAAGTTTGCTGAGGATATGTACAAATGTGTTGACGAAGATTTGTATTTGATACCTACTGCGGAAGTCCCTGTTACAAATATTTATTCAGGCGAAATCCTTTCGGAAGATGATTTGCCTAAATATATGACTGCTTATACTCCGTGCTTTAGACGCGAAGCAGGTTCTGCGGGTAAAGATACAAGAGGGCTGATTAGAGTTCACCAGTTTAACAAAGTTGAAATGGTAAAACTTACAACTCCTGAGTCAAGCAAAGATGAGCACGAAAAACTTACAAGAAACGCGGAAGTTTGTCTTGAAAAATTGGGGCTCCCATACAGAAGAGTCGCTCTTTGTACGGCTGATATCGGGTTCAGCGCAAACAAGTGCTTCGACCTTGAAGTTTGGCTACCTTCATATAATACGTATAAAGAAATCTCAAGCTGCTCAAACTTTGGCGACTATCAGGCAAGACGCGCGAACATCAGATACCGCGATAAGGATGGAAAAATCAGATTTGTCCACACGCTTAACGGCTCAGGGCTCGCAGTTGGAAGAACCTTTGCCGCGATTGTGGAAAACTTCCAGCAGGAAGACGGAACAATCATTATTCCGGAAGTATTAAGAAAATACGCAGGATTTGACAAGATATAATAAGTAAGGGGCGAGCCTTAAGGCGCGCCCCTCCTGTTTACTCCTATTGTTTTGGCTGTTCAAACAACGGCGTGCTTCTGTTTTGCATGCACACCCCGAACTGACAGCTCGAGTTGTAATTCAAATCACTGCCATCCGGCACCACACCTTTGATTTGCTTGCTGATATCGCTTCTGTCAAGCGGCTTGAGCCGTGCTTCAGGCGAGCCTGAAAACTCACTTATGCCTGTTCCGGGTTTGTAGATAGGTGAAACCTGCTCCCTGAAACCAGGCAGGGAGCAGACTGTCTCACCACCGTCAACAGGACACATTGCATAAGAAGGTAAGGCGAATAGAATGGCTGATAATATTAAAAACTTTTTCATAAAGAACTCCTTTTTTCTTTTATATTGTAAGAGGATTTACCCCGATAACATTGGTATGAGGAGTTAGTTATATCGGGCTATATTTTTGTTGTTCAGATTTGAATTCGACTATTTGAAGGATTAAATCCAAAAGCATATGATGATAATATAATAGAGGGATTTGGAGGAACCTTAAGTGTACGCCTATCAACAGCAAAAAACAGAACCAAGAAGACTTCATGTTGTACCTGATAGAAAGGTCGTAAGACGTGTTTCCAAAAAACGCGTTGCAAAAAAGCAAACCAGCTTTAACCTACTTCGCCAGATGGTTGTGCTTTCTTTTCTTGCTGTGATTATGTACTTTGTGTTCCCGGTATCCTTTAACAGGATGATTCATCAGGTGTTTACTCCGGATAAAGTTCAAACAAGTGTTGAACCGGCAAAAGGTCTGGCGCAAAAACATTACAGAAAACCTGTTGCAGCGGATTTGTACGCAATGGCAAACCCTGTGACAAACTATTTGAGTAATGACCTGTTTAATAACAGACTGATGCTCACTCCTACTATCCAGAAAACTCATAGCGAAGTCACAACAATGTACCATACAAACGAAATGGGAGGTTTGAAGAGCCAACTCAAGGCTTTGATGGCGCAGTACCCGACAATCAAACCTTCTGTTTATGTTTGGGAATACGAAAACGGACAGTATGTTGATATTAATGCGGACAGCATGTACTCTGCTGCAAGCATTATCAAGCTTCCTGTGCTTGTTCGCCTGTTTAAATCTATTGAAGCAAACCAGATGACAATCTATGACGAGATGACTCTCACTGATTACTACAAATCATCAGGCTCCGGAAATCTGCAATACGCTCAAACCGGCAGAAAATATTCACTGGATTCTCTTGCAAAAACAATGATTCAGGACTCTGACAACACTTCAACAAATATGATTATGGCAAAAATGGGCGGCATGGACGATGTTAATATCGGGCTAAGAGATTGGGGAATCTCAACAACTTATGTAAGAACATGGCTCCCTGATTTGACCGGAACAAACAAAACAACTGCAAAAGATATCGCTAAGATTCTTTATAACCTCGATAACCCGGGATTCCTGAATATCAATTCAAGAGAATACATTATTGATTACCTGAGCCATGTTAAAAACAACAGACTAATCGCAGCAGGGCTGGGCGAAGGCGCTCTGTTTATCCATAAAACAGGCGATATCGGAACAATGCTCGGGGATGCTGGTATTGTGTACGCTCAAAACGGCAAGAAATACATTGTTGTTATCCTTGCAAACCGCCCTCATAACGCACCTCAGGGAAAAGATTTTATTGTAAAGGCATCCAGTCTCATATATAAGTCAATCGTCGGATAGAATTATCCAGAATCCTCGCCCTCTTCTTTTAAGAAGAGGGCGTAGTGTTTAGAAAGTGTACTTCACTCCTACATAAGCAGCCGGAGAAAATTTTCCCCAGCTCTTTGTCTGTGCGTTGTAGCTCTTGCTGACTTCGCCTTCAACGTAACAGTTGAGCTTCGGTGTTACGTTAATTCCGGCTCCGGTCAGCGAGGACGGGGTGAGGGATTTGAGACCGCCTTTGAACTTTGCTGTTGCTCCGGCGATTTCGTAAATGTTGATTTTCCCTATGTTGGTTGAGTATTTAGCGGCAAGCCTTGTTGTCATGCTGTTTCCGGTGTCTTCAATCTGAACCCTTGTTCTTGATTCAAGAGCCATATCCTTGACTTTCGGGGTGGTGTATTTAAATTCTGCAAACCCGCCTTTTGAATCCTTGTTCGCGCGGAATGCAACCATGCCCTCATAACTTCCTGCTTGGGTGCTGTATTTGATTCCTCCGCCCAGATAGTCTCCAATGCTCCCGTCGCGCAAGGATATCGAGGCTTCGTTTTTTACGAAAAATGATTTATTTGACGGCATAAATATCCCCCTTGTATATATAAAGTCTTCGGGCAGAAAATAATTGCCTTTCTGTGAAAAATTTCGTACAATAATCGTACAACAATTTCCATATTTGTGGTATGATTATTAATATATAACGCTGTGGAGTGGATAGTTGATTAATCTATCAGGTTTATATAAAAACTTAATAATCTTTGCAATGGTGTTGGGAGCTTTATCAACCCCTTATTGTGCTTGCCTTGCAGAAGAAGCCGGAGAAGAACTTGACTACATTGAAGAGTCTTCTTACGACAGCAATACAGCGTATATTAACGATATCGAGATTCTTGGCTCTAATATCATTAGACCTGACTACATCCTTTCAAAAATGTCTTTGAAAAAAGGTGATTTGTACGACAAAGACCAGATGCAGCAGGACTTGAAGACAATCTACAGACTCGGATATTTTACAGAAAGAATGAAGGCGATTCCGGTTAAGAACTCAAACGGAACGATTTCACTCAAGATTATTCTGGAGGAAAATATCCCTGTTACTGATTTTACGATAGAAGGTAACACAGTTGTTTCGGGTGATGAGATTATGCAGTACCTGCTTCCTTTGAAAGGCAAGCCGCAAAACATCACCGCGATTAACGAAGCAATGGAAAAGATTAATAACTGCTACTATTCAAAAGGTTATATTCTATCCAAAATAGATTCGATTTACGATGATCCGGATGGGACTTTGAACCTTAGTATTACGGAAGGTAAGATTAACAAGATTCTGATTACCGGAAACGAAAAAACTAAGGGTTATGTTGTTGAACGTAATATTATGACAGAACCAGGTACTGTTTATAACGAAAACCAGGTTAAACAGGATTTGGTTAGACTGTATTCCACACAGGCGTTTAAGGATGTAAACAGAACGATTGAAGTATCGGAAGACGATCCGGATAAGTTTGATATCACAATTGAGCTAAAAGAACAGAGAACCGCTTCTGTTTCAGTGGGTGGCGGCTTGGATTCTGCAACCGGTGCGTTCGGCTCTGTGGGTATCTCAGATAACAACTTTAGAGGAATGAACCAGAGGGTGTCTCTTACAGGTCTGGTTGGTTCCGGTATCCTGATGAGTGACTCTTCAATCAAGAACCACATGAACTATCAGGCTGAATTGAGCTTTTTTGAGCCTCATTTTCTGAATGCTGACAATTCTTTGATGAGCAAAATCTATTTCAGAGACTTGGGCAGCTACCAGATTCCGCTTGCAGTTGAGCGCAGAATCGGTATTGAAGGTACTGTGGCTCATAGACTCAAATACAACCGTCATCTGTCAACAACATTAACCGGCGGTGTTGAATACATTAACCTTGATGAAGGTGATATTGCCGGCATAAGCTCTATGTACAGGCTGCACAACCTTAATATTGCAGACCGTGCTAAGCAGCTTGAAGGCGGATTGTTCTTAAGAATAGCTCCGGGGTTGGCTTACGATTCCAGAGACTCTGTTGTTAACCCGCGCCACGGTGCTCTTGCTTCTGTTAGATATGAAGAAGCGTTCGGACTCGACGGGTTTGGTAAAACAAACGGGCGTTTAACAGCAATGGCTAAAAAATATATTCCAATCGCCAGGAAGTCTTCTTTGACCTTCACCGGCCGCGGCGGTTTGAAGGCGCACGGTTCAGACATGCCTGAAGTTATGGCTTATCGTCTTGGCGGACCTTATACAATCAGAGGTTACAAGGTTAACGGGGTTGGTACAGGTACGTCGTTCATTATGGGTTCTGCAGAGCTCGCAACTCCGATTCCGTTTGTTGACAGGCTCAAGGTTAACTTCTTGCAGAATTTGAGAATAACTTTCTGGGTTGATGCAGGGCGTGTGTTTGACCCTACTATTTCTAGTACATTATATGACAGACCGATTCATGCAATTACTGCCGGTATTGGTTTGAAGATAAATATGCCGGGTGTTGGTCCGCTGTCTGTTGACTACGGCTTCCCGCTTACAAACCCTGGCCCGAACGGTTCTCCTAACGGATACTTCACGTTTGGTGCAGGCGATATGATGTACTAATAAAAAAGTATTGTATAATGATATTATAGATATTAGGAGGTTTTGTATGAAAAAAATTAAATTAGGGCTTGTTGTACTTATGCTTGCTGCTGTGACAGGTATTGCTAATGCAGGCGGAGTTGGTTATATCGATTATGCAAAAGTAATTGCAAACTACGATTACGCAAAACAGGTTACAAAAGAAGTTGACGCAAAAGGACTGGAAATGCAGCAATTCCTTGTTGATAAAGAAAAAGAATACAAATCTTTGGATACACCTTTGAAGAAACAGACTTTTGAAGAAAAAGTTGCACAGGAATTTAAGGCAAAAGAAACAGCTTATGTTACTTTGAAGAACAAAAGAGAACAGGAAGTTTATACAAAGATTAAAGACGCTGCAAAAGCTGTAATGGTTGAGCAAAAACTCGATGCAATTATGGATCAAAGAGGTGTTTTTGTTGGCGGTGTTGATATTACCGATATTGTAATTGCAAAACTAAAAGGCGTTAAAAAATAATGAACTTTGTTGACCTGATTGAAAAGAAAAAACAGGGACTTCACCATACCAGAGACGAGATTTGCTACATTGTTAATACAATTATGAGCGAGTCTGCAAACGATTCCCAAATCTCGGCATGGCTTATGGCTGTGTGCTTTAAAGGCCTGAATGAGGACGAGACCGCGTTTTTTACGGAAGCTCTTGCTTCTTCCGGTGACACTATTGACTTTGGCGAGCTGAAAAACTCTGTTGTGGATAAACACTCAACAGGCGGTGTGGGTGATAATGTTACAATAACCCTCATCCCGCTGCTTGCTGCTGCCGGAATCCCTGTTGCAAAGCTTGCAGACAGAGGGCTCGGGCACGCAGCCGGAACTGTTGACAAACTCGAAGCAATCCCGGGGTTTAATACAAACCTTACAACGCAGGCTATTGTAAATCAGGTAAGCAGTATCAACGCAGTAATCGCTTCGCAGGACAAGAACCTTGCGCCTGCTGATAAAAAGCTGCATTCTCTTAGAAACCAAACCGCAACAGTTGATAATGATGCGCTTATTGCATCTTCTATTATCTCGAAAAAGCTGGCATCAGGCACAAACACAATAATTATTGATGTTAAGTATGGTTCCGGTGCGTTTATGAAAACAGCAGAAGATGCTGTGCACCTCTCAAGACTTATAGTGAATATCGGTAAGCAGCTTGGAAAGAAGATTACAGCGGTTGTGACTTCGATGGAAGAGCCGCTCGGGCGCGCTATCGGGAACACGCTTGAGATAATTGAGGCAATAGAGTTTTTGAAGGGGAATATAAAAACGGGCGATTTAGCAGAATTAACCTACTCTTTTGCTGCGATAATCCTTCAAAACCTTGACATGTATGAGAATACAACAGAGGCGGTTAACTACCTTAGAGGGCTTGTTGAGTCCGGAAAAGCGCTTGAAAAATTCCGCGAACTAATTAAAGCGCAGGGCGGAAATCCGGATGTTATTGACGATTACGACAGGTTTGAGCTTCCGTGTTTCAAGATTGAGTGTGAAGCCAAGAAGAACGGTTATGTGCATAATATAAACGCGTACAATATTGCACACGCAGCTTCTTTGCTCGGCGCCAGCAGGGACAAATACAGCAACACAATTGATTACAGTGTCGGGATTTATCTCAACAAGAAAAGCGGGGAATACGTTAAAAAGGGCGAGACTTTGTACACAATTTACTCAAACTGCGAGGAAAGCACAAAGGCTGCGCAGAGATTTTGCGACGAGGCTTTTATCATAAGTGAAAGCAAGCCTGCGCACAAAAGTTTGTTATATGAAATTATTAGAAATGACGAGGATGACGATGTTTAATAAAAAGATGCAATATGTTATAAAATCAGTTCCGACAGACGATAAGCAGGCGCTCGAAAATCTGCTTAACGAGATGTCAGAAGCCGGATGGGATTTGTACACTATGCACGAAGTAGAAACAAGCTCGTCTTATGATTTCAATTGTATCTTTATGCGTGAAAAGCAGGAAGAAGACGCCACTGATTTGGACGATATCGTTAATATTACAAGCTTTAAGTACCGCATGGAAAAGATGCTTGCAGCGCCTTCAAGCCCTTATGCTTCCTGCAAGGAGATTCAACTAAAGATTTCCAACCAGAAAGACAGAATTAAAAAGATTAAATCCCAGCTTGAGAGCGAAAACCTTTCTCCGGATAGAAAAAATCAATTAAACAACCAGATGTCAGATGAGTTGAAGCAGCTTGACGTTCTTAAGCAGGCGCTTGTAAACGAGATTTCTCCGGAGGCGATGTATTCCACAATTAAAGAAGAAAAGTTCGTCGTGAATCTTTCTGAAGAGATTCTTGAAGTTATTTCTCTTGAGCAGAACGACAACCTGCTTGCAGAGACCGTGAAAATCAGGCAAAAACTTACTGATACTCTCGGGTACGTGATTCCGCATATCCATTTTCATAACAGCGATGAGCTTATGCAAAACGAGTTCAATATCAAGATTCATGATATCGAAGTTTTGCGCACCGTTGTCTTCCCGGGCTATATGGCGTTTTACAAGGAAGAGCTAAAAGGGTACAAGGCAGACGGAGACGATATCGAACTCGCTGACGAGATTACCGGCAAAGAGCTTATCTGGATTCAGAAAGACAAGGTCAAAGACTTCTGGATTCAGGGTATGAGCGCTGTAGAGTATATCGGAAAAGCAATTGAGTATGTTTCAATAAAAGAAGTCTCTGATATTATGGACTACAACGACATCAACAAGTATGTGGAAATCGTTCTGGAAAGCAACTCTTTCCTTGTTGATAACATAATACCTGATTTTATTACAGCGTCTGACTTAAAGTATCTTCTGACTTGCTTAATCAGAGAAAGAGTTTCAGTAAAGAACATTATTTATATCTTTGAAAAAATCAATGACTACGCAAACGAGCCTACAAAAGAAGATTTGTTGGACAAAGTAAGACTCGCGCTTTCAAAACATATTGTCAAAGACCTGTCAAAAGATGGCGAGCTTAGTGTAATTGAGCTTTCTGAGGATACTCTGGAAAAAGTTTATTCATTCTTTAAGGATGAGGATGACGCTATTATAAGAATCGACGCGACAGATGTTGAGGCAATAGTTGATAAGATAGAAAAATTTGTTGCGTCTAAGAAAATCGAGATCCCTATTCTTGTTGTTCCTTTGGATTTGCGCCACATGGTGTTTGTAATCCTTTCGGAATTTGTCCAGAATCTGACGGTGCTTGCGAATGAAGAACTCGTTAGTGAGTGCAATATAAAATTCGTTGGGAAAATATAGGAAAAAAAAATTTTTGTTCATGCTTTTTATATAGGTAGAAAGTATTAAGCCGAATGACTGGGTGCTGGAGTCAGGAAGTTATACTTTTGTACTATGTAAAAATGAAAGGAACAAAAAATGAATGTAGTAGATCCAATTAGAAACAAAGAGTATATTAATGGTGTAAAACGTATCCTTCGTGAGAGCGGCTCGCGTAACCTGCTTCTCTTTTTGATGGGGATTAATACAGGGCTGCGTGTTTCTGACTTGCTGCGCCTGCGGGTCAGGGATGTGAAGAATAAGGAGACCGTGCAGATAAGAGAAAAGAAAACCCGCAAGACCAAGAAGTTTCCAATCCCAAGAGAAATCAGAGTGTTTATTAGCGAATATGTTGAGCGCAAGCCGCTTTGCCGGTACTTATTCAAGAGCCGCAAATCAAACCGCCCGATATCAAGAATCCAGGCATATAGAATAATTAGAGAGGCGTGTGACGCATTGGGGATAGACCATACCGGAACGCACTCTTTGAGGAAGACATTTGGCTATCATTTTTACAAGCAGACAAAGGATATCGCTCTTTTGCAAAAAATCCTGAATCATTCATCACAGGATATTACACTCAGGTATATTGGTGTTACGCAGGAGATTATTGATGATAATTTAAGGATGTTTAGCCTTTGAGATAAAAAGGGTGTATCATTGATACACCCTTTTTTATTTTGCTATTTATTATTTCCCTTCAACAACCGCTTGCGCAGCAGCCAGCTTAGCCTGCGGGATTCTGAATGGTGAACAAGAAGTGTAGTTCAAGCCGATTCTGTGGCAGAACTTAACTGAATCCGGGTCTCCGCCGTGCTCGCCGCAAACACCGCCAACAAGTTTTGGATTTACTGCTTTACCTAATGTCATTGACATTTCTACAAGCTTACCAACACCTTTCTGGTCAAGTGTTTCAAACGGGTTAGCAGGAAGGATTTTGTTCTCAACATATCTGTTAAGGAATTTACCTTCAGCATCGTCACGAGAGAAACCGAATGTCATTTGAGTAAGGTCGTTTGTACCGAATGAGAAGAATTCTGCGTATTCTGCAACTTCATCAGCAGTTAGAGCTGCACGAGGAATTTCAATCATTGTACCGAACTTGTATTCAACCTTAACGCCTTTTTCAAGCATAACGATTTCTGCAACTTTTTCAAGGATTTCTTTTGCAACCTTTAATTCGTTAACGTGTCCGATAAGCGGAATCATAACCCAAGGTTTAACGTCAATACCTTCTTTTTTAACATCACATGCTGCTTCAAAGATTGCTCTTACTTGCATTTCGTTAATTTCCGGATAAGTTAAACCAAGACGGCAGCCTCTCAAGCCCATCATAGGGTTTGATTCAGAAAGGCTTTCAACGATATGAAGCATTTCTTCTTTTTCTTTGGCATCTTGATTAAGTGCTTTTAGAGTTGCAACTTCTTTGATTAACTCTTCTTTTGAAGGTAAGAATTCGTGAAGAGGCGGGTCAAGAAGTCTTACTGTCATCGGCTTATCACCGATAGCCTTGAACATTGCGTAGAAGTCTGAATATTGCATAGGAAGAAGTTTGTCTAAAGCTTCTCTGCGAGCTTCCGGAGTTCCTGCAATAATCATTTTTTGAACCCAAGGAAGTCTGTCCGGATCCATAAACATGTGTTCTGTTCTGCAAAGTCCAACCCCTTCAGCACCGAATTTCAATGCGTTTTCAATATCTTTTGGAGTATCAGCGTTAGCTTCAACTTTTAATTGTTTAATAGAGTCAACCCAAGAGAAGAACTTATTCCAGTTATCATCAATTTTTGCTTCAACAAGCTTAACAGCACCTGCCATAACGATACCTTTGCCGCCATCAAGAGAGATGATGTCGTCTTTTTTGTAAACAGTACCGTCAGCCCCTGTTAATGTTTCGTTAGCCAGGTCGATTTTCATATCTTCACAACCTGAAACGCAAGGTTTACCCATACCTTTTGCAACAACTGCTGCGTGAGATGTAGCGCCGCCACGAAGAGTAAGTACACCTTGAGAAACAGCCATACCGTGGATATCGTCAGGACAAGTCTCTACACGAACAAGGATAACTTTTTCGCCGGCTTCGCCTCTTTGAGCAGCTTCTTCCGTATCAAATACGATTTTACCAACAGCAGCTCCAGGAGAAGCGTTTACACCGTGTGCAATTTTCTTAGCTTCTTCCATAGCTTTAGCGTCAAAGCAAGGTAAAAGAATCTGGTTTACGCTATAAGGGTCAACTAACTGGATAGCGCGTTCTTTTGTAATAATACCTTCTTCACACATTTCAACGGCAATTCTAACAGCTGCAGCTGCAGTTCTCTTCCCGTTACGAGTTTGAAGAATGTATAATTTACCTCTTTCGATTGTGAATTCCATATCTTGAACATCTTTGTAGCCAAGTTCAAGTTTTTTTGCGATATCAACGTATTGTTTGTACAAATCAGGCATTTCAGTTTCCAATTCAGCAATCGGTTTTGGAGTTCTGATACCCGCAACAACGTCTTCACCCTGAGCGTTTGTTAAGTATTCACCGTAGAATTTGTTTTCACCTGTAGCAGGGTTACGAGTGAATGAAACACCTGTAGCGCAATCGTCGCCCATGTTTCCGAATACCATTGACTGAACGTTAACCGCAGTACCGAAATTGTGGTCGATTTTGTTCATGTTTCTGTAAGCTACTGCACGAGGAATGTTCCAAGAACGGAATACGGCTTCAATAGCTTCTTGAAGCTGTACATAAGGATCTTGTGGGAATTCTTTTCCTGTAACTTCTTTGATTAAGTTTTTGTAAACAGGAATAAGTGATTTCAAGCCTTCTGCTGAAATTTCAGTATCCTGCTTAACGCCTTCGCGCTCTTTAACTTTTTCTAATTCTGATTCGAAGTATTTTTGCCTATCCATTTCCCAGGCAACTGAACCGAACATAGTCAAAAATCTTCTGTATGAGTCGTAGCAGAAACGAGGATTATTAGTAAGCTTAATCATTGCTTCTACTGTCTGGTCGTTCAAACCAAGGTTAAGGATTGTTTCCATCATACCAGGCATTGAAACTCTTGCACCAGAACGAACTGATACAAGAAGCGGATTTTCAGCATCGCCGAACTTCTGTCCTTTTTGAGCTTCAACATCCTTTAGGGCTGCCTTAACTTCGTCCATCAAACCTTCAGGCATTTTGTTGCCGTTATTAATATAATCCATACAAGTTTCAGTTGTGATTGTTAATCCCGGTGGTACAGGCAAGCCCAAATTAGTCATTTCGGCAAGGTTAGCGCCCTTTCCGCCAAGCAGATTACGCATATCAGCGTTACCTTCTCTAAACAGCCATACTCTTTTTTCAGCCATTTGTTTCTCCTTTTTAAAATAAATATTAGTAATACGCTCTTTTAAAATTCTTTTTCAAGTAACATAAGCTTAGCATGAAGATAATCCTATGTATATAGGACTAATGTTAAGGTTTGTAAAGATGCTCAAAAAAGCAATTTTAAGAGTTGAGGTGTTTTAATATTGCAACACAAAGTGATAAAGCAGCTATGAGAAACAAAATTATATTGGAACTTCTGTCAGGAAATATTGATTTCGTAGATTATAACAAGTAAGGTGGGTAAAGTGTAAGCGTTTCCACCTTTTAAATAAGTAGTATGTTCATTTATTAATTCAATATGGCTAAAATATTTTGATATCTTGTTAGTACTCTTAATATTTCGATATGATTATCAACTATTCTATATACAATGGCAAAATTTTTCCTCACGGTATAAATTCTAATAGTTTTATCTCGTAAGTTATTTTTTGTTGAACCTGCTTCAGGAAAGTCTGATAGTAGGTCGAATGTTCTATAGAAATTCTCTACAATAGAAACAGAAGACCTTTTGTTATCTTTAGCTATATATTCTGCAATTTCTAAAATGTCGTTTTTTGCAATTTGAGTTATTAAAACATTTTTATTCATATTTAGCCTTTAATTCATCTAAAAATGAAAAAGCATCAGATAGGTTGCCAGAGACCGCGTCGTCTATTCCCTTTTGGATGTCATCATTCAACATATCAAGTTCTTCTTGAGAAATACATTCTTTTGTAAGAACAATACCCAATGTTGCGTTAACAGCTTCGTTTAAGGAGTCATAAACTCCTTCAGCTATTTTTATACGCAAAAATCTTTCTATCTTGGGTGATAATGATATATCCATGAGTAACTCCTTTACAGTTCTAATTATAACAAATTTTTCTCCTGAATACAATGTTACGGTTTGTTAAGATGAGCTGCAAAAGCTATTTTAAGGTTTAGTTTTATGTTAGTATATGCAAAAAGGAGGTGCTATTTGAGAATACTGCCTATATCAAATAACAATACTAAATCCGTGCATCCCGGGTTTAAGACAAAACTTCCGCCGGCTAATTGCAGGTACGGGAATTATTGGAACATACTTGCTGATAACTGTGTGATTGAGGGCAAATATGATGTTTTGAAAAATTTAGCCGGAAAACTAAAAAACAATAACGATACTAATATATTGGCTTTGAGCGCACATTGCAGTACAGAAAATAAATTATCAAAGGATGTTTATTCATTTTTTCTTTGCAGAGCTGATGATTTGCGTGGAAATGCTGATAGTATAAATTTAACCTCTGTGCCTCCTTTGCATGGCAAGCTGGACTATGTTGTTAAACGAAACCAATATGGGGAAATTGTAGAGCAGAGAATTGACTCAAATTTATTAAAGAATGACAAGGCCACTTCTACAGAAATTCTTTTGGATATGTTAAACCAGATTGTGAGTCCTAATACAAAAGAAAATAGTTTTATATTCGGACAAAAATAACATAAGACCGCGTATTTTATTGTATAATACTCTTATGCCGCTTATAGAAATCAAAGACGTAATCAAAACATACACAACAGGCGAAGACAGTTTCAATGCATTGAACGGAGTCTCTTTTTCTGTTGAAAAAGGGGAGTTTGTAGCGATTATGGGCACATCCGGCTCCGGTAAATCTACCTGCATGAATATGCTTGGCACCCTTGATAAACCCAATAGCGGAAGCTATTACCTCGATGGCGTGGATGTGTTTTCACTCAATCCGGAAGAACTCTCTCAGGTGAGAAACCTTAAAATCGGGTTTGTGTTTCAGGGCTTTAACCTAATTTCACGCACCTCGGCGCTCGAAAATGTTGAGCTCCCAATGATTTACAAAGGTATTCCCGAGGAAGAGCGCCACAAACGCGCGCGCGAAGCTCTGGAAATAGTTGGCTTGAAGAACCGTGAAAATCATATGCCAAATCAGATGTCAGGCGGACAGCAGCAGAGAGTTGCTATTGCAAGAGCGCTTGTAAACGACGCCCCGCTTATTCTTGCAGACGAACCTACCGGAAATCTTGATACAAGAACCAGCATTGAAGTGATGGAGTTTTTTGTCCGGCTCAATAAAGGGTTTGGGGAAAAAGAAGGCAAGACAATTGTGCTTGTAACCCATGAACCGGATATTGCGGAATATTGCTCACGCATAATAAGATTCAAAGACGGCAATATTGTTTCAGATTTATCAAAAGAAGAGTGGCTGAAAACACGAAACCGGGAGACCTAGCAAAAAAATCCATGTTTGTTTTTTAGAATAAACATGATGAGAATTTCTGATTGCGCATATCCTAAAATAACTCCGGTTCGGCCTTGTGCCCCTTCTTTTCAGGGCTTTAAGCTCAAAAACCTGTCTCTTGCAGATATTTTTGTACGAGGAAACCTCGGCTTGTACCGCATCACCGGAATCAAACCCGGAAAACTCGGCGGGACTATTTGCAAGGGCTCTGTTCCGATGAGGAATTTTTGGAGCAATTTTACAAAAGACGAGGTTGAAAAACTCAAAAAGAAAGGCCGCTCTACCAATAAAGATGGTTTTCCTTCTTGTTTTCTAAAAACAAAATCAAATGTGCCAATCTCAACCTCGTTTATACATGATTGCTCTGCAATGTATTTGTACAACAAGAAAACTAAAACACACATGCTCTATCACGCGGCTTATAATGTTTCAAAAGATACGCTTGACTCTGTAATGAAAATTCTTATGCCGGAAAGCTTTACAACAGGAATTATTGTTCCGGGCTCTTCTGGCTGGTACGACAGGCATGAAGATAACCTGAATAACATGTTTGAGTTGATGAAAAAACACAATCCGGATGCAAAGGTTAATGTTTATCACGATTCTTCTTGGTTTCCTGAGGTTGTGGGATATGAAGGCGAGGTTTTTGAAATCCCGAATAAAGACGTGATTGAGCAGCGAAAACAGGGATACACCACATTCGATGATAACGGGCAGGCCAGTTTTAAAATCGTTGACGCCCAGAATTATAACACTTTTGACAAAATTGTTTATAACTGCAACTACTCAACTGATGGCGAGGTATTGAAAAAAGAATTTAAAAAAAGATTTCCGAAAGAAATGTTCAAACCTCTTGCAAACAGGGTTGATGAAAAAGTAAAAATCCTTAAAGAAATTGAGACCTGCAACGATTTTGAGATACTTGAAGGTGTTGAGAAGTTTTTAAAGGATTTCAACGGATTCAAAGTGTCTTTAAAAAGCCGCTACGAAAAGCTCCTGTTGCAAGAACTTGGTGGAATCAATACACCGGAAGAACTTGGAATGTTTTATGAGAAAGCTTCCTGCTATGAGGGGTTTAATTATATGAAGGATTTGCTGGTTGCAATTCAAAAGAAGGAAGATAAATTGCTTAGATAATAAAAAAAGACCTTTTTAAAAAGGCCTTTTTTTAATTATGCGATTAACATAAAGTTATAATCTTTTGCGTCCCTGTGCGCCAGCCCGACTCCGTCCTGTCCGGTAGCTATCTTGTCACCGTTTTCGCTGGTCGTGTAAGAATAATTTTGTGGAATTGCGATTCCGTACGGGTTGTCAACCGATGGTGTTGGTGTCGTAACCCTTGGTTGTACTGTCAGCCCGCCAAAAGGTATCTTGGCACCCTGCCCGTATTGACCGTATTGATATTTTTGTTCGATTCCTGGTATTGCACCCATAGTCATATCCTTTTCAACTTGTATATATATAATAACGTCTAAAAAATTCAAAAATTGCGCTTTGAGCTTAAAGTTGTTACAATTATTTACAAAATGTGATAGAATAGCTGTATGAAAACAATCGGAATAATCGCGCTTTCAGGCGCATGCGACAGGGAAAAACTTAATAATGCCAAATTGAATCTAGAGGGATTGGGATTTAATGTAAAACTCTCAAAAAATATTTTTGACAGGAAGCGCTATCTGGCTGGCTCTGATGAGTGCAAGCTGGAAGAACTATATAAGTTTTTTGAAGACCCTGAAATTGATATTATTATGTGTGCACGAGGCGGTTATGGTGCAATAAGACTCGTTAATAAGATTGATTACGAAGTTTTGAAAAAGAATCCGAAAATTTTCACCGGTTTTTCTGATGTAACTGCGCTTTTGCTTATGATATACAAAAAGACCGGCATGGTGACTTATCATGGTGCGATGGCGTGTAGTGATTTCGGGGCAGAATGCTGTACCCCACCCCAACCCTCCCCATCAAGGGAGGGGGCGATGTTTACCTGGCATAATTTTCTTGAAGCAATAAACGGCAACCGATTGGAATTTTGCGGAGACAAAACCTACAAAGAAGGTCAGGCAGAAGGAATTATCTGGGGCGGGAATCTGGCGACTGTTGTTTCTCTCTGCGGGTTGGATTTTATTCCGGATGCGGATTTCATATTCTTTGCGGAAGACTTGAACGAGCCTGTTTACAAGATAGACAGGATGTTTCAACAGCTTTTGAATATTGAAAAATTCAGGATTAGATGCAAAGGAATCGTATTGGGTGATTTTCTTGATGCAGATAAACCTGAATGGCTGGAAGAGTATTTTGTAGAGCTTGCACAAGAACTCGGTATCCCGGTGGCCGGCGGGTTTAAGATTACGCATGCGCAGGAGAAAATAACGATTCCGGTTGGGAAGCGAAGCTATTTGCATGGTAACAAACTTGTAATCGGGTAGTTTTTATGTTACAATTACCTCTGCCGTACTCCACGGGGACGTAGCGTTCTCTCGACCCGAAGCTATTGCGGGGTGCAGAGCCTGCTGTGAGGGGTGCAGGTAAATTGCCTATGTTTATAGGATTGTTGATAACTTAGATTATGATGGCGTAAGATATCGAACCGTGTCAGGATGGAAACATAGCAGCACTAAGGTAATCCTTGCGGGTGTTATACTTCTAAGAAGTAGATTCTACAGGCAGAATCAGTTTATTTGTATTTCGATAGGCAGTGGTACGGTTTTTTATTTTAAACAAAATTTTTCCATTGCTTTCACAAACCCGTCTTCATAAACCGAATCCGTAATATAATCAGCAATCTCCTTAAGCTCTTCCGTTGCATTACCCATCGCAACCTTGACCCCGCCGGCTTTTAAGAGCGCAATGTCGTTATTCTGGTCTCCGATTGTCAAAATCTCTTCGTCTTTTAAACCCCAGAGAGACTGCAAATACTTAACAGCACAGTATTTTGAACCCTCCGGATTAGAAAACTCCAGAAAATACGGGGTGGATTTTACGATGTAAAGCTCAGGAAAAATCTGCGGGAGCTCTTTTTCATACCGGTTAATCCGCTCCGGATTCTCGTAATCAATTGCAAGAAGCTTGTTGATTCTTGTCTTCTCAATCTCGCAAAACGGCTTTATCGTGTACTTTGTGTGCAGATTGTTGCAGTAACGCGTAATCTCTGGACAAACTTTCTCCGAAAACAAAATATCATCATTATAAAGATTGATGTGGATTTTTTCCTCTTTTGCCCACGCAAGAATCCTTTCAGCCTGCTCTTCGGTTAAACACCTCTGGTAAAGCGTCTCGCCGTTGTTTTTGATAAGCCCGCCCTGATACGATACGACAGGTGTGTCAAGCCCCAAGTCTTTTGCAATAAGGCTTGCTGCTGCATGCATCCGGCCTGTTACCAGCACAACTTTTATCCCTTTTTCACAAAGCTCTTTTACGCATTTTTTTACACCCTGCGTAAACTCGCCTTCCGGTATAAGTATTGTGCCGTCTATGTCTGTTGCAACAAGCTTAATCATAGTAATTCCTCTTCTATTAAAATATCATGCCCGATATCCTGCATTAACTCAAGATATGAGTAAAAATGCTTGGACATCGCATTAAGATACTGGCTCAAAACCTCCTGATGCCCGTTTTCGTTGATAACTAAATCACTGTAAGAGTTTTTGCCCTTGATGTACCCATCAGTTGAAAGCTGGACAATCTTTTGTGAGTCTTCCAGAATCTTTTTTGAATACTCCATGTTCTCAGCCGAGTACTTGAATATGTTGTAATCCTTCTTTAGCTCGTACTTAAGCTGGTGTTCGTAAGCCTTTTTGCCTGATTTGCTGCGCTCGAGATAAATCTGTGCTTTCTGAATCTCCGGAGTGAAATTGTAAAGCACCGGAACATCCATCCCAAACCCCACAAACGCACCTCCAAAATCGTTAGGCGCATGCCTGTGCGTTTGCCAAGCGTAACCTCCTGCAACAGAAAAATCAGGCACTCTGTTTCGTTTTGCAAGCGTAAGTTCTAACTCTGACTTGTCAATGTTTTTCTGCGAAAGCTTAACCATGTAGCTGTATTGAAGCGCAATGTTTTCAAGAAAATTGTATTCAGGAATTTTTATGTCCAAAAACGCCCAGTTACCGAATAATGAAGACTCTTTTGTGTCGTACATTACTTCGTCCACTCCGGTGTTCAGAATCTTGTTAAGCTCAAACTGCTTGGCAAGCAGGTTTGATTTTGCGCGGTTAACCTCGATTTGCTGCTGCGCATACTGAATGTCAGCCTTGAGGTTGTCAATCTCGTAAGCCGGATACTTTGGCTTGTCAGTCGTGATTTTTACCAGATCCTTGAAAAGCTTGAGACGCTCTTCCTGAATCTTGTATACGGATTTTGCGTGCAGAATGTCAAAATATGCCTGCATTATTTGAAGCTTGTAGTTGTGCTCTGCTTGCTTTAGCTCTGTTTCTTTGATTGAATAAGCCTCTATTGCAGCTTTTTTTCTCACTCCGCGCTTAAGCACTTCAACCGGAAGCGCTAAACCAGCCTGGGAAGAGTTCCCGAGCGCAACATTTCCCATAACGATGTTGGATTGTATCTGCGGGTTCTGAAGCCGGTTTGCAATTTTTATGTCTTTTTCTGCAGCCTTGAGCTCCATTCGCTTCATCTTCAAATCCCAGTTCTCTTTGAGCCCGATTTGAATAATGGAGTCTAAATCAGTGTTAACGACCTGTGCAAACGCACCTGTTGATGTAAATAATGCCAGTGCTGCTATTAAAAGGATTCTCTTCATACAAAAATATTTTAGCATAAAAAAAACGCCTTCCGGCGTGATAAATTTTGGTTAATTAATAAGGTATTTTGTAAGGTTATTTATTTTTTCTTGTGGAGTAATTTTGAAAACAGACTCTGCTTCTCAACAACAGGCGGCTTCTTTTTGCCCTTGAAACAGAAGATTAAAGTGCCTAAAAGTATTGCACCTGAGACTAATCCTTTGATAAAATTCGGCGCATTGCTAACACTTGAAATTGCACTGTTAAACTTGTTGGAAAGATTCCTGAACCCGTTTGAGGATGTCCCGCCCTGCGGGCTGCTGAATCCTGTCTGGTTAAACCCGTATTTTTCTTCTCCCCCTCCGATTTGAGTATTCATCCCCGCTGCATTGAATGTGTCAATACTGTTTCCGGCGTTCTGATAAAGCCCGCCCTGAGCAGCCATATTTAAGTATGGATTCTGCATCCCGTTTAGCGCACTAACGTTCGCGCCTCCGCACAAATCGTACGGAACGTAGTCCAGAATGCCCTGACCGTATAAACTATTTAGAGTATATGGATTGATTGCCATACTGTAAAATACCTTTCACTAACACACATATATATAAAGTTTTTCTGTGTAACAAAATTGCTTTCTTTGTAAAGCTTTGTTAAGATTAATTTTATGGTAATGAATTTTGTGAAAAATAACCGACACCTGATTCTTATTAACCTCCTGCTTTTTGCGGTGTTCTGGCTCGGGTATGGAAGGTTCGGAGATATAATTGTCGACTCTTTTAGAGAAGCTTATATTCCGGCTGAAGTTGCGGCAGGGAAGGTGCTTTATAAAAACATTTTCACGATTTATGCACCGTTTGCGTATTTGCTTAATGCACTTCTGTTCAAAATTTTCGGGGTAAATCTGAAAGTCCTTTACTTTGCAGGTCTCTTTGCCAGCGCCGGTGTTTTGAACCTGGTTTACTTTATTGCAAAACGGTTTCTGGATGAAAATTGCAGCCTCGGAATTGTGTTGTTTATTATTGCAGGGGCTGTGCTTTCTCCGAATGTTTTTAATATGATTTTTCCGTATTCTTACGGAGTTTTGTACGGACTTTTGTTCGTTCTGGGCTCGGTCTGGTTTGCTTTGGATAAAAAATTCCCGCTCACTTATCTAATGTATTCTTTTGCGGTTTGCTCAAAATACGAGTTTATACTCTTGCTTCCGCTTCTTGTGTATATAAGCGGGAAAAAGGATATCTGGAAAAATATTTCGGCGCTTGTGATACCGGTTTTGCTTGTTTTGACTCCACTAGTTTTGCAAGGGTTGAGATTTGAAGACTTGCTAACTTCTTTCGGGTTAATTCTGGCAATGCTCTCTTCTAAATCAATGCACTGGTTTTATTCTGTGTCAGGGCTTGAGTTCCAGTGGGCGCTTGTTCCGGTTTATTTGATTAATCTTTTGAAGATGGCACTTCCGCTTGCTCTTGTTTGGTATTTCAGATCCTGGAAAATTATTCCAATCGTTCTTGTTTATCTTTACTTTGCTGTCTCACCGGCGCTTCTGATTTACGTATTTCCGCTTATACTGATACTTTTTGTCTGGAGATTCAAGACTTTAACCAGAGACGAAAAGCTTTTTGTGCTAGCTTCGCTCCTGATTAGTGCGAAAATATTTTTTGCACTTACTCTGAAATCTTATGGCGTATTTTTCCTTCCGTTTGCTTTAATTTCTCTGTTTATCTTAGTGCCGAAAGACTTAAGAAAACCGCTTCTTGTTCTGACTCTTGGATGCGCTTTGGTTCTTTCTATAAAAAACGCAAAAGAGCTTTGCTCAAAGAATGTTAAAATCCAAACAGGACGCGGAGTTGTCTACGCGGCACCGTTTTACGGTCAGGCGGTCAAAGAGCTTGTGAGCTATCTTGAATCAGAGATTCCAAAAGACGCTAAGGTGGTTATTTACCCCGAATGTCTTGCGGTGAATTTTTTAACTGCCAGAAGCTCTGATAACAAGTTCTATTCTCTTATTCCGATGTATGTTGAGACATTTGGCGAAAAACTTATTATAAGCAGGCTGGATTTTGTTAAGCCGGAATACATTGTTACAAGCAACTACGATACTTCAAATTATTATTACAAAGAGTTTGGGGCGGATTATGGGGTAAATATTAAGAAGTATATCGAGGATAACTACACGCTTGAAAAAGAGATAGGGGCTGATTTTAGGTTCAAGATTTATAAAACTACCCCTTTGGACTAAGCAAAATTTTTTCAAACGTGATATTCTTATATTTATGAAGAGAATATTGAGTGTAATTTTTTTTGTTATAATCTTGGGGTTGCTTTTCAAGGCCTGCATGCGGGCTGATGTTCCTGAAAAACTCCCTGACAAATTCGTGAATCAGGAATTGAAAAACATCGATTATCCTGACGACGAAAAAAACGTTACAATCAACGGAGTTGATTACCTCCAGTCACAAGCTCCGGTCGGAAAATTCGGTGGCGAACTCGTTATCTCAACCATCGGAGAAGGCCCTAAGACCTTTAACCCGTGTAACACAAAAGACGCAACTTCGTCTTCAATGGCAGGGCTTATGTATGACGGGCTTTTGACCACAAACCCGAGAAGCGGGAAAGTCGTTCCGCTGCTTGCAAAATCGTTTGAGATTGATGAAAACGATTACACAATCCACCTGCGCCATGGTGTCAAATGGTCTGACGGGAAGCCGATTACAGCTGACGATGTTATGTACACTTTCGAAGAAATTGTTTTCAAAGGCTTTGGCAACCCTTCTACAATGGATGCGATGATGGTGGACGGAAAACTTCCGGAGCTTGTGAAGATTGATGATTACACTGTTAAATTTACAACCCCGCGTCCGTTTGCGCCGTTTCTGAGACAGCTTACTTATCCGATTGTTCCAAAACATTATTTCAAACCGTATTCTGATAAGGGCGAATCTGTGTTCAATGCGTTTTTGAGCCCTGATACTCCGCCTAAGACGATTGTATCAAACGGAGCGTTCAGGCTTAAAGAATACGTTGCTGCCCAGCGCGTTGTGTTTGAGCGGAATCCTGATTATTACAAGATTAACCTCAAGGGAGAAAAACTTCCTTATCTTAATAAACTCGTTTACATGATTGTAGGTGACACCAATAACGAGATTCTGAAATTTGAAGCCAAAGAGGTCGATGTTTTGAGCCTTAGAGGGTCAAATGTTGCAAGATACAAACTCAAAGAGCCGGATTCTGATTACACAATCTACAATCTCGGACCTGACACTGGGACTCTTTTTCTTGTAATAAACCTCAACAACAGAAAAGACAAAAACGGCAAGCCTTATGTGAATCCGACCAAGCACAGCTGGTTTGCAAACCGTGACTTCCGTGCTGCAATTGACTGGGCGCTTGACCGAAAAAACATGGTGCAGAATATCGCATCAGGTGTTGCAGAGCCTTTGTTTACAGCAGAAAGCCTTAATTCGATTTACCTAAACAATTACATAAAAGGGCATCCGTGCAACCCGAATGTTTCGCGAGAAAGCCTTGTAAAAGCAGGGTTTGTAAACCGAGACGGAATTCTGTATGACAAAGACGGGAACAGGGTTGAATTTGATCTTTATACAAATGCCGGAAACCTTGAGCGTGAAGCCTTAGGGGTTATGGTTAAGCAGGATTTGGAAGATTTGGGGATGAAGGTTAATTTTAAGCCTGTGGAGTTTAATTCTCTTGTAAACAAACTTACAAACACCCACGACTGGGACATGGCAATAATGGGGCTCACTGGCTCTCCGCTTGAACCGCATGACGGCAAGAATGTTTGGACTTCAAAAGGGAGTTTGCACATGTTTAACATGCGGCCTTCTGATTACAAGGTCGATGACAGGCTTGATTGGGAAAAAGAAATCGATGATATTTTTAGAGAAGGCGCGCTCAAGCTTTCGTTTGAAGAGCGCAAGCCTTTGTACGACAGGTATCAGACAATAATTTATAACCAGAAACCGATAATATATCTGTATTCTCCGACAAGGATTACTGCAATAAGGAAGAAGTTCAAGAACATCTTCCCGACACCTTTGAGCGGGCTGATTTATAATCTGGATGAGATTTACGTAGACTAGGGGGCGCGCGCGTGGAATTTTTCAAATACATATCAAAAAGAATTTTGCAGGTGATACCGCTTTTAATAATAGTGTCACTCATCAGCTTTTTTATAATCCGCCTCTCGCCTGTTGACCCGCTTGCAGAATTGAGGCTGAATCCTTCTATATCCAAAGAAACGCTTGATAAGGAGATTAAGCGCCTGAATCTCGACAAGCCAATCTATGTCCAGTATTTTTCGTGGGCAAAATCGTTTGTGAAAGGTGATTTGGGCTACACGTCAGCAGGTGAAAAAGTCTCAACGAAACTCAAAGAGCGAATCCCTAACACTTTGCTTCTGACTACAATCGTAATCTTTATGACCTGGATTGTGGGGCTCCCGCTCGGAGTGCTTGCTGCTGTAAGAAAAGAAACTGCGCTTGACAGGATTCTGACTGTTGTATCCAGTATCGGAATGGCGATTCCGTCTTTCTTCTTTGCAATACTGATGTTGATTTTTGCTGTGAAGACCGGCTGGTTTCCGGTGGGCGGGCTCACGAGCTACAACTTTAATGAGATGAGCTTTGTCGGTAAGTTTGTTGATATTTCAAAACACCTTGTTTTGCCTGTCATCGTTCTTTTTACGATTTCTTTATCCGGCTTGCAGCGCCAGATGAGGGCAAATATGCTTGAAGTTCTTGACAGTGATTATGTAAAATTTGCGCGTGCAAAGGGCTTAAGTGAAGGCAAGGTTATATTTAAGCACGCACTAAGAAACGCAATAAACCCGATGATTACACTTCTTGGGTTTGAGTTTGCCGGGCTTTTGAGCGGGGCAGCTCTCACCGAGTATGTGTTCCAGTATCCGGGGCTTGGAAGGCTTATTCTTGAGGCGGTTATGAAATCAGATATCAATCTTGTGATGGCGTCTTTGATGATGGGTACGATTATGCTTATACTCGGAAATCTTATTGCAGATATTCTACTTATGATTACAGATCCGCGTCTTAGAGGGAGGGGATAAATGGAAGTAATTAAAAAAATCTTTCAAGACAAGTTTGCAAAAGCAGCGTTCATAATCCTTCTGGCTCTGTACGTGATAATCCTGCTTGCGGATTTTATTGCGCCTTATTCAAACACGTATTCAAACCGCGACATGTCGTACGCGCCGCCTTCTAAGATTTATACGATTGATGAGAACGGGAATTACTCCAGACCTTATACATACAACTATATAAGAGAATACGAACCTGCGCTTATGCAAACCGTGTTCAAACAGGACAGAAGCCACAAGTATTATCTTCGACTCTTTCCAAAAGGCGAGGGATACAAGTTTCTTGGCTTGATTCCAACTCACAGACATTTGTTCGGAACAGCAGAAAAAGGGGGGCAATTGTACCTTCTCGGAACTGATATAAACGGCAGAGACGTGTTTTCAAGACTTCTGTTTGGCGGAAGAATTTCTATGACAGTCGGGTTTTTGTCGCTTTTGGTGGTTTTCCCAATCGGGCTTTTGTACGGCGGAATTTCAGGCTACTTTGGCGGAATTGTTGATACCTTGATGATGAGGTTTGCAGAAGCGATAATGGCGATTCCTAGTTTTTACCTGCTCATAATCCTTGCAGCAATTCTTCCATCCGGCATGACAAGCGTGCAGAGGTTTGCCCTGATTGTCGTAATCCTTGCGCTGATTGGCTGGGCAGGGTTTGCCCGTGTTGTAAGAGGGATGGTGCTCTCAATTAAGAAAGAGGATTTTGTTCAGGCTGAAAAGACAATCGGGGCTTCTAATTTGAGGATAATTCTGAAACACATTCTTCCGCAGACAACGAGTTATGTAATAATCGCAATGACTCTTAGCGTGCCGTCTTACATTCTTGCAGAATCCGGTTTGAGCTTTCTCGGGCTTGGTATCCAGCAGCCTGATGCAAGTTGGGGCAACATGTTAAAAGAAGCACAGGAGTTTACGAACATTCTTTACCGTCCGTGGCTCTTGACTCCGGGGCTGTTGATTTTTATTGCAGTGCTTTCGTTTAACCTGTTGGGAGACGCAATAAGAGACATTCTTGACCCGAAATCAAGAGCTGGCAAAGGTATCAGATAAAAAATTCAAAACCCGTTTTAATACAGCATTTGCAAATTCTTCTTTCATTCTGGTTCTTTCTAAATCAGAAGGTCGAAGTATTTCAAATGTTACAGACTTCTTTGGCGTGTAAATCGTCGAATACATCAAGCCTACAGGCTTGTCTTCGCTCCCGCCGGTCGGTCCCGCTATTCCGGTTGTGGAGACGCAAATATCCGCTCCGGTTGCCTTGTGCAAGCCAGCAGCCATCTCGTAGGAGCATTCTTCACTTACTGCGCCAAAGTTTTCCAGAGTTCGGAGACGAACTCCGAGAATCTTGTGTTTAGCTTCGTTAGAATATGTGACGAAGTTAAGGTGAGTATAAGCAGCGCTCCCGCTTACATCTGTGAGCTTTGAACTCAAAAGCCCGCCGGTGCAGGATTCTGTTGTTGCGATTTTAAGCCTGTTTTCTATTAATATTTTTGCGATTTGTTCTTCTAAGCTCATTTTTCTCCTTTGACCCTCACCCGCATCCGTAAGTCGCTGACGCTCCAACGGCTGCACCCTCTCCTGATGGAGAGGTGAAAAGGGCTAATACGAAGTTCTTTTCAAAATAACTTTTGACGCCTTGTTATACAGATTATACTTATACCAGACTCCTTCAAATTCTCCATCCGGCTTAAATAAATACTGACAATCTTTCGAAACATAATAGATTGCACTGACCGGAGTCCCCGAAATCTTGTACTGAATCGCTGAATAAGGGTAATCCGGATACTCACCGCTCATAAAATCAACATACTTGAGGTGACCTAACGCGTCGTAATAATAAGCCTTGGTGACATCCTTTTTGTCCTGAAGCGCGTACATATAAATACTCTTCATTTTTTTATAATAAAACGCTGCAATGTTGTATCCTTTGTACTCCTTGTAGCCGGCAGACGCTGCAAAATATGTTTCAGGATAGTTCTTGTCTTTAAGCATGTCTTTGAATTGGGATTTAAAATCCTTCTGCTTTACCACATCGTTTTCAAACAGAATGTCATGCACTTCGTTTATTATGTCCTCTTTTTCAAGCTCGGATTTGTTTATCCAGTCGTACTGAATATCAGCAACATAAATATCGTTAAAGTTCGCAAAAGCCGCTGTTTGTAAAAGTAAAGCAAGTGCCAGTATGTATTTTTTCATAACCCCTCCGAATAAATTAAGTATACCATATTTTTCCGGTTTTATAGTATAATTATTGCATGGTTAGATTATTAAAAGGGAAGAGTATAAACAAGGTCTCACATCTTGTTTTCAGAGTTTTGAAGATTCAGGAGCTTTTTACAAGGATTATAGAAGTTAATAATCCTGATAAGATGCCCTGTATCTATGCAATGTGGCACGCCCATCAGTTCTGTATCCACGGAATAAACAACAGGGAAAAACTGCATGTCCTTGTAAGCCGCTCCAGAGACGGCGAAATTATTGCAGACGTAGTTGAAAGATGGGGCTTTAAAACAGTGCGCGGTTCTAAAGGCAAAAAAGGCGCTGTGGAAGCAACTATGCAGATGATTTCTATCCTTAAATCAGGCGAAAACTGCGCCATGATGGTGGATGGCCCTAAAGGCCCTGCAAAGGTTGTAAAAGACGGGGTAATCAAGATTGCGAAAATGGCAGGAGTTCCGATTGTGCCTGTTTACTGGTACTCTAAGAACTTCACCTTTGCTAAATTCCCTTCCTGGGATGAGATGAGGTGTCCAATTTTGGGTACAAACCTGATTAATCTGTACGGAGAGCCTGTTTATGTACCGCAAGACGGAGATGAGGAAGAAGCAAGACTAAAGCTTCAACAGAGTTTGGAAGAGTTAGAGAAAAAAGCGCCGGAAGCGTTTGATGAGGTTTATAAATTCGGGGTATGGAAAAGACAAAAGTAAAACTCCTCGCAATCCAGATGGAGTCTGTAATCGGGGATGTTGGTTTAAATATTGAAACAGTGAAGAATCTGCTTACTGCAAATCTTGAAAAATACGGCGAGGTTGATTTTGTGTTCCTGCCGGAAGTCTGGACTGTGGGCTGGCATTGCCCTGATTTTGAAGGCAGCGCAGAGACCCTTGAAGAATCAAAAGCAGTTGAAATGCTTAAAGAAATTGCAAAAAAATACAGTGTTAATGTTGTTGGCGGAAGCTTTGTTGAATCAAAATCCGGAAAACTTCTTAACACTTGCCCTGTAATAAACAGAAAAGGTGAACTTGTATGCACTTATAACAAAAACCACCTGTTCTCATACTACGGAGACAATGAAGGGAATTATATTACAAAGGGTGAAAATCCTGTCATGGTTGAACTAGAAGGTGTTAAGCTCGGCTTAACAATATGCTATGACATACGTTTTCCTGAGATTTACAGGGCGTATAGAAAAGCAGGGGCTGATATTCTTGTTAACATGGCAGCATGGCCAAAGGGCAGAAAAATCCACTGGGACAGCCTTACGACAGCAAGGGCGGTTGAGAATCAATCGTATTTTGTAGCACTTACCCAGACCGGACTGCTTGCAGACGGCTCTGAGAATCTCGGGCACTCCATGATTATTGACTATGAGGGCAAGGTTATGGACGAGATTGAGGAGATTGAAGGCGGGATTTACGCAGAGGCAAATCTCGAAAAAATGTACGAATTTAGAGACAAGTGCACTGTTTTGAAAGATATTAAGGACTCTTATGAGGTAATAAAAAAATGAAAAAATTATTAGTTTTTATTCTTGCAATATTTATGATGGCTCCGGCATGCCAGGCAAAATCAGTTAAGCGCGATTTTTCAAGCGTAATAAATGAATCAGGGGTTGAGAAAAACTCCATCGCGATTTCAATCAAGGACTTGAACTCCGGTGAGGTTGTTTATTCACTGAACGACAAAATCCTTATGCATCCGGCTTCTGTCCAGAAAGTCTTAACTCTTGTTCCTGCAATGGAGGTTCTTGGCGAGGATTATGAATTTTCTACAGAGATTTATGCAAGAGGCGAGGACGGTTTCTTGATAAAATTAGGCGCTGACCCATATTTGAAGAGCTCTGATTTAAGAAAACTCGTTGGCAATGTTAACCTTGAGACAAAAAAGATTTATATTGATGACAGCATCCTTGAGAAAAAAGACTGGGGCGAAGGCTGGCAGTGGGATGATGATATGAATGTGCTTATGCCGAGATTCAATTCTTACAACCTTGACGGAAATCTTTTGAGGATTACTGTTATGCCTACAGAAAAAGGTCAGTTTGCAACTATTATAAACCCGAGCAAGTATCCGCTTGTGTTCTTTAATAACGTTGTAACAGGAGATAAGAACGACGTTAATGTAACGAGAGACAATTCTGTCTCTGCAAATACCCTGATGCTCACAGGTACAGTGAATAAGCCTGTTGTGATTTCAATTCCGACTAATAACCTGAAAAGATATTTTAATATAAAACTTACGAACCTGCTTGCAGACAAAAAGGTCTATCTCAAACAGGCGTTTATTGTTGATAAAAAATCTGATACCGACAAACAGCTGGATAAGGTTACCCACCCTGTTTCACAGGCGGTTGATGATATTTTGAAAAACAGCAACAACATGGTGTCAGAGACTGTGGCAAAACTTGCGGGAGCAAAGGCTTACGGCGATAAGGGGACTGATATTACTGGGATAAAGGTTTTCAATTCTTATTGCGAAAAGAAGGGGCTTGATACTTCCAAAATAAGAATTACAGACGCAAGCGGAGTCTCAAAAAATAATTTAATAAGCGCTGATTTTATTTCAGAGTTTCTTGTGAAAAACAAAGACAACAAAGTTTTGCAGAGAATGGCAGCACCGGGTGAAGGAACGCTCACGCACAGAATGCTTCCTATCAAGAACAATTTGAAGGCAAAGACCGGAACGCATGGTGATTCAAGCTCGATTGCAGGGTTTTTGACCACAAAAAGCGGGCATAAATACGCGTTTTGCATAATCATTAATGACACGACTTCGACAGTGTCTGACATGAAGACTTTAGAGGATTATCTTGTAAGAGAAGCTTATTTAAGGCTGTAGACGATTACTTTTAGCAAAAAAAAAATCTTTACAAGTTTTATAAGCAATATGAAGATTGCGTACGATGACATATCACACCGCGGATTTAGCAGTTTTATTGAAAGCAGGGTCTTAATCAATAAAGCTCTTGTTGATGCGTCTATTGATGTGCCTATGGTTGCTATGGCAAATAATCCGGATGAGCGCAGAGAAAGATTTTCCAGGGTATTAATCGGCTGGAGTATAGGGTTTGCCACTCCGTTTATTACCTTGCCTTTGACAAACCGGCTTGCTTTAAAAGGTATTGCAAAAACTTACAAGGGATTTTTTAATAAAGAGAACAATATAATACAGATTTCAAATAAAAATCTTAAAACCGCTGACGCTACAAAGAAAGCTATTGAAAATCTTGCTGAAAAATACAAGTTCAGTACAGAAGATATTGCAAAAAACGGGTATGAAAATTTGAGAAGAAAGCTAATTAATTCGAAATGTGCTGTGCTGGCATTTGATTATCTTTTTACTGCGGGGTCGCTTGGATGCATAGGGTATTTTAATAACTGGATGACTAAAAGGAAAACCGGACGGAAAGGTTTTTCAGCTGAGTTTAATATGGCAGAAAAGTCTCTGACAGATAAACGTGCCGAAAAATTCGAAAAAAGAGAAAAAAATATGAAGCTTTCCTTTGCTGCAATTCTCGGGTTGCTTGTTGCCTCTCCTGTGTTTATCAGAAAAGCTTTATTGTCAAACGCAAAAACAGGTTTTCTTGGAAAAATTAGTAAAAATGCTGCAAAATTTGACTATGACGATGGAATACTGATGCGGCGTCTTCCCATGTTCTTAACAATGATGTGCGCTTATTATGGAGTTGCTTCGGCATCTCGAAACAATACTGAAATGAAGGATAACCTTGTGCGCTCAACTGTCGGCGGGGGGGTGTTTTTCGGGGGTGATATAATAATAGGCAGCATTCTTGCAAGGATTTCGGACAGGGTTTTGAATACAAAAATAATAGATAAGAATTGCGATAAAAATTTTATTAATAAATGGCTTCCTCCGCATAAACACTTGAAAGATTTGCAAGGCCGGGATAAAGTCATAGGTACAGCCTTGTTCTGGACAAATATGGCAGCATTGAGTGCTTTAATCGGGTTTGGCGTGCCGTCGATATTGAATAAAATGATTAAAAACGATGTTGAGAAGAGTAAACAAAAGTGCTAAAATAAATACAACCATTTAGAGAGAGTAACACTTTGATTCAAACCATCGGCGAATATCTGGAATACCTTGAACTTGAAAAAGGTCTTTCGCCTAACACAATAGAGGCGTACAAATGCGACCTTTCCCAATTCAGCAGCGGAATTGAGGATATTAATTCTGTTGACAGAATGACCGTTAATTCTTTTGTTCGAATGCTTAGAGAACGCCGGCTCGCGCCAACAAGCGTCATGCGAAAAATTGCTTCCCTGCGCGGGTTTTTCAAATGGGCAGCCTCAACCGGAGTGATTGAAAAGAATCCGGCATCTACATTGGAACAGCCAAGAGTCCCGCAAAGACTTCCTAAGGTTGTTTCAGTAAAAGAGGTTGAAGAGATGCTTAACAGCAACCTTTCTCCGCTAGAACACGTCATGATGGAGCTTCTGTACAGCTGCGGACTCAGGGTTTCAGAACTTGTTAACCTCAAGATCAATGATATTGATTTGGCTTCAAAATACGTTCGCTGTTTTGGTAAGGGCTCGAAAGAGCGAATTATCCCAATCGGCGAGACCGCAAAAAACATTGTGAAAGAATATTTGCCGGAACGTGAGTTGTTGATAAAGAAATACAACCTGACTACTAAAAAGCTTCTGATTCTTGAGAACGGAAGGTTTGTAAACCGGCAGGATGTATATAATTTCATCCATGCCCGCGGGAAGATGATTCACAAAAATATTTCACCGCACACATTGAGGCACAGCTTTGCAACCCATCTTTTGGAAAACGGCGCAGACTTAAGAATAGTGCAGGAATTGCTCGGGCACAGCGATGTTTCGACCACACAGCTTTATACGCACATTAGCAAGAAGAGGTTGAAAGAAGTTTATTTTTCTATTAACAAAAGTTAACAATAAGTGTAACAAATTTGCGCAATTTTATATTTTATGGTACCTTTTAAGAAGGATAAAACCTTATAAATGGTGAGGAGTTATGAATAATACAACGCTGAGAAGATCAAACATTACAAGAGAAAAAGTTGCAATGATGGAGGCGCTTACCCGCTATAACAGGGAACATCAGGATGATGATTTTTACAGAAAGCAGAGCAAGGATAAAGAACTTGACGCTTTGTGGCAATCATTTGGTGTAAAACAACAAAAGAGCGAGAAAGCACCGCAGGTCTACTTTGTAACAGGTTTGATTGCAGGCGTTATTGTTACTCTGTTGATTACAACTTTTGTAAGTCTGCTTATAAATATTTCAACACCAAAAGACGATGTTGTTGTTCCGGCTAAGAAAGTTTCAACAGGCACAGGCAAGTTTACATTTATTCCGGCAGACACTTCTTCTGCAAAAACAACTCCTGCTCCGGTTCTTTCAAACGAAGAGTATGTTGTTAAGGAAGGCGACACGCTTGAAAGCATCGTTATCAGATTTTACGGTTCTTTTGACATGAACAAAGTTAACATGATTCAGGATGCTAACAAAATGGCTAACCCGAACGCGCTTTCTATCGGTCAAAAGCTAATTATTCCGATGAACCAATAATGTATGGCAAAGATTAAATCAAAATACGTATGTCAAAACTGCGGCTATGAAACAGCCGGCTATCTGGGTAAATGCCCTGAATGCGGAAGCTGGGGCTCATTTGTCGAAGAAATAGATACCCCTGTTTCAAAAAAAGACGCTGTTCAGGAAGTTTTTGACACAACCCCGCCAATGCGCCTGAACGAAATTGAGATGAATACTGAAATAAGGATGAAAACAAATATTTCAGAATTTGACAGAGTACTCGGAGGCGGAATTGTTCAGGGCTCGCTTGTGCTTATTGCTGGCGACCCGGGGATTGGTAAGTCAACAATTCTTTTGCAAACCTCAGGTGAGCTTTGCAAGAATAACAAAAAGATTCTATATGTTTCGGCAGAAGAATCAGCCAGTCAGATTAAACTAAGAGCCGAAAGACTTGGGGTTAAATCAGATTGTCTTTATATTTATCCCCAGACAAATCTGGAGCTTATCAAAAAACATATCGAAAGCATGGAGCCGGATTTGGTTATTGTCGACAGTATTCAGGCAATTTATACCTCTCAAATCCAAAGCTCTGCCGGAAGCGTTTCCCAAATCAGAGAGTGCTGCAATTCACTTATGCAAATTGCAAAATCAAGAAATGTCTCGATTATTGTAATCGGGCATGTGACAAAAGAGGGCAATATTGCAGGGCCTAAGGTTCTTGAACACATGGTCGACACTGTTATCCAGTTTGAGGGCGATAAATACAAGACTTATAGAATCCTGCGCTCAATCAAGAACAGGTTTGGTAATACTTCAGAAGTCGGGATTTTTGAGATGAGCGGAAAAGGTTTGACCGAGGTTGTTAACCCCAGCGAACTCTTTTTGAAAGAATACAACCAGACCCAGACTCCGGGAAGCACAATTATTGTGACGAGCGAAGGCACAAGACCGCTTCTTGTGGAGATTCAGGCGCTTGTCGGAACAACCCCTTATCCTGCTCCGAGAAGGGTTGCAAACGGGGTGGACACAGGAAGGGTGCTTCAGATTCTTGCGGTGCTGGAAAAACGGATTGGTCTGAATCTTTCAAAACAGGATGTTTACGTAAACGTAATTGGTGGAATAGATGTTAACGAGCCTGCTGCGGATTTGGGTATTGCGCTTGCGATTGTGACCTGCGTAAGGGATGTTGTGTTTGATTCTCATACCGCGATTATTGGCGAAATCGGGCTTTCTGGTGAAATCAGAGCAGTTAATCATATAGAAAAACGTATTAATGAGGCACAAAAACTCGGGTTCAAGCGGATAATTATTCCGGAATCAAACGAGCTTCAGGAAGAATTTAAAGGAATCGAGATAGTAAGGGTTAAGCGGATTCTGGAGGCCATTACCCGCGGGGTTAAGCATGGTAATTGATTCACATGTGCATTACGGTAACTCTTTCTGGGGAGATTTTTCTCCGGAGTATTTGTTGTCCATTCTGGGTGAAAGCATTGATTACGCGATTTGCTCAAACCTTGAAGGGATTGATAGCAATACTTTCAAAGATGAATATGAATGCAACATTGACATGATTCGGGTTTCCCAAAAATATCCAAAACTCAAGCCTCTTGCTGTTTGTCAGGTTGATAGAATGCCTGACACCAAAGTTATAAGAGAGCTTTTGGAAAAGTACCCTGAATTTATCGGGCTTAAGATTCACCCGGAGTGCATGAAGCTTCCGGCAAACTCTGATAAGTACGACAAATACCTTGAGGTTGCCAGAGAGTTCAAAAAGCCATGTCTTTATCATTCCGGGCATATAAAATCAAGGTTTTCATCACCGGAGTTGATTTATGAAAAGGTAAGACAGTTTCCGGATGTTCCTATCATTCTCGGACACCTTTCAACCGGCCCTAAACCTTCGCATGATGCTGCTGTGGATATTCTGGTTGATTCGATTGAGAACGAAAGGGCGACTTTATATGTGGATGTTTCATGGATTGATTTTGGTACTGGGAATCTTGAAGACACGATTATGCTTATTGAGAGGTTGAGAAACACTTCTAAGGGCGATTTTACACACAGAATAATGTGGGCGTCTGATGCTCCTGTTGGGGAGTTTAATCAGCAAAATGATTTGTATGTGAAGAATCTGGAGACTTTCAAGTCTAAGATTGCGGAACATTTTAAGGACGCGAAGCTGTTAGAAGATTTGCTGTGTAATAATGCGAGGGCGCTATATAAGTTTTAGCAATATTGCCCCCTCACCCCAACCCTCTCCCTAAGGAGAGGGAACGTGCATTTAACCCAAAAAATAAAAAGCTTGAGCTGTGCTCAAGCGGAAAAAGGGAAAAGGGAAAAAAGGGAAATCTATTAACTGAATATACCAAACGTACGTTCAATGTTGTCATTTATAACCTTCTTAACGGAATCATATTCAGTCGTAAGAGCGGTCCTCTCAGTCTCTAACTTCGAAAGATCCATGTCAAACTTCTTGTCCTTCTGATTTATCTTCCGGGTCTCGTTCTCATACTTGGCCTCAGCCTTCGCAAGCGCCTGCTTGTCCACAGTCGATGTCGCTGTCTCACCAAGATAAGTGTCACTAGCTACAGAAGTCGCACCAAAACTTACTTCACCAGTCTTTTTATTCTGATTTACAATATCAATGGAAAACTTTCCGCTTCCAATCATGTTCTTTAACCAGTCAGAATCGTTCGCAGCATCACCACTCGGACCATCGTATACACTTATGCTTACACATGACCCGCCAGCTGCCTGAATCTCACGGAACATACGCACATAGTAGTCAAATTCAGTCTGGTTGAAGTCCTCATCACCCATAGTCGCTTCTGTGTAAACCTCTTCAGCATACTTCTGGTAAAGCTTGTACTGCAAACTCTTTTCAAGCTCGTCATATTTTTTCTTCTGCTCTTCGTTAAGATTGTTGTAATCACCTTCATCAACCTTCGCAAGAATCGCATCCATGCTCTCCTGAATAGAAGTTAGACTCTTGTCATCAGCATGTTTTGCGCTAACAGCAGCTTCTGCTTTTCTTACAGCAGCAACATCACCATCCTCAAGGTTGTTGATGCTTTCCATGTTCATCATGAAAAACGCGAAAGCATATGGGTCGTTTTTGTTTTCAGGATTACCATAAATAAAGTCCTCATAGCCATCTTTAATGCTTGCAGGCACGACCAACTCGTCGCGGTCAGTCTTAATAGCGTACTTGTTCATGCCGGATTCTACAGCGTTTATTGAGCAGAGATTGTTAAAATTTGCAACAACAGGGTTTCCAAAGGTGTCCTTAATAGTAAGAGAAGTAGCATCCATCGCTTCTAGGTACTCGTTGTATACCTGGTCGGACTGTGTCGCTAGCTGTATCTTCGCGTTCTGGATGGATTGCGCTTGATACTCGACATCATGCATTCTTGCTGTGATTGTGAGCAGGCGGGCCTGCGATGCTGCCATTCCCATTTTGTGCGTCCTTTTTGTCCCTTGTACTAGTGTTATCGGCACAAAAGGGGAAAAACTTTAGGGGTTCGGGAAAAATTGTTACATTTCGTTACACATATCCTCATTTACCCCGCCCCATTTACCCCCGTTTAACCCAAAAGTAAAGCCGGATATCTCTATCCGGCGAATCCCTATATTACTTAATCGTAGTTTACTTAATCGTAAATATACTCCATTATTAAAACTTATTTTATTACTGTAAAGAACTTAAATTCAGCAGGCATTAGCTTTCCAAACGAAAGCGAGTTGGTTGCTGCAACGAATTTTTCTTCAATGTAGTCAGAACCGTCAAAGCGGAATTCTGAAACAATTGAGTAGTCGCATGAAAGCTCGATTGTTTTGTCGAAAACTTCTCTGCCTTCTCTAAGTTCTACTCCGTTATCAGTACAGAATTTTTCAGTCGGAGAGTTGTAATTCCCGACAACAAGAATTGAGTTCTTAAGCCCCTCTTTCTGAATCTGCCATACAACAAAGCCGTCTTCATCCTGCCTTATAATATGCGCTTCGCCATCTGTAATCACAGGAGAGTTTTTCACAAACCTGTCTATGGCGTCAAATTTTGCAAAGAAGTCATATTCTTTGGCTCTCGCCATAGAGACTTCGTTTCCTATAACGTATTCCATGCCGGTTTTGGTAAATGATTCGTCACCGTCAATATACATAACAGGTCTCTGCGCGTTGCGTCCGCCCGGTAAAAACTTATATTTGAACCATTTGAACAGCGCGCCAGCCTGACCTAACTGTCCAGGGTATCTGTCAATCGCTTCAAACTCACCGTCCTGATTGTTGTATGACTTCAGGATTGAAAGCGGAGTGGATTTCTTTGAAGAAGAATTGTAGTTTGCAAGATTCAAATTATCCTCTGCTATAGCTTCCGGAGTTTTGTAACTCTGTGAAACAATGTCATTACCCCAGAGAACATCAAAATTCATGTCCTCATGGTATTCTTTGTAAAAATTATCCCATAACATATATTCTGCAAGAGTTGCAAAATATGGAACCTTATCTTTCATAGCAGTGTTAAGCATTCCCAAAACTTTTTTCGGAGCTCTGTAGCTTATAGGAGTACCATCTTTTTCAGAAACCTCGTCAACAATGTGGTCAATGTGGTCAACTCTGAACCCGTCAAAATTAAATTCCTCCTGCAAATTCTTCATATAGTCAATGAAGAATTTGATTACATCATTGTTGTACTTGCCGTTTTCAAGACAAACAAAGTAATAAGGAGTCTGACAATCAAGGTTAGCAAAATGCGTAACATCTTCCCCGTCAAACTTGTAGTGCTTGAAAGTCGGATAAGAAGCCCCATCACTCATTTTGTCAAACACAGGAACACCTGCTGAACACCAGGCTCCACCAGGTGCAGGCCACATACCTTCTGCAATAAGCGCCTGAATGATTTCGCCCTGATTTGTAATCTCGTTTTCTGAAAGCTTCTTGCCCTTAGAATTACCTGCCGTATTATTAATAATCATACGTGCTTTTTTATGAAGCTTGTCCTGAATGCTTCTTTCAAGCATTGAATTGGAAAGAAAAATCTTTGTTTCTTTTAACAATTCATCAATCTCGTTGAAAATATTACGGTAATGCTCAGACAAATCTCCGTAGCCTTCGCCCTTGATATCTTTTTTGTAAATTCCTGAAACTATTGCCAAATCATCTTTTGAATACTTATCTGCAAGTTTTTCAGCAGCTGTATCAACATTTTTAGAAAGCTCCTCAATAAGCGCGTTTATGTCAAACCATCTTGCGCAATCAGGAGTTGTAAGAACAATCTTGGAGAATCTTCCGGTTTGCGGAAGTATATCATAAATAACAGGGTGCCCTGCAAGCTGGGTCATCAGGATAAATGTCTTCACCTGACCATCAGCATTCAAGCCTGTTTTTTCTGTGATGTTCTTATCTTCGAGTTCAGAGCTTACAGAGCTTGCAGTCGGAAGATAAGCACATCCAAACTCGCGCGGGTGGAACGGAATCAAATACATCGTTGTTCCGAAAATATTGTTTTGAAGGTTTCCGGAAGGCAAAATCAGAAGCTGTCTCATCCAGTCCATAAACTTCCCAGCCTCGTTTGTTTCACCGTTTCCGTTACCAAGACCTGCAAGGTTGGTCAACTTAATATCGTGGCCTTCTTTTTGGAGCCATCTTGAATCCTTAACATTGTTTCTTGCAAGCACGCTTGATTTTGAAAACTCAAACTTACCGTCTTTAAAAACTCCGTTTGCCTCCCATTTTGACTCAAGCGCATAAAGAACTTCCGCGTCGCTCAATTCTTCAAGAGCTTTGATTTGCGGGTAAGGAAGGTAGCCGTATTTTTCCACTGTAGATTTTAAATATTCCTTTCTCTCATCAGAAATTGAGCCAAAAGAATACACTTCTTTCAACTTAGAATAAAAACTGTTCAAATTCTCGCAAGCATTTCCTGTTTCTTTTTTGAACAAAAAATCTAACATAGGGCATCTCCTTCATTTATTGTGATTGTTTGGATTCTGTATACAAGGATAATATCATGCATATATATTTTTTACAAACATAACGTAAAGTTTTGTAAACCGGAGTTTTTGGAAGTATTTTTCTGCTTTAATAATATTATGATTACATTTACGAGCCGAAATCAAATAACGCGCAAAGCCGACGTTATTACAAGAAAAGCGCACTCGCAGTACCCTCATGTTTCAACAAGCAGGGTACAAAATATGATTGGAGACGACAAGGTTAAGGACATGTTCTGGGGACCGATGTATTTTAATATGCAGTTAAAGCTAGCAGGCGAGCGTTTGAAGCTGGAAGAAAACGAAAAGGCTTTGTACAAAAACATTGTCGAAGCGCTTAAAACTGCAAAAATAGGCAATTGTTATGACGAAGCAAAGCTTGCAGAGATTATAGGCAAGGTTAACGGACAGAAAAACATTTATTCCGGAAAAATGTTTTGCAACAATGACAAAATGGCGTTTCACGAGGTTGCAATTATTACAGACAATGAAGTACTGCCAAACAATAAGTACGAACTAAGAGGCAGAAACACAGTCGTGCTTGATCCTTGGCTTAACACTACGGAGTTTGCAGAGCAGTATCTTGTCAATCTTAAATCCGGATTCAAAAAGCTTTTTCCGGAATTGAAGCGCAAGCGCAAAATGAACTTAAAATTTGAACCGGATTTTACCCGTCCGCTCACGGGTGGAGTAATCAGGGCTCTCAAGTCGAATTATCCCGAGCTTATAATCAAGGATTACAAAAAGATTAAATTGTAACGCTTGTAACAACTGAACTTGCCAGAAAAACATGTTTATACTACGATTATAGTTGACTACACTAGTTCGATAGGCTAAGCCCTAGTCGGGGGGTAAACTCAAAAGCCGGTTTGAAACTACAAAGTTGATTTAAATCCCGATGGAGAAGTGCAGTCCGTAGTAAAACAAGTTAAAAAAAGGAGACAAAGATGTCAACAGCATCACTTATTGAACTTTTAGAAGCAGGCGTTCACTTCGGACACCAAACACAACACTGGAACCCTAAAATGAAACCGTATATCTACGGCGCAAGAAATGGTATCTATATCTTAGATTTGAGAAAAACCACTGATTTGCTTGACGCTGCTTACGATGCAGTTAGAGAATACGCTGCAAAAGGCAGAAATGTTCTTTTTGTTGGTACAAAAAAACAGGCTGCTGAAGTTGTTGCAGAAGAAGCTAACCGTTCTGGCGCATTCTACATCAACAGAAGATGGTTAGGCGGTATGTTAACCAACTTTGAAACAATCAGAGGCAGAGTTAACAAGCTTAGAGAGCTTGAAGATTTTATTTCTTCAGGTCACGCAGAAAAATTACCTAAGAAAGAACAGGCTCAACTTAACAGACAATTATCAAAATTGAGCAAGACTTTGGGCGGTATCAAAGAAATGCGCGGTTTACCGGACATTATCTTCGTTGTAGACCAAGCTAAGGAAGATATTGCTATTGCAGAAGCTAACAAATTGAACATCCCTGTTATTTGTTTGGCTGATACAAACGCTAATCCGGACGGCATCAACTATATCATTCCTGGTAATGATGACGCTATCCGCTCTATCAAGTTAATCACTTCAAAACTTGCTGACGCTGTTTTGGAAGGTAAGCAGCTTAGAGAAAACAACGCAACAAAGGGCAAAGCTGAATCAATCACAGCAGCAGATGCCGGCGTTGAAGTTGCAAGCGTTTAAGAAATTAATTATATGAGAATGGGGCAAAAATCTTGCCCCACCTATCTAAATAAGGAGAAATATACATGAATATTACAGCTACAATGGTAAAAGAACTTCGCGACAAAACAGGCGCTGGCATGATGGATGCTAAAAAAGCTCTTGTAGAAGTTGACGGTGATATGGATAAAGCAATGGAAGTGCTTCGCCAAAAAGGTATGGCTTCTGCTGACAAGAAAATGGGCAGAATCGCTGCTGAAGGCAGAATCGGTTCATTCGTTTCTGATTCAGTTGGTGCTATGATTGAAGTTAACTGCGAAACAGACTTCGTTGCTAAGAATGAAGAATTTATTGAATTAACAAACGGTTTGGCTCAACTGGTTGCAGAAGCTAACCCTGCTGATGTTGACGCTCTTCTTGCTACAACTTGCCCTAAATGTGGCAAACCTGTGGCAGACGTTATCAAAGAAAAAATCGCTTCTATCGGTGAAAAAATTACTATCAGAAGATTTGTTAGATACGAAGGCAACGCTGCTACATACATTCACAACGGTAAAATCGGCGTTCTTCTTTCTACAGACAACAAAGATGAAGTTCTTGCAAAAGACGTTTGCTTACACATCGCATCTTCTGCTCCTGAATTTGTTTCAAGAAAAGACATTCCTGCTTCTGTAATCGAAGAAGAAACAAGAATCGAAATGGGTAAAGAAGACCTTGCTAACAAGCCTGAGCAAATCAGAGCTAAGATTGTTGAAGGCCGTGTTAATAAGTTGATGGCACACAGATGCTTAATCGAACAACCGTTCGTTAAGAATCCAGACCAAACAATCGAACAATTAATTTCTGGCAAATTCAACATTGTTAAGTTTGACAGATACGTTCTGGGCGAAGGTCTTGAAAAGAAAAACGAAAACTTCGCAGACGAAGTTATGAGCCAGCTAGGCAAATAGTTTTTCTAAAAAATACTATAAAAGAGGTTAAAGATTTTCCTTTAGCCTCTTTTTTTTTGCGAAAAAAAAGAGCCATTTGAAAGGCTCTTGGAATTAAGAATAGCTGGAAGTATGAAAAAGATTTAATTAATATACTTATATTTAACCTAAAACTACGTATCTTGCATATTACCGATGTGGCCTATTTCTATCTTACCCACTCAGACAGGTTTTCATCTTTTGCTCCAAAGTTTTGCTTACAGCCTGCACTCTGTTAGTAACTCCATATTTCTTATAAATGCTTGACACATGAGCTTTAGTTGTGTGTATAGAAATAACAAGCTCGCGAGCAATATCCTTGTTGCTATAACCATCTACCAATAAGTCCAAAACCTCCAATTCGCGCGCTGTAAAATGCGTCATTTATATCCCCTTCCTATAACTGCTACCTTATTATATATACACTTTATTATGCCAATATGTCTATTAGAAAGGTGGCTGATATTTAGCAGGCTATTGTTAAGTTTTGTAAAAAAAAAAACGAAAATCGTCAAGTTTAAATATTTATATGTTTTAAATAAAATGTGTAGTAGATTTAAGAAAGGATGGATTAACAATGGTATCAGTATCACAGGTTGGAAGTATTAGCCCACAGGCGATTGGATTCAGGGGAAAAAAAGAGGATGTTACGAAGAAAGCGGTAGAATCTTTTATTAAAGATAAACCAAATTTTATTTTACCACCAGACTCGTCTTTCAGCATAGCACCAGATGTTTTCAGAAAGCGTCATGAAGCGATAAGTGCTAATTTTCAGAAATTAAAAGATACCAAGTTTTCAGAGAAATATTTAACAATAACGGCACTGGTTCAAAGGGCAGAAAAAGGTGACCAGGGTGCTATAGATACTTTGCGCAACCTATGTAAGAAGGTACAGTAAGCGTTTGAAAAATAATCTACAGTATTGTAAAAACGTCAGTGTCCCCACCAAGATTACGAAAAAAGACTCAAATAGATGGATGTCAATTTGAGTCTTTTCTTAAATTAGATGCTGGCAACGGGCTATCTTCCCAGGCGGTGGCCCGCCAAGTATTGTCGCTGCAGTAGGTCTTTACGACCGTGTTCGGGATGGGAACGGGTGGTTTACCTACGCTTGGTCACCAGCGAATTCTTTTGCATACGCTGGAAATCACATAAGATATAAACTTCATAATCGCAATGAACTTTCTTATTAAGGAAAGCCCTCGTCCTATTAGTAATGCTCGGCTGAAAATGTTGCCACTCTTACACCTGCATCCTATCAACGTCGTAATCTGCGACGGGACTTACTAGCTTATGCTATGAGAGATCTCATCTTACGGTGG
>CATLDC010000001.1 GCA_949902595.1 uncultured Candidatus Melainabacteria bacterium | reverse complement strand
CATACTATAACAGCTCATGCTATCACTGTGCTCACCTGCCCTGCCCTGCCCTGCCCTGCCCTGCCCTGCCCTGCCCTTAGGCATTATGACTGGCATTGAGGCAAAAATAAACTCGCATTTACAAAACTTAATAATTATAAAAAAGGGGGGGGGGAAGATTAGAAACTATATACCTAGTTTGTCTGCAATATTTTTGAGCTCATCGAGGTTTTTGAGTTTAAATTTATGGATTTGGCTTCCTGCAATAACTTCATCAAACTGTTGGTCTAGTTTTTCTCCGGCTTTTGCACTTGCATAGAAATTTGACATTTCATTGTCTTGTGGATATTTTAGTGTTCCTTCCTTGAGATAACGAAGCATTATTTTAGAAATATTGGTCCATTTTAGAGAAGGCAGCACACCATCTTTATGTTCTTTGGTCAGGACATAAAAAGAGTGCATATTTTCATCAAGAGGCTTCTTCAATTTTGTGCCTGTGTTTCGCTCAAGCCATTCAATGGAATAACCGGCTCCTTCCAACAACTCATCACACATGTCATGAGAGCGGCTTTCTAATTGAACATAAACCTTACCAACTTTCTTTCCGCCTATTCCCAGAAGTACCATCAAGTTTTCAACAAAACTACCAGCCATAAGCCCTTTTCCTGTGGCTTTATCAAGAACACTCCCAAATTTCTTTGAACACTGTTTTAAATTCTGCGGATCCTCAAAAGCTTTTTTAGGAATCTGGATAAGATTTACCTGCTTAAAATTCGGCTTTGGGGTCTGAAAACTATTAGAAACTCGCATATGTACCTTTCAAAAAATTCACTATTTTTAAAACTTTATCCCGTTTGCCCAATCCCTCGCAAACATTTCGCCCTTGCCTTCCGGCTTAATTTTTATCAAACGCAGGTAGCCGCTTCCGGTTTTTACGTCAATCCCATGTTTTGAAATGCCGGCAAACTCACCAACTGAAACGCCCTTATCTTCTGCTGTTTCAAGCGGCTCTGTTTCCAAAACTTTGATTATTTTGTCCCTAAATTCAAAATACGCGCCCGGGCATTTGTAAACCCCGCGCACAAGGTTGTGAATATCTTCCGCTGATTTTGTCCAGTCGATTTTGCACTCCTCTTTTTTCAACTTGTCTGCAAAACAAACCCCTTCTTCGCATTGCGGAGTCGGTTTAAGTGTGCCTTCCTGAATACCAATTAAGGTTTTTTCCAAAAGCTCGGGAGAATTGTTAGCGCAGAGTTCAAACAACTCAACGCAGTTCATTTTTTTGGGAATCTCAATCGGGTAAGTCATACAAATATCGCCGCAGTCGAGCCCGAGTTCTGTAATCATTGTGCAGATTCCGGTTTGGGTCTCGCCGTTTATAATCGCGCGCTGGATAGGGTTTGCGCCGCGGTATTTCGGAAGCAGGGATACGTGAAGGTTTATTGTCTCGTATTTTGGGATATCAAGAACTTCCTGCGAAAGAATCTGCCCGAACGCGAATGTTACAAAGAAATCCGGCTTAAGTTCGCGAAGCGCCTCAATGATTTCCGGCTCTTTTCTTATTGATTTTGGCTGAAAGACTTTTATCCCATGCTCTTGCGCAAACTGTTTTATCGGGCAGGCTGTGAGCTTATGCCCGCGTCCTGACGGTTTGTCAGGCTGGGTTACAACAGCGAGGACATTGAATTTGTCCGAGTTATGAAAATGTTCAAGAGATTTTAAGCCAATATCCGGTGTGCCGAAAAATACTATATTAATCACGTTTAATTCTTGCCTTCCTTCTCAACTTTTTCTTTCAAAAGCTCGTCGATTTTTTCTGAAAGTTCAGGCTCGTCAAGAATCTTATCAATTTCCAGAGGCGGAAGATTGAACTTCTTCAAAACCTCTTCTGCTTCAAACCTGTTAATCACGTGGTCTACAAAAAGCACGCCGTCGAGGTGGTCAAATTCGTGCTGGATTGCACGCGCAAGAAGGGTTCCGTCTTTTGCTTCCAGAACAAAAGAGCGTCCGTTTCTATCAAGTGCCTTAACCATAACATTGGCGTATCTTTTCACATCAGTAAACGCTTCCGGAAAGCTCAAGCAGCCTTCGTGGCTAATGCATGCGCCTGATTTTTTGATAATCTTCGGGTTGATGAACACAATCGGGTTCAGAGGCTCATCGCCAGTTGAAACATCGATTACAAAAATCCTGTAGTTTTCTCCAATCTGCGGAGCTGCAAGTCCCACGCCGTTTTGAGCGTACATTGTGTCGAGCATATCAGCAACAAGGTTTTTAACCTTTTGCGACACCTTATGAACTTCTTTAGACGGCTGTCTGAGAGACGGCTCGCCGTATCTAACAACTTTTTTTATTGACATAACTTAAATCCTTTTCTTACATTTTAGCATAAAAGCTTTATTTTTTCAGAGTCCACAGGTCTTTCTGGAACAGAACCAAAAACGGTATCAATTCAAGACGACCGGCAAGCATGCCTATAATAAGTATGAATTTTGTTGAAGTGTGCAGGGTCTCAAAGCTTCCCAGAGGCCCGATTATCTGCCCTAACCCCGGCCCGATGTTTCCGACAGAAGCCACTGCGCCCGTGATTGCAAGCACTGTGTTTTGCTCAATTATTGCAATCAGAAACGCTGAAATCACCACAAGCGCAAAATAGAAAGACACAAACATCAGAGTTTGGTAAAGGATGTCCTTGGGAACAGAATAGTTACCAATCTTGATATCAAAAACAGCTTTCGGGTGGAGAATCTTTACCATCTCTGATTTCATAATCTTGAAAATCAGAAGCCATCTCATAACCTTCAAACCGCCGCCCGCAGAACTTGCGCAGCTGCCCACAAGCATTATTGTAAACAAGAGAATCTTGCTTGTATAATCCCAGTTGACATAATCAGCACTGCAAAATCCCGTTGACGAAACAAGAGACGAAACATTGAAAAACGCGTGCGTAAAGCTGCTTTCTAGATCATAGTGCATGTTTACAAAGAGCGAAAAGCTCAATGCGAGCGCAATAAATACCACCGCGCCAAAATACGTACGAAATTCTTCGTTTCTGAACAAAACAAGCGGATTAAACTTTGCCCACGCTTTGTACTGCAAATTAAAACTCGCTCCTGCAAAGAACATGAAAAACGTAATAATCCACATAATCGTGTGAGAATACCCCACAATGCTTCCGCTATTAGGAGAAAACCCACCGCCTGATACAGAAGAAAGCGAGTGGCACAAACTTTCGAACCCGCCCATACCGCAGGTTTTGAGTAAAACAAATTCAAGCACAGTAAGCCCTGCGTAGACTTTCCACAAAGCAGCAGCCGTGTTTTTAATACGCGGGGTGAATTTTTCCTCTGTAGGGCCGGGTGCTTCAGCCGAGAACAGCTGGCGTCCGGCAATCGCAAACTGCGGAAGAATCGCGATAAACAGCACGATAATCCCCATACCGCCCAGCCACTGGGTAAAAGAGCGCCAGAAAAAAAGTGCATGCGGATAATCATAATGTGTAAAAACTGTTGCGCCTGTGGTTGTGATTCCGGAAACAGCCTCAAACAGAGCATTTATTGGCGAAATTCCGAAAAACAGGTAAGGAATTGCAGCAAACATGCCGGCAAACAGCCATGAAAACGTTACAATCCACAGGCCTTCGGATTTTTTGATATCGTTTATTGATTTTATATGCGAAGCGCCTCTGACGACTTTTTTTAGGGTAACAGAAGTCATAAACGCAGTGGTTGCAGCGATTAAAAACGGAAAAATTGCGTTTGTTTCGTGGTAGAACAGCGCAACCGCAATCGGTATCAGCAGCACAAAGCTAAAATACATTACGCTCAAGCTAAACGAGTATGCCAAATACGTAAGTCTCATCTGATTTCCTCAAAAAATTCCCTTATCATCGGCGCATTCTCGCTTGTCGTGAAAATAATCAGATTATCCCCGCTCATAACCTGGGTTGTACCGTTTGGAATAATAATCCTTTTTCTACGCTGAATAACCCCGACAATCGCCTTGGCAGGAAGCCTTATTTCCATAATCTTCTTTGTTTCGTAGTTTTCCGGAATCTCGATTACGAGAACTTCGCCCTTGCCCTGCTCAACAGTTGCAAGAATGCCGATATTTGTTTCCTTGATATTATTCTTAATCTCGTTAAGCGCAGCCGTTTTGGAAGATATCGCAATATCGATTCCCACTCGCTCGAACAAAGAAACATTTGTATTCTTCGAAACGCGCGAGATAACGCGTTTTGCGCCCATGTGTTTTACAAGCAGGGAGCATAAGAGGTTCTTCTCATCGTTGTTTGTAACGCTCACAACAACATCAGAGTTTGAGATGTCTTCCTCATTGAGAAGCTCCAAATCCGTGCCGTCGCCGTTTATGATAAGCGCATTATCCAGCTCCTGAGCCAGAAACTCGCAACGCTTTTCGTCTTTTTCAACGATTTTGAGTTTTAATTTCAGGTTCTCCAGATTCTTAGCAAGCTTGAGCCCGACATTTCCCCCGCCGATTATTGTAACATTTTTCACGAACTCTTTTTCATGGAAAAATTTACCCGCAAGAATATCAAGCGAGTGTGAAAGCCCCATAAATATAACCTTGTCGTCCTCATGCAAGACTGTTTCGCCGTTTGGAATAAAGAGTTCGCTATCGCGCGTAATCCCGACAATCAGTGTGTCCTTCGGAAACTCGCAGTGCTTAACCATCCCGTTAACAAGTATGGAGTTTTTAGGAATCTTGTATTCCAGAAGGCGCGCTCTTCCGTCAGCAAAGTTCTCAACATCCAGAGCTTTTGCAACCGTGATAATTCTAAAAATTTCCTGTGTGAGCAACTCCTCCGGCCAGATAATGTTATCAACATAGAAATCGCAATTGTACTCGGCGTCCTTTGCCATACCGAGCGAAGATTTGTACTCCTCTTTTCTTACAAAGCAGATGGTTTTTACTGTGCTAATCCTTTTTGCGGTAAGGCACGCAACGATGTTGAGTTCGTCAGAAGCTGTGCAGGCGACGAACACGTCTGCTGATTTGATATTAGCCTGTTTAAGGACTTCGATGTTAGACGCGTTACCGGAAATAAATCCGACGTCAAGTTTGTTAAAAGCATCAATCTTGTTCTGCTCATCATCGATTACTGTGATATCGTTATCAGTATAGAACTCTGAGGCAATCATCGAGCCAAGTTCGTTAGCGCCAAAAATAATAATCTTCATAGGATAATTTAACGCCAAATTTTGGATAAAGTCAATGTTCTGCTGAAAAATACGGGCCTGGCGCTTCTCCCCGGTGTGGGAGAAGCCGGGCGGAGCCCTGATGAGGGGGACAGCTAATTCAACTGCTTAACCATCGCAACAATCTTCCCAATCAGAATCAAATCAGAGAGCGCTTTTCCGTTAATCGTGCGCACCCTGTATTCCGGATTGTCAGACTTTATAATCACCTCGTCAAGATTCTTTGACAGGCGCTTAACAAAAAACTCGTTGTTGTAACAGAAAACGTAAATCTTGTTGTCCTGAATCTGCTCCCCGCGCCAGTGCTCAACAATTAGCCGGTCACCGTTGTCAATGGTCGGTGACATGCTGTTTCCCGTCGCGTTAATCATTGAATACTGCTTTGACTTGGAAAACCCCGCAATCATCGATGTCGCAAACGGAAGCTTGATTTTGTCCGTGGAAAACACGATGTTTCCATGACCGCAACTCGCAAACGCGTCCACATAATAATCTATAAATATCGTCTCGTCAGAACCATTCACACCGAATAAATTCACTCCGAAAAACTCCTCAACACGCTTAAGCTCGCTCACAGTAACTTCACTCTCGTTCTTAATCCGGTTGCTCACCGTCTGACGCGTTATCCCCAAACACTCCGCAAGCATGGACTGGTTGATGGCTGAGTCTATATGGTTAGACACTATAGATATTAATTCATCAAGTTTCATCGTTTCACCATTTTTGAAAATTAATACTTGACACTTGTAAGATATTGTCTTACAATATCTTACAAGATGTAAGTCGATATTTGATATTTAATCATATATCTTCCATTATGTCAAGAGTCTTTTATTATCTTATTATCAGTTGGGAAGAGGTTTAAAAAGGAAAATGATATACAGATACAATGTATCATGTAGTGAAACAATTTCAAAAAGCTGGACACCGACAGCCGTAGATTGCTACAACATAGGCTGCCAGTGCTCTAAGTGCAATTTGCATAAACTATATTTTAAAGACAGAATCGGAAAATGTAAGATGAAAGAAACAGTTATTGAACTAGTTCGCAAAATTGGCGCACCGGAAGAGGAGAATTTTTATGACTAGAGCACTCGCTAGTATATTGAACGGCCAAAAAGGCGGAAGACCAAAGGCAGATTTGTCCATAAAAGTCACCTTGCCTGAGATTGAACTTGTTGTCCTAACACCGGAACAACACAGCGCACTTGTCCAAAAATACGGAGATGACTTAATCACAAAAGCACTCCGGATACTTGATTCCTGGCTGAAATCAGGAAGCCGCGAGGCAGAAAAATACATCGGCAAAAACAATTACGCCCACTTCCGCTCTGACGGCTGGGTTATAAACTCTGCAAAACAAGCCTAAACTGCGAAACGGAAATGAACAATGTCTCCGTCCTGCATCACGTAGTCTTTGCCCTCAAGCCTTGTAACACCCTTGTCTTTGCAGGCTGTGTAAGACCCGTTCTCTGCAAAATCCTTGTACGCAGTGACTTCTGCCCTGATAAATCCCTTTTCAAAGTCTGTATGGATTACACCTGCAGCCTGCGGAGCCTTCGTGCCTCTGGTGATTGTCCAAGCGTGAACCTCTTTTTCACCTGCTGTTATGAATGTGATAAGGTTTAACAAGTCGTAAACAGACTTAATCATCCTGTTAATGCCGCTGTCAGAGATTCCGAGCTCCTCTAAGTACTCCTTTGCACCCTCTTCACCAAGGTCAACAAGCTCTTCCTCAATCCTTGCACAAATAATTACAGTCTGCGCCCCGTGAGTCTTTGCGTACTCCTCAACCCGTTTGGAGTACTCGTTACCATCCTTAAGGTCAAACTCTGATACGTTAGCGCAGTAGATGACCGGCTTTACGGACATTAGGTTTAGCGGTTTGATTGCTTCAATTTCATCATCCGTGAAGTGCTCCTTCACATTTATAAACTTGCCTTCCTGAAGCAGGTTGTTCAACTTTTCAAGCGCACCGTTCTCAACAACCGCCTCCTTGTCACCGGATTTAACCTGCTTGGCGATTCTCTGGGCGCGTCTTTCAACAGAAGCCAAGTCAGCGAGCGCGAGTTCTGTGTTAATAATCTCAATATCCGAAATCGGGTCAACCTTGCCTGCTACGTGGATTGTGTTCTCGTCGTCAAAACATCTTACGACCTGTATAATCGCGTCAACTTCTCTTATATTGTGCAAAAACTGGTTTCCAAGCCCTTCGCCTTGACTTGCGCCCTTTACAAGACCCGCAATGTCAACAAACTCAATAACTGTAGGGATAATTTCTTTTGCTTTGCACAAATCAGAAAGCACCTGCAACCTCTCGTCCGGCACAGTCACCACGCCGACATTCGGCTCAATTGTACAAAACGGGTAATTAGCGCTCTGCGCGTTTTTTGTTGCGGTCAAAGCATTAAACAAAGTTGATTTCCCAACGTTAGGTAATCCCACGATTCCGGCTCTTAGCATAAATAAATCCTTTCAAACTAAAATATTATGTTTGATTATAACTCAAAAGTTTTAAGGATTTCAAGAAATTGTTTTTGTTTTGCAGGAGAGTGCTGCTTGAGTAGGTTGATAATTTCATTGATAACAGAATTGTTTTTTAAACTGGATTCGGAAGCAAAACAAAATAAATCCTCAACAGTAATTTCTAAAGCATCGCAAAGTTTGAGAATTGAAGGATATTCAAGAAAGAATTTTCCAGTTTCCCATGCACTGATAGTTGTTGTAGCAACATTAACTTTCTCTGCCAACTGTTCTTGGGTGTATCCGCGCATTTCTCTGTAAACTTTTATTTGTTTTCCGAATTTCTTTAAAAAACTATCCATAATAGATAGAATAGCCGATGTTTTTACCATCATCCATTGTCGTGGAAAACTATAACTTCGTGTCCAACTCGAAAAATATCCCGATAAGACAAATAAAAAAGTTATAGAAATTTCTAAAAACAAATCGCTAAAAACATCACCAACACACATTTACCCCCGCTTTCATCACAAACCAGAACGGGTAATATTTATACCTCGAGTTTTAATGCATTTTCCAATTCGTGCATTTGACAAACAGCTTGTGCAAGATTTTTACTATTTAATTTGGCACAGATACATCCGCGAATATATTGGGCTGTGTAGGTGCTGCACAAATCCATAATTTGAATTATTTCTTTTTGCGTTTTACCGGCTGCAGCGAGTTTAAGATATTGCATTTCACGCTCGGTTAGTTCTGAACAGGAGCCGGATTTTGTAAGTTTTTCAGGTTTAATGAATCGTTTTTTGAACCGCCTATGCACATCCTCGTTTATCAGAATCCGGCAAGAAATCGCTTTTGCAATCAAATCACTCCGGTTTGTCACTTCGAATTTTTTGTAAAGCGCCTGCGTTCTTTTTTTGATATTGTTGTAAGTTTTGTTTGTTTCAATCGCAATCTGTTTCAGCGTCTTTCCGGTGGCTAGAAGAAACAACAGGTCTTCCTGTGTTTTGAGGACTTTTATTTTGTGTTGATAAGATAAATCAAAGTATTGTATAAGGTATGTCATTTAAATAGCTCTTTCTGTCTTGAATTGTTAACATGATATACCAAAAGGGCTATTTTGAAACATGCAAAATATACCTATTATGACTATATGAAATTTGATATTGCCAAAATATTAGGTCACAGAATAAAAACGCTAAGAAAACAGAGCGGATTAACACAGGCTCAATTGTCTGAAATGATTGATGTAGAAGAGATGTCTCTTTCAAGAATGGAGACCGGTTCCCGTTTTCCGCGTCAGGAAAACATCAACAAAATCATCGAGGCTCTAAAATGCGAGGCTTGGCAATTATTTGATTTCAGGTACGAAAAGACCGAGGCGGAGCTCAAAAAAGAAATACGCTCGAAGCTCGCAAAAGCTAAGCTCAAGGATTTGAAGTATTTCAACAAAATGATTGACGCTTATCTGGAAGCAAAAAATTAGTTATTTTGCACTGTTTGTGATAGAATCTTTTCGGGAGCAATTCCGGCTAGAAAAAGGGAAAAGATTTTGAAACAATCACGATTAACTATAGCAATATTTATAGCACTATTTTTAGGAGTACTTGCAGGCTGGGCTTTTCCGGAGTTTGCAGTAAAAACTCATGTGCTCGCTGAAATCTTCTTAAGAATGGTCAAAATGATTATTGCACCTCTCCTATTTGCAACGCTTGTTGTCGGGATTGCCGGTCACGGCGATGTCAAGAGTCTCGGAAGGCTCGGAATCAAAACGATTGCATATTTTGAAATCGTTACAACGCTCGCATTGTTTATCGGGCTCGGGTTTGCAAACATTTTCAAGCCGGGCGAAGGGATGGGCAACATTGCTTCTGACCACACTGGGCTTACAAGAATCGTGGAAATGGCTTCCACGACTCATCACAACTCGTTTGGTGAGCTTTTATTAAGTCTTTTCCCGACAAGTATTTTCCAGTCAATGGCAGAAGGGAATTTGCTGCAAATCGTTGTATTCAGCATTTTCTTTGCGCTTGCGATTTGCGCGGTTGGGAAAAAAGCCCAGCCTGTTGTTGATATCTTAAACTCGGTTGCAAAAATCATGTTCAAGTTTACGGAATACGTTATGTTCTTTGCTCCAATGGGGATTTTCGGGGCGATTGCTTACACAGTCGGCTCCAACGGGATTTCTATTTTATACAATTACGGAAAAATTATTTTATCTTTATATGTAGCGCTCGCGGTTTTTGTTGCGCTTGTTCTGATTATTGCCTGCAAGATTGTAAAAATCTCTGTAAGGGCGTTGATCAAAGCGATTCAGGAGCCTGCTTTATTAACCTTCACAACCGCAAGTTCAGAGGCAGCTTTACCAAAGGCAATGTCAATCATGGAGAGATTCGGGGTTCCGAAATCAATCGTGGGGTTTGTTATGCCTACCGGTTACACATTCAACCTTGACGGTTCGACTTTGTATCTTGCAATGGCTGTTTTGTTTTCGACCCAGCTTGTCGGAATCCATTTGACATTAGAGCAGCAGCTTGTAATCATGTTTGCGCTTATGCTTACAAGCAAGGGTGTTGCGGGTGTTCCAAGAGCGTCAATCATTGTTCTTGCAGGAACGCTAACGAGTTTTAACATCCCGATTGTAGGTGTTGCAGTGCTTTTAGGTATTGACCAGATTCTTGACATGGGAAGGACTGCAGTCAACCTGATTGGAAACTGTGTTGCGACGGTTGTTATTGCAAGATGGGAAAACGCGTTTGACTACAACAGGATGGCAGAGTTTATAAAGATGAAGAATTTAAGGACTAACACGCTTACGAAGATCAAGCATGACGTTAGTTTTCAGAAAGATTTTGTTACGGATAAAATTGAGGTAGAGGTATAAGATGGAATATAAAGAAACGCTGAATTTGCCTAAGACAACGCTTGAGATGAGAGCAAATGCAACAAAGAAAGAGCCCGAAACGCAGAAGTTCTGGGCTGAAAATAAGATTTACGAAAAGAACATTGCACAAAGAGACAAAGCAAATAAGTTTATTTTACATGACGGGCCTCCATATTTGAGTTCTGAAAAAATCCACGTCGGAACAGCTTTGAACAAGATTTTGAAAGACATTTTGATAAAATACAAATCAATGTCAGGATTTTACGCGCCTTATGTTCCGGGCTATGACGGACACGGGCTTCCGATTGAGAACGCTGTTGTAAAAAACATCAAGGGCGGTCGCGAGGCTTTGACTCCGGCTGAGCTTAGAGAAAAGTGCAGGGAGTTTGCGCATAAGAATCTTAAGGGGCAGGAATCCGAGTTCAAGCGTTTGGGCGTATGGGGCGATTGGGAGCACCCTTATTTGACCATCAATCCTGAATTTGAAGCAGAGCAGGTCAGAGTTTTCGGCGAGATGTACAAAAAGGGCTACATTGAAAAAGGGCTTAAGCCTGTTTACTGGTGCGCATCTTGCGAGACCGCGCTTGCAGAAGCAGAGGTTGAGTACGCAGACCACACTTCGACTTCGATTTACGTAAGATTTAAGTTTGATGAAGATAGTTCATCCCAGCTTCGGGAAAAGCTTAGCTGCCTGGCTGCCCAGCCGCTTAGCTGCATTTATGCCGTTATCTGGACAACAACTCCTTGGACGATTCCTTCAAACATGGCAATCAGCATGCACCCGAGATATGAGTACACATTCTTTGATTACAAGGGTGACATTTATGTGATTGCACAGGGCTTATTGGCTTCTTTCCTTGAGGGCGTTGGCTGGGAAGAAAAAGACATCAAGGTTTTAGGCTCAGTTAAGGGCGCTGATTTAGAGCTCTTGAACACAAAGCATCCTTTGTACGACAGAAAATCACCGATTATCTTAGGCGAGCACGTTACGCTTGACGCCGGCACTGGTTCTGTACACACGGCACCGGGGCACGGGCTTGAGGACTACGAAGTCGGAAACAAGTATAACATTGAGGTATTTTCACCGCTTGACAGCAAGGGTTGCTGGACAGAAATCGTTGGTGACAAGGATTTAGAGGGTGTGCCTTATTACAAAGGAAACAAAATCGTAATAGAAAAGCTTCAGGCTTGCGGGGCTTTGCTTGCAGCTTCTGACATTAACCACTCATATCCGCATTGTTGGAGATGTAAAAACCCTGTTATTTACAGAGCGACTCCGCAGTGGTTTGTCAAGGTAGACAAATTCAGGGCAGAGACTCTTGAGGCAATCAAGGGAGTAAAATGGATTCCGGCAAGCGGCGAAGCAAGAATTTCGAACATGGTTGAAGGCCGTTCTGACTGGTGTATTTCACGTCAGAGAGCGTGGGGTGTACCGATTCCGGTATTCTTCTGCGAGGATTGCGGAGAGGTTATTGTAACAGACGAAACAATCGAGAATGTTGCAAAGATTTTTGAAAAAGAATCTTCTGACGCGTGGGTTAAACACACAGCCGAAGAGCTTTTACCAGCAGGTTTTGTTTGTCCTAAGTGCGGTAAAAAACATTTTGGCAAGGAAAAGGACATCATGGACGTTTGGTTTGATTCCGGTGTAACGTGGAAGGCTGTTGTTGAGAAGCGTTCAGATGAGTTAGGTCATACGCCTGTTGAATTGTATCTTGAGGGTTCTGACCAGCACAGAGGCTGGTTCCAGTCGTCTTTACTGACCTCAATGGCTGTACAGGGCAAGGCGCCATATAAATCAGTGCTTACACACGGGTTTGTATTTGGCGAGGACGGAAGAAAGATGTCCAAGTCGCTCGGGAATTACATCAGGCCGGATGACATCATCAAGAATTACGGTGCTGATATTTTGAGGCTTTGGGCAGCGTCTGTTGATTACAGAAACGACACCAAAATCGGTGACAACATAATCAAGCAGCTTGCTGAAATTTTCAAGAAGACCAGAAACACAGCGAGATTCCTCCTCGGAAACATTTTTGACTTTGACCCTGAAAAGGATTACGTAAAATATGACGAGCTCAAGCCGATTGACAGGTTCGCGCTTCACAAGCTCAACAAGGTTGTAGCAGAGGTAACAGAAGCGTTTGAGAACTACGAGTTTTACAAGTACTTCCAGTGTTTGCAAAACTTTGCAGCGGTTGATTTGAGTGCGTTTTATCTGGACATTGTAAAAGACAGGCTTTACACAGCCGGCAAGAAATCGGTTTCAAGACGCGCTTGTCAGACAGTGCTTTACGAAACATTGCAGGTGCTTGTAAGAATACTTACTCCTGTTATGCCGCACCAGGCAGAGGATATCTGGCAGAACACTCCGGAGGCGCAGAGAGGCGGTTTAGAGAGCATCCTGCTTGCGGACTGGGTTGAAGTGAAGCCGGAATGGAACAACCCGCAGCTTGAGGAGGATTTCACAAAAATTCTGAAAACAAGAGAGGTTGTCACCCGTGCAATCGAGCCATTGAGGGCTGAAAAGCAGGTTGGAAGCTCGCTTGAGGTAGCTGTTTATGTAAAATCAGCTGACAGTGAGATATTAAAATCAAATGAAGCTGACTTGGCAGACATTTTCATCACATCACAGGCTTACGTTTCAGACACAGCTCCGGAGGGTGTTTTGAGTGAATACACAGAAAACAACATCACTGTCTGGGTAACAAAAGCAGAGGGTGAAAAATGTGAGCGCTGCTGGAAGTTCAGGAAGCTTGGCGAGCATTCAGGGCATGAGACGATTTGTTCTGATTGTTTTGATGCAGTGAGTGAATAAAAGTTTTAATAAGAGAGCTTATCTGGGGCGGAAGCAAAGCTTCCGCCCTTTCTTTAATCCTTAATCTCCGCCGAGCGCGTGAGCCTTTTCTGTCGTGCTTTTTATCACATCAAAGAAAAGTTTTTCTGTATTGTTTTCGTCCATACAATCAACGCCAACGCGGGTGCAGCCGCCTTTGGTTGCAACATTCCCGATAAGCTCTTCCATCGGGATTTCGCGGTTCAGAGCCATTTTTGCAGAGCCGATTGCTGTTTGGATGCTAAGAAGCAGGGATTTTTCGTAATCCAGCCCCAGTTTTTCGCCGGCGCGCGCGATTTCGTTTATAACTTTGTAGAAGAATGCAGGGCCGGAGCCGGAAATCGCGGTCACGATATCAAGTTGGGCTTCGTTATCCACGATTATGCATTTACCGATAGTTGAGAGCATTTCTCTAATGTATTCCAAATCCGCTTCTGTTGCAGAAGAGCCGGACACAATCCCGCTCATCCCTTCGCCCACAAGTGCCGGAGTGTTTGGCATAACTCTGATTACGCGTGTGCCGGCAGGCAAATTTGATTCAAGTTTCTTGGTTGTAACGCCTGCTGCAATTGAGACAACGAGTTTTTCAGGTGTTACAAGGTCAGAAATACCTTCCAGCGCGTCTTTCACCTGATTCGGTTTTGTCGCAACAAAGATTACATCTGATTTTTTTGCAAGTGCTCTGTTATCAAGTATAATTTCAATTCCAAGTGCTTTTGATTTTTCTTCAACTCCTTCGAGTTCTGCCTGTGTTGCTGTGAGATTCGAAGGTGCTGCGAATCCGGTCTTCAAAAGTCCTTTAATGATTGCGCTTGCCATCTTTCCGGAGCCGATGAATCCGATGTTTAAATCTTTTTTGTTCATATTACTTAACCTTTCATTGACTAAAAAACATGTTTTGTATACGATAAGACTATTATAAGTAAAATTAGCTGAAAAGGAAATAGAAAAATGAGACGTACACTAGAAGGAACAAAAATCAAAAGACAACACGTAAGCGGTTTCAGAGCTAGAATGGCTACTCCGGGCGGTCAGGAAGTTCTTAACAGAAGACGCGCTAAAGGCAGACACAAATTGGCTATCACTGCTAAAGAACGTGCTTAGTCTTTGGGATAAAATTTTTAAAGTGGCGCAGCCTTTCAGGCTGCGCCACTTTATTATTTACCAATCCTTCGCTGCAGCATCGCGAGCACAAAAATTATCACAAAAAGAATATACGCAAGCGCGCAGGATTTTCCGATATCAAAGTACTCAAACGCGTACTTGTAGATTGAATACACAATCACGTTCGTGGAATCCTGAGGCCCGCCCGATGTCATAACGTAAATCAAATCAAAAACCTGAAACGAAGAAATCGCGGTCACAAGGATTACGAAATAAGTCGTTGGCTTAAGAAGCGGAAGAGTTATATTGAAGAAAACCTCTCTTTCGCTTGCACCGTCGATTTTTGCAGCCTCGTAGACATTCCGGTTAATGGTTGAAAAACCGGTCAGAAAAAGCACAACGTTGTATCCGATAAGTTTCCAGACAGATACAAAAATCAGAACCGGCATTGCGAGCCTTGTGTCAAAAAGCCATGTGTAATGCGTTTTAAAAAGAGTATTAACCGCGCCGATATTTGGGTCGAAAATCCATGCCCAGACGATTGCGATTACAACAGCAGGGGTTATGAAAGGCAGAAAGTAGATTGTCTTGAATGTTTCAGAGCCGCGGATTTTTGTATTAAGAATCGAGGCGATTACAAGCGGGATAGCCACCGCAAAAACCGTTGTTGAGATTGCGTAAACAAAGGTGTTCACAAGAATCTGTACAAAATCTTTTTGAGCAAAAATGTCTCTGTAGTTGTCAAACCCGACAAATTTTATTTCGTTCAGCAAGTCCCACTGTGTGAAGCTCAAAGCAAAGGAGCAAAAAATCGGTATTACTATAAAAATAAAAGTCCCGATAAGCGCCGGCAAGACAAAAAATAATCCACTTTTCGATTTGTTCATGCTATTATTTTACTATAATAAGAGAGTATAATGAACCCTTATTTAAGGGGCGGGGAGTATAAACAATGTTTCAAGAATCAGCATTTGGCAAGAACGATATTAGAGGGATTTACGGCGAAGATATTACAGAAGAGCTGTTCTATTATACAGGACGCGGGTTCGTTCAATATCTGGCAAAACACGCACAGAAAACACCTTCCGAAATCTGGATTACGGTTTGCAGAGACGCAAGACTGCACTCACCATCGCTTTCAAAATCACTGATTGAAGGCATCCGCTCATGCGGCGCAAATGTTGTTGACATGGGGCTTGCACCGACTCCTATCGGATATTATTCAGAAGTTGTGGGACTTCCTCCGTTTGTAACAAAATACGCTCCTGTAACCGGCGCGATGATTATTACTGCAAGCCACAACCCTAGCCAGTACAACGGCATGAAGATGACCTTTAACAAACAGTCTCTAAACGAAGAACAAATCAAGGAAGTAAAAGAACTTACTCTTGAAGAATACAAGCTTAAGATGCCGGCTGTAACACCTGGAATCCTAACAGAATACGACCTTATACCGGATTATATTGAAGATATGAAAAAGAAATTCGGACGCGTAGGCGAAGGAATCAAAGTTGTAGTTGACAGCGCAAACGCAACCGGCGGTGTTGTTGCACCAAAGCTTTACAGAGCTTTAGGCTGCGAAGTTGTTGAGCTTTACTCCATGCCGGATGGCAGATTCCCGCACCACCATCCGAACCCGAGTGATGAAAAGACTCTTAACGATATTAAAAAAGCTGTTGTTGCAAACAAGGCTGATTTGGGTATCGCATTCGACGGTGACAGTGACAGAATCGGCGTGATTGATTCTGACGGAAACTCAATGACCGGAGACAAGCTGCTTCTGATTTACGCGGAAGACATCATCAAAGAATACAACGCAAAAGGAATCAAGCCGTTTGTTGTATCAGAAGTTAAGTGCTCACAGGTGCTTTACGATACAATTGACGAAATGGGCGGGGTTGCTGTTATGTGCAAAACAGGACACGGATACATCAAATCAAAGATGAAGGAAACAGGCGCTGTGCTTGCAGGTGAGATGAGCGGCCACACTTTCTTCAAAGACAGATATTACGGGTTTGACGACGCTGTTTACGCAGGCTGCAGAATCATCGAGATTGTTGCAAACAGAAAGAAACAGAACCCTGATTTCAAGATAACAGACATGCTGCAGCCGTTCGGCTCAATGTTCAGCTCACAGGAAGTAAGGTTTGCCTGCCCGAACTCGCTCAAGAAATCAACCCTTGAGGCCTTTCAGGGTATTATAGAAGAAAACCCTGACTTCTTCGGCACAAAGATTAAGGACATCATCACCATTGATGGTATGAGAATCGTGTTTGACAAGGGGTTTGCACTCATAAGACAAAGCAACACAGAGCCTGTATTCACGCTAAGATTTGAGGCTGACACAAAAGAGAACGCTCAAAAATACGAAGAGTTGATGGTTGGAAAACTTCTTGAACTTGTGACAGCAGCTTCTAAAAACTAACTGTCCTCTGTTTGCTCTTGATTTTATGCGGAATTTTGAACCCGAAGATATTGCGTTCGTCTTCAAAACTCTGCACAAAAATTTTTCCCTCGTGTGCTTCTACAATCTTTTGCGAGGCATAAAGCCCGAGCCCTGTGCCGAGTTCTTTGTGCTTGTCTGCAAACGAGACATAGCGTGCAAAAATCAACTCCTGTTTTTCAGGAGTGATGTAAGGGCTTTTGTTTTCGAGTTTGAAGCAGGTGCAGTCTTCTTCGTTATAGATTGTTATATCTATCATGGAACTTGAATACGCGTATTTTATACCGTTCGACAACAGGTTCATCAAAACACGCTTAATCAAAACCTTGTCACCAAAGAATGTCTGGTTGTGGCATTGGTCAGAAAACGAAATCCCCACGTTCTTCTCCTTTGCAACGTACATCATCTCACCGATGCACTCCAGAACAACATCTTCCATTGAAAGCTTTTCGCAATTGAGGCTCACAACCCCGCTCTCGTTTCTGTAAGTTGAAAGCAAAGAGCCGAGCATTGCGTTCATGTACTTGCACGAATCAAGCACCATCTCCTGAATATCGCGCTGCCCGTCAGGTATGGAGCCGAAGTTGCCTTTTAAAAGTAATTCAAGCGCTCTAATTTGTGCAAGAGTCGGGTTTTTAAGGTCATGTCCTAATGATGCAACAAAGGTTTCTCTCTGTGATTCCAGAATCCGTGTTTGGGTAACATCTTTTGCTGTAAACATTACGCCCTTAACTTTGTCATTCTCAATTACAGGTGAAGCTGTTACCTCCAAATCCCGTTCAGAATGATTTATCTTGAAAGACGAAGGGGCAGAAGCAGAGCAAGCCTCTTTTTCTGCTCTGTGAATCATTGATTCGAACTCAGGGGAAGAAAATTCAACCCTGCCTTTTTTAGACTTATTCTTGATAAGATTAAGTTCATAAAATTTTTTGTTTGCGATAAAACTTGCATCTTTGTCCTTGTAGAATATTGCATCTGTGTAGTTCTCAAAGAGCATTTTCAGGGTGGTTGGATTGATAGGGGCAGAATGCAAGTGAGCAGAATTAGTATTCTCTAAAATCTCCATTTTAGACCTCATAATTTTTCACTAAGAATTATTCTATATCATATTGCGTTTCTCTGATAGTAACCACCAGGCTGATTTTTGATAAGAACATATATCGGATTATATGTAAGAGAGCATTCAGAATTATAAGCCTCTTCAAACCGCCTTAAGTCGGATTTTGTCCAGCTTTCAGCCTCTATCGCGTTGACTCCGGTGAGACTCATGTGCTTCAAAACTTCTTTGGGTGCGCTAAACTTTAAAACCTGAACTTCTTCCGCAATAGAATGCTCTAAACCTTCGAGCATGGAATCAAGTTCGGATATAGAATAATACTCGAGCGTTTTTCCGGAAGCACACGCGATTTCTTTAAAGTTATCTTTACCGAATGTTGAAAACAGTAAAATCCCGCCTCTGGAGAGCTTTGAGACAAGCAAACTTATAAACCCTTCCAGATTTTCAATCCACTGGAAAGTTGCGTTTGAGATTATAAGGTCATAAGTTTTTGTACTGTTCTTTAACCCCGCTTCTATGTCAGAGCAGGTAAACCCGATTTTCTGGTCGATATTCTTGATAAAACCTTCGCACTCCGGCACAATGTCGTTTGCTGTGTAGGTCTTAAATTCCAGCTTCTTTGCTGCAAGCTCGGTCAAAAACCCTGTTCCACAGCCGATTTCCAGAATATTGTCAAAACGCGTATCCGGAAGATATGAAAGAAGCTTTTCCGCCATGATTTTTTGAATCTTAGCGTTTTCGTTGTACGAATTAAGATTCTTTGCAAACCTTTTTTTTATAAGCTCCTTGTTCATAGAATTTCGCCCCAGGTTTTGAACAAATTAAACGGGCAATGACCGCTTTTGATATTTGGAGCTATGTTCCAGAAAGCAGCCTGATTTGAAGTCGGGATGATTTTGTCGTCTGTACTCAAAAGCACTTTTGTGTACTTAAAATCCTGATTGGCAGCATATTTTCTTAAAGCAGCGAGTTCAGATTTCTGGTTTTCAAAACCGCGCTTGCAATCCGGCATCGGGCACTCTTCCCAAAACATGTTTTTAATAAATTTTTCAGCGCCTTGAGGTGAAAAATTCTTAACCGTTAAATCATAAATCCTCTCAGGAATGCCAAACTTGTTATCAACTGGTTTCAGGGTTCCGTTTATTGCAACAGCTTTTTCAAGAGGTTCAAATTTGTCTGCAAAAATCGTCCCAACCATCACGCCCATTGACCATGCAACAAGATAGCGCTTCGGATACTTTTTAACCTCTTCAAAATCAAAATCCGTATCAAGCGAGTTGTAGTCATAGAACATCAAGACATCATAGTTTTCAAACCCGAGGTGGTTCAAAATGCTCTCGTCCATGCCCCAGCCGTTAAAGAAGATTATCACGCTGTCGTTGTTTTGTCTGTTAAGCCACTTATATTCCATACCTTGATTTTAGCATAAAAACATGCCCTCTGTCTCACAAGGCGTAAGCTTGATTTCTTTCACCTGTTTTTTGGCGCATGGAACAATAAAAGTAATCTTGTCAGCGCTTGCTTTTTTGTCCTTTTTCATAATCTCAATCAGCTTTTCAACCGGATACTTGTTCTTCAAAGGCTTGAACCCATATTTATCCAAAAGCTCGATTGAGAGTCTGTAGTAAGAATAATTTATGTACTCTTTTTTATGCGCCCAATCCAGAATAAAATACATTCCATACACAACAGCCTCGCCGTGCGTGTATTTTTTGTACTTCGTAATCGTCTCAAGCGCATGTGCAAAAGTGTGGCCGAAATTCAGAATCTTTCTTAGCCCGCCCTCTTTTTCATCCTGATTAACCACGCTAATCTTCAGATTAAGGCAGTATTCAATCATGCGGATTATCGTAATCGGCTCTCTTTGCATGATTTTTTCGCACCCGAGAGTCAGAAATTCAAACAAAAAAAGCGAATGTTTGTAATTACAGTTGTCCTCAATAAACGCGTACTTCAAAACCTCGCCCATGCCGGACAAGAACTGCCTTTTATCAAGAGTCTTGAGAAAGTTTATATTGATAAACACGGCTTTTGGCTGATAAAAAGAGCCAACAATATTTTTAGCCTCCTGAAAATCAATCGCTGTCTTTCCGCCCACAGAGGAATCCACAGCAGACAAAAGGGTTGTCGGAACCTGAATAAAATCGATTCCCCTCATATAAGTCGAGGCAACAAATCCCGTAATATCACCTACAACCCCGCCTCCGATTGCGATAAGGACGTCGCTTCGGGTCAAGCCAAGTTCAATTGCGCGTTTCATTATCTTAAGATAGTTCTTGATATTTTTTTCTTTCTCGCCGTCTTTGAGGATAAAGATTTCTTCTTCCGAGAATCTCAAATCACAGCGGTACAAATCGTAAACTTTTTTTGAGATGACAACAAGGCGCCTTTGGCCTTTTGTCATTTCAGAAATTTGCCGGTTGAGTTTGTCAAAACCCGAATCAGAAATCTCTATATCGTACGATTTTTTATCACTTATCTGAACTTTGAGAGTTTGTCTCATCTAAAATAAACCTTACTATTTCATCTTCGCTCAAAAGACTTGTATCTACTGTATAATGCGCTCTTTTGTAATTGTCTTCCCGCTTTTCAAGCAGCTCTTCCAGAACCTTTTTTGGATTTTCCCTTTGCAAAAGCGGCCTTGTCGTGTCTCTTGATATTCTATAATATAGTACATCAAGGTCAGATTTCAAATAAAATACTTTGCCAAACTTCAAAAGCGTTGCCCTGTTGTCAGGGTTCTCAAACGCACCGCCGCCGATTGATATAATCTTATTCTTACCAGAGCAAACCATTTTTATTGTGTCATGCTCCAATTGTCTGAAATAGTCTTCCGAAAACTTCTCAAAGATTTCCGAAATCTTCATACCCTCAGTTCTTTCAATCAGGCTATCAGTATCAATAAGCGTGTAGTCCGGAAGCGCCTCTGCAAGCAAATTTCCAATTGTACTCTTCCCGCTTGCAGGCATGCCTGTGAGAACAATGTTATTCCCCATAGTGCGCCTTCATCTCAACAAAATTATCCCCGCCAAGCTTTGTAAGCAGCTCGTCAGCCAGAATTATTGCAACTCTTGCCTCTGCAACAACCGCACACGCAGGCACCGCACAGGTGTCAGAGCGTTCAAAATGCGCGCTTGCCGGTTGCATATCTTTGATATCAACTGTAGCGAGCGCCTTGCGCATTGTAGGAATCGCCTTCATTGTGCCTCTGATAACAATCGCCTCGCCGTTTGTCATCCCGCCTTCAATCCCTCCGGCGTTGTTTGTCTGGCGGTAAGTCGTTTTATTCTTCACAAAAATCTCGTCATGCATTTGAGAGCCTCTCAAAAACGCAGCTTCCACGCCCGCGCCGACTTCCACAGCCTTGACAGCGGGTATGCTCATAACAGCCTGCGCCAAACGCCCGTCAAGAGCTCTGTCCCAGTGCACGTATGAGCCCAGCCCCACAGGAAGATTGCCAAAAATTACTTCAAATTTTCCGCCCAGTGTGTCACCGGCCTGAGCAGCTTCGTCGATTGCATTGCGCATCCTATCAGCGGTCAAGTCATCAGCACATCTCACGTCTGATTTTTCAGCCTTTTCCTTTATCAGGGTATAGGTTTTTGGATAGAAATCAAGTTTTACGTTTCCGATTTGGACAACATGGGAAAAGCCCATGATTCCGAACTCTTTCAGAATCTGTTTTGCAACCGAGCCAACCGCAACTTCTATCGCGGTTTTTCTTGCGCTGGAGCGTTCAAGCACGTCTCTTAAGTCTGTGAAGTTGTATTTTTTTGCGCCTGCAAAATCGGCATGTCCGGGTCTCACGGTTGTAAAAGATTTTTCTTCAATCTTTTTCAGGGTTTCCTGGGTCGGGTATTCCTGATAATCAGTGTTCATGACTTCTTGCCAGTTTTCGAAGTCTTTGTTCTTTATCTCGAGGCAAATCGGAGCGCCTGTTGTTTTTCCGAATCTCACTCCGGATTTAATCTCAACAGTGTCTTTTTCAATCTTCATTCTTCCGCCGCGACCGTAGCCAACCTGACGGCGCGCCAAATCCTCGTTTATCACAGAGGATTTTATTCTTATTCCAGCCGGAATCCCTTCTATTATTGCGTTCAAGCATTTACCATGGCTTTCGCCTGAGGTTAAAAATCTAAATCTGTTCATGGTTTTATTATATAACAAAAAAACGCCCGTTGTTCAGGCGTTTTTTGCTCTAACATTTTTGGATTACAAATCTGAAATAGATGGTGACATGTGTATGTCATGGTGGTATCTTTCCTCGCTGTCAACAGCAGGGTCAAGATAAGAGTAAAACTTCTTGCAAGCTCTGACAAATCTGTTCTGGTTCTTGTCATACAAAGGCTCGCATGGTTTTCCATCTACACGATTCTTAATTAGGAACACCTCTTCTGCAGTTGTTTCTGAATACCCGCCGTTAATCATGTATTCAGGTTCTGTCAGTTGTTCCGGAGTAACACCCGCGTTAACGCGGAAACATAAAGCTGTAAATAAAGCTAATACTAAAAATAAATTTCTTCTCATAACACCCATTCTTATTTAACTGAACTATATGATTCCATTATAATATTTTCTAAAGAATTAATCAAGTCGCTTTCGGGAACTCTTGCAATAATTTCTCCTTTTTTGAAAATATACCCTTCCTTAATTGCACCTGCAATCCCGAAATCCGCATGCCTTGCTTCTCCCGGCCCGTTAACAGGACAGCCCATCACAGCGATTGTGATAGGTAAATCCAGGTTCTTGAACCGTTCTTCAACTTTTTTTGCAAGCCCGATAAGGTCAATCTGAGTCCTGCCGCATGTCGGGCATGAAATGAAATTAACCCCTTTTTGTCTCAAGCCAAGAGATTTGAGGATTCCAAACCCGGCATGGACTTCTTCCACAGGGTTTTCCGTCAAAGAAACCCTTATTGTGTCTCCAATCCCTTCGCTAAGCAGCGTTCCGAGCCCGATTGAAGACTTTATCAGGCCTGATTTAAGCGTTCCGGCTTCTGTAACCCCCAGATGAAGCGGATAATCAACTTTTGTTGCCATTGACTTGTACGCTTCAATAGTTGTGAGAACATCAGAAGACTTTAGAGAAATCTTTGTGTCATAAAAATTAAGGTCTTCTAGAATCTCGATATGTCTAAGCGCGCTTTGCACCATTTTTTCAGAGAGCGGCAAATCCATTTCGGCAAATTCTTTTTCCAGAGATCCGCCGTTAATCCCGATTCTAATCGGCACGTTATGCGACTTTGCAGCCTCAACAACCTTGATTGTGTGTTCGCGTTTACCGATATTGCCCGGGTTGATTCTAAGCGCATGGATTCCGTTTTCAATACAGGTGATTGCGAGTCTGTAGTCAAAATGGATATCAGCCACAAGCGGCACAGGTGATTTTGCAACAATATCTTTTATTGCAGCAGCAGCGTCCTTGTTCAAAACCGCAAGTCTAACGATTTCGCAGCCGGCAGAAGCCAGTTCGCTAATCTGGTCAAGGGTTTTAGCCACGTCCCGGGTATCAGTGTTACACATTGACTGGACGGAGATAGGAGCGTCGCCTCCTATTTTTACATTTCCTATAGAAATTTGTTTAGATTTTCTTCTGTTTATCATAAGATTATTTTAGCACTTAAAAAATTTTAGGAGAACTTTTTATGAAAATTGCAGTAATCTCAGACATCCACGGAAACATGGAGGCACTTAACGCGGTTATGGAAGACATTAGAAAGCGCGAATGCCAGCGAATCTTTGTTCTTGGGGATTACGCAATGGCAGGGCCTGAGCCTGCTGAAACGGTTGAATACTTCATGAGAAAGCGCAACAACCCTTTGTTTACAATGATTCAGGGAAACACTGATTTGATGATTGCAGACTACACAGAGGAAATCTACAATTCAGTCAAGGAAAAGGCTCCGATTATGGCTATGGCTTTGAAAACAGACGTAAAGGTTCTCTCCCCTGAGGAAAAACAATTCTTAAAAGAGCTTCCAATCCAGCTGGAAGCGGCGGAGGAAGGTGTAAAATTCCTGCTTGTGCACGGTTCTCCGAGAAAAAACAACGAGGACATTCTTCCTGCCACACCGATGGAAGAAGTTGAAAAAACGATAGCAAATGTAGACGCTGACGTTGTACTTTGCGGTCACACCCACATCCCGTGCGGGTTCCAGACTTCAACCAGAAAAACAGTAATAAATGTCGGGAGTGTTGGCCGTCCCTTCACGCCGGAGCCAAAGTCCTGTTATCTCACAATAAAAGTAGAAGCGGGAAAATGTGTATTTGAGCATCATTTCGTCGCTTACGACAACGAGCGCGCAGCAGAGAAGTTGAAGAAGCGAGAGTTTTTCGGTGCTGATAAGCTCGCGGCCATGCTTTTGAATCCAAGAGAGAGGCATTTTTAAGAGGATTAGTTATATTCCTTTAGAATTTGGATATATCTATACAAAGTACGTTTCTTCTTGAGAGAAAATGACTTATAGTCTTCGATAACAGCAGAGTCAAGTTCTTCTTCGCTCATAAGATGTTGGTTATCGAAAAACTGGTTTGGTGTAACATTCAGAGCGCGGATAATTTTTTCCAGAAGAATAACAGACGGGGCGTATTTTCCACGCTCTATTTTACTCAAATAGTCTGGTTCAATGCCAATACCTCTATTACACAAATCTTCCTGTGATAGAGATTGCGATACGCGAAGTTCTTTTATTCTTCTGCCGAATTTTGATTTATTTTTTTCGTCTTTCATAAATGTCATGATAATTGAATACTTTTATCTTAATAAGGATGAATACATCCAAAACAAATGCATATTATCTAAATACTACATATTAAAAGTTGTTTTTTATTTATTTTTTTTAATCTTTAGCAGGAAACTCCTAGCTTATATCAATCCTTTGCTAAATGTTCTATTGCATATTCACAACACTTTTGAACAAGTTTATTCAAAGAAACATTCTTATTCTGAGCAATCTTTTGCAGATTTTGAACAAGCTTCAAGGGCAACCTGAGTGTTTTATTAATCATTTCTGTTTTTTCAACTTTGAACATAAAAAAATTTTAAAGCAAGAAATACTCTATTGTAATAGAACAATATAGAAAAAACGCTAAAATTTAGAACCCGCGCAAAATTAATGCCAAAGCATTTAATCCAAAATCACAGCGCCTTGCTGTTCAACCTTCAGAGTTCTGATATCAACCTTAACACTCTGGCCTTCCCAGATGTCTTTCACGGTTGATTTAATCTTGTCCAAATCGTATTTGTGTGAAATCACAAGCATTGCAGGGCCGGCACCTGAAAGAACGCAGCCAAGAACGCCGTCTTCGTGTTTAAACGCTTCCATAATTTCTTTCATGCCTGGAACAAGTTTTTCTCTGTAAGGCTGATGAAGTTTGTCATGAAGCGCTGTTTTCATTAGTTTTTCGTCTTTTGTTGTTACTGCATGCACCAGCATTGCAAGGTGTTTTGCGTTATAAATCGCATCCTGCATGGGAACCTCAGCCGGAAGCACAGAGCGCGCAATATTAGTAGACAACTCAAAATCCGGAATACAAACCGTAATATCCCACTCTTCCGGCCAATCGAGTTTTCTGTAAACAATTGAGCCGTCATCTTCCTGGGAAGCCAGAACAAACCCGCCCAAAATTGCAGGCGCAACGTTATCCGGATGTCCTTCGACTTCTGTTGCAAGTGAAAGCAGTGCTGTCTCATCAGCAGGTGAGCCAAGAAGTTTATTAGCAGCAATCAAGCCGCCCACAACAACCGCTGCAGAGCTTCCCAAACCGCGTGTAATCGGGATTTGGGATTGGATATTAATCTTGAGTTCAGAAGGCTCCTGACCGATTGAGTTGTAAAGCATTTCAACTGCTTTGTAAACAATATTATTCTCATCGCGCGGAATATTATCAAAAATCATCTCATCAATGACTTCTTCGCCTTCGCTCATCAAATTGATTTCGATTCCTGTGCCGGGTAAAACTGTTTCTTCAATAGTAATCGTATTGTATATTGGAAGCGCCAAGCCAAGGCAGTCAAAACCAGGTCCGATATTCGCCGAGGTTGCCGGCACTTTTACACTTACTTTCATTTTCCAGATCTCCTCATAAAAGTATATGGTGATTATACAATAAAGGGAGTAAAAAACACAAGGTTAAGCAGTAAATTTTGTAAAGTTAAGGCTGTGATTGTCTCTTCCGCCGATATTAATCAATCCCAATTCGTCTAAAACTTTATTGCACTCCTCGATTTCTGATTTAGTAATATTTTCAGGGGGATAAGCCTGATGAAATTTCTCAGCAGCTTTAAGTCTACCCGAATTTCTAACAAATCCGCGCATAATTTCGAGCATTGAATCAGACTTCATGCTTTGGGTTGTGAAACCCGGGTGGGCAAAGGCTAAATATGCCTCCTCTTTTTCTGCAAACTCTGCAATCTGTTCAAACGAGCTCTGGTAAGGAGCATAAAGCAGCATTCCTTTTTTCTCCGGACAAATATCGTATTTTAAGTCAACTATCCTTTTGTCATAACTTTCTCCGGATTTAGGAATATTTTTATTAAGAAAGTATCTATCAAGATTTTGCCCGTTTTTGCTAATCTTGTTTTTAGAAAAATAGGTCATTATCTCATCAAATAAAACATCTGCATCTTTGTTTTGCGCCTTTGCAGCATCGGCAATTCTTGTTTTCAAATTAAGATAATGAAATATATTCCAGTGCATGTGCATTCCCCAATAACGACCATCATCCTTTGGTCTCCAGAACTTATTGTATTCAGCCACTGAAAATTTGTATCCGGAAAGTTTGGAGTTAGCAAGCTGAATGCTCTCGCGAATCCCGTCTTTTCTTTTGTTATAAAGGTGTTGGAAATAGTTTTTCGAGTTTTCAGAGAACGGATTTATGTTATAAATAAGCATTTCAGCCATCTCAACACTGTTTCCGTAACGTTTAAATCTGCTGCTGTCAGGGTGGCATTCAATAGGAAAGCTCAATTCAGCTGCAGGAACAAACTTGATATTTTTAAACTTCTCCGGATTCTTAGCTATAATCTTCAACGCCTCTTTTACCCCATCTGTGCCGTCATGGTCAGAGAGCGCGAATATAAATTTTTTGCCGTTGATTTTCTGAAGCTTGTCTCCGTATTCGGCCGTCTGATTCAGAATCTCATTCACCGAAAGTGTTCCGTCCGAAAAGTTGGAATGCGAATGCAAATCCGCTCTAAAAATCCCATTTTTGATGTTTTCAGGGCTTGCAACATAGTTTTGCTCTTTTAGTTTTTTTATCTCTGATATAAAATCCTTTTTTCGCATAACCGATTTTAAGTTTGCGGGTTTGATTTCTTCTTTCAATTCAACCGATAAATCACGCGCAAGTTGTTTTATGTACCTGTCAGGCAGAGTCTTGTGTGCAACAACAGCACCGCATATTGCAGCCGCGCCGACACAGGAAGAGTATGCAATCAGTTTTGTTTTATTAGTTTTTGGGGGATTCTGCGCAGCACAAATACTTTGTTCCTGTTTTCTGAAACAAATACGGGTATTTATTGGTTGGTATTGGGTTTGAATCTTCATTTTATCTTAGACTGTTTAATAATCTTGTATATCGTTCTTTTATGTCATCATCGTTTTTAAAATACTTTGAGAATTTAGTGCTCTGATCATTAGAAGCAGACTTGATTACATCTTTTACCAAATCATATTTTGTTTCAAGCGACATGCGGTCAAAATCCCACTCAAGTTCTTCACGATTACGGAGCTTTGATTTTAGATATCCGTTATTTATGCGGTTTTGCCATGCTTCAATCTGGGTCACATTTGAGTATTGCACAAATGGGGATTCTTTAATCTCAGAAAACAGAGAATCATATTTTCCGTAAGAATCACGCTCAAGATTTGCAGCAACTGTTTCTATAAAAAATGCAAAATTCTTAAACATTTCTTTTTTACCTGACGGCAGATACTTTGCAAGGGTTCTGTTAAACAGAGCTGCTTCATACGGGTCTGTTTGAGTGGAATGTTTTAAATTATAAAAATTTGAATTTCTAAGAGTAACATCTGTCATATAACCGACTCCGGCAACAATAGGGCCCAAAAGACAGGAAAGATAAGTTTTAAAACCCGGTTTATATCTTATGAGACTAACCGTAGAAGCCACGTCGTCCAATTTTTCTTTTACTTGTTTTTTTGTGTAAACATCTATCGATGTTTCCGGATGGTTCTGGCTCACAATCCGATTATCCAGCTGCTCCCAGAGTTTTCCTTTAAATTGGTTAACCAGCTCTGTATCATTTGTATAAGAACTTTCGCCTTTTATAATCACATAACCTTTATCCAAATCGCTTCCGGGAAAAGCTTTCTTTAAACTTACAGAACAGGTCGGGTCGTATCCCGAATCAACGATATCAAAAGCCCCGTACTCAGAATTTGCAATTCTGTTAATACACTCTTTAAAAGTTCTTTCTATTTTATTGCTTATATCTCTTAAGTTTGGAAAACCTGTAAATTCGCAAAATTTTCTTATAAATTCAGACTTATCAGTATAACCAGTCAGTTTATCCAGAAAAGAATAATTTTCCTGTCTAATCATTCTATTTGTATAATTATCAGTATGAGCGTCCAGATATTTAGCACTTTTGAGCATTTCCCAATACTTTAACGCATCTTGATACCCCTTAACATTCATATATCCAATTCTTGACGGGCTGGCTTTAAAACATCCTTTATAACCGGTTGAACTCTTTTCTATCGGCACAATACAGTTCATACACACCTCAATAATAAACACATGAATATAGTATAATTATAAACCATATTTGTCAATCAAATTGTTAAGCTTTGTAAACTTCAAACGCAATTTTTTGAAGAAAAAATACTTTATATAAATACAGTGTAGTAACTTTTGGAGTGTGTATGACAAATCCATATAGCATGGGTGCAAACCCTCAGGCTTATCAGACAATGTACCAACAGGACGCAAGTGCTTTTCCGCAGGCGGCAAAAAGCAACGGGCCGTCAACTTTAGCCATGGCAGCTCTCGGGTTTGCTGGCGGAGGCACAGTCGGGTATCTAAAAAACAGGTATCCGGTTAACAAAAGCGGGCAGGCGTCGGATAGTTTTGCAAAAATGGCGTTTGATAATCATGTGAAGAAGAATTTTGATAAAGACCAGAAGACTTTGTACACCCAGACAAAAAACATTCTCGGCAAAATAGATAAAGTTAAAGATACGGAGGCGTTGAAAAAATTGCTTAACAAAAACAAAGATGTTGCAGAGGCTTGCTGCAAAAACTTAAACTGCACGCTTGATGACGCATTGAATAGTGTGACTTCAAGCAACCTTTCAGACACAAAGAAATCACTAAAAGAGCATCTTAGCCGCACAAACGATTTCAACACCCGTCAGTTCAAAAACTTTACTGAAAAATGCTGGGACAGAGAGTCCAAAAAGTTTGTTAAGCCGGAAGGATTGAGCGACGAAATATTTAATATCATTAAGAACACAAGAACAAACATCCAGTGGAAAAAAGCCTTAAAGTACGGCGGAATCACAGCCGGAGTATTAGGCGGGCTCACGCTCGGGTACAAAATGCTTACCGCACGCAACTGATTTGTAGTATAATCAGTTTATGAAATATCCGAACTTAGAAAAACTCGTAGACATAATAGCGGTTTTGCGCAGCGAAAACGGCTGCAAGTGGGACAGGGAGCAAACCCACAGGTCTTTGCGTCCTAACATGATTGAGGAGGCTTACGAAGCTGTTGACGCGATTGATGACGGAGATATTGCGAATCTCCGGGAAGAGCTTGGTGACGTGCTGTTGCAGGTTGTACTTCATTCCCAGATTGCAAAAGACAACGGGGAATTTGACATCGAAGATGTGGCAAAAGAATTGTCTGACAAATTAATCCACCGTCATCCGCATGTTTTCGGAGACACAAAAATCAGCTGCACGCAGGACATTGTCGACAACTGGGACAAGCTTAAAAAGGAAGAGAAGACTTATAGAAAATCTGTACTGGACGGGATTTCAAAATCCCAATCCGCGCTTATGGCTGCCCAGAAAATCAGCAAAAAAGTTGTGAAAGTCGGGTTTGAATGGGATTCTGTAGAGAGTCTGAAAAAATGTATCCAATCCGAGTACAAGGAGTTTGAGGAAGCTGTTGAAAGCGGAGACAAGAACCTTATGGAAGACGAGATGGGGGATATATTTTTTGCAACCGTGAATCTTGCGCGCTGGTACAAGCTGGATGCAGAGCAGGCGCTTCTTAGAGCGAACAAGAAATTTACAAAACGATTCCGCAAAATGGAAGAGATTGCGCAAAAACCTCTTGAAGAGTATACATATGAGGAATATGACAAACTGTGGAAGCAGGCTAAGATATTAGTGGAGGATTGAACCCCTCACCCCGACCCTCTCCCACAAGGGGCGAGGGAGATATTACGAACTAGATGAGGAACACGAAATGAAAAAATTACTAGGAGCTTTATTTTTACTCACAGCAATATGCGGAAGCGCTTTTGCAGCAGAGTTTTCAACAGTCTGTGCTAACCACATCCTTGTGCCGACTGAAATGGAAGCAATAAAACTAAAAAGCCAGATTAAATCTTTTGACGATTTTAAATACTACGCAAAACTCTACTCCCAGTGCCCGTCCGGTAAAAACGGCGGTGATTTGGGATGTTTTGGCAAAGGTCAAATGGTAAAACCGTTTGAAAAAGCTGCCTTTGAAGGCAAAGTCGGAGAAGTATCAGACCCTGTCAAAACCCAGTTTGGCTATCATTTGTTGTGGGTAACAAAACAGTACTAGTGCAATGAAGAACAAGATTCTTGCAAACCTCGCGCTGCTTCTTACCGCCCTAATCTGGGGGCTGTCTTTTGTTGCGCAGCGTGCGGGCATGGATTACGTGGGGCCATTTACCTTCAACACAGTAAGAAGCATTCTTGGCGGGTTGAGTCTTATTCCCGTAATCCTCTGGATAAAGTTTTCCAAGCCCGACACCAGAACCCATGAAATCAGGCATTTTCAGCACGTAAACCTTGCACGTGCCGGAATCGGCTGCGGGACAGCGCTTTTCATTGCCATGTCGCTTCAGCAGTACTGCATGAAATACGTAGGAGCAGGAAAAGCCGGATTCATAACCGCGCTTTACATAGTTTTCGTGCCAATAATTACGGTGATTTACGGAGAAAAGCTCAAAAAGAATATTATTATAAGCGTAATCCTTGCAGTAATCGGGATGTACTTTCTGTGTTTCAAGCCCGGCACGGGATTCAACGTGTATGATTTAGTGCTTTTGCTTAGCGCGTTTTTCTACGGGGTGCAGATTCTGGTTGTAAACTATTATTCGGACAAGGTTAACCCGATAAAGGCTTCTTGCCTGCAATTCTTTGTGCTCGGGATTCTATCAACAGTGCTCATGGTTTTGTTTGAAACCCCGACCCTCGATTCAATAATTGCGTGCAAAGTCCCGATTCTTTACGCCGGAGTTTTGACCTGCGGTGTGGCGTACACGCTCCAGATTTACGGGCAGAAGTACACAAATCCGGTTGTTGCATCGTTAATAATGTGTCTGGAATCAGTGTTTGCTGTATTGGGCGGGGCATTGATTCTGGGTGAGACGATGACAATAAAAGAGCTTGTGGGGTGTGCGTTTATGATTGGCGCGGTTATTTTGTCGAATACAAAGGCGGAGAAAAGGTTTTAAATTGCCCCCTCACCCCGACCCTCTCCCACAAGGGGCGAGGGAGTCATAGAAAATGAAGGGGCGAACTTCGTTCGCCCCTTCATTCATTATTTCTGAATATCTTTTACGCTTAATGCGATTCTGTGTTCTTTTGGAGTAAATTTCTTAATTAGAACATCAACTTCTGAACCCACTTTGAACATGTTGAACGGATTAACGTTTTCGTCTGACATTTCTGAAACAGGAAGCAATGCTTCAACGCCAGGGAAGATGTTAATGAAAGCGCCGAAAGTTGTTACTTTGTTTACAGTACCTTTAACAACCTGACCTTCTTCAAACTGGCCTTCGATTTGCTGCCAAGGGTTTTCGCCCATTCTCTTAAGTGAAAGTGAGATTCTCTTAAGTTCTGTATCAATCTTGATGATTTTAACTTCGATTGTGTCACCAAGAGTGATTACATCAGAAGGGTGTTTGATTCTCTGCCAAGAAATTTCAGAGATAGGAAGCAAGCCGTCAATGCCGTTGATGTCAACGAAAGCACCAAAGTCAGTGATTCTTACTACGTTACCTGAAACAACCTGATCTTCTTCAAGTGAAGAAAGAACGTTGTCAACAACCTGATCTCTCTGCTCAGCAACAGCCTGTCTTTGAGAAAGAATAAGTTTGTTTTTCTTAGGATCAGCTTCAAGAACCTTAACTTCGATTTTTGTATCGATAAGCCCGTCAAACGGAGTGCCTGTTCTAAGTTGAGAAGATGGGATGAAGCCCTTAAGGTCTGCAACGTCAACAAGAACGCCGCCTTTAACAGTTGAAACAACCTTAGCAAGGATTGTATCGCCCTGAATCTTAGCGTCGTTGAGCTGTGCCCATGCCTGAGCAAACGCGATTCTCTTCAATGAGAGCTGCATAGCATCGTCATTGTTTTCTTCTTTTAATACATAAAATTCTCTTGTATCACCAACTTCAAGCTCGGTAATGTCGCTTGAAAGTTCTCTGTTTGGAAGGTATGCTTCCATTTTAGCGCCTTTAACGCTTACAAGATAACCGTCTGATTCTTTCTTGATAACTGTACCTTCTACGATATCAGCCACTGTGTTAGTTTTAGCAAAGCTTTCTTCTAACAGCATTTCAAATTCGTCACGAATTTCTGTAGTTGTCATAATTAATTGTCTCCTTTTTTGTACATTCCCCCTCTCCTTGAGGAGAGGGCCGGGGTGAGGTGTCAACCCACTCCTTTTATTTTCGTTATAACTTTATCTATTATCGATTGCGGCGTCGACGCACCGGCTGTGACCCCGATTGATTCAACCCCTTTTAATAATTCTTTGTTAAGCTCACTGTCGTTTTCTATGTGAACAGTTTTTGTGCAGTCCTTTAAGATTTCTGCTAAATGGCTTGTGTTGGCGCTCTTTCTTGAACCCACAACAACCATCAAGTCGCTTTCCCTTGCAAGCTCTTTTGCTTCCTTCTGACGCATTGCTGTTGACTGGCAAATTGTGTTGTAGATTAAAACCTCTTTGGCAAGCGTGTTAAGATGGCTTACGATTAAGTTCAAAGACGAAACCATCTGGGTTGTCTGCACAACAACACCAACCTTACGGTGCGACTTGATTTGAGCCTCGTAAGGCTCAAGCTCCTCAATAGTTGTTGCAACAACGACCTTGTCAGAGTACAAATCTGCATTAGCCTTGATTGCCATGACTTCCGGATGGTTTGGTTTTCCAACAATCACAACAAAGTAATCGTTTTGAGCAAGCTCGATTGCGCGCTGCTGAACCTTCTTAACGTCAGGGCAGGTCAGGTCAACTACTTCAAATCCGGCTTTTTTGATTTGCTCAAATACTTGAGGGGAAGCGCCATGGCTTCTTACAATACAGATTCCGTCTCCTTTTTCAGGAAGCTCGTAAATCGTTTTAATCCCTAAGTTTTCCAACTCGTTGATAACATCTGTGTTGTGAATCAATTCACCTAAGATGTAGACATTCTTGTCAGGATTTTCTTCTTTGAGTTTTTTTGCGGTCTCCACGGCTCTTTTTACCCCGTAGCAGAATCCGGCAAATTTGGCTAGTTTAATATTTGGATTACTCAAAAATATGTAATTCGCTTTCTTAAGAACTAGAGGCTCTGCCTCAGTAATAATATTAAACTATAAATAAATTTATATGGCAAGAGGGGCGCAAACCACCGCTAGCCCCAATACTTATCCAACCACTTCGTTGGCTTAATATACCTGAACCCGAGCTTCCCGAAATACCCCTTGTAAGCCTCTTCAGGAGTCGGCTTCCCGTGGAAAATAAGAATCTTTGCTTCTTCAGGATCGCGCGGAACCTTGAACCAGCAGAGCGGGAATTTGTGCAGACACTGACGCTTGAAGCTTACTACCCAGTCTTTCGGCCAGTACTTTAACAAGCCCTTTCTGTCCATCTCATAAGAAAGAAACGCCTGCTCGTTCTTGTATCTCTTGCGGATGTCCTTGCCTTCCTGATAAAAGTGCTCGATGATTTCCGGATGCTTGCCCACTTCAAAACGGAACACGGAAGAATTTCCGATAATGTCATGCGGAAAATCGTAGTCTTTTGAGATTAAGAAGCTGCCCTCAACCTCAAAAAACGGGTCAAGCGAACCTCTGATAATTATGTCCAAATCAAGAAACAGAGCGGTGCCTTTTAAATCAGAAAGCGGCGACGCAAACAGCCCGAGCTTCTTCCACATTCTGTCAGGAATCCCCTCGTCATCCAGCTCCGGAAGCGGCCTGATTTCTACTCCCTCATCTATACCTTCGGCGTTATCAGTGAAACACACGAATCTGTGAGGCAGAGTCAAATTCTTCTCAACCATCCTGTAGAGCTTGTTTACGTATTCAGCCCCGAATTTTGTACCCCATTTAATACAAATAACATTTCTTTCCATAATCATATACTCCCTGTGCAGTCAAGAATACCATAAATAACCTAATTAAACAATTCTTTGTTAAGTTTGTCCGCTCTTTTTTTGTAATCCTTGCCAACAAACACAACCTCCGAACGCTCTATCGCTTCTAAAAACGCCTCACCGCCCTTGATTTCGCAGTCTTTTCTTGCAGGAACAATCAAGCCGGTTTTGGCAAAATATTCAATACTCTCTTTTGAAGAAAGATAGTCAACAAGCTTAAACGCCGCATCTTTGTGCTTAGAATCCTTAGAAACCGCCCAGCCGGAAGCGTCAGCAGGGACTTTGCCCGGGAAATTCACAACCGCCCACGGAAATTTCGCGCTCTCTACGATTTTCGGGTACATCCATCTGCCCGAAAGATAGAAAACAATCTTCCCGTCCAGAAACATCTGCGCAAGAGTCTGGCTCCCGACAGCAGCAGGAGTCGGCGCGTATTTGCCTTCAAGTTTTTTATAAAAGTCTACTCCCTTATCAATTGAGCCAAAAGTCAAGACATAAGGCATTGCCCAGAAGATATCCCGCTCGTAGCTGACTCCTAAAACATCTTTTGTGGTTGATTTTTGAACAAGTTTATAAAACCCGTCCATTGTCCAGTCTTTATCAGGATTTCCCTTAACCAGATTCTTGTTATAATAAAACACCAGATTTGAGATATCTCTTGGAACAGCGTAGAGTTTACCCTCATAGCTTAGAGCCTCAAGGCTTTGTGGGTAGAAATCCGATTTATCAAGCTCTTTGATTTCTTCGAGTTTTGAGGCATAAACAGGAAGGTAGAGGTTGTTTACAAAAATCACGTCAGGTGCCTGATTTGAGGCAAAGAGCAGGTGGATTTTCTGGAAATAATTTTGAGGGATATGCATAAAATTCACCCTGATTTCAGGGTTTTCTCTCTCAAAATCAGAAATCACATGTTCCAGAATCTTTGTCTCTGTAATCGAGCCCCAGGAAGAAAATGTCACTTCTTCAACATTGCTTTTAGTACAAGCGCAGAGCATAAACGGTATCAGAAAAAGGATTAGCAGTTTTCTTAGCATAAATCCATTACAAACTCCAGATTATCGTCTTTTGCGTTCATAATAAACTTATGCACCCCGAGTCTCACAATATACCTTGTTGTCCCGTCAGCCATTTTTTCGCTTGCTCTTGCCTGCATTTGTTCGGATTTGAGGCTCGCATAGTGTTTAATCTTAAATGTTCTGTCACCCGCATACCCAAAAACAGTGTACCCGTTGGAGTTTTTGCCCAGATAGCAGCCCGAGTTGCCGTCAAAGTCTGAGCGGCAAAGAATTTCGTACTCTTCGCCTCTTACAGTACAGAACTCTTTTTCGTCTGTTTGTGCGTCATTATGAGGTTCAGGCTTTTCTTCTTCTTTTTTAGTCTCGCGCTCTACCTGTTTTTCCTGAATAAATTGCAGGAGCTTATCCGAGTCATCATCGCGTTTTGGCTCTGGTTTCTTTGGGGCAGGTTTTTCAAGTTTTGGAAGCTCTTCCATCATATCATTGAGCTCTTGATCCAGTTCCTGTTCGGTTTTGTTATCCAAATCAACAAAGCTGTTATCGTAAAGTGATTCAAAGTCGTCGTATTCGCGCTGGGTCTGAACTTCCAACTCATCATCGTTAACAATCTGGATATCGCTGAACTGGTCAAATTCTTTTTGCATATCAGAAATACTCGGAGCGTTCGAATCATCAAATTCGTTAATTATCTCAAAATCCCGTGACCCGTCATCAAACGGCTTAAACGTAACATTGGAAATATTCTTAAGCAAAGCTTCTTCGTCAACTACAACAGGTTCAGGCTCTTTTGTCTCGTATTTTTCAGGGTTCTTAAGCGCATCTCTTAAATCTGGCAGCCCTAAAATTGTCATCTTCTGAACATCATACCCTGATTCAGAGTATTCAACAGTATCAGAAGGCCTTGTTTTGTAAGCATCCTTGTTATTGATTTCAAGCGAAAGGTCAGGTAGTTTGTCTTTAAGTGACAGAATACTAACGTCATAGCCCTCGCTGAAATAAACGACTTCCGGCTTAGCGTCTGATTCGATTTTTCTACCGCCCTGTTTCTTGAGCGCCTCAGACAAATCAGGAAGCATGTCTTTTACGTTCAAAGTAAGCAGCTCTGACGTCTTGTGCGGTTTGTCTTTTGATTTTGTTATCTCTTCTTCCCTGCGCTTGATAATATCAGGGTCGGTCTTCAAGTCCGTAATAAAGTCGCTGTCAATCTCAACAGAAATCAACTTGTTCAAAGCCTCGATATCAGAGCCCGTAAACACAATGTTCTGGTCAATGCTGTATGTTGTAACCAAATCCTCGAGAACCTCCGCAGGAGTACGTTTTTTCTCAACCACAGGAACAGTAATATAATCCGTAATATTCTTGAGCGTGTCGTCATTAATCTCTGAATTAAGGAGCATGTTAATCTTATCAACATCGTCTTTGGAGAATTTCAACTCACCGTTTGAAATATATTTTTCGTAAAGCTCCTCATCATAGCCAGGCCCTTCTTCGACTTCTTCCTCCTCGTCTTCATCAAAAGAGAATCCTGCAAGAAAGTCTTCCAAATCAGCGTTATAATCCTCGTCCTGCGCTTCTTCCGCAGCCGGAGCAGGTGCCTGCTTTGTTTCCTGAAAAATTTCGTCCAAATCCACTATTGTAGGAGATTCTTCAACCTCCGGCTCCGCAATTTCCGGAGCTGGTTGAGGCGCAACGCTTACCGGCATCTTATCCGGCTTGGTGTATTTTTTGTCAAGGCTTTTCACTGCCTTGTTAATCTTTGTTATGCTCTGTTTTTTAGCAGCCTCTTTTTTCTTTTTTTCTTTTTCCTTCTTCTTTTTGACATCCTCTTCGTCGTCAAAATCAAGCTCTGTTTGCTCGCCAATAATCTCGCGCATGCTGCTTTTTGCTCTCACAACAAGAAGCACCATCAAAATAGCAATCAGTATAAGCCCGCCAATAAACGTCCAAGGACTCGGCCCCTGCTCCTCTTCAGGATTCGGTATCGGAGCGTTATCCTCATCAGGCCTGGAAGGCTCTTCATAAGAGCTGTTTCTCTCAGGCTCCGAAGTTTGAGGGCTCTGTTCAAACTGTTTAACGCTCTGGCGTATATCAACAGGGTTAATCTGGTCAACTCCGCTTCGTGAGCGAATCGGCTCCTGCCTTACCTCTGGTTGCGGGGTATATTCTTCTTCAGCAGGAGGCTCGTCAAATTTAGGCTGCTCCGGTTGTTGGGCAGTTGTTTCAATAAGTCCCTGGTGCTGATCAGGGATAAAGAGTCCCTTAGAAGCGTTCAAAACAGTATTTGGGGAGGTTTTTATTGTAATCTTGGTATAGCCTTTACTGCTTGTTGTATAAGGCATGGTTGAAACGTTTACGCTGTCGATATTTGAGACAAGTCTTGCTGCGCCTTTCATCTGGCTGTTGGTTTCCGGAAGCATGATGACGTAAGTGTTTGCATCTTTTCTCACAGCAGATATACTGTTTGCATAATCCTGTTTTGTGAGCACAGTCAAATTAACAGCACCGTTTTCCGTGTTGTCCAGTTTTAATGCCATAAGGCTGTTTTTATAATTCTCTGCTCCAAAAGCTCCAACTACTGTTACTACTGAAGCCAGTACCAATGCAATCGTCTTCTTTTTAAACTGCTTCATATACTCTATTTTATCATAATGTCTCAAAATGAACTAGACTTGAAACAAAAAATCATCAATTTAAATTACATGTCAGTAATAATGATTCTTTTGTCCGACGAGATTTTCTCAATATTAAGAATTGTGTACAATGTCTCGTTATAAATAAACTCGTTTGAGAAATATCCTTCGCCCACATCCAGCAGGCTGTCTTCCTGATAATCAAAAAGCTCGTTGATTTTATCTATCAATAGTGCAAGTTTGAGTTCGTTGCACTTGATAATAATAACCGGTTTCTTATCAGAAGTCTCTTTTTCAGGAAGGCTAAGGAATTTTTTCATGTTGATTACAGTAATGTAATCCCCTCTCAGGTTCATAATCCCCTCAATAAAATCAGGGGTTCCCGGAACATTCGTAATAGAAGTGTCTTTCAAAACCTCTTTTACATAGTCAAGCGCAATACAGTAGTGGTCGCTGTTGAGGTTAAAAGAAATATACTTGTTTTTGACATGCAGTTCTCCGGATGCCAGCTTCAAATTAGATTTAGCCGCAATATCAGAAGTCCTCTTTGCCATTATTGCTTTCGAGTTTTCATCCTGCGGGAAGAGTGTCGGGATATCGACTTCTGCCCAGGTATTGTGCTGTTTCAGGAGGTTTTCTATTGCATAAATATTAATGATGAATATTGTTTCCTGATTAAACTTGTAGATGGAATCAATAATCATTTTGTTATCAACAAACGGAATCGCATCCACAAGGGCAGACTCAAAAGGAAGAATCCCGATAATTTTGTCGGTTATAATCCCGAAGATAATCTCGTCTGTTTTTACAATCAGAAGTTCGTTATTCGTGCTGTAAGGCGGGACCTCTATATTCAGAAAGAATCTCACATCAAGCACATTGATAACAAAGTTGTTGTACTTCAAAAGCCCGACAATATTGTTAGGCAGTTTCTGCGGGTAATCCAGAGCCGGCAGTTTCATAATCTCAAGCACGTTATCAGAATTAATCGCGTACTTGTTTTCACCTATCCTGAAATACAGGTGTGTGTTCTTCTTTTGTTCAAGATAATTATTGCTGCTCATGTAATACTACCCTGTTTCTTCCGCTTTCTTTTGCCTTGTACAAAGCCTCGTCAGCAGATTTGAGAATATCTGCCGCTGTATTAAATTCCTGAAAATTCATTGTAAGCCCGATACTTGCCGTGACCTTTGTCTTGACTCCGTTGTAGTCAAAGTCGTATTCCTCAATCATCCTTCTTAGACGCTGCACAGGAATAACAGCACCCTCAATGTTTGTCTCAGGCATAATCATAACCAGCTCTTCACCGCCGTAGCGATAAAGCAGGTCGGTTTTTCTAAACGCTGTCTTCATCAAATCAGCAACCGTCTTGAGCACATAGTCTCCATACTGATGTCCGAAAGTATCGTTTACCTTCTTAAAGAAGTCAATATCAAGAATCGCAAGGCTGAAATCAGACGGGTGGCGCTTAGAACGGTTGTGTTCCTGCTCCAAGCTGATTTCAAACTGGCGTCTGTTATACAGTCCTGTAAGTCCGTCAAGCACTGACATGAACTCTTTTTCTGTATACTGGTACTTCATTTTGAATATGGAAAGCAGCTCTCCAATCATGATATCAAAGTATCTGAATGAAGCGTAGTCCATATCCTGTCTTGTATAGAAGCAGATTCCGCCAATAAGTTTTTTATCAAACACAAGCGGGATAATGATTTTCGACTTCAAATCAGTAAACTGGTAGTCAATTTCCTTGCCCAAAAGCATTCTTACAACTTCAAACTTGGAATCCTTAACGCTTTTGAGTTCTTCCATTTTCCTGAAGAAGTCGAACCGGATATCAGAGAGCACGTTTTTAGAGAGGTTTCTTCCGAGTGTATCCAGATAAAGAATATTTTCTGCAAAATCGTCAGGTGATGCGAAGAAAATCCCCGCAACGCTGTATTCTACAAACGAGCTAAGCAGCGAGAAGAGTTTTTCTACAAGGATTCTTTCGTAGTTCAAAAAGTCGCTCAGGTTTCTAAACTCGTTAGCGAAAACAGACTTCAAGAGCAGGTCATTAAGAATTGTATTGAGTCTTGTCTGTGCAGAGTTATCCGTTTGAGCCTTCATTGTAAGCGCAGCCTTGTACTCATCGCTCACAGGATATCGTCTCAATGTTGCGTTAATATTTCTCACAAGTTCGTTAACGTCAATGGATTTTGACAAAAACAGCTGTGCGCCGGCTTTTTTACCCCAGAAGCTGTCAATTTTCTTGTCAAGCACTGTAAGCAGGACAACCGGAATCTTTTTTGTTTCGTCAACATTCTTAATCATTCTGCATAGTTGATAGCCGTCGATTACAGGCATCATAATATCCGAGACCACAAGATCCGGAACGTACTCGAATATTTTTTTGTACGCTTCTGCGCCGTTTGTCGCGGTTTCTACTTCAAACCCGTTGGATGTAAGCCCCTCTTTCAGGAATTTTAACTGGGTATCGCTATCCTCTACTAATAAAATTTTTGCTGCCATAATATCTTATGTTCCAATTTTGTCAGTTTTATTATAAAATGATTATATAATAAATACTTAAAAAAAACTATAGGAGAGAAGAAGTGCTTAACGATTGGAATTTTGGATTGAAACAGAAGTTTAATATTAAATGCCTTATTGACCTGGCAGCCTTTGTGATAACATGTATGATTTTCTTGTTCTTTGCAAGAATGAATCAGGTAGTGCCTTATGATGCGTTTGTATTTTTAACGGTTGTGCTTGCGCTTAACCTTGCAGTGCACTTTATTACAAAGCAGTGGATTATGAAGGCAATCAGAAAGTCCATGACAACCCAGTCTGACTCGCTTGCTGACACAACAGGTGAAATCATGCTCTCAATTGATTCCCAGAAAAAAGTGTTTGAAAACCTTACAGCAAACACCAAGAGCATCTCATCTCTTATTGAAAAGCTTAAAAGTCTGTCAGAAGAATCTGTTACAACTTCCAAAAACACCGAAAAACAGGTTAACCAGTCAATCAACCTTTCTGAAAGAGAACATGAAGCTATTTCTTCCAACGCAGATAAAATGTTAGTCTTGAGACAAAAAATCCAGATGATTGCAGAGCTTATCCTTGAGCTTTCAGAGCACTCACAGCAAATCGGAAATTCAATCAGCGTTGTAGACGACATTGCAGAGCAGACAAACATGCTTGCGCTTAACGCAGCGGTTGAAGCAGCAAGAGCTGGTGAGCATGGTAAGGGTTTTGCTGTTGTTGCAGGTGAAATCAGAAAGCTTGCGGATGAATCAAAGCAGGCAATCACAAAGATTACATCGCTCACAAGCAACATTCAGTACACCACAAACTCCACTGTAATGGCGACAGAGGAAGGCTCAAAAGAAATCGAATCAGTGGTAAAAGACATCAACGCTGTTTCTTCTAATTCAGAGGTACTTCTCAACCTGATTAGAGAAATCCTTGAGTCTTTGGATGCAATCAACCAGAATGCCAAGAAGCAGAACGACATCATTGAGCGTTTGAACGTTATTGACGAAGAAAACAACAAGATTGCAGAGAACCTTGTTCAAATTATGGGCACCAACACTGAGAAGATTTCCAAGCTCACAGAGCTTTCAAACGAAATCAAAAACTGTGCGGTTGATAATTAATTAAAACAAAAAAAAAGAAGGTAGTTCTCTTGGATTTTTTAGACAACGACAACAGCAATAACAAAGAAGTAATGTCTATCTTTCAGGTAGAATCAGAAGACATTATTGAGCGAATTTTCAGCAACCTTTTTTCATTAGAAAGCACCACTGCTAACAAAGAAATAATAGGCGCTGTTTATCGTGACCTGCACAGTCTCAAAGGCGCAGTAAGAATGGTCGGCTTCAACAACATTCAGAACCTAATCCACAAGATGGAAGATATTTTTGATGCTGTAAACAACGACCAGTACGTGTTTGAGCAAAACGTAATCATGCTGATGTCACGCACGCTCGAAATCGTCTCAAAGTACTTGCAGGAATCCATCAAGAACAGTCGCGAAATCATCGGAGAAGAATACGGCGCAACGATTTCCAACCTCGAATACATAATCGACGTAGAAATTCCGGAAGCCGCCAACACCCCAAAACCCGCAGCAAGCATTGCCTCTGTTGCAGAAGCAGAGCAGAACACTGTTTCAGAAGACTTGTCTGCGAATCAGGAAGCAATCAACCTCTTATTCAACAACTGTTTTGAAATAATCGACGGAATCGTACCGGAAGAAGAATCACAGGACATCGTAATATTAAGAGAAGAAGTCCAGAATATTTACGAATACTTCAAGGACACCAATCTTTACGAGGTGAAATCAGCGCTCGAGAACATTCTAACAAAGCTTGACTTTGTCATGAACGCAACAAACGCGTTTACAATCAGTGAGATTTTGGAGCTTAGAAACGAACTGAGTTCAGCGGCTTCTAAATTCACGACCTCTTGCATTGAGACCGAGGATTCCGGAATAACATTCTTTGATGTTGCGGAAAAAATCAACATGCTTCAGGGAAGCAGCGTTTACACAAGCGAAATAAAAGAGGACATTCTTCACCTCAAAGAAAAGGTTGACGACAACAACATCTTAGAAGTCATAAACATGGTGCTTGAGATTCTGGACTTCATCCTTGAAAACTCCGTCCAGCTTGAAGAGCAGATGGTTCTTACCCTCAAAAGCGGGATAGAATACTGCGCAGCCCCGAATGAGAGCATTGACAGCGACTTAATCGTGCAGCAGCTTGAGATTATGAAGCAGCTTCTTGATTTGAACTACAAGAAGGATTCCGGAGTCAGCGAGATAAAGAACCTCTCCACCCAGACTTCAAGCAACAGCAAGGCTTCTTCTTCAACAGAAATCAAGACGCTTCACGTTAACGCTCAAAAGCTTGACCTGCTTGTTAACCAGCTTGGAGAGCTTATCATAACCAAGATTAAGACAGAGAAGAATCTTGAGAAAATCGATTCTATCAAGAACGCGAACGAAACCTGTCAGAAAGACCTGCTTAAGACTTCAAACTACCTTAGATACTACAACAGAAAGTATTTGCAGGCAGGAAACACCGAGCAGTATACAAGTGCGTTTGTAAAACAGGTTTTCTCGCTGCTTTCAGACATCACGCAGAATGTTTCAAGAACGATTTATGACCTAAATTCGCTTTACCGTTCTTCAAAAGAGGACGACATGAAGATGCGCCTGATTATTGACGAAATGGAATCAATGGTCAAAAACATCCGTGTGCTACCGATTTCAACCGTGTTCAATTCTTTCTCGCGCATGGTTCGTGATATTGCGAACGAGAAGGGCAAGGACATTGATTTTGAAATCGAAGGCAAGGAGACCTGCGCTGATAAAAAGATTATTGAAGAAATCAAGACTCCGCTCATTCACATCTTGAGAAACGCAATCGACCACGGGATTGAGACAAAAGAGGAGCGTATTGCAAACGGCAAGAGCCCTATCGGGAAGATTCTTCTTTCTGCGAAACAGGACGACAACAAGGTTATCATTGACGTTGTGGATGACGGGCACGGGTTCAACCTTGACAAAATCAAGGACAGGGCTGTTTCAAGAGGATTTTTAACCCAGGAAGACATTGATTCCATGACTGACGAAGCCATCATGAACATCATTTTCTGGCCGGGATTCACCACTGGTGATTCAATCACAAGCATTTCGGGGCGCGGAATCGGGCTAGACGTTGTTAAGACCAAGATTTCACAGCTCAACGGCAAGGTTAAGGTTATTTCAGAATTTGGCAAGGGAAGTTGCGTCCACATTGAAATCCCTGTAACGCTTACGACGCTTCGCGTGTTCCTTGTTAAGATTTCGGAACAGATTTTTGCAATCCCGATTCAGGTTATTACAACATTCATTCTAAAGCGTCAGGATGAGATAAACACCAACAACGGCGCGCGTTCGATTGTTTACAATGGGAAAATCATTCCGCTCTATTACCTTTCAGACATACTCAAGCTTGAGCCTGTGCCTCGCGGTGACAAGGAAACAATCCTCATTCTTGAGGCGGACGAAAAGACCATCGGGCTTGTTGTTGACAAGCTTCTCGGCGACCAGGACATTTTGCAGAAGAAGCTTTCTCCGCCGCTTTACAAGGTCAAAAACATTTCAGGTATCACAAACCTTGCCTCAGGCGAGTTGTGCTTAATCCTGAACATGCAGGATATTATGCACTACGATTTCAACAAGGCAATAACTTCGTCAAACGGGCCGAAGCTTCTGCCTACGGATGTTTTGTCTTACAAGCGGATTCTTATTGTGGACGATTCAATCACCACCCGCACAATGATAAAGAACATTCTTCTGAACATCGGCTACATGGTAGACGCTGTGCTTGATGCGCAGGAGGCGCTCGTCAAGCTTAAATTGACCCATTATGACCTGATTGTAACCGATTTAACCATGCCGAAGATTGACGGTTACGAGTTCATTGAGCGTTTAAAGACCGACGAGATGTACATGGACATTCCGATTATTGTCATGAGTTCGCTACCTGAAAAGAACGCGTACCAGAAGCTTAACCGGTTCAGCATCGAATATTACATGCCAAAAGACAATTTCAATCAAACTGAATTTTTGCAGCAGGTTAAGAAGGTGCTGACGAAGTTTCATAGCTAGTGGGAAAGTTATAGGGGTGAAATTATAATAAAAACATGTTATATTATAGGAAAAGCGATTTCCCTATAATAAGGACAAATTATAATGAAGGAATTTAAAGCAGGCACTTATATATTACACAAGGGCTACAAGCCTTTTAACCCATCATTTATCAACGAAGATATTGATTGGAATTTAGAAGAGCTTGCGCCGTTATTACAGGAAGCGAGTTTATGGCTTGGCAAGTTGAACTCTTATGCGGATTTGATTCCGGACATAGTTTTTTTCATCAAGATGTATGCCACAAAAGAAGCAACAAATTCAAACAGAATAGAAGGCACAAGGACAACTTTTGAGGACGCAATTACGCCGGTTGAACAAATTAAGCCGGAGCTCAGGGATGACTGGCATGAGGTTCAGAATTACATTGAGGCAATAAGTTATTCTATTTCAAGGCTTAAAGAACTTCCTATTTCAATGAGGCTCATAAAAGAGGCTCACAAAATTTTATTGCAGGGAGTAAGAGGCGAGCACAAAACTCCGGGGGAAATTCGCAAGACCCAGAACTGGATTGGCGGTTCATCTTTAAAAGACGCATTTTTCATTCCGCCGGAGCCTAATATGTTGCCGGATTTGTTAACTGACATTGAAAAATTTCTGCACAATGAAGATTTGCAAGTGCCGGAACTAATTAAAGCGGGAATTGTGCATTATCAATTTGAAACAATCCACCCCTTTTTAGACGGTAATGGAAGAACAGGACGGCTTTTAATCATTCTTTATTTGATTAGCACCGGACTTTTAAGTAAGCCAGTACTGTATATTTCAGACTTCTTTGAGCGCAACAGGATGTCCTATTATGACTCGCTATCAATGGTTAAACAGAGAGACGATATGACCCAGTGGTTGAAGTTTTTCTTGAGCGGGATTGTAGAAACATCGAAAAATAGTATTAAGACATTTGAACAAATAATCAAGCTCAAAAAAGGTGTTGAATCCAAGCTTGCAAAAATTGGTAAGAAATCTGCAAACGGTCAAAGATTGTTAGAATTTTTGTATTCACAGCCAAAAGTTAATTCAAAGCTAATAAGTACTGAATTATGTGTAACTCCTGCGACAGCGAACGGTTTGCTTCAAGCTTTTGTTGAGCAGGGAATCCTTGAAGAAAAAACGGGATATAATCGAAACAGGTTTTACGTTTTTGAGGAGTATATAAAAATATTTAGATAACTTTAGAATACTTCTCCATAAGATACCTGCAAACAGACTCCGGCACAAAATTCGTGATGTCACCTTTGTTCATCAAAATCTCGCGCACACAGGAGGACGAAATGAAGTTGTATTCAGGCTTTGTAATCAAAAATACTGTTTTAATATCCTTGTACAAAGCGAGGTTTGTTTGCGAAAGCTGGAGTTCGTATTCAAAGTCAAAAGAAGTCCGGAGTCCTCTTAAAAGCACAGAAGCACCGCGTTTTCTTGCATAATCCACTGTCAGCCCCTCAAAAAAATCGACTTCGACATTATGAAAATCTTTTGTGCATTCTTCAATTAGTTTTACCCGCGTTTCAATCGGCAGAAAGCCCTGTTTTTGGGCGTTATAAGAAACTGCGATTATAACTTTGTCAAAAATTTCAGCGCCGCTTTTCAAAATATCAATGTGTCCGTTTGTAATCGGGTCAAAACTCCCCGGATAAATTGCAATAGTCATAGTTCTCCTGCTTTTTTCCTATTATAACATAACAGTTGATTTTATGTTAAAATGAGAAAAATAAAAATAAGGGAGAATTTATGTCAATTATTATAATGATTTTGTTGTTAAGCTTGTTGATTCTTGTGCATGAAATCGGGCACTTTGCTGCTGCACGCGCATTCGGCATCAGGGTTGATAAGTTCGGATTCGGGCTTCCGGTCGGACCAACGCTTTTCAGGAAAAAGTTCGGGGATTTGGAAATCCTCGTTCATGCGCTGCTTCTTGGCGGGTATGTTTCGTTTCCTGACGACGAGAAAGACTGCGAGCTTCCGAAGGATTCTCCTGAAAGATTCGTTAACAAGCCTGCATGGCAAAGAGCAATCGTTGTTTCAGCGGGTGTTATTGCAAACGTTCTGTGCGCAATCGCTCTTGTGATGTTTGTTGCAATCTGGACAAAACAGCTTCCGTCAGGAGATTACGAGATATACGCCGGAGAAATCAACGCCCCGGAAAACGCAAGTATCTGGAAATCAGGGCTTAAAGAAGGAGACAGAATCCTCAAAGCAAACGGATGCGATATAAACAATGCTTATTCGTTTATAACAATCGTAAAAAACAGCGCAAAAGACAACGGAGTCGTTACCCAGCAGACAATTGACGAAAACTTTGCAAAACTTAAAGCTCTAAACCCTGGTTTATCAAAGGATGAAATTATACCGAAAGACTTGTCTATAAGGCTTCCGGAAGAAGCTCATTGCGACGTGATTACAATGGACAAATACGCTGCAAAAGGTGCTAAGTACTTCAAGAAAGAAGGCTTAACGATTGATGACAGGATTAAAGCGCTTGAAAAATTAATCGACGGAAAAAATGTTTACATATCAGATGGCAACTACACAATGTACGATGTTGCAAAAGCAATCTCAAACGGAGTTCATCCGATTAACCTTGTTGTTGAAAGAGAGGGCAAAGTGCTGGAACTTAACCCGATTTATCCTGACGAAAAGGGAATTATTGGAATCGGGCTAGGCCAAAAGCAGACAATGATTAAAACAAACACCATTCCAACAATTATCAAGGGAAGCTGCGACTATCTGTGGGACAATACTTACATGATGATGTACTCTCTCGGCCAGCTTTTTACAGGCAACATTCCGCTTAAGGACATGCACGGTGTTGTTGCTATCACAAAAATCGGTGGCGACATGATAGAAAAGAGCGGCAAATCATCAGGAATCCTGCTTGCTGCACTTATTTCAATGAACCTTGCAATCTTGAACATTCTTCCGATTCCGGCGCTTGACGGCGGGCATTTGATGTTCCTGTTGATTGAAAAAATTACAGGCAAGCCGCTGGATGAAAAAGTTATTGAGATAATCTCGCAGATATTCTTCTCGCTCCTGATTATTTTGATGATTTTTGTTGTGTTTAATGATATTACGCTGCTTGTGAGAAAATAACAGGCTTCCCCACCCTACCAATTGTTTTCCTCGTCCAACCAATACATAATCCAGATATGAAAATAATTATTATCGGCGGGGTTGCGGCCGGAGCCAAGGCTGCAGCGAAATCAAAAAGACTGCTTCCGGATGCGGAAGTCCATATTTACACATTGGATGAATACGTTTCATACTCGTCCTGCGGTATTCCTTATTATATTGCAGGTGATTTTGAAGACTGGCACAAGCTTATTGTGCGCTCAAAAGAAGAGTTTGAAAAGAGCGGGGTAAATATTCACACGCTTCACAAAGTCACAAAGATTCTTCCTGCTGATAAAAAAATTGTTGTCCGTGATACGCAAAACGGAGAGTGCAAGTTTGTTGAGTATGACAAACTCATCATTGCAACAGGCTCTGTACCAATAATTCCGGATATTACGAACAAAGATTTGAAAAACATTTTTACAATCAGAAACCTTGAAGACGGTATTGCTGTAAGAGAGGCAATGCAAAACGCCCAAAACGTCACAATAATCGGCGGCGGCTATATTAGCATTGAGCTTGTTGAGGCGTTAATCAAAAACGACAAAAATGTCACCCTGATTGAACGCGCACCCTTTATCTTACCGGTTTTTGACGAAGACATTTCCGCGCAGATTCAGACTTTCATTATCGAAAACTCTGAGCATAAAGTAAATATTCTTAACGACGATGTGGCAAGCGAGTTTATCGGCGAAGACACTGTCACAGGCGTTGTAACAGCAAACGGCTTCGGGTTTGAAACTGACATGGTCATAATCGCGGCAGGCGTTCGGCCTGTTGTAGACATTGCAGAAGCGGCGGGAATCGCAATTGGCCCCACCGGTGCAATCAAGGTAAACAGCCGAATGCAAACGAACATTCCCGATATTTACGCCTGCGGTGACTGCGCAGAAAAGATTAACATGATATCCAATACGCCAATGTGGGTTCCTCTGGGCTCCACAGCAAACAAAGAAGGGCGCGTTGCTGCGATTAACGCCTGCGGCGGCGTAGAAGATTTTGAAGGAATCCTGGGCTCTGCAGTTGTAAGATACAAGGCTATGAGCATATCAATGTCCGGACTTACTGAAAAAGTCGCTCAAAAACTTGGCTTTGACGCTGTTTCTGTTGTTATAACCAAGCGCGACAAGGCCGGCTACATGCCGGAAGTCCAAAACGTCACCCTGAAACTGGTTGCGGACAGGCGCTCGCACAAAATTCTCGGCGCACAGGCTATCGGCTCGAGTGATGCAGACAAGAAGGTTAACACAGTGTCTGTAGGGCTTATCCGCGGTATGACAGTGGAAGATTTGCTTGACGTAGATTTAACCTACGCTCCGCCGTTTTCAACGAGTATTGATATTTTGATTTCTGCGGCAAGGATTTTGAAGTCGAAGTTGAATTAAGCTTTATTTAAAAAGCCCTTCCTAAAAAGGAAGAGCTAGCTGCATAAGCCTGCAAGCAATATAGCTTAGTTCAAATCGTAGCGCTTGTATTCTTCCTTTTCCTCGTTGTCTTCTTCCACCCATACGAGTGTGATTGACAGAGGTATTGCTTCAAACGGATTTGTTGCTGCTTTGTCATACTTATTTATTTTTCTATTCACTAGTTTAAAAAAACTTTTTATGTTCATAACTATATAGTTACACTGAAACCAAAACGGTAAATCATCGGTTGGTGTAATTTTAGCAAAGTATATATAAGACATTAGGACTAGTACAATTGATTCGCCCCCTCACCCTAACCCTCTCCCGTAGGGCGAGGGAATTATGTTAAAACCACTCACAAACATTTTCGTTGCAGAGCGAGTCACTAAGGTCTTTCATAATATTAACCCGTGTCATCTCATAAGTCACAGGGGTTATGGAAATCTTGTTATTCCTTACAGCAGCAATGTCTGTTGAGGCATTGTCAGGCTCGTTAATTAGCTCACCTGCCATCCAGTAATAAACCTTGCCACGCGGGTCGATTCTTTTTTCGTATGCGTCTGTAAACATTCTGCTTCCAAGCTCGGTTATTGCAATACCCGCAATGTCTTCTTTTTCCAAACCGGGAACATTGATGTTCAGAATCGTTTTTGGCGGAATCTTGTACGTGTCAAGCTTGTTCAACAGCTCCGCAATAAAAGCTGCCGTAAAATGAAAATCCTCGTACTCATTTCTCATACTTGCAAGCGAAGTCGCGATACTCGGATACCCCATCATTGCGCCCTCCATTGCGCAGCTTACGGTTCCGGAATAAAGTATATCAGCGCCGAGGTTTGGCCCATGGTTTATCCCTGTGATGACAAGGTCAGGCTTTTCCTCTTCGGATAGAATTGCGTTTATCGCAAGTTTTACGCAGTCACCCGGGGTTCCGGTTGTCATCCAGCAGCGTTTTGCGCCGTATTTCGGGTCTACTTCTTCCACTCTTAGCGGGGTATGAAGCGTTAGCGAATGTCCTGCTGCGCTTCTTTCTCTATCCGGCGCAACTACATAGACGTCGTGGCAAGGAGCCAGAGCCTCAATAAGCGCGCGGATACCATTGGACAGAATCCCGTCGTCATTGGAAATAAGAATTTTCATCAAAAAGTCCTCTTCTAATATTTACACTTCATTATAACAGCTTTTTGCCGGATTGAAAAGCCAAACCCAATCTCAGAGAGGTTGAGAAATATTATTTCACAACCTGCGACTGAACAAGATTAGCGTTGAAGTACTTGTTTGCAACCCTTATAATATCCGAAGCGGTCACTTCATCAACCATTTTGGTGTACTTGTCCAAAAAGTCGTAGCCAAATCCGGTCGTTTCAAAAAGCCCGATATTTGAAGCCTTTTCAGAGTTTGTCTCCATCGCGATTACAAACCCGCCTTTGAGCCTGTCTTTTGCGTCCTGAAGCTCGCTATCTGATACGAACTCCATTTTCAAACGCTCGATTTCCTTCATAATCTTCTTCTTGGAATAATCCAAAGTATCCGGATTTGTTCCAATGTAAGTCATAAATATTCCGCCGAGCATCTTAGGAGAATAGCTGGAGCCGAGCTGGTATGCAAGCCCGTCCTGCTCTCTAAGGTTCTTATAAAGCCTTGAGCTTAAGCCGGAACCCAAAATTGTGTTAATAACCTTCAAAGTAACAAAATCCTTGTGGTTAGAAACACCGGACGCCTGCCATCCCATAAACACCCAAGAAGTCTGCAAATCCTTTACAGGCTGCGAAATAGTCTTCGGAGCGTTAAGTTTGGTGACGCGGTATTTCGAATAATCAAACTTCGGATTAGGCGTGTTGTTCAAGATTGAGCCAAACGCGCTAATCATCTTGTCAGGGTCGACGTTACCCGTGATTGAGACAACCACATTCTTTGAATCAAGAGCTTTGTTGTAGTAGCTCACAACATCCTCTCTTTGAACCTGCGGCAATGATTTTTCAAGAATCTTGTTTGAGTGAGAGTAAACACTGTTTTCAAAGATTGATGTCTTGAAGTTCTCAAGCGCAATATTCATCGGTACGTCCCGACTCTGCTTAATCTTGCTCAAGATTTCAGAGCGTTTTTTCTCCAACTCATAATCATCAAAGACCGCGTTGTTAACGATTTCATCAATAATATCAAGTGTTTTGTCGATTTGAGCGGTCGTTGTCTGGACATTTATTACAAAATAATCTTCGCCGCAAGAAGGCTGAATCTGTATCCCGTTTTCATCCAGAATCTGGGCAAGCTCCTGCGCTGAATACTTTTTAGTTCCCTTAAGCATTGTGCCTGCCATCAAAGTGCCTTCGCCCGCAACTCGCTCTAAAAATTCGCCGCCGCGCGCGATTATGCTCATAGCAATAATGTCGTTGTTTTTGTTTTCGTTAATCAGTAGCGTTGTACCGTTATCAATCGCGTATTTTACCGTCCCGTTGTATTCAGAAACCTTTTGTGCGCTGTGTTTTACCTCTGCTTTTGTTTCCATTTTTTCCATTGATTTTGGAAGCACAATTGAGACTGCGCTTCTGTTAACACCGAGGTATCTCTGCGCGGCAGCCCTGACTTCCTCTGCTGTTACGCGTTTAATATTATCAACATAGGTGTTATAAATTTCAGAGCTGTTTGTAAGCGCCATAATATACCCGAGCTCTGACGAGATATTGGAGGTTGATTCTCTGGAATAATAAGTGTCCTGAACAATCATTTTCTTAGCTCTTTCAAGCTCCTCGTCTGTTACACCGTATTTTTGGATGTAGCATATTTCTTCAAAAATTGCTTTTTCTAGTTTGTCCATGCTTGTAGGGGTGAAGTTTGCGCTTATATAGAAAATCCCGTCATCACGGAAGCTTCCGTTGGAAGCCGAAATCGAATAAGCGAGTCCCTTTTGTTCCTTGATATCTCTAAAGAGTTTGGACGATTTTCCGCCACCGAGAACTTCTGCAAGAACATCGAGCGCGTAAGTATCTTTGTCGCAAATACTTGCACCTCTAAACCCAATCATCATGTAGCCTGACTGCGTGTCAGTGTATTCGATTTTGCGTTTCTGGTTTTGAAGCGGGTTTTCTCTTCTGAAATTCTTCTTAACCGGCTTTTTGTATTCCTGATTAAAGCAGGCCTGAATCTTAGAAACAGCTTTCGCCGTATCAACATCGCCCACAACAAGGGTAACCATGTTTGAAGGTGCGTAGTAGTTATTAAAATAGTCGAGAATCTCCTCGCGTCTTATTGTTCCGATAATATCCGCTGAGCCGATAACCTTGCGTTTGTAAGGATGGGTTGTATACATCATATCATTAAGATTGTCATAAACCTTCTTTGCCGGTGTGTTGCCGTCTTTTGCAATCTCTTCAAGCACGACTTTGCGTTCTTTTTCCAATTCTTTGCGCGGAATCTGCGGGTTAAGAAGCATATCAGAATGCAGTTCCATGGCTGTATCAAAGTATTCGGAAGGAATTGTTATATAGTAGTGCGTAAAATCCTTGCTCGTAGCTGCGTTCACAATTGCGCCTTTGGATTCCAGAATCCTGTCCATATCGCCTACAGGATGTGCCTTTGTACCTTTAAAGAAAAGGTGTTCCAAAAAGTGTGCCACGCCGTTATTAGTGTCGGTCTCGTTGACAGAACCGGTTTTTATCCAGGTATCGATTGTCACAATCGGGTTATTTTTTATCTCGTACACAACAACCGTTTGGCCGTTCGGAAGTTTCTGCACCGTATAATCTGCGGCAAAAGCAGCGGTGCAAACAAGCATAACAAGAACGACCAAAAAATTTTTTAAACTCTTCATAATATATTATCCTCACCAGTTTTTCTAATGATAATATATTTCGGAAAGATTTTCCAGTAGTTAAGGTGTGGGATTTGTCAACAAATCTTTTCTTTTTCAATCAGATTCTTAATTTCTGAACTGAACTTCGGGAGTTTTGATTTAATTGTTTTCCATACAAGTTCATAATCCACGCCAAAGTAATCATGAATCAGCTTGTCTCTCATACCGGCTACTTGTTTAAATGGTATATGAGGATGCTTTATCCGGTATTCTTCTGATAAATTCTTAACAGCCTCACCAATAATTTCAAAATTTCTTTCAACGGCATCTTTGGTTTTATCATCAATGATAAACTCATCATAAGACATCCCATCTGTGTATCTAAAAATTTTCTCCAGCGAGTTTTCTATATCTTGTAAAAAAAATATTGTTGCTTTTTTCTTCATAATGCTATTGCTTCTTTAAGAATAGAGCTTTTCACAAAACTCTTTAAACCATTGAGCGTTCCCAAATCGATTCTCTTATTAAAAATACCAGTAAGATAATCCTGCAAGTCAATAAAATCAAACATATCTATTGGCTGCGTAAAATTTACCAGCAAATCAATGTCACTAGCCTGGGTTTGCTGATTTTTCGCATAAGAACCAAACAAAAGAAAGTTTTGGACAAAATATTTCGTCTCAAAAAAAACTTTATGCTCATTCAATATATTTCTAATTTCTTCTACCGAATAAATTTTATCATCTTGCATAAACTAATTATAACATATACGCTTGAGTTTCAAAAGAGGGGTGTTTTCGACCTTCCCCAAAATACTTGAAACTTGCGCTTCACGAGGATATAATTTTCTTATGAGTAAGATAAGAAAGCTTTATTATTTTGACAAAAACAATACTCAGGAGATGATATCATTTCTGAACAACAGCGCGAATGACACATACATAAACCACATTATGTTCAATCCGCTTATTGCCCTGCACCACCTTATCCCGCTCAGATTCAAGTTTTTGCCGGAATCCTATATTCTCAAAGACAAAAAAGACGTGAAAGGGCTTATAACAGTTGCGCCGTCAAGATGCCCGCAAAAGAAAATGGAAATCCAAAAACTGCTTTTTGAACAAAACTGCTACGAAGCAGGGGGGGAGCTTATCCAGTACGTTGTCTCAAAATACAAAGCAAAAGGCGTGACATCTTTTATTGTTCGGGTTGACGACTACCTTCCGGAGCTTATCAAACTCTTTGTCTCACGCTGCGGCTTCAGCCAGCTTTCTTACGAAAAACTCTGGAAAGCAAAACCCGTCCAGCCTCAAGAGTATAACCGCAAGTCTTTCCGCCCGTTCAGAAACGCAGACTCGCAAGTTGTTGCAAATCTCTACAACGAGTCTTTACTCCCGCATTTCAGGCTGCTTTTAGGGCGCGACCCGAAAGAGTTTAAAGAGACTGTATTCAAAGGGCTTTCGTATTTTAGCGAATACAAATTTGTAATTGAAGATCCTAAATCAAAGAACATCACAGGCTACATCTCAATCCAGACAAGCGACAACGAGAATTACATTGTGGACATCATCCAATCTTCCTGGGTAGAAATCGACATCAACACTGTGATAAGTTTTGCAAGCGCACAAATTCACAAGCGCAAGAAGAATTTCAACCTCTTTATCAAGACAAAAAAATACACCCAGCTTGCAGAAAAATACGAACAAACCTTTGTTGACAACAAGTTTGAATGCGTCCAAACCCAGGTTGTTTTAACCAACACATCTGCAAGAATAATCAAGGATTCGGCTCGAAGCGGTGCTTTCACTGTGCTCGGGCAATTTTACGGAATCGGAGCTGTAAATTAATGTAACGAATTGTAAATCTTTATCCTAAAATCCTAAAGTTTTTGAAAAAAATGCCGATAACATTAATACAAGAACAAGGGACAAAGGATATGGCAGAATCATTTAACCTAAATCGTTTTTTACAGACCTATAAAACCCAGACATATGATCCTACCAAGCAGCACGCAGCTGCAGCGGAGAGGATGGAATCGCGTTTACAGGAAAAAGCTGAAGAGGCGGTTCAGGGCAACGGATTTCTGACTCTTACTTTGTCTGAAAAAATGGCAGAACTCGGAATTGGAGAAAGAGTGTTGCAGCAGGTTGCAGATACAGCAACAGGCTTGATTACGGACATTGTAAATCCAATCGGCGACTATCTGGAAAAATACGAAAACATATTTGACCAGAGAGTTTACAACACCGAAATCCAGAGTTATGCAAAACAGATGTTCTTCGCTTCTCAAGCCATGAGGCAGGAAGCTTCTGAAAACACGACAGGACAAAACTTTGTCTATGATATGTAACTCCACTCCTTTTATCTAATAACCTATTGAAAAACTGCCGCTAATTAAATCAACGGCAGTCTTTTTCTTTTTTTTAAGACCTATTAAATTATAAAGCTGCTTTTGCTGTTTCTACAACGATAGAGAAAGCTTCTTTGTCGTTAACTGCAAGGTCTGCAAGCATTTTTCTGTTAACCTGAATGTTAGCTTTTTTGCAAGCGTTAACAAATCTTGAGTAGCTCATTCCTTGTTCTCTAACAGCTGCGTTAATTCTAACAATCCAGAGTCTGCGCATGTTACGTTTTGTAGCGCGTCTGTCTCTGTAAGCATATTTAAGAGCCTTCATAACAGCAATGTTAGCTACCTTGAAGATTCTGCTTCTTGCGCCTTTAAAACCTTTAGCAAGCTTTAATATTTTTTTGTGTCTGTTGCGACATACATTTCCACGTTTAATTCTCATTGTTCAACACTCCTATCTGGCATACTTCTTGTAAGGTAACTCTTTAGAAATCAATTTTTCGTGAGTTTCAGAAATCACTACATCTCCGAAAATCTTACGTTTTCTTGATTCTGACTTGTGTTGAAGCAAGTGGCCAATACCTGCATGTCTTCTTGTGATTTTACCTGTGCCAGTAACTTTGTATCTCTTAGCTGCTGCACGGTGTGTTTTTAGTTTTGGCATTTTTTGTCTCCTTTGTAAAAGTTATTACTTTAACCGAGCAAGGCATACCACAGCACTATACTTCGGCATGATTAATTTATTATAAAAAAATTCCCCTGTCAAGCATTACAAGCCGTTTTTCTTTATGCTATCTTAATAAAAAAGGAGCTTTTTATGAAAACAATCACAATCGATAAAGAAAAATGTATCCGCTGCGGACTCTGCATAAGCGACTGTGTCTCATCCTGTATTGGCTTTGACGACGATAACTTTCCGGAAATGAAAGACGAAAAAAGCTGTATCTCCTGCGAACACTGCCTTGCAATCTGCCCGACAGGCGCTCTGTCATTCAATGATAAACACCCTGAAAACTCCGAAGGGGTAAACTACGATGACATTTTAAGCCTCATCAAATCCAGAAGAAGCGTAAGACAGTACAAAGACGAGGATGTTAGCGAAGAAACATTTGCAAAACTCAAATCAATGCTACCTTACATCCCGACCGGCTGCAACTCGCACTCATTGCATTTTTCGATTGTTGAAAAGAAAGAAATAATGGATGTACTGCGCAAGAAAACCAACGACAAAATCCTAAAAGTCATAAAAAGCAGAGCCTTCTCTCCGATTGTGGACAAGTTTGAACGCTATAAAAAAGCCTTTATGGATGGCGAAGACGTGATATTCAGAGGCGCTCCGCACCTTGTTGTTGTCTCTTCACCTGTTACAGCTCCATGCGCAACAGTTGACCCGATTATTGCACTTTCATATATCGAACTCTACGCCCAACATCTCGGACTCGGCACCTGCTGGTGCGGCTATGCACAACTCTGCATAAAAATATTTCCTGAGCTTTGTGAGCTTCTGGATATTCCATCCGGCTACGCACCGGGTTATGCAATGCTTTTGGGCTATCCTGCTGTTAAATACCAGAGAACACCGCAACCCGAGCCTTACAAAATCTCTGAAATAAGAGAGATAAAAGAAAAAGACTCCTGCTTCTTCTGCAAAGCAAAAAGAATTGTCACCAATTTCATCAGATAAACACTTCCCGCGCCAACAGCCGCCCTTAATGAAGTGAGCAATCAATGTAAGCGAAAAAACAACAACCCGGGTGCTGTTTGAGCGGTTGTAGAATTTTAACCCCCAAACCCTACGCCCAAACCGCGAGTTCACCCGGTCAGTTTTCATTTACCCCTGAGCGCTACAATTGATTAGCGAACGAAATGTGAGGCGGCGAGCTTCTTTGCTCTACTTTCTTGTTGACACAAGAAAGTAGAAACACATCGTCCTAAAGGAGTAGTGCATTCCCTCTTCAAATTTGATAAAATAATTGTACAGATTATTCAGGAGGGGTTATGTCATTTGATGATGCATTGGTTATGATTTTAGCAGGCGGCGAAGGAAAACGCTTGTTTCCGCTTACACAAGATAGAGCAAAACCCGCAGTACCATTTGCAGGAAGATACCGAATCATTGATTTTGTGCTGAACAACTTCATCAATTCCGGATTCTTCAAAATCAAAGTCCTGACCCAGTACAAATCAGACTCCCTGAATAAACACATCTCAAAAGGCTGGGCACTCTCCCCGTTTTTGAACCAGTACGTTGACCTTGTACCCGCACAGATGAGAACAGGCGGGACATGGTATCAAGGCACGGCTGACGCGGTTTACCAAAACGCATTCCATATCCACGACGAAGAGCCTGACTATGTTTGCGTGTTCGGCGGTGACCATATTTATAAAATGGATGTGGGTCAGATGCTGAAATACCACAAGAAAAACCACGCTGACTTGACTATTTCAGCAATCCCGATTCCGATTGAAGAAGCGCATGAGTTCGGAATCATTGAAGTCGACGAAAACTGGCGGCTTACGGGTTTTGTAGAAAAACCTCAAACCCCGCCCAAAGCAATGCCGAACAACCCTAATATGTGCCTTGCTTCAATGGGGAACTATATTTTCAACAAAGAAATTCTGCTGAACGCGCTTGAGGAAGATTCAAAAATAGAAAACTCCAACCACGATTTTGGCAAAAACGTTATCCCGATGCTATTAAGAGAGGGAAAGAATGTTTTCATCTACAATTTTAACGAAAACCATTTTCCGGGTATGACAGAAAAGGAAAAAGGCTACTGGCGCGATGTCGGCTGTATTGACGCGTACTGGCAGGCAAACATGGATTTGCTGGACTACGAGCCGGAACTGAATTTGTACTCCAAAGAGTGGCCTATAAGAACCTTCAATTACAACTATCCGCCTGCTAAATTCATCTGGCAACAGGGTGATAGAGTCGGTATGGCAACAAACTCAATGGTGTCAGAAGGCTGTATCGTATCAGGCGGAATGCTTTCACGCTGCGTGCTCTCGCCAAAAGTAAAAATCAACAGTTATTCACAGGTTACAGACAGCATTTTGATGGAAAATGTAAATGTTGGCAGGTATTCTGAAATCAGAAAAGCCATCATTGACAAAAACGTTGACATCCCGCCTTACACCAAAATAGGTGTAAACCGTGAAGAAGACATTGCTCGCGGGTTTTACGTTTCAGAAGGCGGAGTGACAGTTGTTCCGAAGAACGCTAGGCTGTAAACATTACTACGGACAAATTATGGTAGAAGCATCATTGAAACTTTTCTCAACATCGTGCCATATTCCAAGTTTGTTGAAGAAATTTCTGTAAGCCCAGGCATCAGCTTTATGCTGAAACTTTGTTACAGCAGGAGTATATATATCACCTAGTTCTTTAACTGTAATACCTTTGTCAATAAGTTTGTTCCTAATTGACTGTACAATTTTACCATCTGTTGTAGCAGCCTCATCAGCTCTATATGAAGCTGCAATTTTATTAAATTCTTCTACCGTGGCAGAATCTTTCGCCGCAGCCGTTCCGTTAAAAATATCTCTGAAAGCAGTCGAATCCAGACGTGATTGAATTTTTGCATGCTCTTTGTAGGAACCGTCATTTCCAACTAAAAGCATATCTAACTCTTTTTGCGGCCTGTTTTCCATATATCTTTCGGCACGAGAAACCACACGCTCACATGCCCCAAGGGTTAACAAAGCTGCTGCCGCAACCGGCATAAATGTTTTCATCGATACTTTCATGTGAAATACTCCTTATATTGGCTAAATTATATCACATAATATGTCTTTTGTACAAGCAAGCGCAACATCGGTTACAAAGTCCATATCTTCCTCCTCAATAATCAACGGCGGGTTGAAGTAAATCACATCACCGAGCGGACGAAGTAAAACACCCTTTTCGAGCGCCTTTTGGTAAATCTGGTATCCTGTTCTTTTTGAAGAATCCAGAGGCTCTTTTGTTTCTCTGTTTTTTACAAGCTCGATTGCGTTTATAAGCCCGATTGAGCGCACCTCACCCACATTTTCTAGCGGAAGGAATTTCTCTCTGATAATCTTATTGAAATAAACCGCACGCTTGTTTGCTTTTTCGATTATCTGCTCGTCTTTCAAAATCTTAAGCACCTCGATTGCAGCAGAGCAGGCAAGCGGGTTTCCTGCGTAAGTGTGAGAATGCATGAAGGCTTTTCCCTTCAAGTAATCATCATAAAATGCGTCATAAATCTTTTGTGTTGTAACAGCAATCGCCATAGGCATATAGCCGCCTGTCAGCCCTTTTGAAAGACACATTATGTCTGGGCTCACGCCAGCATGATTGAACGCAAACATTTTCCCTGTTCTTCCATAGCCTGTTGCGATTTCGTCAGCTATCAGGTGTACATTGTATTTATCACAGAGCTCGCGCAGTTTTTTTAGATACAGAGGCGGATAAACCTTCATGCCGGCAGAGCCTTGAAGCAGCGGCTCAACAATGATTGCAGCGACTTCGTGAGCGTGTTTTGCAAAAGTTTTTTCGGCTTTTTCAAAACACTCGCAGTGGCAGGTTGCCCCCTCACCCCAACCCTCTCCCTGAGGAGAGGGAGCGAAAGAGCAATGCCCTTCACACCTTTTCCCGTACGGACAGCGGAAACAATCCGGCGCGTCAATCCTTATAACATCCAGAAGCAAAGGCTTGTAAAGCTCTGAATACAAATCCACCCCGCCAACAGCAAGCGCACCAAGAGTTTCTCCATGATACGCGTCAGAAAGTGCCATAAAGCGTTTCTTCTGTGGGTTTCCGGTCTGGTAATGGTACTGAAAACTCATCTTTAAAGCCATCTCAATCGCAGCAGAGCCGTTGTCCGCAAAATTGAACTTGCACAAACCTTCCGGAATAACCTTCATAAGCTCCTGACAGAGCGTAATTGCAGGCTTGTGGGTGAAGTTGGCAAAAATTACGTGCTCCAGTGAGTCAATCTGTTTTTTTACAGCCGCATTAATCCTCGGGTTGCAGTGACCGAGAAGATTACACCACCATGAGCTTATAACATCTTTGTAGCATTTTCCGTTGACATCATAGAGATTAATCCCTTCGCCGCGCTCGATTACAATAGGCGGTAGGGTTTCATAATCCTTCATCTGCGAACACGGGTGCCAGATGTATTTTAAATCTTCTTTTTGCCAGTCCATAATTCCTCCAAAAGCTCGATGTCTTTTTGATTTCTTCCAACAGTTGCAACGACTTTCACTCCTGTTAAGTACTCAACCTGCTTCAAATTATCCTGGTGCATGAAGTTTTGAGACTCGAAATTATTCAGAATAATCCCTTCAATCCCAATCCCGTTTGCACGCGCGTATTCAACAGTAAGCAGGGTTGAATTTATCGTTCCGAGCCCTCCGTCTGCAACTATAACAATGTTTGTATCCAAATCCTTTATCAAATCCTTAAGCAAGTATTTTTCGCCCTCATCAAGCCTCAAAGGACAGGTAATCCCGCCAGCGCCCTCGATTAGAAGATAATCGTATTTTGCCTGTAATTTTTCAAAATGTTCTTTTATTTTTTCTATATCAATCTTTTCACCGGCTCTTTTTGCTGCAAGGTGAGGTGAGACAGCTTCTTTCCACCAAAAAGCAACGCACTCGTCCGCGCTTGAGGGAATTTTGGCAGTCGAGGTAACGTAATTCGCGTCACTCTGGATAAGTTTGCCGTCTTTTTCTTCCACACCGCTCAACACGGGTTTGAAGTACCCGCAATCAAAACCTGATTCGCGCATTTTTTTTACAAGAAGCGCTGAAACATAAGTTTTTCCAACATCTGTACCGGTTGCTGTTATAAAAATATTCTTTGACATAATCCGTCCCCCTCTAAAGTATAGCACTTAAAAAAATGAGGAATAATTTATTGCAGCAGCCTCTTTTGTGTAGTTCAGAATCGTGTTGTAAGAATTTTCCAGTATCTCATCAAGGTTATCAAAATTTAAAATCCGCACCAGAGTTTTTTCAACCCCGTCTTTTTCAGTCAAGAACCCGTTAACTCCGTCTTTAATAATCCCGTCAATCCCGTCCTTTTTGAGCCCGACAGTGATGCACCCCGACGCCATTGCCTCCAGATAAACCATCCCAAAAGTCTCGTTTTCGCTCGGCAGGATAAAAATATCAGACTCGCGCATTTTTTCCAAGACCTGTGCGTTTGATAAGTGACCCAAGAACTCTGGCTTATTCGAAAGAGCTCTTAAACGCGCAAATTCATTGCCGTCTCCGATAACAGTCAAATCCAGATTATCAAATTTTTCGCATGCAAGAATCACTTTATCCACGTTTTTTCGTCGAATCAGATTAGCGCAAGTCACAACCTTATATTTACCCCCTTTTTTTAGGTATCTTTTTGTTACCACATTTTTATCAATTCCCGAGTAGGCAACAAAGGTCTTATTTTCGTATTCAGGATAGAGTTTCAGAAATTTTTGCCTCAAAACTTCCGAACGGCAGGCGATTTTTGACGAGTTTTTGTAAGCAAGCTCAAGCTGTTTTTTGAAATAAACCGAATAAAGAGGATTTGTCAAAACCTCCAAATCCGAAACATGAACACCTGCTATAAACGGGCGCCCGAGTTTGTTTGCAACAATCAATCCGCTTGGCATGTGAGCGACTGTAACATCCGGTTCAAAATCGGTTTTTATCTTTTTGCTGACATCACCCAGAAACGGGAGGAAGTAGTTAACATTCTCTACACCGGCGTAAATTCCGCTTTTGTAGAAGGGTTTTCCGCGCAAAAACGAGTTCAGCAGGAAATTAGGTTTAATCACTCTGACTTCGTGTCCGAGTTCTTCCCAGCTTTTTACAAAGCTGTAAATCGTTTTGGGGGTGTATTTTTCATCCTCTTGCACGGGATACAGGTCTGTAATAACAAGGATTTTCATTAGATATCTCCGTATTTGTTTTTTTCAAAACAGAGAATATTTATTAGAGAAAACAGCATTACAACAACCAGAAGCACCACAGCGAGTGCGGAAGCGTAGCCCAAATCAAGGTTTTCAAACGCGCGTTCATAGATATAATAAACAATTGTTTTGGTTGAGTTCAGAGGCCCGCCTTTTGTCATAACATAGATTTCTGCAAAGACTTTCATCGCAGAGATTGTGCTTATGGTTGAGACAAGCGCAATCGTAGGCATTATATGCGGAATTGTGACGGTCAGGTGTTTTGTAACAAAATTTGCTCCGTCAATATCACAAGCTTCGTACAAATCTTGCGGAACGCTCATCAGCGAGGCAAGATAAATCATCATGTAATACCCGACGCCTTTCCAGATAGTAACAAGTGCCACAGAAAAAAGCGCCCACTTAGGGTCAACAAGCCAGCCGATTGAATCTATGCCAAAGATAGAAAGAAGATAGTTCAAAATTCCCTGCTGTGCGTAGAGCCATTTAAAAGCAATTGCAGCCACAACTATTGAGACGATTACCGGAAGGTAGAGGAGAATTTTATAAAGCGTAATTCCTCTGATTTTCTGGTTAATAAGTATTGCCAGAAAAAGCGGAAAGGTCACAAGAAACGGCACCGCGATTACAAGGTACATAAAAGTATTAAACATAACCTTATAAAAAATGGGTTCTTTAAAGAGTTTCACGTAATTATCAACACCGTTAAAAGTCGGGTGATAAATACTTGAGGAGTAATCAAAAAAACTCAGTCCGAAGGTTTGAAAAAACGGGACAAAGAAAAACACAATCAAAACCGCTGCAGCCGGCAGCAAAAAGAGATAAGGCGTGTATTTTTTGTAATAATTCATAAACCAATTATCTCACCTGTGTGAAGTTTGGTCAAGATTGTGGTATAATAGCCGTGTTATGCAAGTATCACAGGTTAAATCCAACAGAATTATTACACCAAAGACGACCGGCTACGCCGCAACAACAGCGCTCGGAGCTGCTGTGTACAGCGGGATTACAAAGAACCGGTCAATAAGAAAAACGCACAAGCCGTTTGCGTACATCAGCGCTGTGCTTACAGCGATTCACATCGCACTTATTGAGTACAATCACTGGAAGTGGAAACACCAGAAATGATGCACCCCCACCCCAGCCCTCCCGGGGTAAATAAAACAAGTTTGGAATCGAACTTACAAGCTTGTAAGTTTATCATAGAAAGGGAGGGAGTCCGCGCGAAAAAACTTTCATGGTATAATCAAGAAAAAACAAATTGGAGAAATATAAATGAGTAAATATTTATTGGAAGTAGGTGTTGAGGAATTACCATACAAGTTTATACCAATGGCGATTTCACAACTTAAAACAGGTTTTGAGACTTTTTTAAACAACAGCAATGTTAAATTTGATGATATTAAAGTTATGGCAACTCCAAGAAGACTTGCCGTAATCGTTGACGGGCTTGCAAACTCACAGCCCGATGTTGAAAAAGTTGTCAAAGGCCCTATTGCAAAAGTCGCGTTTGACGAAAACAACAACCTGACAAAAGCAGGTGAAGGTTTTGCAAACAAAAACGGGGTCTCAAAAGACGATTTATATGTTGAAGACAATTATCTTTACGCAAAAATTTCAATAAAGGGCAAGAACACAAAAGATTTGCTTCAGGAAAATGTTCCACAAATCTTTGCAAAGCTTCAAGGGCCGCACTTCATGAGATGGGGAAATAACGATGTGAAGTTCTCACGCCCGATTAGATGGGTACTCTCAATCCTTGACAGCGAAGAAGTTAAAATCACTTTGATTGACAAAACTTCTTCAAACATCACAAACGGACACAGGTTCTCTGAACAGAATATTGTCATCAAGAACCCTGATGAATATGTTTCAAAACTCAGCGAGGCAAAGGTTATTGTTGACCCGGAGGAGAGAAAACAAAGAATTTTAGAGCTTACTAAGATTGAAGCTGAGAAGCTTAACGCAGTGACAAAGATTTCTGACGATTTGTTGGAAGAAGTTACGTTTATCTGCGAGTATCCGGTTGCTGTTACCTGCAACTTTGACGAGGCTTATCTTACAATCCCGCAGGAAGTTGCGGTTACGGTTATGGAAACACACCAGAGATATTTTGCGCTCTATTCAAAAGACGGAAAGCTCACCAACAAGTTTGTTACAATCACAAACTACATTGGAAACGAATTTGAGAACATCAAAGCCGGAAATTTAAGAGTTATCAAGGCTCGTCTTGATGACGCGGTATTCTTCTTCAACGAAGACACCAAAAAACCGCTTGAGGCTTACGTTGAAAACCTCAAGGGCATGACATTCCAAAAAGGCATGGGCTCTGTTTACGACAAGACCGGCAGAATTGTTAAGCTTTCTGAAAAGATTTCTAACGCTCTCGGGGTTTCCAAACCTTCAATAAAAAGAGCTGCAGAGCTTTGCAAAGCAGACCTGGCTACAAACCTTGTGTTTGAATTTACTGAGCTTCAAGGATTCATCGGAGCTGATTACGCAAGAGTTTCAGGAGAAAGCGCAGAAGTTGCAGAAGGTATAAAAGAGCACTACTTCCCGCTCAACGCTGATTCTGAAACAGCAAAAAGCATAGAAGGTCAGGTTGTCGGGATTGCTGATAAAATCGACACAATCTGTGCGGTGTTTGCAGCAGGCAAAAAGCCGACCGGCTCTTCTGACCCGCTGGGCGTAAGACGTGCAGCGCTCGGGATTATCAAAACAATTCTGGAGCACAACCTCAAGCTTGATTTATCTAAGCTTATAGAAGAAACATTGGAGCTTCTTCCGGTAAAAGCTGACGTTAAGGCTGATGTTGAAGAGTTCTTTGTTCAGAGATTGATTATTTTCCTTAACAGCGATTATTCGAAGAACATTCTTGAAGCTTGTGCAGCAATCAACCCTTGCAAGGATTTGTGCGACTACGTTCAAAGGGTTAAGGCTGTTTCAAGTGGAGTGGATGAAAAGCTGCTTGAGAACGCAAACCGCGTGCTTAGAATTTTGAAAGAAGAAGCAGGAGCTGTTGACGAAAGCTTGTTCTCGCTTGAGGCTGAAAAAGAGTTGTACAAGGCGGTTCAGGGAATAAGTTTCAGCGGTGATTACAGAGAGTATCTGGATGCAATAACAAGAATCAACCCTGTTGTTACAAAATTCTTTGATGATGTGCTTGTCATGGATAAGGACGAAAAGATTAAAAATAACAGACTTGCGCTATTGAACACTTTGAAAAATAAGTATATAATATTAACAGATTTCTCTAAATTGTAAATAATTGTAACAACTTTCTACTAATTAGGCAATTTTTACTTTTATGGGACTTTAATAAAATACAAGTGTAGTAAAAATAAAGAGGTCGTTATGTTCAACCTGAAGTTTTTAAAATCAATAAGACAGGCACTAGATCCAAAAGCGAATTTATTGACGTTTGCGAGTGCGCAGAAGCAGGCAAACGAAGATTATATAGAGTCATTGTCGAGCAATGAACTCAAAACAAAAGCTGACGAACAGAGGCTGGAAGCAATGGTCAGACAACAATTAAAAGAAGAATTTCCGAATATTGAAAAGAGTTCTTCTTACGACTTACTGGTGGATGCGGTTATCCACAATTACAAGTCAAAACAGCTTCAAGCCACAGATAATGCCGAAGTAGAATAGTGTTATCAAATTTAAGCAAAATATGCCGGATGCGAAAGCAGCCGGTTTTTTGTTTTCACAAATTCAGCGTGGTATCATTGGTTTATGAATTGTTTTTTTAGAGATCAGCACGAAGCTTTATTCAAAGCCACAAAACCCTACCAGTACGTGGGGGGGGAGTTTTTGTCATATAATAAAGATTTTGACTCTGCAAAAGTCAGATTTGCGTTTGTTTTTCCTGATAAGTATGAAATCGGGATAAGCAACTTAGGGGTTAGAATAATTTATGACAGGGTGAATGCATACAAACGCCCGATTAGTAGTGATAATCCAGACCAATACATTTACCCCCTGATGGCGGACAGAGCTTATGCGCCGGAGCCGGATTTTAAGCCGGAGTTTTTGTATGGTGTGGAGTCGAAAAGAGCGCTTAAAGATTTTGATGGGGTTGGATTTTCGCTCCAGTACGAGCTTTCTTATCCTACTGTTTTGAAAATGCTTGAGATGTCGGGAATTACTGTAAGAAACGACGAGAGACGGGATGAAGAGCCGATTGTTCTTGCAGGCGGTCCTTGTACGTTCAATCCGCTTCCAATGGCTGATTTTATTGACGTTTTCTGTATTGGAGACGGCGAAGAAATGATGGTGGAAGTTTGCGAGGTTTTAGAAAAAACAAAAGGACTTCCGAGAAAAGAAAGAATTGAAAAATTATGCGAAATCAAGGGATGTTGGAGCGCAATGGCTCCCCTCGCCCCTTGTGGGAGAGGGGTCGGGGGTGAGGGGTCAACCGGCGAGGTACGCAGCGTTGAAAAACGCATTGCCCCCCTTATCACAGACTACGCTTCAACCTCCTATCCAATCCCGTTCTCAAGCTCCGTCCATGATAGAGCAATCGTTGAAATCCGCCGCGGGTGCGGACGCATGTGCAGATTCTGCCAGCCGGGTCACGTAACGCTGCCGGTTAGAGAACGCGAAGCAGAAGACATAATAAAAATTACTAAAAAACTCGTTGATAACACCGGATATGACGAGTATTCGCTGCTTTCTCTCTCTTCAAACGATTATTCCAATATCAGAGAGGTAATAAAGGAGCTTGCTGTTGATTTTAACAAACGCAAAATCTCCGTGTCGCTCCCGAGCCAGCGTATTGACGGATTCAACCTCGAACTTGCAAACCTTGTTCAATCAATCCGAAAATCCGCGATGACACTTGCGCCGGAAGCCGGAAGCCAGCGCCTGCGCAACGTTATCAAGAAAAATATTTCAGAAGAACAGATTATTAACGCGGCTTTGACGCTTTACGAAAACGGCTGGTCAAAGATTAAGTTCTACTTTATTGCAGGGCTTCCAACCGAAACCCTCGAAGACATGGACGAGATGGCGGAGCTTCTGAACAAAATCAAGTACCGCTCAAAACTAATCAAACGCGAAAAAGGCTTGAACCACGGGTTTGAAATAACCTGCACACTCTCAATATTTGTTCCAAAACCGTTTACGCCGTTCCAGTGGTGCCCTCAAATGGATTTAGACGAAGTCACAGAACATATTAATTACCTCAAAGAAAAAACAAAACACATCAAGGGCTTGAAGATTAATTACCACGAAAAGTTTGTCTCCCAAATCGAGGCAGTGCTTACACGTGGGGATTCCAGCCTCTGTAAATACATAGAAGCACTCTACAAAAAAGGCTGCTATCTTGATGCGTGGGGCGAATATTTCGACAAAAACGTATGGCGTGAAACAGCAGAAGAATGCGGGTTCTCACTTGAAGAGCTGGCTAAAAAAGAATACGGACTTGATGATGAGCTTCCGTGGGATTTCATCAATGTCGGGCTGAAAAAATTATGGCTTCAGCAGGAATACAAAGAAGCGTTTGCGCAGGGCTGCGAGTTCAACCACCAGCCAACCTGCGAGAACAAGTGCGTAAGCTGCGGGGTTTGCCCGTCTTTGAGGACACACAAGGTTATGGCAAAGCCGTATACCGCGTCTGATGAGGCGCAGAAGGTGCTTAACAAAGAGCCTGCCGACCCGACAAGGGCGCATGTTGACCCGAACATACCTGTTTACAGGTACAGGCTTAAGGTGACGAAAAAAGGGTTGCTGAGGTATTTTTCGCACCTTGACTGGCAGGGAACTTTCCACAAGGTTTTGGCAAGAACCGGTTTAAATATGGCGTTTACGCTCGGGTTCAACCCTACTATGAAGGTCTCAATGGGGATTGCGCTTCCGCTGTTTGCAGAATCAGAAGGCGAGCTTGTTGATATTGAGATTTATGATAATCTGACCTGTGACGAGGTGCGTGACATAATTAATCCTAAGCTTCCGGAAGGGGCGAAAATTGTGGGGGTTAAGCAGGTTGAGAGGTACGCAACAGCCGTAGACATTGCGGCTCATTGGGCTGAATACAGGATAAAGCCGTATTTGAAGTCAAATCAGAATATGCTTTACAATTTTGAAAAATTCCGGTATGATATAGATAAGGTTTTATCTTGTGATGAGATTTTAATCACAAAGAAAAACAAAAAAGGTTTTGAAAAAACAACAGATTTTAAGAAATCTATCGGAACACACAGATTTGAAGATGACAGTCTGTTCATATGCCTAAAAACCGGTCAAGGGTCTGACATTCCTGCCTTGAGGGCGGATGATTTGATGAAACTTGTGAATGAAAACCAAATTTTCGATATAACAAGAGTCAGATTTCTTAGCGAGAATTTAAACGAGTTATAAATAAAGGATTTAGAGAAAGATGAAAGATAATAACGCTAACAAAATAATCATTGCTGAGCGCGACAATATTGCTGCGGTTGTAGAAAAAGGCAAGGTTGCAGAATTTTATGTACACAGAGGGGAAATCATCCTCGGCGATGTTTACCTCGCGCAGGTTGAAAACATCCTCCCGTCAATCGAAGCAGCCTTCGTTAACGTAGGCACCGACAGAATGGGATTCCTCCACGCTCAGGATGTTACAGGCAAAGGCGCTTTGCAGGACAAATTGAAACCAAAACAAAAAATCGTTGTTCAGGTAGTGAAAGAACCAGTTGGTCACAAAGGTCCGCGCGTTACCACAGAAATCTCGCTCCCTGGCAGATTCTTAGTGCTTATGCCAAACGAAGCAGGGATTAACGTAAGTAAGAAAATTACTTCTGCAAAAGAACGTGCCAGACTAAAATCAGTAGTTAACCTCCTAAAACCAGTCGGAGTAGGAGTTATTGTAAGAACAGAAGCTGAAGGTCAGACAGAAGCTGATATCCAAGAGGATTTAGAAATCCTTCTTGAAAAATGGAACAACATTGTTACATCAGCAGAAAGCCTTACACCTCCAAGCCTTTTGTACCGTGATCAGGACTTGCTCTACAGGGTTATAAGAGAAGCTTGCAACGAGGACACTCAGGAAATCGTTGTTGACACAGCGTTTGCGCTCAACAGGGTTCAGAATATCCTTCAAAACTGGCACATGAACAAGAACATTAATGTAACATTATACAAGGGGTCAGAGCCGCTTCTTGTTGCAACAGATATCCACAAAGAAATCAAGGCAGCGCTCCAGATGAAGGTTAACCTTCCGTCAGGCGGATACTTGTTCATCCAGACAACAGAGGCGTTGACTGTAATCGACGTAAACAGCGGTAAGTTTACAAACTCTGCTACTCAGGATGAGACAATCCTGAAAACAAACATTGAAGCAGTACACGAAATCGCGCGCCAGCTTCGTCTTAGAAACATCGGCGGTATGATTATTATCGACTTCATTGACATGACTTCACGCGTTGACAAGCTTACAATGATGGAAGAGCTTGAGATGGCTGTAGAATCAGACAAAGCAAAACCGCAGGTTGGCCAGCTTTCTGATTTGGGTCTTGTTGAGATGACACGTCACAGGCAGGGTCAGGCAATCAGCGAGATTTTTGCGAAACGCTGTCCTCACTGTCAGGGTAACGGCTACATTATGGAAGACATCAAGTTCGCGTCTGCAACTTCTGAGGGCGAATACAGAGCAAAAGCTGCAAAGATTAAGCTTCCAATGGGCGGAAAGAAAAAATTCAACAACAAGTTTAACAACAAGCCTGAAGGGGTAAATAACGACCTTAAAGAACAGCAGCCGGTTCAGGAAGAAAAGCTTGAAATGATTGAAAACCCTTCCGTAACAGCAGAGGCAGAAGTAAAAGAGGTTCAGGAAGAAAAAGAAGTTAAAAAATCCCGTGCAAGAGGCAAGGGCAGAACAAGAAAAGTAAAAGAAGCAGACGTTAGCTCCGAATCTCTGGCGCTCACAGTTGTAACAGAGGGTGCAGAAATCGCTCCTGTTGTGGCAGCCGGCGCAGCGAAGGTTGCGGTTGTGGAAGAAGCTCCGGCAGAGCAGGCGCCTGTAGAACAACCGGCAGAGGCTCCGCAGGAAGAGGGCGAGGCTAAGCCTGCAAAGAAATCACGCAGACCAAACAGAAATTCTCAAAAACGAACAAGAAGGACTGTAAAGAAAGATGCTGAAGAATAGAATTTTCGCAATTTTGATAGTATTGACTTTAATGACACCGGTTTTCGCAGAAAATCTGGTGTCATTGGAGCAAAACACGGCGGAGGTGCAGCAGGAAGCTGCGATACCTGATACACAACAGCCAGAGCAACCGCCGGTACTTAATCTTCCGGCAAACGAGCTTAATCCTAACAGCTACAAGCAACCCGTTAGCAAACGCAAGATTGCGAAGAAGTTTTTGCTCGCAATGTGCGGGGTGGCGATTTCTTCAATAATACTTTTTGTATTATTGAGCCTCTACAACAGGGTTCGCGGGGTTCTTGCGGCACCTGCGGAGACACAGGAAGGTGAGACATCGCTTGTAACACCTGACAGCATTACAGACGCTGTAAAGGCTTTTTTGGACAAAACGCGGTATTAATACCACACATTGAGTTCTTTCATCACTTTTTTGAGTTTAGGCATGAAATTTGCATCAAATTCTTTTGTCCAGCCCATAAGCTTTTTATGCTCCGGTCTCAATTTGTTGTATAAACCAACCAAATCCGGTAAAAACAGTTTGTTAAACATTGTAACATAGCTGCTTCCATCTTCAAACGCCGGATTAAAAAAATGGTTTAGCATTAAAGCGTTATCCGTCTTGTATTTTCCGTATTCACAGCCAATATAGACATGATCCTTTTGCATTGTCCGGATAAATTTTACAAAATTGTCAAGGTCGTTATCTGTTGAGAATCCCATTCCATCAAGAAAATCATCGTCTACTCTGAAAAAATGGTATTCAAGTCCGTTTTTGCGCACAACATCTTCAAAACCTGAATAACCGCACAAGTCAACTATTGTTTTAACTCCGGCTTTTTTAATTGTCTTAAGGCTGGAAGGGTTTTCAAACGGGGATTGCCCTCGATATGAATTAGGTGTTAGTTTACTCTGAATTGGCTTAACATTGTAAAGTCTTAAGTTGTTCCAGTTCATAAGATTGTAATCAACTTTTGGAACTTTGCACAAATCATTTATAAGTTTGTCCAGCTCGTATTTTTCAAGCCTGCCTTCTTTTTCCAGAATCCCGTAATAAGGCATTGTTTGATTGCTATAGTGCTCTCTTATAGCTGCTCTGCGCTGCTTTGAGATTTCATCATCATATCCGAAGACCTTAGGCTTATCTTGAGACTTGAAATTGGGGATATATTGATTAATGCGATACACTTTCATATTTGAATTATAATATAAATATGACAGCACGCAAATACCAGTTCTACATCGTTCCGACCCCTATCGGGAATATCAAAGACATCACTTTAAGAGCAATCGAGGTTCTTAAAGAGGTCGATATTATTGCGTGCGAAGACACCCGGGTAACGCAAAAACTCCTTAATCACTATGAAATCAAGACAAAGTGCGTCTCTTATCACAAGTACAACGAGCGTGAGCGGGTTGATTTCTTCCTGAACGAACTTAGAGAAGGAAAAACCGTAGCGCTGGTTTCTGACGCCGGCACGCCAATGATTTGCGACCCCGGAAGTGTAATTGTAGAGGAGCTTTTGAAAAACGGGTTCAGCGTAAACTCGCTCCCCGGTGCATGCGCTGTCACAACTTTCCTCTCGCAGGTTCCAAGAGGCGGCGAAGAGTTCACCTTCATCGGGTTCATACCGAGAAGTGAGAAGCAAATCACAGAGGTTGCAAAAAAATACGCCGGCTCAAATTTTCTGTTCTACGATTCACCGGAGCGGATATTAAAGACTTTGAAGGCTATTCATTCAGTGAGGCCGGAGGCAAAAATCGCGCTCGGGCGTGAGCTTTCCAAGCTTTTTGAAGAGGTCGTTTACGACACAATACCGAATGTTTTGGAACATTTTAAGGATGGAATCAAGGGCGAGATTGTTTGCATGGTTTATGCTGAGGCTGATTCAGAGGATTCAGAAATCGGGTTCAGGATACAGGAGCTCAAGTCCAAGGGGTTCAAGGACAAGGAGATTGCCGTGATTCTTGCGGTTTTATTTGGTTTGAATAAGAACGAGGTTTACAAAAGGGCGCTCGAATTGTAAACAATTGTAAAAGTTTAGTCTAAAATCCTAAAGTTTTTGAAAAAAATGCCGATATGTATATTACGAAGACTCAAGAATATACATTTATCGGAAAGGACAAAAAGGATATGTTAAAGAAGATTGCAACCCCAACAAACAACACATTTAGCGGAGTTGAATTTATATTAAGAGGGGCCAAAAAACGCAGGGCAATGGCAGTATCAAACGCAGTTGCGATTAACGCTGAATCAGGGATTCAGGTTAAGCTACAAGCTGTGAAGTAAAGCGAAAAAGGCTGTCTTGGATAAGATGGTTGAGAGTATAAAAAGTAATCCTGATTTAATATAAATCAGGATTTTATTTTGAAAAATAAAATATTTATGATATGATAAATTTGTTGCCGTGGAGACGTGGCCGAGTAGGCTGAAGGCGGCACCCTGCTAAGGTGTTATATGGGGCAACCTGTATCGTGGGTTCGAATCCCACCGTCTCCGAATTAATAAAGTCCGCTGTTTTTCTACAGCGGACTTTTATTATGAGCATTCCAGGTTATAAATAGCAAAAATTTTTTTTACACGTTTTATAACAGATAAAGGAATCCTTATTAATGAATGTAAATAGCAAAATATCCTGTTTTCAGGTCGGTTTTAAATCCCAAAATCACACCAACTCTGAAAACACTTCCAAATCTTATATAAGCGAAAAAGAAATTCTGGCCGCAATCAGGAGCAACAAATTTGAGCCCAATGGCGTAAACGCTGATGGCGAGACCTTGTTTCAGTACATCGTAAGAAACGACTATTTTAGTGCGGTTAACTATTTAACGGCTAAAAAAGACAAAATTAAAGATTTCATAAACTATCCCTCCAACAACAAGACACCTCTGGATTGCGCGCAATCTGATAATATGCGCACCCTTCTGCGCTCAAGAGGGGCTGTTCCTTACAAAAAATTACCGGCAGATGCCAGAGAAACCGCGGCTAAAATATTTATGTCCAATCCTGTTGTTGCAAAACCCGTGCCTGTGATTCCGGCAGCAAAAGAAACTAAGCCGGAAGTCAGAGAAGAAATTAAAAAACCGGTCGAAACCCCTCCGGTAATACATAATGAAGAACAGCAAGTTGATTATTTTGATTCCTTTGAAGAAGTGGAAGAAACACCGGAAGTTAGCACTGACGAACAAGCAAACGAAAAACCTGCTGAAAAAGAAAAATCCATGCCAGGTTCATTTAACAACTACAACCCTCTGGTTGTGAAACCGAATGACCCGAAAAGTCTGGATGACATTATCGGTTTAGATAACGTAAAGCAGGAGCTTCGAGAAAACATCATCATCCCGCTTAACGATAGCCGCGCAAATGTTACCTTAAAAGCAAACGACATCGATATTCCAAACGGGATTCTTCTCAACTCTTTTGACAACCCGCTTGACTTGGTTAAAGCGATTTCTTCCGAAGCGAATATGCCAGTTCTGCAACTGTTCGAGCCAAATGGATTTGCTCCGATGCTGCATGATATTCAGAATCACTATAAAGAATCAGGGAATAAAACAATCGTACTGGCTCAAGGTTTTGACAAATTCTTTAAAGGCCACTCCAACCCACTTGAGGAGTATAATTTTAAACTTGCGTTAGAAAACTGTGCTGAAAAAGGGATTCTCTTTGTGGCAACCTCTTTTGACAAGAATGAAATATGTAACGATTTTATTGATTCAGGTATCCTCGACAAAGTTCTGGAGATTAAAAAGCCGGAGCTGGACGACAGGATTGAATACCTTGAGAAAAACTTTAAAGATAAGCACCTGTATTCAGAAATTAATAACGAAGAAAATATTAAGACTATTGCTGAGTTGACAGAAGGTTTTAGCTTCCAGAACATCAAACAAATCCTGGACGAATCCGCAAGAACAGCAATTTCTGATAACAAATCCACGGTGTCACTTGAACAAATCAAGCAGGAGCTCGAAGCATATTCAAGAGACGCGGGTATTGCACCTATAAACGATTTCAACAAAACCGCAATGTACGATACTCCGGAGTTTTCAAGGGTGCCTGTAACAGAAAACGAGCCTATGAAGCTTGATGAGCTCGGTGGCATGCCGGAAGTCAAGGAGATGCTTAACAATCTGTACATCAAACCAATGAAAAATCTTGAACTATTGACCGAAGAGCTCGGGTTTTCAGCCATACCTGACGGTGCGATTTTCTACGGGCCGGCAGGAAACGGTAAAACTTTGACAGCCAAGACTCTTGCAAGAGAGCTGAAACTGCCGTTTTATGAGACAAAGCTTTCTGATATCGGGACTTCTTATGTTCATGAAGAAGGAAAAGCTATCAAAAAACTCGCAAAGCAGCTTGACGACAAGTTCAAAGCTACCGGAGAAAGGTCAGTTTGGTTCCTGGATGAATTTGATTCAATGGGGAGCGAAAGAACAGACGCTTCTCAGCATAACAAAGAACTTACAGATGCACTGCTTCAGGAATTTAATAACCCTCAGGAGCGCGGATTCATCCTGATTGTTGCAACAAACGATATCAACGGGATTGACTCTGCTCTGAAACGACGCGGAAGATTAGGAAACTGGATTCCGTTTTCAAACCCTGACTTTGACGAAAGAGCCGACTTGATATCAAAAGAGTTGAGGAAATCAAAATACACATCTGAAATGTCCAAACAATCAGACGTGATAAATTATCTGGCAAAAGAATTTGAAGGAAGCTCCAATTCCTCTATTGTGTCAGTCTTGACAGATGCAAAGAGAATGTCCATCCTGGAAAATCAGGACTTTATCTCCTCAATTAAAGCCTGCCTTGATATCCACACGAAACGAGAGATGGCAGAGTTTTGTAACAAAGCCGGACTTAAACCGCACCAATATAACGACTGGGATTTCAAAACCCTCGATGAACTCGGAGGCATGAGCGATGTTAAACAGGCGCTCACCGAAAACGTAATAGATATCTGGAATCCCCAAATAAGACAGGCTCTTATTGCCAACAAGCGAAAATTACCGGGCGGGGTTATTCTGGAAGGCCCTCCGGGCACGGGTAAGACAACCATTATTGAGACTCTTGCAAGACAGATGGGTGTTCCTCTTTACAAGATGAATTACTCCCAGAAAGGAAATGAGTATATCCACGGCGTTGCACGCAACGTTACCGATATCTTTAACAGGCTTGCTCTTGAGGCCAAGATTATCAAAAAACCGGTAATGCTTTTCTTTGACGAGGCTGAAAAATTCTTCCCGAGGTTTGCTGAAAGGCACCAGATTGAAGAAGTTAATACTTACAAAGAACTCATGAACACGGCTTCTCACAACCACATTATTCTTGTAGGTGCGACAAACCACATCGATAAGGTCAATCAGGAAATTATCGGAAATCCTCGCAGGATGGGAACAGTAATCCACTGCGGAAATCCAAACGATGAAGACAGGATTAATTTGTTTACCACTCTTCTTACCGGGCTTCCAATTCTTGCAGCACCTTTTACACAAGAAATGATAAACGAGCTTGCGTTTATTAGCAAAGGTCTCTCCATTGGTGAGATTTCAGATTACGTTGACAAGACAATTACGCAGGCTGTAAAAAAGAAAGAAAATATTACTTTTGAAAAAATGATGAGTGTGTTTAAATCAAAAGTAAAATGCTTTTACTAGATACAGGAAACAAAGATGAAGATTACAGATAATACAAAATATAACTTATACAATCAAAAACAACCGGCTTTCAAAGCTATTCACATGAAAGATTCTGTAATAGTGCAGCAACAAATTGACAAATATGCAAGCAAAGACTTAAAATACACTGCCAAAGATTTGTTCAGATATTCTCCAAAACTGGAAGAAATTGCTAAAAAATATGAAGTTCTGGTTAAACAAAAATGTAAAACCCATCCGATATTAATAATTCCTATGGGCTTATTGGCTGCAGTGGGTACTATTTCCGCTTATAGTAGCGGAGTCTCTCTCCTTGCCGGCATTACTGCAGTTAGTGCTGTAGCACTTTACAAGTGGTGCGAAGAGAAAGACGGATTTACTGTCCAGATTGGAGAAAAAGCAGTCAAGAATATTTTTGGACAAACAAAATTACATGGCGCAAAAACCGAGCCAATATTAATCGAGTCTTTAAATGAAATTCATGCACTAGACTACATGGTTTCAGCTGCAATATCAACCGAAAAAATCAAATCTATCATCGAGGAAAGGAAGCAGCAAAAAGAAGCTCAAAAATACCTGATTTTTGAAAAACTCAACAAATTATTTGGTGATATAAAGCCGAAGGAAAAAAACAGAATTATAAATGAAATAAAAAAAGATAAGAATATTGATTACAACCTCAAAGATGAAAACGGAATAACGCCGCTGGAAATCATTCTGAACTCAGAAAACAAAGAACTTTTGGAACTTCTTAGTGACAAGGAATTACTCTATTATCCGGAACTGGATTTTGTTTACGAAGGAATTACAAACCCTGGATTTAAATCAGAAGCCAGAAAATTGAATTTAAGATTTAGAGATATTGAAGAAGCCATAAGACTAGAATCAAAAGAAGCAATGGAAAAACTTGAACCGCAATTCAAGTCACCGTTCTTTAAGAACGCAGCGACAAAAATTGCGGATTCTGCGCTCGATATTAAGGACAACAAATTCAAATCGTATTTCTTTGCAAAACACATGAAATTCCTACCTGAATATATGGAAACTCAACTGCTGTATTATAACCAGGGAGGGAAAAATGAAAATAGATAATATTAATAATACAGCAGCTCCGGCTTTCAAAGCTTTGCACATGAAGAAGAAAGTCAGACTTTGTATGGACGATGTTTTTACAAAAGACAGTCTTTTAGCTCATGGAAACAAGGAATTTAAGATGGCTGTAAAGAATTTTGAAGTAAAGGTCAAACAAAAAAAAATGAGTAAAATGCTTTTACCGTCAACCCTTTTTAGTGCTGCCGGTATTTCTGTGGCAGCCGGAGTTATTACTGAAAATATTTTTCCGTTGGCATTAAGCGGAGTTTTTGTAATAGCTAACATGATTCGCTGGCTCAAATTTTACGACTATAAGTGCAAAATAGAAGTTGGAGAAGAGGCTAAAAAAGGTATACTGGGAAATACAAAGATAAAAGGCAACAAAGTAGAATATGAAGCAGATTTTTGGCCAAACCGATATTACTATTCAGATTTGGTAAAAAAAATTGTAGAAACCTCTCCTTCGTCCAAGATAAGAGATTATATACTAAACGGAAAGATAGATTTAGCTCTCAATAACAAATATTGTTTAGAAAAACTAACTCCGGAAGACCGACGGGCTGTTAAAGAATTTTATTCTAAAAAAATGCTAACACCGGACAAAGATGGAAATTTGCCATTACACCTCTGTAAGGACGCGTTGGACGCAGCTTTATATCTCGGAGTTCTGGTAGATTTGAATGATATTGATACCATCATAAAAATAAACCTTACAAAAAACAAAAAAGGTGAACTTCCTGTTCATCAGGGCAATAAGGATACTCTTCTTTACCTGCTGAGATACAATCCGGAGGTTCTATCAGAAGTGCTTACCACAAAAAATGATGACACAAACAGATGTATTTTGGATGACGATGAAAAGTATCATGAAGCATATTATGAAACCATCAAGAATGAGGAAAGCTATAAAAACTGGGCCAAAAACCAGAAATCAAGATTTTTGGAAAAAAATTACACATTCAATAATCAGGATGGTAAAAAAATCTTCGAGATTCTAAATTATTTATTAGGTGATATTAAACCGGAAGAAAAGTCTCTCTTGATTTCCAAGCTAAAGAGTGCGGACAAATACATGGATTACAACCTCAAAGATGAAAACGGGATAACTCCGCTTGAAATCATACTAAATTCAGAAGACAAAGAACTTTTGGAGCTTTTAAAGGATAAGTCTCTGGTATACTATCCTGAGCTGGACTACGTTTATGACGGAATTATAAACCCGGGATTCAAATCAGAAGCAGGCAAACTGAATTTGAAATTTAATGACATTGAAGAGGCAATAAGATTGAGCTCAAGAGAAGCGATAGACAAGCTGGAGCCACAGTTTAAGTCACGATTTTTCAATGAGAATATCAGTAAGTCTATCTTTGAACAGGCGTATAAAATAGAAGACAAGATAGTGAAAGCGTACTTTTTTGCCAAATACATAAATTACATGCCGGATTATGCAGAAAAAATGCTTTTGTATGGAACAAAATAACAAAAAGGAAGAACAATGCTAGTCAGTAACATTACATTCAAATCAAATAAACATAGAGAACAAGAAATGGCACGCCTTCGCGAGCTTCAGCGCCAGCAGGAACTACAGCGCCAGCAGGAGCTGGAACGCAAGAGACAGGCTGAGCAGAAAAGGCTGGCAGATAAAGCAGCTCTGATTGAGCGCGTAAATTCCTATCCTGATTTGGATAACCCTGTTAGCACAAAAGTTGCAGGATTCTTGTCCCAGTTCACCTGCGCAATCCAGAATGCATCGGAGCACGACTTAATGGAATTTTTTGGAGACGAAGAAACCGCCAAGGAATTGCGCAAAAATCTTTCACCTGAATGTCAGGCAGACAGTATTGGTCTGAGAAAAGAGGTTCAAAAACTTCAGGAAGTCAAAGACCCTGTAATGGCGCTTATATGCGCAAACAGAATGCAGAAGTTTGCGCCAAAAGAAGGCATCCTGACAAACGAACAGCAGGCCAGCTTTGTTAACGGAATAAAATCAACAATCTCCACAATTGTACGCGGTGCAGATTTTTCCCGATTTGAAGATGCTGACAAATACACAATTTTGACTCTGGTGCAAAAGGTGGAGGACTCTGACAGTATCAGATTCGGGATAGAAAAAGAGCTCAAAGCGCTCGTTGACAAGTTAAATTCTAAAAAGCTGAATCTGGGATTCGTACCTCCAGTGCAGGTTCGAAACCTTGATATGAACCAGATAGCAAAGAAATTGAAAAAATAGGAACAGCGGTTATGATAATTACAAACAATCAGCAAACATATTCAATACAAAAGCGGCAACCGAGCTTCAGGGCTTTGTACCTTGACAAGAGGCTTCAAAAAGGCGCGCTTTGGGATTTAAGCAAAAAAATAATAGAAAATAAAAATATCCAGGAAGCTGCTGCAAAATACGAGGTTATTTTAAAACTGAAACATTTCTTTGGAAATATTTTGGGGATAACTGCGCAGGCCGGTGAAGGTATCAAAAAAGGACTGTTCGGGACTCTAATATTAACGGGGGCTAAATCTGAAAAATACCTCTTTAAATCAGAAGAAGATATTAAAGACGATATCAATTTAGAGCCGGGTGAAAAGATTATCAAACCAGAGCCAAATAAATTTGAAACACTTCTTAGAGACGGGCATTTGGATGTCAAAAAAATTACTGCAGATGAGGTTAAAGAAATTTCTATTGCACTTCAAGACAAGCCTGAAGTTATGAAAGAAATTTTTACATTCAGGCCTGTTAATAATGATAAGGACGATTTGAATATTGTAGAGCGGTTTGTATCTGATAAAGAGCTTGCTCCGATTTTTAAAAAAGTATTGGGGGATGAAACGTTTGCAGAATACGAAGCTGTGGAAAAAGAAAGATTAGAGATTGAAAGAAAACAAGCTTCTGCTCTTATATATAGAATCACGGATGAATCAGGCATAGTAGAAAATTGGGACTTGTTATCAAAATATCCTGCAATATTAGATAACGCTTTAAAAAAATTTAGTAATATTGATATAAATTGTTTGAGTCATAAAGACCTAAAAAAGATACATGCAATATACGAACAAGGAGACATAGAAAACTATACAGATCTAATGTTACATTCTACGTCGCGTCTTGAAAAATCCAGGATGCACATTGTGCAGCTAAAAGCATATGGGCATAATGATATCATTAATCACTATTTTGATTTAATAAAAGATAATGTAAAATTGTTGTTAGAAGTAAAGTATAATTTGAATACGGTTTTAGTTGAAACGACGTCATATAAAATAGCTTGCAATAGTTTAAAAACAAGTATCAATAATATGCTACCGGCAGCAATCACACACGAAGCTGAAAAATTGGATAATATGTCTGTAACTTATGATAATATTATGTCGACATTAAACGATACCCCTCTTGATTCCATAAAAAATAGTGAAAAATTTCTCTCTAATGTTATAGATTTTATAATGACGAAGGCAACACCGGAAGAAAAAAATTCAATTGTCGATAAATTAAGAGATATTAAAAACTATGTTGATTTCAATAAAAAAGATGACAACGGTATTTCTATACTGGAAAAAGTTATGAACGCCGAAGATGCTATGTTGTTGACCCTAATTAATAATCAGCGCCTGAATTACTATCCGGAGCTTGATTATACTTATGCAAACATTAGCGACCCTATTTTTAAACGAAATGTTGATCTTTTAGTTTTAAAATTTCCTGATATAGAAGATGCAATAAGATTATCCTCAAAAACAGCTTTTGATAAAGCTTCTAACCAGTTAAAATCACCGCTATATAAATGCCATCTGGATAAAGACCTGATAAAAGACTCAAGTCCTTCTATGCTCGCGTATATAAAAGTCAAATACGGCAAGTATTTTCCGCTCTGATTATTAATCTAACTCAATATCACTGAAAACCGGATTTGTTTCTCGGCTATTGATGTAATTGAGTTGAATATCCGTTGGAGTCGTTATCTCGATTGGTGTATTAACAAAAGACACCCTTGAAGCCGGCTTTGTAGCATACACCCTGCCGTTTATATCAACGCACTTAACTGCTGCGTCTCTCAATTCGGCTTTCTTCTCTTCTGGTGTGAGCTCCTGCCAAGCGAGGTATTCTTCTGCAAGCTCTGATTGAAGCCTCATGTTCTCTTCTTTGGAAAAATATTTTCTTGCACGACCGCTTGGCTCTATGAGATGGGATTTGTCAAAGCGTGTTAAGTTTTCCGGACTCAGGCTTGGAAACTCCTCTATCCTTGAGCCGATGATTCCTCTTAGCTTGTCGTAAATCTCTTCATAAAGCTTTTTTGTCTCAACTTCATTAACACCGTCTCCATTTGCAGCATGCCTGTAAATTATTGACGCCTTGTCCTCGCTAAACAAATCAATGAAGGTTGAAATCACATTCGCCATTCTTGATGTGTAAATGTTTCTAAAGAAAACGGACTTATCTTTCTCTCCGTTTTTCAAAGCCTGACGTGAGTTTTCCATGATATTCAAAAACGGGTTTATCGAAATTTCGACTTTTTTTACAGAATCCGGATTGCTTTTTATTTCCTTCACCAATTTTTCGGCATTTTCCTGCGCATATTTTGAAGCCTTGCTCCAGCCGGATGTCACAAACAGGGTTGGAATGTTGAGCTTTTTGTAGATTAGCTGCATTGCATCAACCACGCTGTGCTTCGAGTTCAAACCTTCAATAGGAAAATCCGACGGGTTTGAATCGTCAACAATGCTCAAATACTTGTTCCCGTTTAGAACATCAAACCCCAACCTCTGGCTAAGACTCCTGAACCCGTCTGTAAACCTTTCCAAATCCTCAAAAAGAATCGTTCTCTTTTTATCCGGTTTAGCGTTCTTCAAGCAGTGGGTGCAACCCACAGTGCAGCCGCGAAACAGGTTTAGAGTCTCAAGGTTTTTGGTTATAAAAGCTATGTCATCAAGCTTAACAAATCTTTCACCGTCAAAAAGTGGTATGCCCTTCTGGATTCCCTCTATCACCTCCGGTTTGATTTTTGTAAGCGGGAATCCTGAGTTCTTGATTGATGACGGGATTTTAGCAATGTTTGACTGAAGATTTATCATACTATTCTAAACCCCGTGAAAAAAATTTTTGTTAGTAAGATTTTTGCTAAGCTTCGTCAATGATTTTTGCAGAATCGTCCAAATCCTTCATTAGCCCTTCGTTTCCCTTGTCCAGACCTCTCTGGCGCAAAGCTGACGCAACCGTCTTCGGAAAATTCGGAGCCCTGCCATCAGAAGCAGCCTTGTAATAATCAGACTCAAACTCTTCACCAACCCGCGTTGCCCAGTTGCCTGTTAGTGTTCCGGGTTTGTTGTAGGTTTTTCCCGTGCCCCAGAAATCAGCAAAGAATATCTGAACGCGCTTTGCAGGGCTTGTAAATAGCTCGGCAAAACTTGCTGCTATGAATTTTAACTTATCCGAGCGAAGCTCTTTGAGATAGTTTTTCAAATCTGCTTTTGAAGTCCCCTTTGGCGCAGTATCTTGAGCAAGAAGCCTTGTTTTGTTCATAAACCGTTTTGATTTTTTGTCCTTGAACAAATCTTCCACAAACTCTATAAACGACGGGTTATCATGAGAGCCCAGCATGATAACATTTTCAGGCTTAGCCTTTGCACCCCTGTGGTCAAACTGCGTAACCGAAATCCCGCTAAGCCCGAGCTTTTTCATTACCCGCTCTGTCGGAAGATTCTTGTCACCCAAATCCTCGCAGATGATTGCAGACTTGTCGAGTCCGTGTTTTTCTGCTGCCGGAATGATTATTTTTGTAAGAATTGAAGCGTACTCATCGTCGTTGCGCTTCTTGAACTTGCCGGTGAATTGTGAATAGATTCTTCCGGAATTAGAAGGAGTCATCTCCTTGCTGCTAATTGTGTACAAGAACGGGTCAATCAGCCCGATAACGTGGTCAATTCTAACCCCGCCCGGGCAGGCTGCAAAATAGTCTTCGTATCTTTTTTGAAGCACTTTTCCGGCTTCTCCGAGCGAGCCGTCCTTGTTGAATATTTTTTCAGGATTGAAATACATGAAATTCCATCTCTGGCCTGTTTTTGAAAAATAATCAGGAGGGCAGCCGATTGCCAGCCCTTTCAGGAACAGATTCTGGTGAGCCCATTCTTCTGAAGCAGGAGCTGCAACAGGAGAATCTCCGATTACTCTTATCCCTGTTTCCTTGCTTAGTTTATTTGCAGCTTTGACTTCTTTATCCAGAATCATTTGCTGGAACAAGTAGTAATCAATCTCATCAGCATAAGTTGATTTCAATTCATCAATTCTCGCCTGAGCTTCCTTTGCCTGTTTTGCATTTTTCGGAGCAAACAGGTTTTTATCAATACCGTCCCAGTCTTCCCATTTCGCAGATTTCTTGAGCGCAACAAGCTCGTCGGCTCCAAGATTACCTGAAACATTTTCCCAGACAAGCGCGTTGTCGTTGCCTCTGATTTTGTTCAGCACCCTAAAAATCGCGCCCTGTTCATATTTAGCGCCCTGTTCCAGTTTGAATTTTGCAAAATCAGCCTGAATTGCTTCATTGTTTTTGGAATACTTGAATGCCTCACGGAGCGCCTTTTCGTAGCTTCTGCGCACGTAAGGATAATTAACGTTTTCCTTATCCGGATTGTGTTCTACAATCTCTTGGAGTGTTTTTGCAGACAGGATATTACCGTATTCTTTGGAGGCAAGTTTTTCCAGAGGAATCATGAAAACATTTCTCGCGTTGGATTCCGAAACATAAGGCGAGTCGTCAATCACCTGTCTCAAATTGTTCGGCTCCTGCTGGATACTGGAGATTGAGTGTTGTTTCAAAAACGGGAACAGTTTTTTTGCCGTGGTAGTAGAAAACAGAGACCCGATTCCTGTGTTTTCAGACTTCACAGCCGGAGCAGAAGAATTGTGAAGAATCAATTCTACTTTTTTACCCAGAAGCTCTAACCCCTGATTAAGGGATTCTGTGTAAACCTTCATTTCTCTCCCCACGGGTTTTCTTTTAAATGTCGGGGAGTTGTCGACTTTGGATATTCTCACGATATACCTCTAAAACTCATACACACATATAACCTAGCGATAGTTATTTGATATACAAATAATATCACAAACAAAACTAATAGCAAAAAAAATTTTTAGGGGGTTTGTAACAAATATGAAAATAGCAAAAATCAGACCGAAACAGATTAACGAAATAAAATCTTACGAACGTCCGGAGTTTATTAATTACGAACTATTCAGGAGTGTTAATAGTCTTGCACCTGTTATAGGCAATGTGCAATCCGCTTTGAAAATAATATACAGGCTGGCAAATGTCAATGGTATATCAAGGTTAATTCAGAATATAGAGCAAAACGCGTCTATCAAGGGACTGAATAATGCAGGGGCAATTATTTTTAATAACGGACAAAACAATATTGTTTTGCATTCAAGTCCTAAAGGGCTTGAATGCAAGGAACAAGAACCTGTGAATAATAAGACACTTAAAAGTGTAGTTGTAAGAGACCGTATGCTTATGGAAAAAGGCGGCAAGATTAAAAATGTATCTGAAGCAGAAGCCTTTCTTGAGAAAGCCTTAAATGATGTGGATTTTCCGATTTTAAAGCTTAGAAGGATTTTAGATAATTGTGAGACACAGGCTTTGATTGATAAAGTACTTGCAGCACCAGTTTATTATCCGATAAAGAAAGAGGGCTTAAGCTTTGCCAACAGAGAAACAGTAAATCAGATAAAAAGCATATATGAAGATATTTTCAAAAACCTCGGTCAAATTAATAATGTTGTGAATCGTTCAAAGGTGAAAAACAGATACCCGGGTATAAATCAAGGTAGCAAAGGCTCAAGAATGCTGGATTTTGTTCGAACAAAATCTCTGAAAAACGGGTTTCGGGTAAACCAGGTCTTCGACCATGATATCAGACAGCTTGTAATCCAGTTAAGACAGGAAGACGGGAGTTTTAAAAATATGATTATAACTCCCGGATACACTGTTTATAAAAGCAAAGCTCTTCAAAGCCTTTCAAATACAGGCAATAAATCGGTATTATATTCTAAAGAAGAGTTAGAAAACCCTGAGGTCGAAAAAACTCTTGTTAATGTGAAACAAGAGTTACAAAAGTATAGTGATTATATTCTTGACAGAATAGAGAATCTTAATAAGACAAAGCAAAGGCTTTCAACAACAGAGGTCGGAACAATAGGCAGCCTCAACCTCGAGCGCGCAAATCTTGTTCATAAAAAATATATGGAATGTAAAGATGAGCTTGCAAAGTTAAATGAATCTGATTTAAAGAATCGTGCCAAAGATGCATTGGATATAGAATGCAAAAAGGGCAGCCCGTCTATGATTTTGAAAAACGCAACTCCTAATAATGAAAGTTTGCAAATAAGCTTTCCGGTTATCAACAAGGAGCGCTGCACAAAAATCCTTGCGCTCAAAGGTGATAATCAGATTAAAAAATCATTCCTTATGCAGGGCGACAAACTGGTAAAATTTGAAGCAAAGACTCTTGGAAGAAGCAAGCGCAACGACAACAAATTTAATTATTATACAAATGAAGAAATCAAAAAATCCGGCTTACGCGGGTATCTAAAAAACTTATCAGAAAGACTTGATTATATAGTAGCTTCTCTAAAAAACAAACAGTATTAGATACTTTATTCGTATGATTTTTTCTCAAACATCTACATCATTCGTATGATTTTTAATTATGCGCATAATTTATTTCCTTAAAAATACTATATAATACAAGTAGAATGATTGACTTTTAGTAATATCCCATTAAAACAATCATAGAAACACTTACAAATAGGAGACGCCTTTATGGGTATGGCAGCATCACAAGCCAGATATTTAGCGCTGGTTGCTCGAAAATCAAACTGTGAATACGAAGGACAACAAATAAATCAGGCTCGTACTGTCTTATCCAATCAGTCTGCAAACTTATTCAACCAGATGCTTGGCCTGAATGTTCCTGTCCCTCCTAGCACGCAGGATTACACAAAACAGCAGTACTCATATTCTGACGGCCTAAACGAATCCACAATCGACAGCTGGCAGCAGCTTGCAACTCCGGAAGAAGATTATAACTATGTTGTAACGCACCACTACTACGCAGATGTTTACACCGGCTCCCAGAAAAAAATGTCTGACCCGCAAGTCCAGTTCTCATCTGGTACAACCGTTAGTGTTGACGAAATTGAAAACGCAATGCGGCTTGTAACCCAGACTAAGAAAGACTATGAAGAAGCAAAAGCTGCAACCGAGGCTAAAAAAGCAGAGGCTGCAACTTTAAGCAACTACGTTGACAACGACACCTACACAGGGGTCAACAAAAGTTCTTACGACGCTGCGACAGACACCTACTCTTTCAGGACAAAAGATTTGGCTGACACAGACCCTGACTACACCTATGTCGGCTACAACACAATGACCGACGATGCGCAGAAGGCACTTGTGCTTCAGGGTGTTACGCGGCTTATTGAAGAGGGCGCTCTTAATAAAAAGCTTGAAGACATTGACATGAGCGATGTTTACTACAATGCAGCAGATGGTACAATCGCGTTCAAGTCAGATTTAAGAAACCTTTACGGTAGTTCAAGCGGAACAAAGACAATCTGTCCTGTTTACCATCTTACCGGCACGGATTCTATCGGAAACATTGCAAACAGCTATGATGACGAGATTGAAGCGCTTGAAGAAGCGCAGTTTACAGCCTTGCAGGCTTACGAAGCAGCAGAGACTGCTTACAATTCATTGAGCCGTCCGACTTATCTTGGAAACTGCGAGCTCACTCTGCTCACTGATTTAACCAAAGACCAGATGGCAGAGCTTACTCAGGTTGTAAAAGACATGAAGGAGCAGGGCATTGATTCCAGCATGAACGACTGTTTCGACGCGGAAGGAAACTATCTGGGCGGGGTGTACTCGTTCAAAATGAACGGGGTGACTTATTACACCACATTCAGTGACTTGAACAAGTCTTACGAAAGCGGAACGGGCATAAACCATATTGACGGTCAGGCAAAGCTTGCTTATTACAACGCGACTTACGTCAAGACAAAAATCGAAGAGACTCAGAGAGCGCTTTTGGAAACAGACGGCAACGGCAGGTTTACATCTGTGAGGTTTGAAAACGACACCGTGACTTACACTCTCAACATGGAGACTGTAACGGACGATGCAGCATACAAAGACGCAATGAACCAGTACTATTATGACAGCGCCGTATATGACAAAATGGTACAGGACATCAACGCAAAGACATCGCTTATCCAGCAGGAAGATTTGCAGCTGGAGTTGAGGCTCAAACAGCTTGATACAGAGCAGAACGCGCTTTCAACAGAAATCGATGCGGTATCGAAGGTTGTTAAAGACAATATTGAAAAATCATTCAAGACATTTAGCGGCTAAGGTAATAGCTGAAATTAGAGGTATATATGTCATACAAAAACGACGGATACTTAGTAATAGCAAACAGATTTGGCTCAGCATCAGCAGACGCCAAGGTTATGCTTTATGAAACCTACGACAGATTGCGCGACCTGACCGTATCAGGCTCTGCAAGCTCCGGCACAGGGTTCGAAGCGGCAGGCGGGTTCTTGTACCAGCTTGCAAGTTTGTTTGCGCCGTCTGCGTTTATGACCACCCTTGGCGGAACCAACGCAATGAACATTCCGGGCACGTCTTACTGGACCCAATACAGCGGCGGTGCAGGCGGTACAACCGGAACTTACTCTTCTTTTGGCGTAAACAGCCTTGGTAATTATTCAGGATTCCCGAGCGGTTATGCAGCCAACTTTGGCTACAGACAAAGCGGATACACAACCGGCGGGGCTTCATCAATCGGTGATTTGCTCACCGGATTCGGCTCCTCAAACGGTCAAACAACAGGTTTTGCCTCCGGAATCGGGAGCATTGCAGACATTGCAAGCACGGCAGCTTACGGTATCGGTACTGCAAACGGGTACGGAATCGGAGCTTCAAACATATTAATGCCGCTCGCCGGAATTGTTTCCGGATGGGGCGGAATCATGACAGCAGCAGCGCCTTATCTGGGAGAGTTCGGGCTTCCTGCAGTTGTTATGGGTAACTTAATGCAGGGGACTACCTCTGCTGCATTATCAGCTTATCAGACAGTGTCTAGCAACATTGTCGCTAACGCTGATACAATCCTCTCCCAAAAAGTTGCGAACATCGAAACAGTATGCAAAATGCTGGATACGCAAGGTGACATTGTAAGGAAAATGCTTAAAGACGATATTGAATCTGCAAGCAAGGATATTCAAGACCTGTAATCTAAATGAATCATTCGGGGCTGGTTGACACCTCACCCCAACCCCTCTCCTCAAGGAGAGGGAGGAGACACTAAATGCAAGGACGTACATTTTTTAGAAGAATGCTGGATATTTTTTTGGACAACGCTATTTGCAAAACAATAGTGTCTGTTGTAAATTTTTGTAACGAATTGCGCTATTACAACCGAAAAGAACTAAAGTTTTTAGGAAAAATGCCGTTAAATCATGTAGTGCACAACGAGTATTACAAAAACAGGTTTGTTTTCAACAGTATCACCGGCAATAGGACTAGTTCAAAATAATATGTTAACAAATGTAACAATATCCCCCAATAACAGGCAATTATTAGGCATTACATGTTTTATAATACATGTAGGCTCAGATGGCATAGGAGTACAAGCTTATGCGTGAAGAACTACAAGATAATATGAAACGGTTAGTGAACTTTATGAATTTTACGCGCTCGTTTTTCAAGCGCAAGAATCCATTCAAGTCACTGGCAGAAAGTTTAATTTCAAGCCTAAAGGACATGCTTACCATCAGACAAAAGCTCAAGATGGCAAAATACAGGGTAAATTATCACAAGCACCAGCTTCACAAAATGGAAAGCCTGATTGCAGAAAGTAACGAACACACATTCCTGAAAGGCAAGAACTTAAACGAAACAAGATAGAAGGAATGTGCTATGGGATTACTTGCATCCAGCTTCAGAATGATGTACCTTACAGCGTACAAAATATCACTTGAATCCAAGGTTCAGTGGATTGCATCTGCAAAGATGGAGTTGGTTGCATCCTCCGACGAGATTATGGCTCTCGGAAACGATTTGGATCCCGAAAACCCCGCGGTCAAACAGCTGGAAGCACGACGAGATAAACTGATAGTTCTTGAAAAGAAACTGGATTTGCAAATGCAAGAATACCAGACCAGACTTCAAATGGTTGATGCAGAACTCCAATCTGCTAAAGGCGCGGTTGATGCAGCTATTAAGAACTCGTTCTCTTATAACTTTAGCTAATTAGCAGACAATAACTAAATCCACGGGAATGTCATGCGGCTCAGGATAAACCGTGTCAACGATTAGCTCCTGCGGAAGACAGACGACTGTTTTACCCTTGTAATCCTTTAAAAACCGGTCGTAAAACCCGCCACCATAACCCAGACGGTAATTGTTTTTGTCACAGCAAAGCGCCGGAACAACAACAAGGTCTATTGAACCCTTATCAACGGGCGCTTTCAGAGGCTCTTTTGTTTTAAAACAGGATAAGCAAAGCTCGTCACCCTCTGAAAACGGACAGCAAAGAAGGTTTTCACCATCAATTCTGGGCAGGTAGAACTCTTTTGAGTCGTCGTTGAGAAGCGAAAGAAGGTTTACTTCGTCTTTCAACGGGTAAAAAATCATTATCTTCTTTGAGTTCTTATAAACTTCGGATTCTCTTAGCAGCTCACAGAGCTTTTGAGAACACTCTGCGCGGTTAATTTTTCGCGCCTGATTTCTTAGCTTAGATTTCATGCTAAACAATGGCTCCATGGCTTGCGTCCTGAACGGTGCGCGAGTACTTGCCAAGATAGCCCTTTACGCTTGAGACAAACGGCTTGAGATTTTTTCTTCGTTCATCAAGTTCCTCTTGAGGCACGAGCAAATCAAGCGTGCGCTTGTTAATATCGATTCTGATTTTGTCACCGTCTTTTATAAGCGCGATTACACCGCCGTTTGCTGCCTCCGGACAGATATGTCCCACGCAGATTCCGCGTGTTCCGCCGGAAAAACGACCGTCAGTAATAAGCGCAGCCTTTGTTCCGAGTCCTTTGCCCACAAGAAGCGAAGTTGGAGCTAGCATTTCGCGCATGCCGGGCCCGCCTTTCGGACCTTCGTAGCGGATGACAATGACATCGCCGGCTTTTATTAAGTCGTTTTCAAGTGCTTGCATTGCTTCTTCTTCCGAATCAAAGGTTTTGGCCGTGCCTTCAAATTCGTAGCAGCTCTCATCGACCGCTGAAATTTTGATAACCGAGCCTTCCGGAGCGATATTTCCGTAGAGGATTCCGAGTCCGGGTTTGGTTGTGAAAGGTTCAGAGTAGTCATGGATTATTGTTTTGTCAGCGTAGACATTTTTTATTTCTCCGCCTTTAAATTCAGGAACGCTTCTTGTAAGTTCATCCACCACAGCCGGAATCCCGCCTGCCTGATGAAATTTTGTCATAGTAATATCAGAAGACGGTTCGAGTTTTACAAACTGGTGGATTTTGTGCGAAAGTTCTTCGAAGTCCCTCAAATTCACTCCCTCTCCTTGAGGAGAGGGTTGGGGTGAGGTGTCAGCCAGCATAGAACTTTCACCAATACCAGCCGCATTCGCAATCGCCAGAATATGCAAAAACGAGTTTGTAGACCCGCCCATTGCCAAATCCGCAATAATCGCATTCCTCAAAGAATCCCGGGTTATGATATCCAGAGGCTTTTTATCCTCCCTTACCCAATCTACAATCTGCATACCGCTTTCAAATGCGATTCTTCGTTTTTCAGCAGAAACAGCAGCAGAGGTTGCGCAGTATGGCAGGCTCATTCCCATAACTTCTGTAAGACAAGCCATAGTATTTGCGGTATAAAGTCCCTGGCAAGCACCGGCAGAAGGACAAGAAGTGGCTTCAAGTTCAAGAAGTCTTTCTTCTGTTATTTCGCCGTTGCGGTACTTTCCAATAGCTTCAAAGGCTCCCTTAATCATGGTTAGTTTTTCGCACTTGCTCTCTCCGTCGAGCATCGGGCCTGCTGTCACAATAATAGACGGAATATTTATTCTTGCTGCTGCAATAAGCATTCCCGGGGTAATCTTGTCGCAATTAGAAAGCAGGACAAGTCCGTCGAGCTGGTGAGCGTTTGCAACTGTTTCGATACAGTCAGCAATCAGGTCTCTGGATGGAAGCGAGTACTGCATGCCGGAATGTCCCATCGCGATTCCGTCGCACACGGCTGGCACTCCAAAAATAAACGCCTGACCGCCGTTTGAGTGGATTCCTTTTTCAATCTGGCGCTCCAAATCGCGCATTCCGATATGTCCCGGAACCAAATCAGAGAACGAGCTTGCAATCCCGATGAACGGGGATTCCATATTCTTTCGTGATACACCTGTTGCCATAAGAAGGCTCCTGTGCGGAGTTCTGGCTATTCCCTTTTTGATATTGTCGCTTCTCATAATAAAAACCCTTCTGGTTTGATTTTAACACAAAAGGGAGTTGTTATTATAGGTTAATTAAAATAGGATAATTATGCTTGAGAGTAAGCATTTGCAACATTGTTAAGAGCGTTCATAACCTTAGGGTCTAATTTTTTATCGCTCTGAGCCTGCTGCATAGTAAGTTCAAGGAGTTTAACCTGACCCTGTGCAGTCTTTTTCATATCTTCTACTTCAACTTTTGAGCCGACATCTTCACCAACAATCTTATGTGTAAGTTTGCCCATCAACGCACATCCAATTGAGCCACCGATTAAGCCTGCTACAGCACCGATTGCTGTACCGACACCAGGTGCGATTGCTGTACCTGCCAAAGCTCCAAGTTTTGCACCAGCCCATGCGCCGACTGCTTCACCTGCTGTCCATCCGATTAGTGAACCTGCGCCTTTGATAGTTGTTTGGCCAAGCTGTTTCATGCCAGTTGAATTGTCTTTTGAGAATGCTTTCTTAATCTTAGACCAATCCATCAAAAATTCGATGCCCATGAAGAACAGACCGCCCATTCCGCCCTGACCTTTGAATCCGTGCTTCATCTGTTCTGCAATAGTCTTGCTGCCTTTTTTTGCAACATTTTCTTTAACAGCAGCTTTGATTGCTGCATCATCTGCAATTTTCTTAGAAATATCAGCAACTTCACCGCCTGTTACCTTTTTCCATCCGCGAGGCAGCCAGCCGGTTTTAGCGTTTGTTGCAACTCTGATTTTTTCTGTAGCTGTTGCAATTGCCTCTTTGTTACCGCTCTTTAAAGCTGCTTCCATTTCAGATTTCAAGCTTTTGTAAGTTGCTTCATCAATTCTTGCTTTGAACATACCAAGACGGGACTTTGCCCCGCCTTCGAGTTTGTGCATTCTTGCATAAGCGTCTGTCATCAACTGATGAGTGTCGCCGTTTCTCCAGAGTTCATATAATTTGGAGTTTTTGTCTTTAACACCTGCAAACATCTTTTCAACTTTTCCGATTGTTGAAAGAGAGTTGATAGGGTGAGCAATAAATCTTGTATTATTAACAAGGGCAAATGCTGCACCGCCAGTTGCAGCTCCCATTAAAGATTCACTTGGATTCATACCCTGAAGATAATATTTTCCAAGTGTATCCAAATCTGATTTAGAAGCACCAAAACCCACCTGTTGAGGATTTTTGTTCTGATTTTGAGGAGTGAAGCTATCATAAACAGAGTTTGGATTTACAGTTTGAGGATACGGGTTCTGATTGTATTGAGCCGGATACCCGCCATAGTTTCCCATGAAATTCACATTGTTAGCTCTGTAGCCGTTAACAAAGCTCGGAACATTTGCATTCCATCCGGAAGCCCCGCCATAGAGCATGTATTCCATATTCATAAGTGAACCCATTGGAGTAATCATAACCTGCTTTAACCTTTATAAAAATAACCTTATATATATAAAGTTAATTCAGGTTGAAAAATTGACTTTTTGTAACAAAATGTAACATTTAAATAATTAATGCCTGGTTCAATTCCTCAACAAAAAAAGCCCTCAAACACGGGCTTTTTTGTTGGCGGCGGTAAGGGGAATTGAACCCCTGTTTGGAGAATGAGAATCTCCCGTCCTAACCACTAGACGATACCGCTACGGTCTACACCTATTATACCACAAAAACTAAATAGGCATATAATCAGAATAAATCACGCTCGACCAGTCGCCCTCAAAATAGCTAATCTGAGTCAAAGAGCCTGTCTTTATAAGATTCTTGAACTGGTTTACCCCGCTAAGCCCGAGTGTTTTTGCAAGCGCTGACTGTACCACATCCGGAGTGGTAACAATAATCACGCGGTTGCCTTTGTTTTCTTCAACCAGCTTGTCAATCATTTCTGATACGCGTTTGTTGAACTCTTCCTGGGACTCCCCGCCCTCCGGAGTGTTGGCAAGCACTCGTGTGCCGTGTTTTTCAAATATATCAGCATAGGAGCAGCCGTCCCACTCGCCGTATTTACGCGCAGGAAGGTTGATTGTCGTAATCTTTTTCTTAAACAATTTTGCTATAATCTGCGCGGACTGGGTGCATCTGGTTGACGGGCTTGAATAAATCTTGTCGTAAGCAACTGCACGCTTATCAAGGTATTCGCAGACTTTTTCAACTTCTTCTTCCCCAAAATCGCTAAGTTTCGGATATTTTTCATTGTCGGAAATAATACCTTCCTGACTGTGCACAGTCGCACCATGGGTGATAAAAGTTATTTTACATTTACGTATAAACATGATTGGAATTCCTTCTTATATCACTATTATAACATACCGCCGCAGAAATCTACAACCAAAGTTATAGAAAAAACATATTTTTGTATAGTTGATTTCCGTCTAAAAAACCTTAAACTGAACATGTATACATGTAACCAAACACAAGGAGATATATTATGAGCAAACGATTAGACGGGTCTTCATTATTCACCGGAATCAACGCCGGCTTAACAAACTCTTTTTCGCTGCTTTCAAGCCAGTACAAAGACGGGCTCACGCTTGAAAACCTGAACGCAGCGCTCACAAACACAAACATCACCCAGACAGCTTACGGCTCAACGTTTGCGTCTTATCTGACCACAAATTTCAACAGTGTGGACTCAAACGGAGACGGAATCATTTCAGCGGACGAAATCCAGAAGCTCATGAACAACATGGCAACCCAGGGCTTAACCCGCGAGCAAATCATGTCGCTCGGAGCCTCTTCTGGAATGAGCACCTCTTTGCAGGAAACAGTGCTTTCGCACTTCGATGACATTGACGCAAATCACGACGGCAAGGTCACAAATCAGGAAATACAGGCTTACGGAGTAAACTCCAGTGTTGAGAAGCAAAAAATCGCAGACACAAACCGCGTAATCAACAACATGTCGATGTTTTACGGTGACGACCTCACGGAATACGAAGGCAGCATGATGGATTACAGGTATCTGGATGATAAATCTTAATAAAAAAAGAGGCTTATGCCTCTTTTTTTGTTTCTTCTTCTTTTGGTTTAGTCATCACGCTTCTTATGCTCAAAACAACCATAATCAGTATCAGAACCGCAATATACAGAAAATAATTCTTCAATGTTCCGGTAAAATACGTTGCTACAGCCCCACCCACAATTGCCACAGAGGTAAGTATTGCAACCGTCTTCTTTTGCGAGAATCCGGCTTTCAGGAGTTTGTGATGGATGTGTTCAGCGTCAGCAACAAACGGCGATTTGCCCTTCATAATCCTTCTAAGGCTTGAATAAGTTATGTCCATAATTGGCACTGCAAGCACCAGAAACGGCAGCAGCACCGCAAGAGCCGCCCCTTTCATAACCCCCGCAATCGAAAGAGTTGCAAGCAAAAATCCTGAAAACAGCGCGCCAGAATCGCCCATAAATATTTTTGCAGGATTGAAATTGAAGGTCAGAAAAGCAAGCATAGAGCCTGCAAGAATGAAAGCAATCAGCGCGGTGATTGGCTGAGCCGGTGTCATTGCAACCGCAATCAGCGCAAGAGTAATCGAGCTTACAGTGATTACAGAGCCGGCAAGTCCGTCCACGCCGTCAATAAAGTTAACCGCGTTTGAGATACCGACAATCCACAGGAGGGTTATCGGGTAAGAAAATATTCCAAGGTGGATTACTCCGCCGAACGGGTTAAAAATTGTATCAATCTGAACGCCCAAAAGATAAACTATTGTTGCGATTGAAAGCTGTATCACAAGTTTGAATTTAGCATCAAGGTTATAAACATCGTCCACAAGTCCGAGCAAAAACATCAATGAGCCGCCCAGCAAGATACCTGAAAGCAGGCTTCCGTAAGGGTAGTAGCTTAGAAGCACCAGAAACAGGAAGGTAAGCATTGCGCTTGTCCAAATAGCAATCCCGCCCAGTCTGGATATCGGGAGTTTATGAATCTTTCTTTCGTTCGGAACATCCACAAGACCTTCTTTCTGGGAAAATTCTATTACGAAAGGTACGATAAACACACCAATAAGGTATGAAATGAATGCGCCAATTATATGTGCCTGTGTAAGTTTGATTATCATTCTAGTTTCCTTTAATACAGCGGATATTTTTTGCAAAGCTCAAGCGAAGCCTGTCTCAAAATTTCGAGCGCTTGCTCGTTGTCAGACTGCTTTATCGCCTCTGATATAATCCTTGCAACTTCTTTCATATCCTCTTCTTTGAACCCTCTTGTGGTCATTGCAGCTGCGCCCAATCTTATGCCGCTTGTCACAAACGGGCTTTGAGGATCGTTAGGAACGGTGTTCTTGTTTGCAGTAATACCCACTCTTTCCAGAACATTTGCCATGTCCTTTCCGGTTTTGCCAGTCTTTCTCAAATCAAGAGTCATGAGGTGGTTTTCAGTCATCCCGCCCACGATTTCCATTCCGTTGTCAATAAGCCCTTGAGCCATTGCTTTTGCGTTCTTCACAATCTGCTTTGCGTATTCCTTAAACTCAGGAGACAAAGCTTCCTTGAGTGCAACCGCTTTACCAGCAATGATGTGTTCAAGAGGCCCACCCTGAATCCCCGGGAAAACAGCCTTGTCAATCGCAAGCGCGTACTCTTCATCACACATTATAATCCCGCCTCTCGGGCCCCTCAAGGTCTTGTGGGTAGTTGTTGTTACAATCTGCGCATAACCCGCAGGAGACGGGTGGACACCGCCGGCTACGAGCCCTGCGATGTGTGCAATATCTGCAAGAAGGATTGCTCCGACTTCGTCTGCAATTTCTCTGAACTTTTTGAAATCTATTATTTTTGAGTAGTTAGAAGCACCGCAGATAATGAGTTTTGGTTTATGCTCAAGTGCCATTTTTCTAACATCTTCGTAATCAATGTTTCCGTTTTCGTCAACACCATAGCTTTTCACATCAAAGTACATGCCAGAGAAGTTCACCGGTGAGCCGTGGCTCAAGTGTCCGCCGTTAGACAGGTCCATTCCGAGAACTCTGTCACCGCATTTCAGAAGTGCTGCAAACACAGCCATGTTAGCCTGTGCTCCCGAATGTGGCTGTACGTTTGCGTGTGCCATCCCGAACAATTCGCAAGCTCGTTTTTGCGCAAGTTCTTCCACTTTATCAACAATTTCGCACCCGTTATAGTAGCGTTTATGAGGTTTGCCTTCTGCGTATTTGTTAGTGAGAACGCTGCCGCAGGCCTGCATTACGGCTTCGGAGGTAAAGTTTTCACTTGCGATAAGTTCAATTGTGTTTTGCTGTCTTTTGAGTTCTTCCTCAATATACAGAGCAATATCTGCGTCTGTTTCTCTAACTTTATCTAAGTTCATATCTACCTCCCTATATCAAATTCTTTTTAAATTATATTTGAAATCCGGGAGAAATGCAAAATGTAAAGTTGGTGTTATAAAACAAAATTGCCCGATTGAAATTTATGACAAAGTTTGTTATTATAAAGGCATATATTGTTATAAAAGAGGCATTACATGAACATATCTTTAACACCAACATTAGAAAAATTTGTGCAGGACAAAGTCGCATCAGGGCTATATAATTCGGTAAGCGAAGTTGTTAGAGAGGCATTGAGGCTGCTTGCTTCAAAGGAAGGCATTTCACAGGAAAGACTCGCGCAATTCAACAAAGACATAGAAGAGGGTTGGAATGATACCGTAATATTAGACGGTCATTCGGCTATGGAAAAATTGATAAAAAAATATGAATAATTTAGAACTTGAAATTACAAGCAAGGCATTTAAAGACATTGAATTGATTTCAGATTTTATTGCCCGAGACAATAAAAGTGCAGCGGCTAAACTGGTAAAATTGCTCAATAAAACATTTGGAACTCTATGCCAACACCCTAATCTTGGAAGAGCCAGAGAAGATTTTACTTATTTGGATGTAAAATTCTACATCGTTAAAAAGAACTATCTGATTGTCTACAGAGTAATTGACAACAAAACATTGAGAGTGCTTAGAGTATTAACAGCATATCAAGATATTTGTTCTCTGCTCTAACACCCTGCTATTTATTCAACTCATACAAAAATCTCAGCCCCTCAAGCGTCAAATACGGGTTAACATAGTCGAACCCGCGGCTCATGTATTTTGAAATCAGCTGGCTGTATCCGCCAGTTGCCACAATCACCGCCTTTTCACCGAGCTCTGCCTCACACTGGCTAATCAGCCCCTCAATTGCGCACGCAGAACCTCTTATCACCCCTGAAAGTATTGCGTCTGCCGTGCAATCCCCGATAGCTTTATCAACTGTGTCAGCCTCTATTCTCGGGAGTTTTGAAGTGTTACTGTTAAGCGCCCTGAATTGCAGATTCAGACCCGGCATTATCACGCCACCCACAAAATCTCCGTTTTTATCAATAATATCAAAGGTTGTAGCTGTTCCCAAATCAACAATTATTGCAGGCTTTGAATAGAGCATATAAGCTCCGCAGGCGTTTGCAACCCTGTCAGCACCTGCTTCTTTCGGGTTTTTGAGTTTTAATTTTATTCCAAGATTGAGTTTATCTGATAAAAGCATAGAATCAATGTGGAACACATTATCCACAGCGGTTTTGAATGTTTTATTAAGTTCATCCACCACAGATGCAATTATGCAGCCGTCAATATCGTATTTTTTGAAAAGTGTGTGAAGCAAGATTTCGTACTCTTCTTCCGGCAGTTCTCTATCGGATGCGAGCCTGAAAGTTTCCAGTATGCTTTCGTTTTCAAAAACCCCCAGTGTAATATTGGTATTTCCGATATCAACAGCAAGAAGCATTTAGCTACACCCCGTAATTGCTAAGCATGTCGTCTATAAGCTGGCACATTTCTTCTCTATAAGGTTTTGGAGTAACCACTTCGCAGTACTTGTCGTATCTAAGCAATCTTGAAAACAGAATGTGCTTGTTCTCGTTTGAAACGGTCATGCTCTCACCGTCATACGGGTTAACAATGTGTTCGTTTTCTCTAAGTTTGTATCTCTGCGCTAGAGTACCTTTGAGGATAAACAGCACTGACTTTTCATCATGGTTTTTAACAAACTTCTCGCTAAGAACCTCAATACCGGAGACTCTTTCTGTGCCTATCATACGGTCTTTGCCATTGCAGTTAACATGGAACAAAGTCCTTGTCTTGCCGTCAATTATCTTAACCGGAATACACACGAGCTCAATCCTGTTTTTGAACATGAGTTTGATTTTTCTCTTTTCATAAACCGCGCGCTCAAAAAGTTCTGTGGAAGCCTGATGTGAATCCTTCTCAACCCTTGCAATCTTTTTGTTTGAGAATCTATTCAGCTTGTCCAGAAAATTATCAAAAATCTTGTTGTAACGGCTCGTCATCTCACCGCGGACAACATTTTGAAAGTTTTCAAGCAGGTTTATATCATTAATCGTAAGTTCTAAGCCGAAAGGCATACTCGCAACAAAGTACTTGTTATGAATCTTCGGAATATCAATGCCGCAAATCCTGCAAGTGTTGATGTACTTGCTTATAACGCTGTTATTGAATATTGGCTCGCTTTCTTCTGCATTGAGTTTTTCAATAAGCTCGTTCATAGTGAAGTTACCCTGAAGAAGCATTTGCAGAGTCTTGATAACCTGCATAGAAGATATGTTCTTTTTTAAAGACAGTTTAGCCATTATAATTTGTCCTCATCTCTAAAAGTTTCCGTATAATCATTTCCCTAAACTCCTGCGGCTCAAGCACAGTACAGTTCGGGCCAAAAGATAATATCCTTTGCGCTGCAACAAATTCGTTATGATACTTACCCTCTACAATACAGCCATTGTCCTGCTGTTCAACAATCGTTTCACCGTCTTCCAAGGCGTTGATATCAGTATTCTTGATGAAGAATTTGATATGGGTTGTCTTAACTTCAATCCCGCCGTCGTTTAGCATTCTTGCAATGATTGATTTAATTCTTGATATGTTAAGTACAACAGCTTCTCTTTTTGCAATATCAAACCCGTAAAGATAAATCTTGTCATTCTGGAACACGATTTTTTGCGCCAGAACTTCTTTTTCAGACTCTTCCATGTCAGGCTTTTGATAAATCAGCTTTAGAATTTTGTTCTCATTGCAATCGTTGTCAAGCTCGTTTATAAAATCAATGTTGAAATATTTCAGAGCCGAGATACCGTAGAGTTCTTCTTTTATATCGTTATCAGTAACATGGCTTGCAAGCTTCTTAAACAAAGTATCATACTCAATAAGAGTCCTGATATTGGCACGGTCTTTTATCTTTTTGTACACTTTTTTGAAAAGCGACATCTCTTCAGGTGTAATGTCAAATGAGAACGGGTGCTTTAATAAGACATACTTGTAACCGGTCTTGGCACTTGCTCTTGTAATCTCGCAACCCATTGTACGAAGAGTGTTGAGGTCGATTCTTATTATATCATTGGAATGAGACTGCTCCATAATGCCGTATTCAATGAACTTGGCCTTAATCTCGTCAAGAGACATAGGATTCTTCATTAAAGAACTCAAAAGCAAAAGAGACCTCACGCCTGTCAATGATATTTGATTTAAATCCGTTTTATCTGCAATTCTAAACACTAGCATCCCTCATATAATTAATTATTGACATAAATCTAACAAATATGCAATTGTATCTTCACAATACCGCCTGTCAGCAGAGCTAAAAGGCAACACCTCACCTGAAAAACTCTTCTTAACATCTGCAAGCACCTTACTTACCTTGCCTTTTGGCACATAATCAATCTTTGTCACGACCGTAAAGATTGGCAAATTGTAGTTTTCCACCCACTCACGCATCTGAAAATCGTTCTTCTGGATTTCGTGCCTTGCGTCGATAAACTGTATCAATGACTTTATCTGCTTTCGGTTGAGCAGGTATTCTTCCAGATACTTTTGCCACTTTGCCTGCGCTTCTTTGGAAACTTTTGCGTACCCGTAGCCCGGCAAGTCCGCGATTGTGAACTTATCTGAAAAATTGAAAAAGTTAATGAGCCTTGTCTTCCCCGGCGTGTTGGAGGTTTTTGCAATCTTTTTGTTATTGCAAAGCGCATTGATAAAAGAGGACTTTCCGACATTTGACCTCCCGAGAAGCGGGAACTCTGGAAGCTGGAAATCCGGACACTGCGAAAGCTTTTCTGCGCTGATTATGAAATTTGCATTAAGCTGTTTCACTTTCTTCCACCTCTTTTTGTTGCTTGCGTTTTACCTCCGCCCTGTGCTGGGCGATTGAAAGCAAGTTATAAACCTTTTCGTTGTTTACCACAGTAAGCTGAGCTTTGTTCTTCATTAGACTGACATCTATTGATGGCTTGTTTTCGAAGATGTTTTCGGTTTGAATGCTGACTATCTGAATAAAATTGTCCCTTAAAATGCTAAGGGGCTCTTTTAAGAATGTTTCAAATGTCTTAAAAATATTCATATTTCTTTTACTGCTTCAAACTTTTCCCATACTATTGTATAATAAGTTTAGTAGAAAGTAAATCAGACTTCTGAAAGGTTTGGATTTTGGACACACTGTCAAAACAGTATATAGAGGGCTTTAAGACATATTTAAGCGTGGAAAAGAATTTTTCTGAACACACACTTAGCGCATACTGCTCCGATGTGGTGAGCTTCATTCTCTGGCTCGATAATGTAAGCTGCATTGATGTCGATTTTAATAAACTAAGAGAATACCTGCACTTTATCCAGAGATTCGACTACAAAAAAACAACGGTTGCACGCAAAACAGCCTCAATCCGAACCTTCTACAAATTCCTGTTCAGAGAAAGATATATCGACTCAAACCCGGCTATCTCACTGAACGCGCCAAAAAGACCGAAGTCACTGCCTAAATTCCTGACACCAGAAGAAGTTGAACAAATCCTGAATAACGTCAAGATTGAAACACCGGCAGGGTTCAGAAACAGAGTAATTCTGGAACTCTTATGGGCAACAGGAATGCGTATTTCAGAACTCAGCAACCTCAACTTCGGCGACCTTAATATCGAAGAAAACGAGATAAGAGTTTTCGGTAAAGGCGCAAAAGAAAGAATCGTACTGATTTCAGACAGAGCAAAAGGCTACCTTATTCAGTACATCAATTCCGCGCGCAAACTCATTGCACCGGGGTACAACACTGGAGAAATCGACGACAAAACCCCGCTTTTCATTAACAAAACCGGATTCAGACTCCAGAACAAAATAATAAGACGGGTAATAAACGAGATTGTGGACAAAATCGAGCTCCCTAAAAAAGTCACCCCGCACGTTTTCCGCCACAGCTTTGCAACAAAGCTAATCGAAAACGGCGCAGACCTGAGAGTCGTTCAGGAGCTCCTCGGCCATGCCGGTATCTCAAACACCCAGATCTACACCCATGTATCCATGAAACACATGAAAGACGTTTACGAAACTGCGCACCCGCATGGGAAATAAACTACTATATTCATTGTAAACATTTGTAAAACTTTCTTTCAAAAGACTTAAAAAGTATATACAAATGCTATATAATGGGTATAGAAATAGAATTTATGGATATGTGTACCAAAACATTTACAATTGCCCCGAATCCTTGCTGCCGCATGCTTTTAGCTAGTCGGAGGGGGGGGTAAACCCGCTCGTAGACTAGGTTATAGACCTTGGGAGATTGTATGACTCTCACGGTAAATACTAATTTGGCTGCAATGATTGTGCAGAATAATTTAAAGAAATCGGGTTGTGGTTTGAACAATGCGATTCAGAGAATGAGCGCCGGATACAAAATAAACGGGGCGAAGGACAATGCTGCGAATTATTCCATTTCAAGAAAGATGGAGACAAAAACCAGCGCGTATGAAGTTGCACTGGACAATGCGGGAATGGGTTTGGATTTGATTACGACAGCGAGTGATTCGCTTTCGGTTATGTCCGGTCACATGGCGAGAATCAGGGATTTAGCAATGCAGGTGGAGAACGGAACATACGGAAAGACTTCATTGAGTGCGATTAATCTTGAAGTGAATGCAAGATTGGACGAATTGGAAAGATTATATAACACAACAGAGTTTAACGGGCTGAAGTTGTTTGGTGCAGCTGAAGAAGTTGAAGAGACAGTCGCAGGTGAGTTTCTTATAAAAGTACAAAAGCGGGATACATCAGCAATGAAAACATTGGCAAGCGTTAGTGAAGGAGAATCATTAACTAGTGGAGTATATTCAATTTCAACAGCAGAAGAGTTAGCGAAACTAGCGACTATGACCAACAATGGTAAGATTGGCCAGAATACAGAGTTTGTCTTAGCAAATGATATTGATTTAAGCGCTTATTCTACCGGAGAAGGATGGATACCGATTGGAAAAACAAACTACTTTACTGCTACTTTTGATGGAAACGGATATGTAATAAAAAATTTGTATATTAATAGGCCTACTCAAGATATACAAGGGCTATTTGGAATGACAAAAGGAACAATCAAAAACCTTGGGCTTGAAAATGTTGACGTACATGGTAAAAACTATGTTGGAGGACTTGTTGGAGAAAATTATGAACCTTACCGCATTACCAGCTATACAATTTCTAATTGCTACTCAAAAGGAAAAGTCGTAGGGCACCAATATGTAGGAGGTTTGGTAGGGTATGGCATCAATCTCTCAATCACAGAATGTTTCTCAAAAACTAATGTAAAAGGTTTTGACCTGGTAGGAGGTTTGCTAGGCTATGGTCCAGACAAAGTAACTATTAAAAACTCATATACTACCGGGACTGTTGAAGCAACGGCAGGCAGGGCTGGTGGATTAGTAGGGTGGATGCAAAAATCTGGTAAATCTTCTATTGATAATTGCTATTCCAGCTGTAATGTTACAGGGGAAGAGAGAGCTGGCGGTTTAGTTGGAGAAAATGGCGTTTCTATCAATAATAGCTATGCAACAGGAGACATTTCAGCGCCGTACAAAGCAGGAGGTCTTGTTGGACTCAATGCAAATGGTGGTAATATCAATAATTGTTACGCAACAGGGAATGTATCAGGACTGAATAATGATTCCGGAGGACTAGTCGGGTCTAACAGTGGCGTTATTAATAGTTGTTATGCATCAGGAAGCGTACAAGGCAAAGAGAATGTCGGAGGGCTTGTAGGAATAAATAGTAGTTCCGTTATCAATAGTTATTCAACCGGTACTCCTACAGGAAACACAAGTGTTGGAGATTTTATCGGAAAAGAAGAGACCGGTAGTACTTTGGATAGCACCTCAGGAGCCATAGCTGCAAATACACCCAAACCTTATGAATACAAACCAAATAAGTTAGGGTTTCTTAAAAATTTTGGCTCAGCTCAAGATGAAGACGAAAACAATTACATATCAAAAGAAATTCTTTTTCAGGTCGGAATAAATTCTTCTGAAAGTTCTCAAATAACACTCAGTACATCATTTGCGCTGTCAAATTTAGACAAGCTGAGAAGCATCGGAGAATCTAATGACAATTATTTAGAAACAATCGACAAAATTATTGCCTCTATTTCTGCCAAGCAAACCGAATACGGCTCTGCGCAGAACAGGTTGGAGAGCGCAATCGACGAAATTTCAATCCATTATGAGAATCTCATTTCTTCAAATTCAACTATCAGAGACGCTGACATTGCACAGGAGAGCTCTGCCTACATCAGAAACCAGATATTGCAGCAGGCAGCTTCGACTTTATTAGCCACCGCAAACCAGACTCCTAGCATTGCCCTGCAATTGATTTAAGTTTGGTTAAGTTTTATTAAAATAAGCGCAATTTTTTCCCGCAAGATGTTTTATAATAAGTAGTGTAGTATTGGAAAATTGTGCATGGTTAACTCATATTCTTACAACGGAAATCAATATATGCCCAGAAGCGAAGGCTCTGGTATGAGCGGGTTTGTACTCGCCTCCATGGTCTCATCAGCAATAATTGGGACGCTTCCGGCATTTGGAAGGCCGTTTGAAAAACAGCTCGTAAAAGAGCAGCTCCAAAACCACCTGTACAAAGACGCCTTTGAAAAATCCGTTGATGCAGCAGGCTTGAGCGAAAAGGGTGTAAAAATTATTCCGGCACAAAAAATCAAAGCCGGCTCAAAGGATATAGTTGCGGGTCTGAATGCCTGCTATGTTCCGGCTTCCAGACAGATTCTCATAAACACTGATAAAATCTCAGTCGCAGGGTTCCACGAAGTCGGCCACGCAATGAACCACATCACGGGAAAATTCGGGAAAGTCTTGCAAAAGCTAAGAGGCCCGGGTTACGCACTTGCCGGATTAATGGGTACAATTGCATTCTTTTCACGACCTAAGCCAAAGGATGCCCCAAAAACCTCCGGAGATTTCATCAAGGACAATTGCGGAAAAATTGCCTTCCTTGGCTGGATGCCGACCGTGATAGAAGAAGGCATGGCAAGTTACAAGGGAATCAAGCTTGCGCGCAAAACAGGGCTTTCTGAGCCTTTAATCAAGAACATGAAAAAGCTGCTTGCAAAAGCATGGCTCACTTACGCCGGAAGAGCCGCCGCAACAGGGCTCGCAGTCGGTGCAGCAAGCATGATTATGGACAAGTTCACCCGACCTAAGAAAATCGAAACAGACGACAGCTTCTACTTATTCGGCTGATAGTTTTTCCACCGGATGGTTGTGCCCGTCAAGAATCGTTATCCCGGTTCTTGCGCCGTTTTCGTAATCAGCTTTGTAAACATTTTCAATCTTGTAGTCGGCTGAATACACTGTCTCCTTTGTCTTCATCCCGTCAGTGTACTCGTTGACAATAGTGACGCCGCTCTCAGGATTTTTCGCGTTGTAGTAAGTAAACCGCGCAATATTATTGTCCTCATAAACAGTCGAAACATTCAGAACAGTGTCGCCCTTCTCGTCGTAGAAAATGTGCTCATCGCGCCAGTTTCCGTTGTCGTTTGCCGATGTTTTTCTAATAGACAGGGTTTTGTTGTCCTTGTTTACAACTTTGTACTTAATCGGGTCTTCTTCTGAGTAGTACCACTTTTCAACCAGACTAACCTTGCCCTTTTCATCAAGGCTCTTGTGTGAAGTCGGAACGACCATGTCACCTTCAAGCACCTCGTATTCCCAGACCTCGTGTTCAGATTCTTCGTTGCTCATCTTTCTGGGGAAAGCCGTTTCTTTCTCAACTCTGCCATCTGTTTTTGAGACTTTTACTATCTCAAAATCATGGCGGGAAAAGCGCTCTTCATCAGTGTTGGCGTCTTTTATTATCAGGATTTTATCATCCTGAACATCTAGGTAATAAACATTGGTGTGCTCAAGTTGTTTGTTTACAGCCTTTTTTATGTTATCTGGAAGCGCAGAGATTGCCGTTATTGCAGACAAAGGCAGGGTTCTGTTCTCTTCCGGATTATACAGCTCAACCTTTTGAGGTGATTTAGGCTTTGCAGCAGGCTTAGGTAGAGGCAGCTGCTCGACTTTTTTCGGCTCCGGAACGCTTACTTCTGCGGGCTCCGAAGTCGGAGTTTTTTGTTCCTGTTCATCAACATTGTTGGTAAAGAAGATGGAAAGCCCTGTGCAGGCAATCAGGCCTGATATAATACCACCGATTAGCAATTTTTTTCGGTTCATACTCACCTCGATATCTATATTTATTATAGACTTATTCAAGGGAATTATCAATGAAAAAAAATATAATTCATGCTAAAATTCTAATATGAATGTTGTTGATGATTTGAAGGGAAAAATAATTGTTTCCTCACAGGCAATGCCTGACGAGCCGCTCTACAAAGAAGAATGCATGCTCGCCATGATGGCGTCCGCTGTAAACGGCGGAGCCGGAGCCCTGCGCGTTGCAGGAGCTAGAGACGTAAGAAACGCAAAACAATTCGGGATTCCGGTAATCGGGCTCACCAAGCCGGACGGGCTTCCGGAAAACTGGCGAGAAATTGTCTACATCACACCCGGGCTCAAAGAAGTTAACGCGCTTATTGAAGCAGGGGCTGACATAATCGCGTTTGACGGCACCTCAAGAGAGCATGACAACTGCACCTTAGAGCAAATCATTGAGACAATCCACAAATCCGGAAAAGTTGCAATGGCAGACATTTCAACCCTGGAAGAAGGGATTCACTGTGCTAATCTGGGTGCTGACATAATTTCAACGACACTTGCCGGCTACACTCTGGAATCAGGCGAGCCGACAGAAGGGCCTGACTACTGGCTTCTGGAAAAGCTGGTTCAAGATACAGACAAGCCGGTTATTCTTGAGGGCAGAATCTGGGAGCCAAAAGAGGTAAAAAAAGCGTTTGAGCTTGGAGCACACTGCGTTGTAATCGGCTCTGCAATCACAAGGCCGCAGCTCATCACAAGACGGTTTTTGGAGGGGGCAAAATGAAAAAAGCTTTAGCCTTTGATATTGGCGGGACAAAGATTTTCAGCACAATTATCGATGAATCAGGTAAAATCATTGCAGAGATTGAGAAGTTTTCCACTCCGAAAACCATAGAAGAGATTAAGGCTCTGCTTAGAGACCAAATTTCAAAGCACGAGAATGAGGTCGAGATTGTAGCAATTGCGACAGCAGGTGCGGTAAACAACGAAAACAATGCGGTAATCGGCTCTACCGGAAATCTTGTTGAGGGGTATTACACAATTGATTTTCAGTCATTGAGCAGCAAAAAAGTTTTTCTTGAAAACGACGCGAACGCAGCTGCGTGGGCGGAGTACAAAATCGGAGCCTCAAAAGGTACGTCTGTTTCTGTAATGCTTACCCTCGGCACGGGTGTTGGCGGCGGGATAATTATTAACGACAGACTTTTAAAGGGAAAGTCTGGTGCTGCCGGAGAAATGCATTTCAAGATGTATCCTGACAAGCGCAGAAAATGCACCTGCGGAAGCTGGGACTGTTTTGAAATCTACACTTCCGGAAAAGGCTTGAAGCTCGACGCAGAAGAAGCGCTCAACAACAAGGATGTGACGACTTACGATGTTATTGAAGGCGTGAAAAACAACGATCAGAAGATGATTGAAGTCTTCAATCGCTGGCAAAACGATATTATAAACGGGCTTATAGGGCTTGCAAACATTTTTGACCCTGATTGTTTTGTTTTGTCAGGCTCAATGGCGCAGTTTGTAGACGTAAAAAGGGTAGAAGAACAGGTTAATTCCCAAATCGTCACAGCGCCGACTTCCGTGCGGCTTGCAACCGCAGGCAATTATGCCGGAATGATTGGTGCAGCTTTGCTTGCGCTCGGGGGGCTTGAATAATGGGAAAAGCAAAGCGCAGAAGTCTCAAGCAGGGAATAAACGACAGGTTCAAGTACATGACACGCGAATCCGCGCTTGATTCTGTTATAAAAAACATTGAGAACAAAAACGAAGTAATTGATACAATAACCCTGTTTGGTTTCACCGCAGAGGAAATGCTCGAAGCCGGCGCCGCGTACGAGGATGTGATGGCGTTTGGCGGGCTTGTGGGTTAAATTTTATGTTCTACAATCCTAAAGAATACGATTCTATTGATGATTTATATTCTAAAGCAAAAGAAACCGTTGCTGCACTCAAAGAAAATGGTAATAACAAAATCAAAATCGAATTTATTAGAAATAATTATAAAAAATCTTTTTTGCACGGGTTCTTCAAAATTGGGGAGCTGGAATTAGAAGAACAGCAGGCTATTGGCAGTCACTCCAAAGAGATTCGCTTATCTATTGACAGCCTTGTCAAAAATATTATTGAACATCCTGAAATCACGCTCTTTGAATACAAACAGCTGGCATTATTTATTAAGAGAGCTGAATACACTCTTTTAAAGGGCAACAAAAATTTGATTTATTTTAAAATCTCTGACAAATTATACCAGTTTGTAATAAAAAGAACAGAAAACAGAGCCGAAAATTATATAACGACATTTCATAAAACCAACACTAATCAATTATCAAAAGACTTGCAACGTTATAAGGCAATAAAAAGATAGTCTTGATTCTGAGGACTCGAAATATCCCTCTGTAGCCAAAAGCTTCGGTGTCGAGATTTACCGTATCAAAACTATCTACTTATATTATAGCCTGCCATTCTTACTTTTTCAAGTCTTGTACAGAACACTTATTATGCTAAAATATTCTTATGCTCAACAAAGTTTTTACTGTTCTAGAATGCTCAAGGGTGTTTTCACTTCCTATGACAATCCTGTCATGGCTCGTGGTTTTTACTTATTCAGCCCTTGAAGGAGGAAATATCGGATACGGCTTGCTTGCGCTTGTCGGAATCTCGCTTGCGCACCTCGCAACAAATGTTCTGGACGATTACTTTGACTACAAATCACTCATAAAACAGGCTGACTTTGACAAAAAAGAATACCTCAAAAACTGCCAGAAAACAAAGTGCAGATACCTCGTAGCCGGATTCTTCAAAGAATCAGACGTCCTAATTCTTGCCTGCACTTATCTGGGCTTAGCAGCATTAACCGGACTCTTTTTCTTCCTCAAATGCGGAATCGGGGTCGTATATTTTGCGCTCGCAGGCGGCTTAATTGCGGTGCTTTATTCGTTCCTGTCTAAACTGAAGCTTTCAGAAGCGGCTGTGGCACTTGCTTACGGGCCGGCTCTGTTCGGCGGGGTGTACTATGTTATGACAAAAACATACTCGTGGGAAGTCATTCTGCTCTCGCTCCCGACGATGTTCATGACAGTCATTCTTCTATACATACACACAGTTATGGACTTTGAATACGACAGAAAAGAGGACAAGCAAACCCTTGCAACCTCGTTTGATTCCCCGCTGGACGCGCTTGTTGTGCTCAAGTGGCTGCTTGTAGCGGCTTATGTTTCCCCGCTGCTGCTTTGCATTTTTGATATCCTCGACTGGCAGGTTATGCTTGTTTATCTGACGATTCCGCTCGCGGTTGATATGTATAAATCAATGGTTGATTTTACTGTAAACCCGAAATCCGTGCCTGAAAACAGGTGGTTCCATTTTCCGATGGAAAACAAAGAGCGATTGATTAAGCTCAACGCCTGGGCGTTTATGATTAGAATGTACCAGTCCAGAAATCTGATGGTCTATTTCTCCCTGCTGCTCTCACTTGCAGCCGTATTGGCTCTTGGCTAAATTACCAGAAAAGATTAGATATTAATTAGACTAAAGCAGGATTTTTTAAGCCCGATTAGCGCTAAACTTTTAGTATGAATGCTGTAAATAAACTACTTAATGCTCTTGGAGAGAATACGAAATTAAGCCCTGATGAATGGAGCAAAGAACGCACCTTTGCATCAGGCAATAAAAAATGGCTCGCAAATATCCTGCCATCAGAACTTCTGAACAGAAGCGTAAAACAAGCAGTGGAATCACTCGTCACAATCAACGAAAGCGGAGAGTTCTACCCGACTTTTCCGGACAATATCGAAACGCCAAACTACGGTGACAAGTGGGGCCGGCTCGCTAATTATATCGAAATAAACAACCGCGCCATTGCAGAAATGCACGGCGACAGAACAAAAAACGGAATCCTTAGCTCAATCAAGCTGCTTCCTGCACTCCCGCCCTCTGCAAAAAGCTGGGCAAACTGCGTGATTCTGTCACAAATCTTCCCGAATATCTACGGTGACGGCTATAACAAAGGCCCGTTTGAAGAAAACTCTATCTACGGTATAAAACTTAACGCCGGATACAGCGGAAACATTATTGACTACGATATCGTAGACAAGATTTCACCCGAAGAACAGTTTCAGGCGTTTAACCAGCTTGCACACATACACGGACTCAAAACCGGATTCAGAACAGTAATTTCTGCTGACCAGATAAAGGTTGCCTACCCTTACGAAAACGACGTGACATTTAATTGGGACAACCCTGAACATCAGGAAATGTTTATTAATGAACACGTTAAACTGATTAACCTCGGGTTCGAGTCAATTTTCATTGATTCGGCTAAACACATCGGCGGCTACGACATGCAAAACTACGCGGGCGTGGGCGCGCTTCCGGGGTACGAGCAGATGCAATACATTCTATACGAAATCCGAACCCGCTCGGGCAAAACCTCGCTCAGCTTTGTTGGAGAAAAGAGTACCGGAGATTTTGAACGGTATAAAAACCTCGGACTTACAACGGGTACAGCGTTTGTGCCTCCTGATAATTACGACAAGGTCAAATGCTGGTCAACCCAATTCAAGTACAGCAAAGAGTACGCGCCGGGTGTTGAAGTCTCGAACGACAACGACGAGGGCGGAAGAAGCTACGAAGACCGGCTCAACCGGATTAATTCGACGCTTTTTGCTTACGAATACCCGAGTGACAAGCTTCCGAGCTTCATGCAAATGGAAGACCTGTTTCCGCTGAGGTACGACACGAATACACATCATTTAATGATGACAAATCCGTCGTATTCAACGGACGGCACGCCGCTTTCGCATTGGGAGAATTTGTTTACCAAGGATGACGGCAGGGCGTATAATTTTAAAGCCGCGGAGTTGTTCGGGTTTGCGGTTAATTTGTAAAGCAACATGGTGCGCTAGTGAGCGCACCCTACTGTGTTATAAATCTACTTTGCTAACATCAGTAAGTACTGCAAAATCAATCTCCAAAGCCTCTGCAATTTTTTCCAACGAATCAACTGTTGGACGCACTCGCCCTGATTCTATCTTCCAAATGGCATTTCTACTCAAGCCTGCTTCATTAGCCAGCTTCTCTTGTGAAAAGCCTTTTTTCATTCTTTCTAATTTGATTTTCTGGTTAATCTTGTCGTTTATCATATTAAAGTAATCTTTTATAACATTATAATAAGATGTTGACTTATTGCCGGCAACTAGCTACAATAATCATAGTGCTGATTGGAGTAAACAACATGAACAAAGAAGAAAAAAAATTTTTAAAAGAATTAGAAAATGCAGAAGACAGAATTATCAAAAGCAAGATTCAAGAAGATTCCATTGAAACAGAAATATACGACGATTTGAAAGAAATAAGTCAAAAATTTCTTGCGGTATTTTTTGCGCACAGGCTGCATCTAAGAATCCTCGAAAAGCTAGTAATAAACAAAGAGCGCAAAAATATCAAAGTATTAAAATTTTGCTACAACAAGTTATCTACAATAATCACGCATATGAATTGCATTCTAACAGAATGGGAAGAAATTATTAGTGTGATATAGATTTTATTTTTGAGCACACTTGAAAAATCTAAAGCTACCAGTTATAATATATATGTAAGGGAAAAGCCCTAGCTGGTAACTAGAGCTTAACCGTTTCCTTTACAATACGGATTGTAAAATAGCTATCAGCACTATCAGGGTGATAGCTATTTTAAATAATAAAATCGGGTGTTTAATTTAAACACCCGATTTTATTTATATTTTCTCTATCCTACTTAGAAGAGCCTGATTTTTCGATGATTTCTTTTTCGATGTTAGCAGGTACTTGTTCGTAGCATTTAAATTCCATAGAGAATGTACCGCGGCCTTGAGTGTTTGATCTCAAGTCAGTTGCGTAACCAAACATGTTTGCCAGAGGTACCAACGCTCTTACGATTACGTTACCTGTGTTACCTACAGGTTCCTGACCTTCAACACGTCCGCGTCTTCTTGAAATGTCACCAATGATTGTACCAGTGAATTCATCAGGAATTTCGATTTCAACCTTCATCATAGGCTCAAGGATACAAGGTTGTGCTTTTCTTGTACCTTCTTTAATCGCCATTGAACCAGCGATTTTGAACGCCATTTCTGAAGAGTCGACTTCGTGGTAAGAACCATCATAAAGTTCAACCTTAACGTCAATCATAGGGAATCCGGCTAAGATACCGCCTTCAAGAGCTTCTTCCATACCTTTTCTTGCAGGTTCGATGTATTCCTTAGGAATAGCACCACCGACAATTTTGTTTTCGAATACGAAGCCTGCGTTTTCTTCAGCAGGAGAGATTCTAATCTTAACGTGACCGTATTGACCTTTACCACCTGACTGACGAGCAAATTTAGAATCCTGATCAGCGTTACCGCGGATTGTTTCACGGTATGCAACCTGAGGTTTACCGATGTTAGCTTCAACTTTAAATTCTCTCAACATACGGTCAACAATGATATCAAGGTGAAGTTCGCCCATACCTGAAATGATTGTCTGGCCTGTTTCAGCGTCTGATTTAACTCTGAATGATGGATCTTCTTCAGCAAGTTTCTGAAGCGCGATACCCATTTTATCCTGGTCAGCTTTTGTTTTTGGCTCAATCGCAACAGAGATAACCGGTTCAGGGAAAGTCATTCTTTCAAGGATGATAGGAGCTTTTTCGTCGCACAATGTATCACCTGTAGTAGTGTCTTTCAAACCAACTGCTGCGCAGATATCACCTGCGTAAACTTCTGTTTCTTCAAGACGTTGGTCAGCGTACATACGAACCAATCTTGAGATACGTTCTTTCTTACCGTTAGTTGAGTTAAGAACGTAAGAGCCGGAAGTGATTACGCCTGAGTAAACTCTTAAGAATGTCAAACGGCCTACGAATGGGTCTGTCATAACCTTGAATGACAAAGCTGAGAACGGTTCAGAGTCAGAAGAGTGTCTTTCAGTTTTTGTACCGTCTTCCAATTCACCTTCAATAGCCTTAACGTCAACAGGTGATGGCATATAATCAACAACGTTGTTAAGAAGAAGCTGAACACCTTTGTTCTTAAACGCTGTACCGCAGCATACAGGAACGATTTTGTTGTCGCAAACAGCTTTTCTTAAGCCTGCTTTTAATTCTTCAATAGTGATTGAATCAGGGTCTTCGAAGAATTTTTCCATCAAAGCGTCGTCCTCTGATGCGATAGCTTCAACCATTGCATCGTGGTATTCCTTAGCTTTTTCTGCCAATTCAGCAGGGATTTCTTCTTCTCTGATATCAGTACCCAAATCGTTAGTGTAGATTTCAGCCTTCATAGTCATCAAGTCAACAAGGCCTGTAAACTTGTCTTCTGCACCGATTGGCAACTGGATAGGAACAGCGTTAGCACCTAATCTGTTTTTGATTTGGTCTACTACACGGTAGAAGTCAGCACCTGTTCTGTCCATTTTGTTAACAAATACCATACGAGGTACTTCATATCTGTTAGCCTGTCTCCAAACTGTTTCTGATTGTGATTGAACGCCACCTACAGCACAGAATACAGCAACAACACCGTCCAATACACGGAGAGAACGTTCTACTTCGATTGTGAAGTCAACGTGGCCCGGTGTGTCGATGATGTTAATCTGGTGTCCTTTCCATTCAGCTGTTACAGCTGCTGATTGGATTGTGATACCGCGTTCTTTTTCTTGTTCCATAAAGTCGGTTACAGCTGCGCCGTCGTGAGTTTCACCGATTTTGTGTGTTTTACCTGTGTAGAACAGGATACGTTCAGTTGTAGTGGTTTTACCTGCGTCAATGTGAGCAGCAATACCAATATTTCTGATTTTTTCTAATGGAGTTTTTCTAGCCATTGTCTTAGTTTCCTTTATATTTTTAGTACTACTTTATACTTTTATTTTATTCTCACATAAACATGTTTTGAGTACAAGGGGTGCGCATTTTGGCAAAATAGTTGACCGAAGTTAAAGTCATATTGACAAGTAACGCTATAATATGGTTTAATGACCAATATCATGAACTTTTAAAAAGGGATTTGTCGTGCAAATAAGACCAACTGTTACACAAATTAATTTTCGCGGAAGCGCTCCTCGCAATACAAAGCCTGCAACCATCCCTCCAAAACAGGAATCCGAAGGGCTGAGCAATATGGAAAAAGTCGGAATTGGCCTATTTTCAGTGATAGCTTTAGGAGTAATCGCAACGCTCGGAAGAGTTGCGGTCAAAAAACCCCCGAGAATAAGTTTTGAAAAAATTCTTAACAAGAATGGATTAGAATTTAAAAACAACTTTCTGGTTAAAAAAGGCACAGGTGAAAAATTCACGGGGGAGCTAAAGAGAAGCACCAGAGAATCCAATATAGAAACGCAAAAATTTGCAAACGGGGTAATTACAGAAAAAATATACACAGACTGGCGCGGAAATGAAATCAAAGGTTATTTTTATAAAAATGGCGAGCTTAAATTGGATGTAAGCTGTGTAACAGGCAAAGGTCGCAGACCATTTTGTTTTCATGATTATGAAAATGGAGAAATAATTACGCTGGGCGATGGCTTAATTGAAAAAGATGAATCAGTCTTTGAATGGGCGAGAGAGAAAGTAAAATAGTTTTAATAAACATTCTACTAATTGCTTGACAATTCCCGCAATGCTAAAATGCTTAAAAAGGAGTTTATATGTTCAAAAACCTTGCAAACGAATTAAAAGAATTTATCCTGCGCGGAAACGTGCTTGACATGGCAGTAGGTATAATTATCGGCGCGTCTTTCGGAAAAATCGTGGACTCGCTTGTCAAAGACATTATCATGCCTCCAATCGGGCTTCTGCTGGGCAAAGTCGATTTTTCAAACCTGTATTTCCAGATTTATCCGTACGGCGAGCATTTTAATTCGCTGGAAGCAGCAAAGGCAGCAGGTGCTGTCACAATAAATTACGGGATGTTTCTTAATAACGTGATAAGCTTTCTGATTGTTGCCTGCGCGGTGTTTGCAATAATAAAAGCAATTAACACGATGAAAAACAGACTTTGCAAAGAAGAAAAGGCTACAACAAAACAGTGCCCGTACTGCTTCACCACCATAGATTTGAACGCAACAAGATGCCCTAACTGCACCTCTGAATTGGGTTAACACACGCAGCCTTTACAAATGAACTTTTTTTTACTAAAATTGGGAGAGGAGAAGTATCATAATGGCTGAAACAAAATATAAACGTGTGTTACTAAAGGTGAGCGGAGAAGCGCTCATGGGCAAACAACAGTTCGGTATTGACTATGACCCTGTTGAGATGATTGCAAACGAAGTAAAATCCATCTACGACAAAGGCGTTGAAGTCGCAATCGTAGTCGGCGGGGGAAACATTTTCCGCGGGATGAAAAACAGCGCCAAGCTCGGAATGGATCAGGCTTCAGGTGACTACGTGGGAATGCTTGCAACTGTCATGAACGCGGTTGTTTTGCAGTGTGCGCTCAAAAAGATTGATGTAGAATGCAGGGTTCAGACCGCCATTGCAATGAACCAGATTGCAGAGCCTTACGTACGCCACAGAGCAATCAGGCACCTTGAAAAAGGCAGGGTTGTAATTTTCGCAGCAGGAACAGGGAACCCGTTCTTTACGACTGACACGGCTTCTGCGCTTCGTGCATCTGAAATCGATGCGGGCGTTATGTTGATGGCGAAAAACGGGGTTGACGGGGTTTATGACGACGACCCTAAGACTAATCCGAACGCCAAAAAGATTGACAGGATGTCTTATGACGACATCATCAAAAAGGATTTGAAGGTTATGGATACTTCTGCGTGCGCGCTTTGCAAGCAGAACAAGATTCCTATAATTGTGTTTGACTTTAACGCAAAAGGAAGCTTAACAAAGATTATGGACGGCGAAGCTGTCGGTACTTATGTAGGTTAATAATATTTGAATATAAAAGGAGAAAATTATGTCAGAAGCTCTTGAAGAAATGTATTTGTTCGGCGAAGAGAAAATGGAGAAAGCAATTGCGCAGATGAAGCGCGAGTTTTCAGCTGTACGCACAGGGCGTGCAAACCCTGCCGTGCTTGACAGAGTTGTAGTAGATTACTACGGAGCACCAACCCCTATCAGACAGATGGCGCAGGTTAGCGTAAGTGAAGGCACAACCCTTGTAATCACTCCTTTTGACAAGAGCATCATGAAAGAAATCGAAAAGGCAATAATCAAGGCTGAATTGGGCGTTGCACCAAACAACGACGGCGTATGCATAAGGCTCAACTTCCCGCCTCTTACAGAAGAAAGAAGAAGAGAAACAGCAAAAGACGTTAAAAAATACGGCGAAGACGCTAAAATCGGTGTGAGAAACGCAAGACGCGACATGGTTGATTCTTTGAAGAAAATCGAAAAGGAAGAAAACCTTCCGGAAGATGTTGTAAAAGACAATCAGGACAAGATTCAGAAGCTAACAGACAAGTACGTTGGAATGATTGATACTCAGGTAGCTGAAAAAGAAAAAGAGGTAATGACAGTATAATGATTTTAAGCAAAAGTATAACAAGGTTAATAACTGGTGTCGTTATTGGTTTGACATCACTGTGGGCAATAATGACAGGCGGACTTGCTATCGTAGTCCTTGTTCTTGCTATTGTTATGCTTGCTTCAAAAGAATACACTGAAATCCTTAAGCACAAAGGCTTCCTGCCAAGCCTTAGAATCATCCAGCTGTCAAGCTTAATCTTTGCAGGGCTTGCGTACTTCAACAGGTTTGATTTGGTAGCTCTGGCATTCACACTCTGCTCAATCATGGCGTTCATGTCAGTGCTGTTCAAAGGCAAACAGCCTTACATTGCAAACGTCGCAACAACAATCCTCGGATTTGTTTACTGCGGCTGGTTCCCGCTCCACCTCCTGTTCTTGAGAGATTTGGGCAGCCATCCGGTTTATCAGGGGTTTGTTAAACAAAATGTGGGCGGAGAAGGCGCAGGGTACGCAATACTGCTATTTTTTGCAGTAATCATGACTGACAGCTTCTGCTACTACATCGGCTCAAAGTTCGGTAAACACAAGCTTTCGCAGGTCATAAGCCCTAATAAGACAATTGAAGGCTCAATCGGCGGTACAGTGATGTGCTTAATCTTCTGCCAGATTTTTGGCTGGGCTATTGGCATTGCTTGGTATCACTGCCTTGTTTTAGGGTTGCTGATTGCGGCTTTTGCGCAGATTGGTGATTTGTGCGAGTCAATGATAAAAAGGGACGCAGGGGTTAAGGATTCAAGCAACATTTTGCCGGGTCATGGCGGGTTTCTTGACAGGACTGACAGCTACATTCTGACGATTCCTGTGGTTCATTATTACCTTTATTTCTTTGTGGTCAACAATTTTGTGGACATGTTTAAAGGGATGTTCTAATGCTTGAGGAGCTCTTTGGCATAACAGAAGAAAACGAGCTTGTTAAGACAGCGCTCACTCATCCTTCTTACACAAAGGAGAACAACTTTGACTCGCTGGAAAACTACGAGAGGCTGGAGTTTTTTGGTGATTCAGTGTTAAAGCTTTTCACCTCGAAGCTTTTGTACATGATTTACCCGAAATCACCGGAGGGCGAGCTTTCCAAGATTCGTTCAATCCTCGTATCTGACGCGATACTTTATCAGGTCGGAGTAAAGATTGGTTTGGACAAGCTTATCCTGCTCGGGCCTGCGGAAGAGAAGCAGGGCGGAAGGAAAAGGGAATCCAACATTGCCTGTGCTCTGGAGGCGTTGCTTGGCGCGTGTTTTCTAAACGGGAAGCAGGCGGAGATAGAAAAGTTTATCAACGATCACATAATGGTGTACTCGGAAGACATTGACAAGCATTTTGAGAAGTACAACGCAAAGGACATTCTCCAGCAGTACACACAGGGTGTGAACAAGACTCTTCCGGTTTACCGCACTGTAGAGGTCAAGGGTCCAGCTCACAAGCCGGAGTTTGTTGTGGAGGTTGAGTGGAACGGTGAAATCATTGCAACAGCTTCTGGAAAATCGAAAAAGGAAGCACAGCAGAATTGCGCGCTTGAGGCGTGCAGGAAGCTCGGCGTGATTGAAGTGTAAATTTTTTGTAACAACTTCTTTGTTATCAGGCAATTTAATAACGGATGTTGTTTTTTGATAAACAAGGAAGGTTTTATGAATCTCAACATTAAACAAAACAGGTTTATTATAAATACTTTGTGGAAGGCTGCTGAAAAGAACAACGTTTCCGTGATACCAAAAGTGCGCAGTCGGTTCTTTTTAAGCAATACTTTTGCACAGGCTGATCCATACACAGCCGAATTAAGTATAAACAAGGTTTTGAATTGCAGGATTTTAAGGCCTTTAATAAAAAGGCTTATCAAGCATGAGACAAAGCATATTGAACAGTTTCAGGTAATGGCAAGGTTCTTTGCAGGGCTTGCTGACAATGTAGATGCCGGAATAAATAATTTCAAGCAGTTCCTGTTGGACAAGGCTCCTGTATGTGAGGTGTTTAAATTTAACACAAAATTCTACCAGAAAACAATAGAAAACGACGGGGTTATAAAAGAAGGCCATCCGCTTTTTGAAAAAGCAAAACAGTATATAAAAGCCCACAAAGAGTATCCCGACCTTTCGCCGTTTACATCCTTGGAAATCTATCAGGAAAAAGGATATAAGGAAATGCGTAAGTTCCAGAAACAAAGAGACAAGCTTTACAAGACCAACCTTTTGGAGGTCGAGGCAAGAAAAGCAGAAAAAATAAAACTCAAATAGAGTTTGCAGCCCCATTTTTCCACCAAACGTATGATTGCTTGCCGGCTTGATTTATCTATAATTAGAATGTGTATTGGGAGAGGATTTGATGAACAGACGCTGGTACGATTCAAATGAGCATACTGAAAGAGCTTTGTCGTTACTGAAAGACATGGACGAAGTCAAAAGACGTTCTCTATCAAGAGACTTAACAAATGTTGTAAAACAGATTAAGGAGCTGCGCGAAGAGGACGAGGAGCAGGATGTAAGCATCGGAATCGACAGGGTTTTGGGTCTGTACAAAATCTCTAATTCAAGAAGATGGTACGACAAAGTGAGCATTTTATCTTATGCCCTAAAAACAATGTCAACGCTTCCAAAAGAAGACTTTTATAACATCATGGAAGGCTTGTCTTCCTCACTCTCTGCTTAGGATTGAGACAATTGTATCGATTTTTCCGGAATCCATTCCATGACCTCCTGATTCGAGTATTGTGAGACTTGAAAGGTTCGGACATTTTGAAGCCAGATTTTTTGCAGATTCCGGTTTAATCAGAAAATCATTTTTCGAATGAATTATATCAACCGGTGCCTTGATATCCTTAAGGCAGTCATTTATTCTGAACAATCTTGTCAGTGGTAATCGCAATATCTTAAAGTGCTTAAATAGAAATCTGACAAATTTAGGCACCTTATTTCGTGTACCTTTTTCAATATTAACAGTCTCATGTTCAAGAGAATCAATCGAAGACACCAATATAAGCCGGCCTAAATCAGGGTTTTTCTGCACAAGTTTGCTAGCTGCAAATCCGCCGAAGCTGTGCCCTAAAACACATACATCCTGTGGTTTTATTCCTTTTTCTTTCTTTAAGTAATCCAAAGCAGCAGATGTGTCTTCTATAAAAGATTTCTCGCTTACAACAGCTGGCTTATTTTTACCAAACCCTCTAAACTCCGGCGCAAGTATTGCATATGGAGTTTTTTCCAGAACTGCTTCGTACAAATTCTGCAAGTTGGAAATATTTTGGCTTGTGCCATGCAGAGCAATCAGGTATTTTTTTCTGTCATCCTTGTTTATATCCCAGCCGTAACTCTTAGTAAGAGTTACTTCCTTAGTATAAGGAAGTAACTTCGGTGATACGCTCTGGATTCGGCGCCTTGAAGCTTCAAGTGAGCGTTCAAAAAGTTTATTTACATATAATATCACAGGATTGAAGTTCGAAAATGAGACTTTTTTGACCGGGTTGTAAGTATAAGACTTAAACCCCGGCTGATTGTTCAGTCGGGTGTTATAGTTATATGGTTTATAGTATAAATTTTGAGTCTGGATTTTCATAGTACATGGAATTGTAATAAAAACATTTTGATTTTTCAAGATTTTAATCTCCACTTGTTTTTGTGCCTTGTTTATTCTAAGATTCAAGAGTGACAATAAATAAGGGAGAAAAATTATGTCAAGAAAACCAATTATTGCAGGAAACTGGAAAATGAATTTGCTTCAGGACGAAGCTAAGGCTTTGTTTGAAGGAATAAAGAATTTTACAAAAGACTTTACAGCACAACAATTGCCAACAGTTGTTATAGCACCTGTTTTCACTTCACTTAATGTTGTTGAAACAGAAAAATGCAACTGCGGCTGCGGCGGTGACAAAATCGCTATCGCAGGTCAAAACTGCCACTGGGAAAAATCAGGCGCATTCACAGGCGAAATCTCTGTTGAAATGCTCGCTGACGCCGGCTGCTCATATGTTATCATCGGCCACTCTGAAAGAAGACAATACTTCTCAGAAACAGACGAAATGATTAACAAAAAAGCAAAAGCAATCCTTGCAGGCGGTTTGATTCCTATCATCTGCTGCGGCGAAACTCTTGAGCAAAGAGAAGCAGGTGTTACAGACCAGCACATCGCAACCCAAATCAGAGCTGCATTGAACGGCTTAAGCGAAGAAGAAGTTGCAAAATCAGTTATCGCATACGAACCAATCTGGGCAATCGGTACCGGTAAAACTTGCGACAGCGCTGAAGCTAACAGAGTTATCGCTATGATTAGAAACGTTGTTAAAGAAGTTTCTTCAGCCTCTGCAGGTGATTCAATCAGAATCCTTTACGGCGGTTCTGTAAAACCTTCTACAATCGAAGAACAAATGTCTCAATCAGACATCGACGGCGCTCTTGTTGGCGGTGCAAGCTTGAAGGCTGACAGCTTCAACGAAATTATTGCTAATACTATGAAGGTTAGTGTTTAATTTATTTTATTTTAGAATAAAAAAAGGGCGGGACGATTTCATCGTCCCGCCCTTTTTTTATTATTTAATTATTAACTTCTTTGCTTTTTCAAAAGATTTTATTGCTTTTTGCTTATAATTTTTCGTAACTTCTGCGAGCTTGTTATTAAAATCAGACATCTGCTTCATATCATCCGGCATATTAAAAACTCTGCCTTTCTTCAATTTCGGTTCTTCAAATATAGAATATTTACGAAGAAAATCAGTTTCTCTAAAATTAGTAGATGATATACTGTTTAGTCTCATTTTAATCCTTTCTATCCTGTTCAGGAGAAAACCTGCCCTTTTTATTACAAGCTCTTCAAATCAGCTTCAACTTTTGAAAGTACTTCATCCAACTTAGAAGCATCCTTTACTCCACCTTGAGCGAAGTTTGGACGACCGCCGCCGTTAGCGCCTGTTGCACGTGCGATTTCACCCACGAGTTTTCCTGCGTTAACGCCCTTTTGAACAAAGCCTTCTGTTACTTTCACAATAACCATTCTTTCGTTTGCAAGAACAATTACGCTCTCACCGAGCTTGTTTGCAAGCATTTCAATACCGGCTTTCACCGCGTCAGCATCAAAGTTTTCAATCTTTGTGATAAAGAGCTTTCCGCCGGAAACATCCTGCGCTTTTGACACGAATGTTGCAAACTTGGATTTTGCAGCCTCTGCTTTTGCCTGCTCAAGAGCCTTTTGAAGCTCTCTGTTTTCCTCTGCAAGCTTCTCAACACGCTCAAGAACCTCGTCGGTATGAACTTTGAATTTTGATTCAAGCGCGTTTGTGATTCTTGCCTTTTCGTTCAGGTAATCAATTGCAGCGTTTGATACAACAAGCTCGATTCTTCTTGTACCTGCTGCAATTGCGCCTTCTGAAACAATCTTCACAAGTCTCAAATCGCCTGTATTCTTAGCGTGAGTACCTGCGCAAAATTCCATTGAAATAGGTTCTGTTTCTTCATGGCATTTGCAGTTGCCGCCACATTTGCATTTCTTCTTACCGCCGATTGAAACAACGCGAACCTCGTCTTCGTATTTTTCACCGAAAAGAGCTGTTGCGCCTGTTAGCTTAGCTTCCTCGATTCCCATGACTTCTGTCTGGACAGGAAGTTTTTCGCCAATCCATTTGTTCATGAGCGTTTCTGTCTTCTGGATTTCGTCAGGAGTCATTGCGCGTGAGAACGTAAAGTCGAATCTCATGCGGTTTTCTTCAACCTGAGATCCGGCCTGCTTAACTTCGTCACCTACAACTTTGATAAGCGCTGCCTGAAGCAAGTGGGCTGATGTGTGGTGAACACGGATTTCTGCTCTCTTTGCAGAATCAATACATGCCAGAACGTAATCACCAACATTGATTTCACCGTTTACAACCTGGCATCTGTGTACAAAGAGGTGGTTAACCTTGAATGTTGTAAGCACTTCGACTTTCAGGTTTTCGTTGACAAGCACGCCGCTGTCGCCGATTTGCCCGCCGCATTCTGCGTAAAAAGGAGTCTTGTCTAACACAACATCAACAAAGCCTTCGCCTTCAATAAGCGCGAGCACCTTAGCTTCGCAGGCGTCTTCGCTGTAGCCTACAAACTCTGTTGAGCCAACTTCTTCTTCAACCTTTGCGTATTTCATATCACCAGTGACCGAAATCTTCGCAGTAGCTGCTTTTGCGCGGTCTTTTTGTTCCTGCATTGCAGCCTTGAAGCCAGCCTCGTCAACCTTGAGCCCGTTTTCTTCCGCAATTTCACGGGTCAATTCGAACGGGAATCCGTAGGTGTCATACAGTTTGAACGCGCTTTCGCCGTCAATATCTTTTTTGTCCGCAATAAACTCGTCGAGCATTTTGTACCCTCTATCAAGAGTCTTTGCAAATCTTTCTTCTTCTTTTTTGATAACGTCAACAATCTTAGCCTTGTTCTTGATTAGGTCTGGATAAGCTTCGCCGTACAGGTCAACCACTGTGTCAACGAGTTTGTACAGGAACGGCAAATCCATACCAAGGATTTTTCCGTGGCGGAGTGCGCGTCTTAGAATCATTCTCAAAACGTAGCTTCTGCCTTCGTTGCCTGGGATTACGCCGTCAGAAATCAGGAAAGAAACACATCTTGCGTGGTCTGTTATGATACGCAAAGAGATGTCTGTTTTTTCTGATTTTTTATAAGGCACACCGCTCATTTCAGAGACCTTGTCAAGAATAGGTTTCAGAAGGTCTGTTTCAAAAGTTGAAGCAACGCCCTGGCAAACCATTGTGATACGTTCTAATCCCATGCCGGTATCAACATTTTTCTTTTCAAGAGGTGACTGGTTGCCTTCTTCGTCCTGATAGAGTTCTGTGAACACGAGGTTCCAAATCTCGACCCATCTATCGCATTCGCAGGTATCGATTCCGCAATCATCGGAGCACTTGTACTCTTCGCCCAAGTCGTAGTGGATTTCCGTGCAAGGTCCGCAGGAGCCTGACGCACCAGGAGGCCCCCAGAAGTTATCTTTTTTGCCTTTGCGTTTAATTCTTTCTGCCGGAACGCCGATACTGCGCCAGATGTCGAACGCTTCGTCGTCTGTTTCAAAAATTGTTATCCAGAGTCTGTCTTTATCGAGTTTCAGAACTTCTGTTACAAACTCCCACGCCCAAGGAATAATTTCTTTTTTGTAGTAATCCCCGAACGAGAAGTTCCCGAGCATTTCAAAGAAGGTATGGTGTCTCGGAGTTCTTCCAACGTTTTCGATATCAGAGTCTTTTCCGCCTGCGCGTGCGCATTTCTGGCAAGAAGTAGCTCTAGCCGGGTCATAAGGTGATTTTTGAATCCCCAGAAATATCGGCAAGAACTGCAGCATGCCGGCTGTTGTAAGCAAAACAGTAGGGTTATCAGGCACGAGGCTTGAGCTTTCCACAACTGTATGCTGGTGTTTATCTTTAAAATAATCTAAGTATAATTTTCTAATCTCATTTCCTTTAAGCATAACTAATTCCTTTAAATTGTACAGTGTAATTATACATCAAAGATATTTTATTATCCCCCATGTTTTTATTGTTTTCAAGTTATTTAGTTCTATAATAAAAAATATAGAAGGAGAACATTATGAAAAAAGAACTCATTTTTTTAGGGCCTCCGGCTTGCGGCAAGGGAACGCAAACAAACAGGTTGTCTGAATACCTCGGATTTCCGCATGTTGATACAGGTTCGCTTTTGAGAGCAGAAATCGCAAAAGAATCAGAAGAAGGCAAAATCGCAAAATCTTTTATCGATAAAGGCCAACTCGTTCCTGCTGAACTCGTAGGCAAGATTATTGCAAAAAAACTCGCAGGCGAGGATTGCAAAAACGGCTACGTGCTTGACGGATACCCGAGAAGTCTTGAACAGGCAAGAATGCTCGAAGAAATTAACGCAAGCGTTGACAAGGGTGAAGAAGTTTCATTCAAAGCTATCTATTTTGATATTGATACCCAAATCCTGATTGAGCGCATTATTTACCGCCAATCCTGCCCTGTTTGCGGCGAGATTTACAACAAGAAGTTCAAACCTTCAAAAGTTGAAAACATGTGCGACAAATGCAATGTTGAACTAAAAACAAGAGCTGATGACAACGAAGAAACAGCAAAACTCCGTTTTGAAACGTACTTCAAAGAAACAGCACCGCTTGTAAAATTCTACGAAGACAAAGGCGTGCTCTACAAGATTGACGCAAACGGCTCAATTGATGAGGTTTGGGAAAGACTTCTGAATATCATCAATAAGTAATTGCGACTTTCAGGCAGTTGTCCTGCTTGTGCTCAAAAAAGTCATAAGCTTTAAGAATTTCATCAAAGCTAAACTTTTTGGAGATAAGAAAATCCGTATTGATTACTCCGTCAGAGATTAATTGAAGCAGCTTCTTTGAATGCACAGCATCAACTCCACCGGTTTTGAAGACCAGATTTTTTCCGTACATTTTAGGAAGCGGAAGAATTTGGTCTTCTTCATACATGGCAACCAGAGCAACAATCGCATTTGCCCTTGCAATCCTCCACGCCATCTCAAAAGTTGTCTTAGCACCGGCAGCCTCAATTACACAATCAGCGCCGCGATTTTCTGTCAAAAGCTTTATCTCTGATTCGATATCAAAATTATTAGGATTAAGCGCATAATCAGCAAGCCCGAGCTCTAAAGCGAGTTCGAGTCTCGTATCGTCAATATCAATTGCAATAACTTTTTCCGGCTTAAATATCTTGGCACAAGCCATTGCAGAAAGTCCTACCGGTCCGGCGCCGATTACAGCAAGGGTATCACCGGATTTGACTTCACAGAGTTCAACTCCGAAATACCCGCTTGCAAGAATATCGCCCACAAAAAGCGCGTTTTCATAGCTTACGTTTTCCGGAAGTTTTGTGAGTCCGGTATCTGCATACGGAACGCGTACGTATTCAGCTTGCACGCCGTCGATTGTGCAGCCGAGTTTCCAGCCGCCATTTATGCAGTTATTGATATGTCCGCGTTTGCAGAAAAAGCATTCGCCGCAAAATGTTTCACAGTTCACGGACACGCGGTCGCCTGGTTTCAAATTAGAGATACCTGAGCCGGTTTCAACGACTTCGCCCACAAATTCGTGCCCGAGAACAATTCCGGGTGTTGCTTTTGGCACAAAGCCTTTTATTATATGCAAATCGCTCGTGCAGATTGAAGACATTGTGACTTTTACAATCGCATCGCGCGGGTCTGCAATTTGCGGGTATTCCCGCTCTTTGAGTTCGATATTTTTTCCGTTCCAGACAAGTGATTTCATAATTATTAATTATAAATGAACTTTTCCCGAAAGAAATCGTTTACATGATATAATAGATGAGTTAGGAGGAATTATGAAAAAAACTTTAATTGCAATTACAGTATTAAGCCTTTTTGCAGGCTGTGCCTCGCTTTCAACACAGGCGGTAACACAGGTTGCGCAGGATAGAGGCTACATAAGCGTAAACACTTCTGCTAACACCGAGGTAGCACCGGACGTTGCAGAAATCTCGTTTGCGGTTCAGACATCTGACACAAAATCAATGCAAAAAGCAACCCAGCTTAACAAAGAGGCTTCTGAAAGGGTGCTTGCCATACTAAAATCAATGATTTCGCCTGTAAACGGTGACTACATAAAAACATCTGATTTCAGCGCATCTCCTGTTTACACTTACTCTTCAGGAAACAAAAGGAATCTTGATAAGTACGAAGTTTCAAACAGAGTAATTGTTCATACAAAATCTTTAGACAAAGTCGGCTCAATGATTGACAAGGCAATCGAAGCGGGTGCAACAAATGTTGACAACCTGACATTCTCTGTATCAAGCTATGATTCCCAGTGCAACGAATTAATCGGAATCGCAACAAAGAAGGCTTACGCAAGAGCCGGAATCATTGCCAGGAACACTTCCTCAACACTTGACGGTGTAAGAAGCTTTGACGTAAGCTGCAACACAAACAATTACAGCGCACCAAGGCTTTACATGGCAAAAAACATGATAGCGGAAGCAGCCTCAGACGCTGCTATTTCAGGCGGGACTGCAACCACTGTTTCAGGAGGGGTTGTAAAGATTTACGCTAACGCGAATGCAAGTTTCTTTGTGAAATAGTCTTTTTATGATAACAAAGTGGCGCGGTTTTCAACCGCGCCACTTTGTTTTACCCCGTTATGCTATAAACAAATCCGACTTTCCATGTTAAAATGGGCTTATGAAAGACAAGAACAAGATTATCAACAAGATTTATAACGCACTTAATGCCAATGATTTTGACAGCGCAAGAAAAATCATTGAAAACGATTTGAAACGTGTTGGAAGCAAGGACGAGTATTATTTTTACCTCGCCCTGATTGCAGAAAACAAGGAGAAAAAAGAGGAGCTTTACTCAAAAGCCATCGAAATCAATCCGGAATTTCTGGACGCCTACCTTAACCGAGGGCTTGTGAAAAACGAGCTCGGAGACTACGACGGCTCGATTCAGGATTATGACAAAGCTCTCGAGCTTGATCCAAAGTTTGCTCTTGCTTACAACAACCGAGGATACACAAAATACAAAAAACAGGATTACAAGGGCGCGCTTGATGATTACAACAGGGCGATTCTGCTCAATCCGAAATTCCAAATGGCGCTTGATAATAAGGCTGCGCTTTTCTTGGATGTTTGCATGGAAGACGACAAGGATTTCAGTGAGAAGTTTTATTTGAGCCTCGGAATCTCAAACATCAATAGCGGCGAGCTTCCGGAAGCGATTTCAAACCTGGATGAGTGTTTAAAATTCAACGACAAGTCCGAGCTTTGCTATTTTTACAAAGGGATTGCTTACCAGAGCCTTGGCAAGGACGACGAGGCGTACGAGAATTACACAAAGGCAATTGAGCTTAACAAAAACATGATTGACGCGTATTATAACCGCGGTCAGCTCATCATAAAGACAAACCCGAAACAGGCGCTGGATGATTTTGTAACAGCGGTTGCGCTTGATTCAAAGTTTGTTGACGCATATTATGCGATTGCGGTTGTACAAAAAGAGCTCGGGCATTACGAAGACGCGATTAAGAATCTTGATAAGGTGATTGAGCTTGAGCCGCATGCGGTTAATGCAAAGGCTTTGAAAAAGCTTATTATGCAGAAGTATTTGAAATAAATGTGGTGGGAACGCCAAGGCTTTTCCCACCCTACTACAGATTGAAATAATTAACAAAGTTGATTTTCCTACTCCGTTTGGAGTATAAATATATTATGGGGAAGAGATTTTGGTCAAGCTTAATACTGGCAGCAATGCTTACCACACCTGTGTTTGCAGCAAACGACGGGGTTGTTACGCTTGACAAGGACAGCGTCGAAAAACCGGAACTCGCTATTGATACCACAACAAAACAGCTCCAGGGCTCGCTCCTTGTAAACGATTCCGAGACCCTTGCAAAAATCATTGACGAGCAAAAAGAACACGATATCAAAGACCTTGAAAAACTCTGGCAGGGAACGGTTGAAAACAATCAGGTTATTGGCTTTGCACTCAAAAAACTTGCAACACCTGAGTCCCAGCGCAGAATCCATTCTTCTTTAATGGCAAAAACTCTTTCTGCAATCGTTGCGGGAGCGTCCTTTGTTCCGAGCCTTATGGGCGCAAACTACGGGGTTCAGACCTCTGCTTTTTCAGCAGGAAGGCTCGCGCAGGGGCTTTTGAACAGAAAAAATGTGCCGCAGGAAACCCCGCTTACTGATACCGAACTCATTGAGCTTGCAAGCATGATTGAGGATTTGCAGGACTCTCTGATTAGCTCGTATTACAACTACAAAAACACTTTGAGCCAACTCAAGGACACGCGCTCAAGAATGCTTCTGTACAGCAGAAATTACTCAAAGGCTCTTGATAGCACAAACGTGCTGGAAATCGCGATTTCATCTTCGCTTTATGATTCAATGCGCATACAGGAATTTAACCTTGAGCAGTCAGCAAAAAAATACCACATCCAGCTCCAGAGGCTTGCCGGTAAAAAGGTCGTAGACTCGCTTGAGCTGTACCAGTACGACTTCAATTCAATCCTGTATAAAGAAGAGAAAGGAGAAAAAAATGCTAAAAAATAAAATCCTTTCACTTCTGCTTTTCTGTGCACTCTCAACTCCGGCTTTTGCAACCGTAAGCCTTGATGATGTCAGCACAGTCAAAGACCCGTTTTTCAGGCTCGGCACAACCGACATTCCGGAGAACAAAATTGATGTTGCAGGAAAAATCGAGGTCAAGCCGTCAATCGTGAAAGAAGAAAAACTTTACACAAACGAGGGCTTAACTTACGCTGATTTGAGCACAAAAAAAATGTCGCTTGAAGTCTCAAAAACAGTTGAGGCGGACTACAACGAGATGATGGAAGACCTATCGCTTCTCTGGCAGGGCGCTGCAACAAGGAGTGACACAATCAAGTTTGCAATCTACAAGCTCTCCAACCCCGACAAGGACAAGCCTGACACAAGCGCGGTAAAGAAAGTTCTGACCACAATTGCGGGTATGTCGACCTTTTTGGGTGCTGGAACAGGGAACCCGATTCTTGCAAGTGCTGCGCTCATCGGCGGGAACACTTTAGGTATTATGTCACAGGACACAAAGGCTCTGAATTACAAGTATTCGCAGGTAACAGACGCTGATATGATTATACTTGTAAGAAAAGTTGACGAGCTTCAGCAAAAGGTCGTTGACATGTATTACGACTACATGACAGCCCGTCAGTGGTACGATATGACAACGCAAATGGTTGCCCAGAGAAGCACCAATTACAAGAATGCGCAGAATCTTTCTAAGGAAGTCATACTTGTAACAGACACTTTCTACCGGGAAGCGCTGGATGAGCAGATTAAGGCTCGCGGAAGTTTTTTTGAAAAGCGTTCCCGACTCGAGCAGCTTGTAGGAAACGACATTTTCAAACAATTTGAGGCAAAAGTTGACGAGAGATACGGTAAGAGTGCCGGATAAATCTGAAATCATTTACATTTCTTAAAACTTATGGTATTTTAAGGGTAAGAACTATAAGGAAGTAGTATGTTTAGTAAGAATTTAGCGCATCTTAATAATTTGGAATTGAAACAAAGGTTGGAAGGAATGTCACTGGAAGAGTCCAGCAAGAACATGGGCTACTGCATGACGCCTTCAAACGATTATCTTCTGCTCAAGAACGATATGCCTTTTGACGATTTGAATAACCCGCGCGAAGCAATCAGGGAGATGCTCAAGAAGAATATTAAACAAAAAATGGAGCCAAACGATATTATAATCACATTCGGTATCGGGCTCTGCTACCTTCTTGACGAAGTTTTCAACACCTATCCTTCCAGAATCATGATTTACGAGCCTGACATTCAGGTTCTGCACTTTGTTCTGAACAACGTTGACATTTCAGAGCACCTTGAAAGCGGAAGGGTTTATATTACAAACGACCTGAACGAGTTGAGCAGGAAATTGAGTTCTATCTACATAACAAACGACAAGGTCGAAATTGTTTATCTCAAGAACTACTCAATCATCAGAAATCAGGACTTGTTGTTGATGACTCAAAAGGTTTTCGAAACCTGCAAGACAAAGATTGTCGATATCAACACCATCACCAAGTATTCAAGACACTGGCTTGCAAACACGCTTAAGAACATCAGCATCGTAAACAGCAGACCTGTTTACAAGCTTTCTGATTTGGAGAAAAAGTTCTCCGGCCAAACAGCGCTCATCCTTGCGGCCGGCCCTTCGTTAAAGGACAACATTGAAAAAATCAAGGCAAACAGAGACAAGTTTGTTATCTTTGCTGTAAACAAAGTTTTGCGCGTGCTCGAAGCAAACGGAATCGTGCCTGATTTTGCGGTCTGTCTTGACGCGGTAAAAATTGACTCAACCCTCACAGGGCTTGAGGATTACTGCAAGAAAATAAACTGTATTCTTGATATAAAATCAGACAGTATTCTGTTTGAGAAAACCTTCAAAAAGTATTTTGTAACGTTTTCAGAGGGTGATTTTGTTATCAAGAAGCTGAAAGACTACAACAAGTTTATCCAGATTTACGAATACGGCGGCTCTGCAACAACACTTGCGCTTGTAGCAGCAGTGAAGCTCGGGTTCAGCAAGATTATATTCGCCGGTCTTGATATGGCGTTCAAAGACGATGTTATGTATTCAACGGGCGAGACAATTAACAAGATTTCTGACACCCAGATTGCAATCGGCTCAATCAAGAAAAACCTTGTCAAGGTTAAATCTGTGACCGGCGGCCTGGTAAACACGCGTGACGACTACGCTGCGTTTATCCAGCATTTTGAGGTTCTCTTGAAGGACTTAGGCCACAGCGAGGTTTACAACACAACATCGTTTGGTGCAGCGATTGAGGGCATGATTAACAAGGACTTTGATTCAATATCGCTTCTTTTTGCCTCAAACGGCACAGCGTTTATCTTGGGTGAAGCCCACCCGTTCAAGTTCGAGATTCAGGACTGGACGCAGGAAGAGCTTCAGATTATTAACATTGTTATCTCAATGCTTTCAAAGGGGATTTTTTCACCTGCGCTTGTGTCCACAATAGTTAAGTCTTCGCTGCTTTACCAATATATGCAGGCAGAGATTCTGAAAGTGTTGCAGGCGAATTTTGACCCGAACCTTGCAGAGGAGTTCATAGAAAAATCAAAACTCGGTATCAAGGCTGTCATTGATACGCTTCAAAAAAATCGTTTAATCTAAACTTGAGAGGTGCTTATGCTTAAAAAGATTTGGCTTTCAATACTTTGTGTTTGTTTGCAGGTCTCTGTTTCTTATGCAGCGGTGCATATAAAGGTCGCTTCAATGGAAGATTTTAGAACAGACAAACCCTCAAAAGAACTGAACGTCAAGGTGCTTGAGCAGGTTGAGCTCGGGGAGTACAACATCCAAGAAAACAGCACGCTTCACTGTCAGGTGCTGGAAGTAGTTGACCCAAAACGCGGAAAGCGCAACGCAACTTTCTACGTAAGGCCTCTTTCTTACACAAAGAACGATGAGACAACCTGCATAAAAGAAGACTACTACGGCAGGTACTCAAAAACTGTTTTGAGCAAAGAAGAGCTCAAAAAGATTCCGCCGGGAAAAGTTGTTAAAAACGCAGCGCTGAGCGTTGGCAACCATTTTGTCAAAGGAATCTCGCTAGGGTATTATTTCCTGGAGGGCGTTGTTGATAACGAGGGCAAAAACCGCTTCAAATCAGGAACAGAAAGAGCGTACAAATCTTCCCCGCTGTCTTTTGTCGGCGAAGGCGAGCAGCTTGATATAAAAGTCGGAGACGATTTCTATTTTGTGTTCAAGATAGACGAGGAAGAGTAACCCCGTTTACATCAACCGCTTTTTGTACTACAATTGCTGTATGTTGGGGCGTATGAGTACAAAAAATCTCGTTTTATCTGCATTTTGTGTTTCGTGCTTAATCTTCTGCTGCGCGTATGCACCGTACGAACCTGATTATAACAGGTACCGCGGAACAATAAATCTACAGAACTTTTTTTCTGACTACATGTCTAATGTCAGGTCAAACATCCAAAAATCATGGAACCCGCCTGACTTTATGGAAAAAGGCCATGTTACCCTGATGTTCAAGGTTGACCGCCGCGGTGAGATTATGGAAACAAACATTGTTGAAAGCTCCGGAAATTCTGTCTACGACGAGTCTACGCTTGATGCAATCAAAAAAGCAGCACCGTTCGGAAAATTCCCGCACAACGCTCCAAAAGATTTTATAACAGTCAAATACTCTTTTGACACCTCGTATGTAAAAACAGACCGGATGAAAGAATACGTAAGCAAGGCTGACAGATTCTTTAATGTCGACAACAATGTAGCGCTTGAATACATTGACCTGGCTATTAACGAAGTCCGGGGCGATATGGGTTCTTATTTTCTCTATGGTAAACGAAGTAAAATAAAGCGCGCGCTTGGTGATATCAAGGGATCCGAAGAGGATTTGGCAGAATGCAAAAGACTCAAAAGCAAATTTGACCAGAGAAGAATTGCTTCCTGCAAACTCATTGCAGAGACAGAGCAATCACCGTTTGCGTATTACCATCTTGCGTACTCTTACGAGCTTGCAGGAGATTATCCGCACGCGATTGAAGCAATAGACAAAGCAATCTCACTCACCCCGCTCAACAACGGATATAAGCGTTACAGGGCTGAGCTTGTGAATAAAAAGAATAATATAGATTTTAGATAAAGACGTTACCCCTTTTTCAAAGTTTTTAAAGGAATACTCATCCAGCTGCCACGATTTGGAACAAACTTAAAATCCGGCTTCAAAAATATTTCACCGGCAGCAGTATTGTCCGAAATATTCAAATCCTTATCGCAAATAACCTCAAAATTGTACATTTTCATTAACTTTTCGGTAGACGGAAGGTCAACATGCTTTTCATCAATATTTGTTTTAATCTTTTGAATAATAAGCTCCGGCAAATCCTTTGCCCCGCCAAAATCTTCACTATGCATTTTTACATACTGGTTAACCCCATGTGCAAAAGGTCCCAGCAAAACGACTTTGTTAATGCAATCGTTAATTTTATTGATGGAAATAAGTGATATTGAATTTGCATAATCATTCACAGCCGTTGTCCTTGCCTGCTTTAATTTTTCTTTGCCAAAGAATTCTTCATTCATTTCAAACGCAATTTTGCCGTCTGAGGTGGATTCAATTTCTATGAATTCATCCTTAAGGGCTCGAATCTTTTGAATCAGTTCTGTATCTCTTTCACTAACACACATTCTGTTCATCTCAACAATACGCGCATCGCCCACCGCTTGCAAAAGTTTAAATAAATCAGGGCGCCCGATTTCGGTACAAAAAGCTCCAATGTGGCTTTTGACATTTACACCCTGTCTGCCGAGTTTACCCAAAACCTGAATATTTTCTTTTAGCATTTTGTTATTGTTTTGTTTTATATCCATCAAGCGGGATTGCGGGTCAGGGCTGTTAACTGTTTCATCAACTATTTTTGCAAAATCATCATACGCCATATAATTACCTGCAATATAGCTGCTGCTTTCAGAAGTCTCCATTTCAACATCCTTGCCCTTAACTTTTAAATCAACACTCCCAAAACCTCCGCCTGTCATAACTCCCATGACATAATCACCTGTTTTAAGCATGTTTTTCTTAGCCATCATCTGTGCTAACGCAGCTCCTGTTCCGCCTAAATCCTTTGTTACAACAAGGTCAAACGTTTTTGGATTAATCGCGATTCCTGTTTCTTCTTTTGAAAGCTTTCTTAGCTGGTTTTCGTATTCTGTAAAATCAACATTTGTAAGTGCGACACCCTCTTTTGTACGCAAATTAGGCATAAAAGCAATAGTGTTATGTTTTCCCTTTGCTGCATAAGTTGTACCAGGAACAAAAACAGCTACGCCGGACAAAAGCTGGTCTTCGACAGATAAAGGACATTCCCCGCTTTTGTTCTTTAATAATACTCTGTTGTAAGTGCGTTTTATAATTTTTGCAACTTTGTCTACAAAATCTTTTGCATTCTCAAATCCTTTGACAGTATTATTTACATACGAATTAGGACCGCTTTCCTTCAAGATTTGTTTTCCATAATCCGTAACAGCAGTTATTTTTAATGTTCCTTTTGGATTACTTGCTCCAATATCCAGAAAAATTTTATGCTGAAAAGCTGGAGAGTTTTGTACTTCGTTTATTTTCATACCACCTCCATATATAACACACACATCGATGTTTAATATAATAGAACTATTTTCTGCTTTTTGCAAGCCAATGTAAAGAAAAAGGGCTTATATAAGCCCTTTTTCTTTACATTTCCAAATTCATTTGAGAGAACTGAATTATTTTATTCTTTCCTCTGTGCTTAGCGTTATAAAGCGCGTGTTCTGCGTATCTGATAACAGTGTTTGCATCCTCTTCAACATCAGGCATGCAAGGATAAGTTGAAATACCGCCGGAAATTGTTACTCTGTGCGCTTCTTCTTCCCCTGCCGGAATAAATTCCATTTTCTCAACTTCGCGTCTGAATCTTTCGCCGAATAAAAATGCGTTGTCTTCTGATGTGTTAGGAAGTACAAGCAGGAACTCTTCGTCTCCGTATCTGGTCAGGATGTCTTCTTTTCTTATCATTGCCTTAAGCTTGTTTGCAATGTTTTTCAAAAGAATATCGCCCCATTCATAACCGTACATATCGTTTACAACTTTGAAAAAGTCGATATCGAACAGAATGCAGGAAAGTTTTGTGCCGTAACGTCTGGAACGTGAAATCTCTTCCTCAAGACGTTCCTGCAAGTATTTTCTGTTATGCAAACCAGTGAGGTCGTCAGTTGTAGACACTCTTTCAAGTTTGTCTTTGATTGTTTTTATTCTCAATAAAGCATTAACACGGACAATGAACTCATCAGTGTTTGCCGGATCTTTGATAAAGTCATACCCTTCTGCTCTTACAGTCACATCACGTCTTGTTGGCCCGAAGAACAGAATCGGGCACGGAAATTTATTTGTCATCAAAGCGTCTTTTGCCATATCAATGTTTTCGACAATCATTAATGACGGATTAATAACCGCATAATCCTTCATCTGATCAATAGATACGACTCTGACATCAGCATCATCAATATCCATAAGAACTGCTTGCAGCTCTGGCATTGGCTTTGTTGAATAAATAACAATATTGTTCATAAATCTTCCTCTTATTTAATACTAATTTAAAGGGGTGAACTAAATTAGTTCACCCCTTTATAATACACTAAGTTTGCCACTCTATGCAAGTGCTTTTGATTTCTCAATACAGCTAATCAAAGTTGAAGCAACAGTTTTCTGTTCTTCCAGAGTAAGTTCAGGGAACATTGGAAGCGAAATAACCAGCTCTGTGTTCTTTTCAGTAATCGGCAAAGAGCCCTTTGACCATCCAAGGTGAGCATGAACCTTCTGCAAGTGCAAAGGCACCGGATAATAAAGCATAGCACCGATTCCTGATTCCTGCAACATCTTGTGGATGTTGTCTCTGTTCGGAATCTTCACTGTATACTGGTGGTATACGCAGTAAGTGTCGTCTAATTCTTGCGGAGTCTGGATGTCAGAGCAGCCTGCAAACAACTCGTTGTAAGTCTTTGCATGGTCTCTTCTTGCACTGTTCCATTCGTCAATGTAATTAAGCTTTATTCTAAGAATTGCTGCCTGGATTTCATCCAAACGAGAGTTTACACCGATTTCATCGTGGTAGTATCTTACAGCACCGCCATGGTTTCTAAGCGCAATAATTCTGTTTTTAAGGTTTTCGCTGTTAACAGTAATTAAACCGCCATCACCCATACCGCCTAAGTTCTTAGTCGGATAGAAGCTGTAGCAGCCAATATCACCAAAAGTACCAACCATCTGGCCTTTGTATTTAGCACCGATTGCCTGGCAGCAATCTTCGATTACGTAAAGGTTGTAGCGCTTTGCAATGTCCATAATAGCGTCCATGTCACAAGGCTGGCCGTAAAGGTGTACCGGAATAATTGCTTTTGTTTTTGGTGTAATTCTTTCTTCGATTTTCTTAGGGTCGATATTGAATGTATCAGGATCAATATCAGCAAACACAGGAGTTGCACCCACAATTCCGATTGCTTCTGTTGTTGCAACAAAAGTGAAAGCTGTTGTAATAACTTCGTCTCCGGCGCCTATATCAAGAGCTCTAAGAGCAAGGTGAAGCGCGTCTGTTCCGGAGTTCAAAGCAACTGTGTAGTTGCAGCCGATGTATTTTGCAAGCTCAGATTCCAGAGCCTTGCAGTTTGGTCCAAGAATGTAAGAGCCTGAGCGTAAAACTTCGCAAACAACTTTTTCTACTTCGTTTCCGATTTTTGCATATTGTCTTTTTGAATCTAAAATAGGTATCATAATTCCCTCCTGTTATCTACTCTCTATATAACAAGTTTAACACACTCCAACAGAGCCTTTATATAATCTTAATTTGTAAAACCCTGTAAAATCAAGCACTTTCGCCTACATTTGTAACGTTTTGTAAATATTCTTCTAAAAACCCTAAAGTTTTTGAAAAAAATGCCGATAACATATCTGTAAGCAGAAAACAAAGGAAGACAAAAAAAGCAGAAATTGTGTATAGCTGTTGATTAAGAGGTATGTTATGGAACGGGACGAACACGAAGCACTTATTGAATATTCAGAAATGACCGCATTTGATTTCAACTCAAAGGAATTTCAGGAAGTAAGAAGAGACTACATTGAGTGCAAAAATATGGTATCGAACTTTGTCTGGCTTATAAAAAATTGCATAAGCAACATCAAGCCCGCCAAAAATTACTAAGGAGCTATTAATGGCTAACAGAAAGGAATACAACAAAAATTGTTTTTCGCCCAATTGGATAGAAGTCGATTTGGACGAGGTAGAAAGGCAGACAGCAAAGGAGGAACGCCTAGAGAGCAAACGACGTAAAGACTTAAATACTTTATTAGACGAGCTTGAGCAAATCAAGCGAAACATTGAAGAAGCTGCGGAAAAACAGCATAGACTGGCAAATCTGATGGGATACTATACACCATAAAATCGCCGGTGAAATTTTTGGATAGCGGTGTGAAACGAAACGTTTCACACCGCTACTAGTATAAAAAACTATAGAAAGTGCGGTATTAAAAAATACCGCACTTTAAGTTAAAAATGAGAACATGAAGATATTCCTCTATTCAGTCCTCATAATACTTATACTCTACCTGCTCCTCGTCTACGGATTCGGCGCATTCTTGAGCTCAAAAAAGACCCTCTCAAACTTCCTCACCTCAAAAACCGGCAAAAAGGTCACCACACAAGGGCTAAAAGTCGAGACATCCCCGCTTATGGTCTACAAAATAGACACAAAAAGTATCCGGATGGAAAGCGGGGTCGAGCTCAAGAACCTTGAAGTTATTTTTGATGCAAAAACCCTTAGCTTCACACTTAAAGGCAAAGACCTGCCGGCTGCCGATGTTGAAAAAGTTCTGCTTGCAATCCAGAAATCAAAAGACAGCTCCAAAAAGTTTCTGGAAAACTTCACAAATTACGGAGGCCTCGTTGATGTTGATGTAAAAATTACACCAAAAGGCACTTATGGTGATTGCGTGTTCACAAACCTTAGCGGAAACATGGTCTGGTTCAATATCCCTGTGCTCTTTCCAAAAGCAGTCCTGCATTTTGAAGGCAGAACCCTGAGCTCTGATGCTGACGCGCTGCTCGGCGGTGAAAAAGCGCACCACAAAATCTATGTGACAAACTTCAGAACCCCGCACAGCGAAGTTAACGGCGAGGTCACGGCTACACTCACTGAAAAATTCAAGTACGTGCCTGAGCTTACAATCCTTAACAGGGCTTATGCAAGAGTCACTTACAATACAAAGTACAAGAAAAACAAGGTAAACTATTTTCTTACTATCCCGCCTGAAAACGATTTGAAATACAAAGACATGTTTTTAGGCATGCAAGATAGAGCCAGAAAATTCTTCTTCGCAACTTTCAAAGACGGGAATCATCTTTACTGGAAGAATTACACTTATTCAGTATACGAAAACGACCGCTTCAAGACACTTTTGAGCGGAAACGGCTATTTTGTAAAACACGGAGAAAAATTCAAACCCTCATATATTTTTGGCAAGACAAACGGGTTCATCCCAATCAGTGTTGTTGACTCGAAGGGAAAATACGCACAGGGCGGAGAGTTCAAAGGAGCGTTAAGATACGATTATTCGGACAATCGGTTTTCAGGTGATTTGGAAGCCCGAAACACGCGCGTCAAGGATTTTTTTATAACCGGCGCTAAAGCCCATGCCGGAGAAAAAATATTTGTAAAAGGGTTTGGAAAATTCAGAGGGGAAGACTTCACCTGCGAAGCGCTCGCTAAAAACCAGACCGAAGACCTGCATGTTTACAACATGGATGTGTTTTTAGAAAGATTTGTTATAGAAAATCAGGGCGCTAAATCAAAATCACAAAAGAAAAATATCCGGATTGAAAACTGGAGCCTTCTTGTAAACCGGCTCCAAAAAGACCGGCTTGAGCTTGACAGGGTAAAGCTCAGAGGAAGCTACATAGAAGACATAGTGGACTTTGAATCAGAAGACGTGGAGTTTGCAGACGGGTTTTTGTCTGCCTCAGGGCAATACGATTTCAATAACGACTCGAAATGTATTGATGTTGCTGCGCGCAGCATAAATTCCAACAAGGTTGCAGGCAAATTCTTTGGTTTACCTGACCAGATAGAGGGAATCATTGAGGCATCTTTGCGGTTTAGCGGGAAGAAGGTTTGCGCGGTATTCAGCATGAAAAATGCTGCGCTCACTAAATTCGGCACGGAAGATTTTGTCATCAAGAACCAGAAACTGGCAAAAATTTTGAAGCTCACAAACGTTGATTTCAACACGAAAGAGCCGTTTCGCTCTGACATTAGCGGAAGTTTTTATCTTGAGGATTCAAGGCTTAAGAACATCCGCCTCGTATCGAGCCAGAAATCGCTTTCGTTCCTGCTTGACGGGGAATACGACACAAAAAGCAGCTACGCTGATTTGAACCTGTACGGGAATTACAACGCGGATGCTGCAAAAGGTATCAGGGTTCTTTTTATACCGCTCAGGTTCATTCTCAAGCTTGCCGTAAGGGCAGAGCGCTCATTCGATTTGTATGAGGAAAAGCTCGCACAAATTCCGGTGTTGGAAGGCAGATTAAGTAGCCAGAACTTTTTCAGGTTGAAGGTCAAGGGTGATTTAAAAAACAAGCCGGAAATCGAGTTTAAGCGGATTCGGCAATAGAATCTTTTCAAGTGCTAATTTATAATACGTCCGGAGGGAAAAATGAATCCGGACGAAATATACATAAAAATCACAAAAGACGGGCCTTATCTGATATACGGGCTTGATAAGATTAACGAAAAAATTATCATCTCTGATGAGAACAATATTGCGATAAAATACGAGGACGGAAAGACTTACGAGCTCAAGACCAGCCCTGCTGCGCTTTGCCGCTGCGGGAAAAGCAAGACCCCTCCGTTTTGTGACGGCACCCACTCGGGCTGCGGGTTTGACGGCACAGAAACAGCTTCGTTTGAGCCGATTCTTAAGAATGCTGTCAAATACGAGGGCAAGAACCTGATACTCTATGACAACGAAAAATACTGCGCTCTGGCACGTTTTTGCGATGCACAGGGAACTATCTGGAACCTCATACACGGTGACAACGACGAGCTTGTAATCGAGGAAGCAAACCACTGTCCTGCCGGGCGTCTGCTTGTTTTTGACAGGCAGGGAAATCAGCTTGAGAGGGTGCTTGAAAAATCAATCGACATTTTGGAAGACAGGTGTTACGGAATAAGCGGGCCGTTGTGGGTCAAAGGCGGAATAAGGGTCGAGAGCGCGGATGGAAAGAGTTACGAAATCAGGAACAAGCAGACTCTTTGCAGGTGCGGAAACTCAAAGAACAAGCCGTTTTGCGACTGCACGCACAAGCATATAAATTTTAATGCGGAAAGAAAAGACTAATTATTTCATCTTCTCAATAAACTTTTTAAGAACAACCGCGTGGTTGATTTCGGGGTCTTTTGCACCATAGAGCAGGGTCACGTTTTTGTGTTTTAGCATGGTTTTTATTTCTTCGAGTTTGTCTGTTTCGGCTTCCAGTTCTTTTGTATAGAGTTTGGAAAACTCCTTGAACTTTTCCGGCTCGTGGTTGAACCATTTTCTCAAATCAGAATCCGGCGCAACATCTTTGAGCCAAAAGTCAAGTTCTGCCTCTTTTTTGCTAACTCCCCGCGGCCAGAGGCGGTCAACCAGAATCCTGATTCCGTCCTCTTTTTGCGGTTCTTCATAAATACGTTTTATCTTTAGTTCACCCACAAAACAAGATTAAAATAAAAAGAAGAGGAATCCATTGCCCGAAATTCTTAGGACAGCTTCCTTATCATCTCATGCGCTTCCTCGTCCTCCGGAAAAATCGTAACGACTTTTTCTAAGTACTCAAGCGCTTTGTCATTATCCTTGAGCCCCTCGTAACACCTTGCTGTGCTCATAAGAAGCGAAACATTGTCAGGACGCTTCGCAAGCAGGTTGTTAAAAATATTCAGAGCCGAATCGTACTCTCCAAGCTCGTAATAGGTGAGCGCGAGCGTGTTCTGGGTCTCAACATCAGGGTTTTGTTCAATCGCTTTCACAAGATAGCGTTTTGCCTCCTCAAACTCTTTTCTTGCAAACATAATCCTTCCGGCGCAGAACTGGATGTACTCATGGTGCGGGTTTACCTTCATTGCTTTCAGGATGTAGTCTTTTGCCTCATCAAGCTGGTTCAAAATAAGTTTGTTTAGTCCCATAAATGTAAGCGCGAGCACATTCTGCGGCTGGATTTCGAGCGCCTCAAGATAGTATCTTTCAGCCTCAACATTCTGGGAGGTGGAATAAAGGAAGTTTGCGTACTCAAAAATTATCTCAAAGTCGTTCGGCTGCAAGCGCATCGCAGTCTGAAACTCGTCTTTTGCATAATCAAACAGCCTCTTGTTGAGATAGATTATACCCAAATCCTTGTGAGCCTTCGCAATATCAGGGTTCATCTGGATAACTTTTTTGAGCATACGCTCTGCTGTTTCCGTATCGCACAGGCTTGAAGACAGAATCGCGTACTGGTGGAAGACTTCCGGAGTTACATTATTCTTCAAAAGTATGTTGTCATAAATCTCTTTAGCCTTTGTAAGCTGGTTGGTCTTGATGTAGAGGCTTGCAAGCTTCTGCGCAGGAAGTACAAACTTCTGGTTCATATAAACCATGCCCTCAAGCATTTTAATAGCTGTCTGCAAATCGTTCATTGCCTCATAGCAGGTCACAAGATTGTACTTGTAGTTCTCTTTTTGAGGAGCCATGATTAAAAGCTTTTTGTAAATCTCAGCTGCTTCTTCGTACTTTTCAAGCTTTACGAGCGACATTGCAAGGGTTGATTTGAACCCCTCGTCCTCCTCGTCAAGCTCAACAGCTTTTTTGAGATAACGGCATGCCTCTTCATGGTTTTGCTTGATCTGATAAGCAGAGCCGAGGTTAAAATAAGCCATCGGATTCTTAGGCGTAATCTCAACCGCTTTCTCATAGCAGCTGATAGCCTCATCGCTCCTTCCGGTTGCCATGTAGCAAGTACCCAAGCTGTTATATGTTCCCAGATTACCCGGGTCTTTTTCAAGCGCGCGCTGGAGCGGCTCGATTGCTTTGTCAAAAGCTTTGAGCTTCATGTAAGCTGTGCCTGCGATAAAGTCGAAAATAAAGTCATCCGGAGCAAACGAGCTTGCAATACTCGCCTGTTTAATTGCCTCATCAGGCTCATCCAGTTTCATAAGCACAACGCAAAGGCTTTTATACGCGTCAATATAGCCTTTGCGAAGTTTAATAACCGTAAAATAAGCATTCTTTGCTGATATAAAATCACCGAGGCTGTCATAAACACCGGCGAGCGAGAACCATGACACCGCGTCATCAGGATTAAACTTAACCACTGTTTCAAAATCAGCACGCGCCCTTGTCCAGTCCTCAAGGTTAAGCGCAACAAGTCCGGACAGCTTGATTAATTCAAGGTTGTCCGGTTCTTGTTTAAGTAATTCTTCTATCAATGGTCTTGCTTCTTCAAATTCTCTGTCACCAACCAGTTCGTTAATTCTATCTATATCAGCCATTTTTCTATCTTTCTCTACTAAGACCCGAAATAATTTTTCAATCCGGAAGTCAAATTTTTGTTCTTACAAAGCTTTTTGAGCTTAGAGATTGCGCGGTTTTCAATCTGGCGGATTCTTTCTCTTGAAACACCGTAGATTGAGCCAATTTCATCAAGCGTTTTCTTGTTGCCATCATTATTCAACCCAAAGCGCAAAATTAGCACATCGCGCTCTTTCTGGCTAAGCTGTTCCAGCATGCCCTTGATATCGTCAAGCATGCTCTCCTGTGACACCAGCGAATCCGGCGCTGCGGTTGATTCATCAATAATGTAGTCAATAATCTTGTTTGAATCATCCTTTTGGCCGGTCGGAGTATCGATACTAATAGTGGACTGGGTTGATTTGATAATCGACGTGAGTTTGGAAACAGAAATCCCCATCTTGTCTGCAATCTCCTGCTTTACAGGGATTCTGCCGAGTTCGGTCGTCAAATCAAGGGTCGCTCTTTTAATCTTGTTAATTGATTCAATAAGGTGAATCGGAAGTCTGATAATACGCGCCTTATCAGCAATCGCCCTTGTAATCGACTGTTGAATCCACCATGTTGCATAAGTCGAAAACTTATACCCCTTTGTATAATCAAATTTTTCGGTTGCCTTAATAAGCCCCATGTTCCCTTCCTGAATCAGGTCAAGGAAAGAAAGTCCGCGTCCGATGTATTTTTTTGCAATGCTTACAACAAGTCTCAAGTTAGCGTTAATAAGCACCTTGCGCGCGATTTCGCTCTGGGTCTCATAGATTTTCTTTGCAACTTCGAGCTCTTCCTCTGCTGAAAGCAAAGGAATCTTCCCGATTTGCTGGAGGTATATTCTTACAGAGTCGTCAGAGTTGACAGAATTTAAGCTCTCCTGGGTTTTAGGCTCCTCAATCGCAATCGCGTCGTCGTCATCCTCTTCAATCGGCTCAATACTGTTAAAATCAACTCCCTCATCGGAAATATCGTCAATCACGTTTATTGAATTATTCTTTTTAGCCATATTCTACCTCTTTTTATTTGCGGGAGCGGTTTGAAGCGTTTTAGCACATCTTTGTTTAACCCCTTCAAACAATATTATAGCAGCTGCATTGGAAACATTTAAAGAATTAAAATTTGTTAACATTGGAATCTTAACCTTAAAGTCCGCAAGTTTCATCAACGACCGTGATATGCCTGCATGCTCAGCCCCCATGATTAGTGCAAAACTCATATTGGTGTAATCAATATCATAATAATTATCATTTGCATGATGATCCGAAGCAATTACCCAGTAGTTGTGTTCTTTGAGTTTTTGAACTGCACCAACAATACTATTTACTTTTATTATTGATATGTGATTTGTGGCGCCCGCGCTCGTCTTCTCAACCGTCGAATTTATAAGCACACCGCGCCTTGAAGGCAAAATTATCCCCTTAACTCCCGCGCAGACGCATGAACGTATAATCGCGCCCACATTGTGCGAATCCTCAACCCCGTCAAGGATTACAACCGAAGTGTCAGAGCCATCATGCTCTTCAATAAAATCATCCAAATCAACGTATTTTACAGGAGAAACCTGCGCTATAACGCCCTGATGGCGACCTTCCGGCTCAAGCTGGTTGAGTTTTTCCTTAGCAACAAACTGAAAAACAATACCATGCTTTGAAGCCAGCTCCTTGATTTTTTCAATCTTAACATCAGCGCGCGAGTTGTTCGCAATCAGAATCTTGTTGAACTCTCTTGTGTTAGCTTCAAGAGCCTCAATAACCGCGTTTTTCCCGTAAATAATTGTGTTTTCCATTATTTAGACACCTTCAACATTCTCTCAATGCAGCCTGCGCTTTTTAGTCGCACGTCCTCATCAAGAGTAATTTCATTAACTTCATGCTCGAGTGAGTACAGAATCTCATCAAGCGTTGTCAGTTTCATGCTCTCGCAGAGCATGCCCGGTTTAATAAGAATAAATTCTCTGTCCGGATAGTCGCGTTTTAATCTGTCCACAACGCCCTTTTCTGTAACAATCACGTACTGTTTGTCTTTACAATTCTTAACATAATTAATAATACCGCTAGTGCTTCCGACATAGTCACCGAGTTCGCTCACTTCCGGTTTGCATTCAGGGTGGATAAGGATTTTGGCATGTGGGTATTTTTGTCTTGCTTCTTTAATATCTTCAATAGTTATATTATTATGCACAGGGCAGTTTCCGTCATAGGTTATGACTTCAACTCCGTCGAGTTCTCGTTCTACCCATTTTCCGAGGTTTGCATCCGGAAGGAATAGGACTTTTGGCGCATTAAGGCTTTTCACGATATCAAAAGCGTTTGAGCTTGTGCAGCAGATATCACATTCTGCTTTGACTTCGGCGGTTGAATTGATATAGCAGACAACCGGCGCGTCCGGATTTTTTTTCTTGAAATCAACCATTTGGTCATGGTTAATCATGTCGGCCATCAAACATCCTGCATTTAGACTAGGCAGCAGAACTTTTTTTTCAGGGGATATAATTTTGGCTGTCTGAGCCATGAAGTAAACCCCTGCAAACACAATGATGTCGGCATTTGTAGACTTTGCTTTTTGTGAGAGATACAACGAATCTCCGACAAAATCCGCAACCTCGTCTATTTCGATATTCTGGTAGCTGTGTGCCAGTATTATCGCGTTTTTTTCCTGTTTTAAGCTATTAATTTTCTGAATAATCTTTCTCATCTATTTAACCTGTGTACAAAATTTAAATTTTATTGTACAATAAAAAAAAATAGGAAGAAACAGACATGGAATTATTTAAGAAGAGTGTTATTGTTGGTGTCTCTGTGACACCGGAAGTAGGGCTTGAAGTTGCCCAAATAGATTTTGCCAGCAAGACCGTGCTTAAATACGGGCTTAGACCGCTGGAATACGACATCAACCGTCGTGAAATCGCTGATTTGGATATTTTTAAAGAGGCTTTGCAAGATTTATTTGTTGAGCTCCAGATTCCGAAAGGTGCGGAAATCGTTTTAAATATCCCGTCAGTTACCTTCAAGGTAAAGGATTATCCTGCGTCTCTGGATGAAAACCAGATTTCAAACGCAATAGAAGAAGACCTTCTGGAGCATTACATATTTAAGAACACTGACCCTTGTATCAGTGCAACAATGCTTCCAAATGCATCTATTCAGTTCAAGAAAGTTGCTTACACAGCTGCTCAAAAATCAATGATTATTGAGATTGCAATGTTGATTAAGGAATTAGGTTACAAGCTTTATGCGATTGACACATCAGTCAATTCTACGCTTAATTCTTTGATTTACAAAGAGCGTCTTGATGTTGAGCCTGGAAAGTCATGGGTTCTTGCAATTGTTGACAACTGCTCATGCAGAGTGCTTTTAATGAACGGTCAAAATTATGTTGACTCATACGAGGATAAAATCAGCATCGGCGAGGTTCTTGGTGACGCTGAAAACTATGCAACTGTTATCAACGCGCTCCAGCCAACGCTAAAAAACATTCCGTCGCAGTACCTATGTATAGTTTCCAAGACCAATGTTATCAGTGCAGAAATTCTTGCAAGCAAGATTCAATACGGTGCACCGATTATCCATCAGGAAGCAAACAGCTATTCAAAAGAAGCGTTCTTGAGACTCGGCCCTGGAGTTGACCCTGAGCTTGCGCAGATTGTTTCTCTTGATATTATAGGAGCTGCAATTTTAAAGAGTTTTGAGTCTTATTCAAGTGCTCATTTCAACTTATTCAACAGTTCATTAGGTGATATTTACACTTCCGAGCAGCCGCCTGAAATTACTTTTGGCGGAAGAAGAATTGTTTTATCATCAGACAAGTTGTTTGTGCTTGGCATACTTCTTGTGCTTGTATTAATAATCCCGACTGCAATAGCGTTGTTTTCTCTTGATGCCGCATATAAGGGGTTTGAAAACCAGAAGGCTGAATGGGATCACAAAATTATGGAAGCTAACAACTTCTTAAAACAGAATGAAAACATATCTTCTGACCTGTTTGATGAAGGTGACGAAATCAGAATGGGTCTGGAGCATAACAAGAACATATATTCATACTACACAATTGTGGGGACAGAGATTCCTAAGAAATTGTGGCTGACATCTTTGAAGTTGTCTGACAAAGTGACAATCGAGGGTCAGGCAGACAATCTTGAGAGCGTGTATTCATTCTTTAGAAGTATAAAAGATTATGATCCAAATTCTGCAATCAAGCTTCAGAAGCTCGGGCTTTCTACAAACTCTAAGGTTTCAGAAATCACCGAACTTTCAGGTGAGAACGGGGAAGAATTTGACACGGATTCAATCCTGACGTCGCTTAACGCAGATTTCTACGAGTTTGTCATCTCTGATTCACCGGTACAAAATCAGGCTGCCGGAGCAAAGCAGGGCAACAATGCTCAACAATCAGGTAACAGCAACGGGTTACCGCCTTTAGAATCAATACAATAAAATAAAGAATAAAGGATTTTGTAAAAATGGATAAATATAAAAAATATTATGGCTTAATGATTTTCTGTGCAGTAATTCTTGCAGTCGGTTTTGTCTGTTTCAAGCTGGTTGCACCGCAAGTTGAAAAGCTGAATAGCATTAAAGCAGAAGTTGCAAACAAAGAGACTGAATACAACGGGCTCAACACAAAACTCAATGTTGTGCGTCAAAAAATCAAGAGAATCAAGGATTCAATTTCCGGAGCGCAGAAAAAGGTTTACTATCCAATCGAATCTGATTTGGGCAACGAAACATTGTTCTTTACTTTGTACAATGACGTTATAGAAATGGTTCATGCTAATTCAGTAAAAATCAGAAGCATAGACTACAAATACAATCCGGAAGGCGATATGTTTGTAACAAACGGCAAAGACGCGTACTTTGTATGTGACGTAAACATGGAGCTTGTTTCAAACTACGTAAACCTTGGTAAATTGATTGAAAATATTTATCAGTATCCTTATTACATCAAGATTAACAGCCTTGAAGTAAAACCTTATCCTAAGGACAAAAAGATACTTATCAGCAATATCAGCTTGAGACTATATGCTCACACTGCTCCAGAGGAGCCGACAGAGGAAGCAAAACCGGCTGCTCCTGCGCTCAACGGTGCGAATACAGAGTTGCCACAGTAAAGGGTTGAAATTTGGCTTTGTTTAAAGTATGCTTTAAACAAAGCTATGCGGAAGTAGCTCAGTTGCCCAAGCGAGGTAATTGGATTATAGAAGCAAACATCAGGCGGAGAGCCCGAGCGTATCTTAGATACATACTCTACCAACTGATGTAATGAAAATTAAATAATGAGTGCGGAAGTAGCTCAGTTGGTAGAGTATCTGCCTTCCAAGCAGACTGTCGCGAGTTCGAGTCTCGTCTTCCGCTAATTAAAAAAGAGTCACCTATGTGGCTCTTTTTTAATTAGCTTGGAGATAGTGGCTTGAATCGCTTTTGCGAGTTGCGCGAGTGAGCTGAGGGCGGAGGTGCTTTCTTTGAAACAAACTATGTTTGTGAAAAGAAAGACCGTAGACCCGTTAAACGCGAGCGAGCAAGAGGCGAGTCTCGTCTTCCGCTCCATAAAAAAGAGGGGTTGAGCCCTCTAAATATATTTTGTTATTATAATTGAATTTTTGCGACAGCATTTTACATTGTTACAAAAAACAACTTTAACTACTTGAAAACGCTTAAAAATACGATATAATATTAGTAGATAGTTTGATTACGGTAAATCTCCCTACCGAGCCAACAGGCGACAGAGGGGTGCGGGAGTCCTCATAAACCAAACTATCTTTTTTTATGGTTTGCTTTGTAAAATGAAAGCAGATAGTTTTCTTTCTTGTTTTTGGTTGTTTTAATAATAATTTGGTATAAATCTGCTTCAATAATTTTTTCAAAAATCATTTTGTCTTTATCATTGTATTGATTATCGGCTGAATTTATATATTTTATAGCTTTTTTAAACATTCTTGCATCAATTTCTGAATGTTTTGCAATATTTTTTACAAGATTTGTAAATGAAATCCTCAATTGTTTAGAATTACTTGTTAAAGAATTTTGTATCGTTTGTGACAATTCTCCAATAAAAAAACAATCTGTTATTTCAGTAAAATCTCCTACAAGTTTTGTTGTAATTGCATTGTTAGGATATTTTTCTCTTATTATTCTAGCAATCTCTTCCGCTTTACTGTAAAATTCTTCAAAAGTCTTAAATTCCATATGATAATTATAACATAAGATAATAATCTCGCAGGTATCGCAAACTCCTTTCTTTGTAGCCTTCTAGGTATATTTCGGCTTTTTCAAGTACCCCCCTTAAAACCTCTCCTTCAACCTCTCCCAAAACAGCTTCGCAGCCGGTGAAAAGACCTGATTCTTTTTCCACACGATATCCAGCCCGGATTCAAGCTTCGGACTAAGAGGACGAAAACACAGACCGCTTTCCTTTGAAGTGTCAGCAAGCTTGTCAAGCGTTACAGCGATACCCACGCCCGCTTTTACCATGATTGCCGCATTGAAAATAAGATTGTAAGTCGCTGCAATGTTCAAATCATTATACTTATCCCCGAACCAGTCCAAAAACCCGCTATCCTTCGAATACTTCGGCGACATCTGGCGCGAAGCCAGAAGCGGAATTTCAACTAAATCATTGAGCGCTATCTCACTCTTCTCCGCAAGCGGACTATCAGACCTCATAATCACGCCCCATGTGTCTCTTTCAGGCAACTCCAGATGGTCGTACCTTGATAAATCCACAGGCTGGATTAAAATCCCAAAATCCAACAGCCCGCGGTCAAGCTTCTCCATCACATCTTCTGCATTTCCAGAGTAGAGGTGAAACTTAATGGCCGGATAATCCTCCTGAATCTCCTTTATAATCTCTGCAACATACTTCATGGAATCCGTCTCGCCGCCGCCTATATAAATATCTCCGCTAAGCGTATCAGAAATCGACTGAAACTCAGCCTCTGTTTTTTCAACCATGTCAACGATTTCCTGCGCCCGCTTTTGCAGAATTAGCCCCTCCGGTGTAAGCGTCACCTTGTGCTTCCCGCGCACAAGAAGCTTCTGCTTAAGCTCCTTTTCAAGGTCCTGTAGTTGACGCGTCAGAGTCGGCTGGGTAAGGTGAAGCGAATTTGCTGCCTTTGTAATCGAACCCTCGCGTGCAACGGCTAAAAAATATCTTAAAACACGGATTTCCATACCCTCATGATATCGCTTTTTATTATGCCCGTCAAGCATAATTGATTATTTAATATAAGTATTTGCTATTTTTTAAAAATGGTTAATAATAAAATTATGAGGCAAATTATAGACAAAACTTTTGACGAAGAACGCTCTTTGTATAATATCAAGAATACGGAAGTCCTGAACTGCAAATTCGCAGGCGAGGCTGACGGAGAGTCTGTGCTAAAGGAATGCCGTAATTTCAGGGTCAAGAACTGTTCGTTTTCTTTAAGATACCCGATGTGGCACGCAAAGAAATTTGAACTCCTTGAATCTTCAATGGACGATTTGACCCGCGCTCCAATCTGGTATTCAAAAGACGGAGTGATTAAGGATTGCAAAATTGACGGCGTCAAGACCTTAAGAGAGTGCAAAAATATCAGCGTAGACGGTTGCGAGATTGACTCAATCGAGTTTGGCTGGAGCTGTAAGAATCTAAAAATTACAAACTCCAGAATCAACGCTGTATATTTTTTGTTTGAAACAAAGGATGTTGAGATTGAAAACCTTGATATGAGCGGGAAATACTCGTTTCAGTACATGAAAAATGTGCATATCAAAAACTCAAAGCTCGACACAAAGGACGCGTTCTGGCACAGCAAAAACATTGTCGTGGAAAATTCGATTGTCAAAGGCGAATATCTGGGCTGGTTCAGTGATAACCTCACGCTTATTAACTGCAAAATCATCGGCACACAGCCGCTTTGCTATTGCAAGAATCTGAAACTGATTGACTGCGAAATGATTGACACAGACTTAGCCTTTGAGTATTCAGATGTTGAGGCTCAAATAAACGGGCACATAATTTCTGTTAAAAACCCGAAATCCGGACTTATAGTTGCTGACTCAATCGGCGAAATTATTAGAGAAGACGCGGTCATGAAATGCTCAGGCGGGGTTCAAATCCGCGAGCATAGGCTTTCAGCATAGGAGAAAACAAGATGGACATATTAAAAGTCAGGACACCAAGGGGTCTTGAGCTTGTTGGCACAATATTTGGAGACAACTCTGCTGACACAGTTGTAGTAATGCTTACGGGGATTTGCTCAAATGTTTTCCAAAACGAACTCTTGTATACAACAGGAAAAATATTGAGTGAAAACGGAATCACATGCATTATTGCGCACGCGCATGATTCGTTTTCCTGCTTTGCTTATACGGATTTTTCAATCGGAAAACAGAGGCACGCAGGTGTGTTCAACGACGATTTCACCATGGTTTACGAAGATGTTGAAACTTATATTAAATACGCAAAAGAAGAAATGGGCTTCAAAAACATAATCCTTGCAGGGCATTCGCTCGGCTCGAACAAGATTATTCACTATCTTGGAAACACGCAAGACAATTATGTTGACTATTTTATCGTCTCATCTCCGGTTGACATTATGCACTGGTGGAAAGTCATGCCAAACATTGACAAATGCTTTGAAACAGCCAAAAGTTGGGTGGATGAAGGCAGAGGGGACGAGATTTTGCCGTTTCTGTTCGGAGGTTTTTCTCCGATGACGGCAAGCACGGTACTCGGGTTTTACAATGCGGACAACCTCAAGAACTGTCCTGTTTTGAGCGGAGAAGGCGAGACCAAGTCTTTGCATAATATAAAGCCAAATGGGTCGTTTATTATTTGTTCAAAGGATTCTGTGACCGGTGAAAGTCCGAAGGGGTTTATGGAAACGCTAAATTCGTGGACAAGAGACCCTTCGCACAATCAGGTGATAGAAGTTGAGGGTGCGTCGCACATTTTTTACGGCAAGCATGATATTTATGCAGAGACCGTTTTGGGTTGCATAAAGAATCATTACGAAGGAGCTTTTGTATGAGAACTTTATTAATTTGCGTAACAATTTTATTAATAATCGGAGGTATTTTTATGAGCAACAGCACATGGGACAAAGTATTCCCTAAAAGCGACAAAGTTGAGGTTCAAAAAGTGCACTTTAAGAACAGGTATGGGATACGATTAACAGGTGATTTGTACACACCAAAGAACGCCTCAGGAAAACTTGCTGCGATTGCAATTTCCGGCCCTTTTGGCGCGGTAAAAGAGCAGGCTTCCGGTTTATACGCGCAAACTCTTGCAGAGCGGGGATTTATAACCTTAGCTTTTGACCCTTCCTACACAGGAGAAAGCGGTGGTGAGCCGCGAGACGTAGCTTCACCTGATATTAATACAGAGGATTTCAGCGCTGCGGTTGATTTTTTGAGCAATCAGCCGAATATTGACCCTGAAAAAATCGGGATTCTCGGAATTTGCGGGTTTGGCGGAATGGGGCTGAACGCTGCGTCAATGGATACGAGAATCAAGGCAACTGTGACTTCTACAATGTACGATATGAGCAGGGTAAACGCCAACGGATATTTTGACGGTCTGGACGAAAAAGCACGCTACGAGCTTAGACAGAAATTGAACAGGCAGCGCACAGAAGATTTTCGAATCGGGGCTTATGAAAAGGGCGCAGGATTGCCTGAAAAGCTTACAGGCAAAGAGCCGCAGTTTGTAAAAGATTATTACGATTATTACAAGACTCCGCGCGGATTCCACAAACGTTCGATTAATTCTAACAGGAATTGGAACATGACTTCATCTCTGTCATTTATGACAATGCCGATTTTGTGTTACAGCGATGAGATTCAAAACGCGGTATTGATGATTCATGGCGAGAATGCGCACAGCAAATACTTTAGCGTAGATGCATTCAAGAAGTTAAAAGGTGACAACAAGGAGCTTTTAATAATAAAGGGAGCAAATCATACTGATTTGTATGACAATCTTGAGAAAATACCTTTTGACAAGATTGAAGAGTTTTATAGAGAGTATCTGAAAGGTTAAGAACAGCGCTGCATAAAGGTTATGTAGTCAACAAATCTCTGCAAAACATCTTCTGTCACAGAAAACTCTATGTTCTTTGCAGACTCCTCAACATTTTCTGATGCCATCATTAAAACTTTTTCAAGAGAATCACAATTTTTCCAGACTCCATATTTATGCCACAAAATTAATTATTGCAAAAAGCTAATATTTATAATATGTTATGGTATGGCATAAAAATTTAGTGAAGGCGAAATATGGATTATATTCAAGAGATAAAAAGATTAAAAAAAGAAAAAAATGCGATTATTCTGACGCATTGCTATCAGCCAATAGAGCTTGACGAAATATCTGATTTTGTGGGCGATTCGTTTTTTCTGAGCAAAAAAGCAAAAGAAACAGAGGCGGATATTATCGTGTTCGCAGGAGTCCATTTTATGGCGCAATCAGCAAAACTTCTTAATCCGGATAAGAAAGTTTTGCTTCCAAATCTTAACTCCGGCTGTTTTATGGCTGATATGCTTAACCTCAAGCAACTAAGAGAGTTCAAATCAAAGCATCCGGGGATTCCAACTGTATGTTACATAAATTCAACCGCTGAAATCAAGGCTGAATGCGATATCTGCTGCACAAGCTCGAACGCGCTAAGTGTTGTAAAAAGCCTTAATGTTGATGAAATCTTGTTTGTGCCTGACACATATCTTGGCAAATGGGTCGAGAAAAAGCTTGAAAAAGTCAAAGTAAATACCTACAATGGTTTTTGCCCTACCCATTTGCGCATAAGGATTGAGGATATAGAGGCTGCAAGAAAAAATCATCCGGGCTCAAAGATACTTGCGCATCCTGAGTGCCACAACGCGGTTTCCAGGCTGGCTGATTTTGTCGGCTCCACAAAAGAAATCATGGAATATGTTAAAAATTCTTCTGAACAAAGCTTTGTAATCGCGACAGAAAAAGGTGTTCTGGACAGGCTGAAGCGTGACTATCCGCAAAAAGAATTTTATCTGATAAGGGATGATATTATTTGTCAGAACATGAAATGGAATACCGTTCAGGATGTCTACAATGCTTTAAAGAATGAAGAGCATGAAATTAAAATAGAAAAAGAAGTACAGAAAAAGGCTTATAGGTGTATAAGCAGAATGATGGAGTGTGCAAAATGAAAATATTAGTCGGAATGTCCGGCGGAGTAGACTCTTCAACAGCCGCCCTGCTTCTGAAAGAGCAGGGGCACGAAGTTGTCGGAGCAACAATGGCAATCTGGGGTAAAGAAGGAGTTTACCAAGAGATTCAAAAAAAGCTCCCTAACAAAACCCATGGTGCCTGTTTTGGGCCGGATGAAAAAGAAGATATCGAATCAGCAAAAAAGGTGTGCAAACAAATCGGAATTGAGTTTCATGTTTTTGACTGTGCAAAGCAGTATGAAGAGATTGTCCTCAAGAATTTCAAACAGGAATACCTGTCAGCAAGAACACCAAACCCGTGTATCTGGTGCAACTCACGTATAAAATTTGATGTGCTTCCTCACCTTGCAAAAATAAACGGAATCAGGTTTGACAAGTTTGCAACCGGACATTATGCCCGTGTTGATAAAAGCGAAGACGGGCGCTATTTATTAAAAGCAGGCATTAGTCCCAACAAAGACCAGTCTTATTTCTTATACCGCCTGAGTCAGGAGCAGCTTGCAAATATTCTTCTTCCGCTTGGAAGTTACACAAAAGATGAGATAAGAAATATTGCAAAAGATTTCAGTCTTGATGTTGCAGAAAAACCTGACAGTCAGGATTTTTACGAGGGTGATTATAACGAGCTTCTTCAAATCCAGCCAAAGCGCGGAAACATTGTTGACACAGAAGGCAAGATTCTTGGTGAGCACAATGGGGTTTGGAATTACACAATCGGGCAAAGAAAAGGGCTTGGAATAAGTTCTTCTGACGCGTTGTATGTTGTTGAGTTAAGAAGTGAAACAAACGAGGTCGTTGTAGGTTTCAGAGAAAAAACTTTCAAGGACAAGCTTGAAGCGACAAATCTCAACTGGATTGCGTTTGATGAATTATCAGGCATCAGAAATTGCAGAGCAAAAATACGTTCAAGCCAGAAGCCTCAAGAGGTTAGGATTTATCCTCTGGGAAACAAAAACGTTAAGGTAGAATTTGAGAACATGCAATCTTCCATTGCACCGGGGCAGTCAATTGTTTTCTATGACAATGACACTGTGCTTGGCGGCGGGATTATTGATAAGGCAGGAGAATAATTATGAAAAGAGAAGATTTAATAAAATTGTATGACATGGAGCTGGACGATCTCGTTTCAAAAGCAGAAAAAGTAACAAAAGAAAACTTTAAGAATGAGGTTGAAGTTTGTTCAATAATAAGCGCCAAAACCGGCAAATGCGGCGAGAATTGCAAATACTGCTCCCAGAGTATTCATAACCACGCAGATATACATTGTCATCCGCTCATGGAAGTCGAAGAGGTTAAAGCAGCTGCAATAAAAGCAAAAGAAAACGGCGCATCAAGATTCTGTATTGTGACTTCCGGAAGAAGCGAGAGCGGCGCAGATTTTCAAAAGATTCTTGAGATGATTAGAGCTGTTGCCTCAATAGAAGGAATCCATTGCTGCGCTTCGCTTGGCCTGTTAAACGATGAGCAGATAAAACAGATTAAGCAGGCGGGGGTTGAGAGGTTCAACCACAACATTAACACCTCCAGAAACTACCACAAGAACATCTGCACCACCCATGATTTTGAAGACAGGGTAAACACTGTAAAGATGATTACTAAAAACGGAATTGAAGCCTGCACCGGTGTTATAATCGGAATGGGCGAGACACGCGAAGACAGGATTGATATGGCTCTATCACTTGCAGAGCTAAACCCCAAAACCGTTCCGATAAATATTTTAAACCCGATTAAAGGTACTTCTCTGGAGGGATTTGAGGACAAAATTACAGAGGAAGAAGTAATAAGAACAATCTGTATTTTCAGGCTGGTAATGCCTAAGGCGATTTTACGTTATGCTGGCGGGAGAAAAACAAGATTGAGCCCTAAAATGCAGGAGTTGGGGTTACGAGCCGGGATAAACGGGCTGCTTGCAGGAGATTATCTTACAACACAAGGAGTTGAAGAGATGCAGGACAGGCTCATGCTGGAAAAATGCGGATTGAAAAAGGTTTAATATATTCTTTTGGCCTCCCATACTTTAAATATAGAAAATCGGGGATAGCGAAAAATTTATAACCAGTTATAGTGTAGGCGAAGGAGAACATATTATGACTGAGAAAAAATTTTTAAGCTTTATACTGACAGAGGGAATCCTTCTTGCAGTGCTCGGGCTTGGTATGCTTATGCTGCCTAAGATTACTACAATCACTTTCGGGATGATGCTTTGTCTCGGATTTATTATTTACGGGGTTTACAAAACCATAAACGCGTTTATGATGCGAAACTACATCAGGCACTTTGTCTTGAACATGCTGCTCGGAATCATGCTTGCCGCAGCAGGTGTTCTGCTGTTTATGGCTCCGATGTTCAATCTTGTTTTGATAACAAGTATTATCGGGGTTTATTTCCTTATTGAAAGCATTTCGTCAACAGCTTTTGCCATCCAAAACAGAAAAACACTCTACCTCTGGTGGGCAAATATTGTTGTTTCAGTAATGCAATTCCTTCTCGGGTTAATAATCATAATCGGGCTTCCGTCAACCGCGCTCTGGGTTGTTGGTGTGCTTGCCGGAATCAACTTCCTGATTGCCGGAATGACTATGATTAGTATGTTTATTGCTACAAAATATGCGTATAACGCTTAAGGAGATTAAAATGAAAGACGAAAAAATACAAGACCTAAGAAGCAACACAGAAAAAGCCGAATGCTTCTTCTCAAAAAAACTTGCTTTTACACTCGGGCCGGTCGAGCTTAAGGAACTATCTGAAGAAGAAAACGTTAAGATTATTGACGTAAGGCTTCTGGCAGACTACGAAATCGCTCACATCCCGGGCGCGATTTCCATGCCTTATGATAACCTGCTTTTAGAGATGAAAAATCTTAAAAAAGAAGACCTGCATGTTATCTACTGTTACAACAACTACTGCCACCTTGGCGCACGCGCTGCGCTTGTGCTTGCAAGAAACGGGTATTCTGTAATGGAATTATCCGGCGGGTTCAAGACATGGTCGGAAGAGTTTAGATTCGCAACAGTGCAATAAAAAATACGAAGTGCCGGAGCTATGCTCCGGCACTTCTCCTCTAAATAGTTGATGTATTTTTCTCCAAAATCCTCTATGATACGTATGGACTATAGTAGGGATTAGGTATGATAAATTCTGTATTTTTCGACGAATTATATAAGCAATTTGCATGGTACGATTCAGTATTCACACCGGTTGTAGAGAACTGTAGCAGCGAGTTTTTCTTTGAAGGATTCGAGTACAAGCTCGCCTCAATCAGCACAAACATGAACGTACTTTCCCAGAACGAAACATTTTTCGTTACTAAAGTCAAGATTAATTCCAAGAACGATGTGTACATAAGGATTTCGCAGGAAGCAATAAATGTAATTCTGGACAAAGTTCTTGGAAAAAACAACAGGCATTTTGAACTAACAGAAGTCACAGAGCTGGAAGCACGAATCATCACTGCGTTTAACGATTTTCTTTACGAAACGCTTGCCCCAAACTTTACTATAGAGCCGCACAGACGCTACAACGAGATTCTGCACCTTACTTACTTTGTGAAGAGCGAGATTTCTGATACAGCTGCGAAATTCATTATTTCTGTGCCGAAGGAGATTCTTTCTCCGCAGGAAATCGAGGTCAAAGAGCCGAGATTTCAGGACAGGGATTTTGCAAGCAGCCTTGTGGAAGTGGATTTGCATCTGGGGACAACAGTCTTTCCGCTTGCAGATATCAAGAGGCTGGACATTGGCGACATTGTGGTGTTTGAGAACAGCAATTCATCAGAGATGACGCTTGTTTGCGACAACATCGTACAAAAATTTCAGATAAAACCTAATATAAACATCATAGAACCTTATGATACGGGCGGAGGAAACGGTATGGAAGAAAATACAAACACAAACTTGTGGGACAGCATTCAGGTTGATATGGCTGCCGAGTTTGATAAGGTAAAAGTAACGCTTGGCGAGCTTAAGAGCATTGAGGAAGGCTTAATAGTAGACCTTTGCTCTGTTTACGACAACAAAGTGTCTCTGAAAGTCGGCGGCAAGCTTGTGGCGTCAGGCGAGCTTGTGATAATAAACGACAGATTCGGGGTCAGAATCGAGAAAGTTAATGATTCACCTGCGCCGGAGGCAGCTCCACAGAGCGCACCGGAGCCGGAAGCTGCTCCGGAAGCACCGGCAGAAGACTTTGACTACAGTGATTTTGAAGTCGAAGGACAAGAGGCTTGATTTTCGTAAAAAAACATTAAGGATATAGTATGGGATATTTAGCAAACTTCATGGTATACACACTTGCAATGGTCGGGGTGATTGTGGTTGCGCTTCTGGTTTTCAAGAACGCGACAACAGGCGGGTGTGTCAAAAAATCAAAATACTTAAAAATAGTTGACACAATGTCACTTGCACCGAGAAAAACTCTCTACATAGTCTCTACAGGCAGGGAGAAGTTTCTGATTGCGGGTGATGTTGACAAGACAACATTGATATCGAAGCTTGAGACTGGCGAGAATCTTATTACAGAGGACGAGCCGGTCATTCCCTCTCCGGGGGAGAGGGCTAGGGTGAGGGTTGAATCTGCAACCTTTCAACAAACAATGTCTGCTCTGAACAAAACTCCGAGCTTTATGGACAAATCAAACATTGGAATAAAATCAAGTATGCTTAGTTCTAAAACAAGTTCACAGCATACATCTGTGATAAAGAATCTGGCAGAAAGGCTAAAATAATATGGACTCAGTTTTACAAGATATGAACCCGGTTTTGCAAATGCTAACGGTAATGTCGCTTTTCTCGCTTCTGCCGTTCGTATTCTGCTGCATGACCTGTTTTTTAAGATTCACGATTGTTTTTTCGCTCCTGAAGACCGCAATGGGTGTTCAGGTTCCGCCTGCAATCGTTACGATTGGGCTTTGTATGATACTTACTTTTTACACAATGGGCGGAGTATTCCAGCAGATGTATGACAGGGGCTCGATTCCTTACCAGAGAAACGGGAATCTAATCATGGCAATTGACGAGGGTTCAAAACCGTTGAAGGAATTTATGATGAAGCAGACCAGAGAAAACGATTTGGCGTTTTTTGTGGAGCTCAAGCACAAGACCCCGCCAAAATCACCGGAGGATATTACAATCTGGGAGGTTGCGCCTGCTTATATTTTGAGCGAACTCAAAACCGCGTTCGAAATCGGGTTTGTGGTTTTTGTTCCGTTCATTGTTCTAGACCTTGTTGTTGCAAACATTTTGCTCGCACTCGGTATGTTCATGTTATCACCAACGATTATTTCGCTTCCGTTCAAACTCCTGATATTTATTGCGGTTGACGGCTGGGCGCTGATTGTTCAGGGGCTGGTGCAGAGTTACAACTAGAGAGTAGAAAATATGGAAACAGAAATAAAAATAATTGAGAACAGAATTTTTACAATAAGAGGTCAGAAGGTCATGATTGACAGAGACCTTGCAGAGTTGTACGAAGTTAAAACCATGGTTTTAAATCAGGCAGTTAAGAGAAACATTAAACGTTTCCCTGACGATTTTATGTTCAAACTCAATAAAGAAGAGGTTTTAGAACTTATCACAAATTGTGATAGGTTGCAAAGTTTAAAACATTCACCAACAACTCCGTATGCTTTTACCGAACAGGGCGTATCAATGTTGTCGAGCGTTCTAAACAGCGATAGAGCGATTTCAATAAATATAGAGATAATCAGAGCATTTGTACGACTCCGGCAGTTTGCAATAGCACAAACATCGAAAACGCAAGAGATTGCTGAGCTTAGGAAAATGCTTATGCTCCATATTGAAAACACTGACAGAAGATTTGCCGACCACGACGAAACAATAGGACAAATTATTAATGCACTGAATAATCTGATTGAAAAACCAAGAGAGACAAAACAAATCGGGTTTAAAACAGAATAACATAGAGGGACTCTACAATGGAAATGTTAACTGAATACTTAGCAAAAGGTTTTATGACAATGCTTTCAATCTCCATGCCGTGTGTGCTGACAGCTGCGGCGATTGGTCTGGTTGTTGGTATTATTCAGGCTGTAACGCAGGTTCAGGAGCAAACAATTGCTGCTGCTCCTAAAATCCTTGCTGTTTTTCTTGTAATCGTTATCGGCGGAATGGGGTTCATTAAATTGCTGACAAACCTGTTTCTGGAAGGCACTTCACTCGCTTTTAACGCTGTTCCGAAAAGCGATAACTACGTGCTTCCCGCAGATTACTACAAGTACACAACACCTTTTGAAGGTGAGATGAAGGATTCCTTCAAAAACACGCCGAATGTTAACGAGGTTATGAAAAATCCGGGCAAAGTTCCTTATATCGATAAAAACCAGAAGATTAAGTACGGCACAGCGCCAAAAACACCTATGCCAAAGGGAAATTTTGTTGAGATTAATAAGATGTTAGGAAGGTAAGCTTACTCCCTCTCCCTACGGGAGAGGGCTGGGGTGAGGGGGCGATTCAAGGCAGCTGGGCGGATTTTAAAATGTAGTAAAGGTGAAAAATGAAACATAAACAGAATTTTTCAAACAAAAAATTTTTGCTAAGCCTCTTAGCTGCTCAGCTGCTCAGCTGCACTCCGAGCCTTGCATTTGAAGATTACATGCTAATGACCAACGGGCGGCTCGGAGACATCTCCATTGAAAACAACAAAATCGTTGACGTCTATCCGCTCATAACAGTGATGAACGAGAAAAACACCCTAATCATCCACCCACTGATGAAGGGCAGCACAAGATTCTGCGTTCTGAAAAACGGCAAAGAAAAAGTTATGTTTAGTGTAACAGTCGCAGACGATAAAACAACAGTGAGCGATGTTGAAGGTTTTTCCGTACTCCGGATTGACGCACCGCCTGAAATCTACGAGTACGACATTGATATGCCGCCAATGGGAGGGATAAATTAATTGGACCAATTAATCTCGCAAATAGCAATACTGTTTCCTGATTTTGAACGCTGGTTCTCAGCGGGCTTTATTGTGTTTGCAAGATTACTCGGGTTTATAAGATTCGCCCCGATTTTTAACAGAAAAGAAATCGCAGGTATGGTTAAACTCGCGCTCGTATTCATCCTGACCCTTATGCTCACCCCGCTTCTAAAACCCGGAGTGCCGCCTGCCGGAGTCTCTCCAATGCTTTTGATTCTATTGAATTTCGCAGTTGGCGCGATTATCGGGTATATTGCGCAGCTTATAATCCTTGCAATCGAGGCCGGAGGAGATATGATTAACACCCAGATGGGGCTTTCTTCTGCAATGGTTATGGATCCTACAACAAACAGCCAGACTTCTATCTTGAGCCGCATGATTACGCTTCTCGGGATTTGTATTTTTATCCAGCTCGGAGGTTTCTACTGGCTTATAAACGCGCTTGTGAGAAGCTTTGAGATATTTCCTCTATACGCGGTTGCGATTCCGCTTGAGAAGATTATTAACATGGATTACCTTGTTACAACCACTTCAAACGTGTTGTATATGGGGCTTCAAATTGCTTCGCCAATTCTGCTTGCAACGCTCGGGCAGGATATTATTCTCGGGGTTATTTCAAAGACAGCACCGCAGGTTAACGTCTTTCAATTAAGTTTCCTTTTTAAGCCCGTGTTTGGAGCTGCGATTATGATTTGGATTCTGCCAATGCTTGTGAATGTTATATCAGAATTTTTCCTCTCGTTTTCTAAAATCTATTGACGGAATCTATGGTATAATGACGATATGAATATTAACCCGATTAACAGAATTACAAATATTAGTATGCGAAATTTATCACCGGAAAAGCCGGGAAAAAAGTCCGTAAATTCTAATGATACATTAATAAAGGAGCTTGATAAGATGAGTACAATTAACAACGTGAATATCGGAAAAAAAGATTACGAGCTGAATCTTTCAATGGAAGAACTTGAAAAAAGAACCCACAAAGATTACCTCACAACAAAGAAAATGCTTGCAGTTGACGCGCCTGAATACGAAGCGCTCGAGGAAGGCGATAAACAGGCTCTGAAACATCTTGTAAAAGCAGCAGTTGTTCTGGATAAGATTAACATGCAGCTCGATAACCCTAATAACCTGCCTTTTAAAGAGTACCTTGAAAAAGAGATTACAAAAGGCAATGAGGCTGCAAAACTTACGAAAATACTTTTTGACGCGCAAAAAGGCGTTTGCTCGCTCGATAGAGAATCAAACATGATTGAACTTGCAAAAGGCGTTTCAATGCGCCCGGGCAAAGGTGTCTACCCGCAGGATTTGGAAAAAGAAGAGTTTCACAAAATCCTGATTAACATGCTAAAAGGCGGAAAAGTGGACGAGGTTGCAAAAATCCTTAACCAGCGCTCTGTTGTAGAAAGGGTCGGAAACGAACTCGTTGCAACAGATTATATTGACAAGTTTAAAGATGATTTTGCTTACATGGCGTCCGAACTTGAAAAAGCTTCCGAAGTCTCAACAAACGCTGACTTTAACGAGTTTTTGAAATTGCAGGCAAAAGCACTTAGATCAGCTGACCCGATGCTCGATGCTTATGCTGACAAAAAATGGGCGACTTTGCAGGACACTCCGCTTGAATTTACAATCACAAGAGAAAATTATTCAGACGAATTGACTGAAACAGTGGTTGAAAACCCTGAATTAAAGGCGCTTCTTGACGAAAACGGAATCACACCTGTTGCTAAAGATTTTCTTGGCGGACGCGTGGGAATCATTAACAAAAAAGGCACTGACGCGATTCTCGGGGTGAAAAATTACCTCCCGCTTATGGCGCAAAATATGCCTTTCAAGGACGATTATATCCAGAATATTTCGCCTGATAAAGAATCAAAACAGACCATGGTTGACGCGGATTTGGTCGCAGTAACCGGTGATGTCGGGGAATTTAGAGCGGGGATTACACTTGCAGAAAACCTTCCGAATGATGACAAGCTCTCAATCATCGAGCTTGACGGAGGCCGCAGAAATGTTTACCACAGACAGATTCGTCTAATAACATCAGACGATGCAAGAGAAAAGATGAAAAAGCGTCTTGAAGCGACTCTGACTCCGGAGCTTCACAAGTATTATAACGACGAGGCAGACCACTGGTTTACGGTTGGGCACGAAAACGGGCACTCGCTCGGGCCAAAATCAGGCACAGAGGGATTAGGAAAATACAAATCAATTATTGAAGAAAACAAGGCTGACATGATTTCTCTTGCAATGGTCGACTTGCTTACAGAAGCAGGAATGTACACACCTGAGCAGCGTGAGCAGATTATCGTGACTTACGCAGCTGATAACATGATGATGTCAAAACCGACTTTGAGCCAGGCTCACAGAGTGCGCTCGGTTATGCAGAACTATTATTTTATAAAAGAAGGTGCGATTGAGATTTCAAAAGACGGTGTTTTGAATGTGAATATGGACAAAATGGTTCCGACTGCGCGCAAAATGCTTGAAGAGATTATTCAGGTGCAGATGAAGGGCGATTTTACAAAGGGCGAAAAGTATGTTCTTGATAATTTTGTCTGGACACCGGAGATGGAAAAAATGGCAGAAAACATCAAAAAAGTGTCAAAAACACTTAATGGCAAGGTCGAATCTCCGCTTGCTGACAAGCTTTTGGCAGAATAAATTAATATAACTTAATATTAAAACTCCTGCTAGCAAAAATTTGTTATCAGGAGTTTTAACATGTTATATAAAAATAAAAAGCAGGAATTTTTGCATGGAAATTAATAAAATATCAACTAAAGATTGGCTCCTTGGCGCAGGTATAGTAGCCTCTGCTGCAGTCGGTACAGCAGCAATTGCTAAGAGCCGCAAATCAAACAAAGAATTGAAAGCCGCGCTGGAAAAATTGAAAAAAGCTGAAGAAAAGGCTGCAAAGGCTCTCGAAGAGAAGAAAACGACAATAATAAAAGAGCCTGAAATCAAGACCAAAGAAGTGGTAAAAGAAGTTGTTGTTACAAAAAAAGAATATGTTCCGGTCTACAAAGACAGGATAATAAAAGTAGAAATCCCTCAACCTCATACAGAGCCTGCGCCTAAAAAAGAAACCGTGCCGACAAAGATTCCTGACGACAAACTTCCGGCCGTAATTTACCGCATGCCGGAAATCAAACCGGCAGAACAGACGCCTGCAAGGATTCCGGATAACAAGCTTCCTGCAATCATTTACGACGCACCACGATTGAGGCCGAAAAAGGCGTTGCCAAAATTAAAAAAGCTGGATGAGATTATAAACACTCCCAAAAGAATTGAAATAAAACTCCCGGAAAAACCGCAGCCAAAGCCGGAAGTTCAAAGAATTTCTGATGATAAGCTTCCTGCAATCATTTACGACGCACCACGATTAAGACCAAAAAAGGCTTTGCCGAAATTAAAAAGTCTGAAAGAGATTCTTAGTCAGCCAGAAAAGCTGAAAATCAAGTTTCCTGAAAAACCGCAGCCTGCTAAACCTGTTGAAATTGCAGAAACAAAAGTGCAGGAGCCTGCTCAAAAAATCATCAAAAGGAAGCGCAAAGGAATAATAAAAAACAACATTGTTGAGAACAAAGAAGATTTCAATCAGCAGATGCGTGATTACTTGTCCGAAAACAATCTGATGCCGAAATTTTGGGAAGATGACTCAACAAGACCGCTCGCTTACAAACGCACAGGTTTTGTCCTTGTTGATGCGTTCAAACACATTGCGTCTGGCGCAAAAAAACTTTTTACCAAGCCTCATATCAAAGCGAGAAAAGAAAAAATAATTAAAAAGCGTATCAGTAATGGCTGTTGGGACAGAGAAACCGCGCTAAATTCTTATCTCAAAATCACACCAGAGAAAGTTCAGAAAAAAATGCACCTAAAGCGCTATGCAGAAATGGGAACCTGGACTCCGGAAGAGTGGGAAGCAGCAAAGATGACGCGAAAAGAGTTTATGGAAAACCGCTATGAATACATGATTCCGGAGCTATCTATCAGGCACCAAAAGAGACCTCGTTAACCTTCTGGTAAATCGCTGCAACAAGTACATACAGAATATCCTTGCCGCATGTGTTTTCCGGAAAATCAAGCGAGAACCCGCAAGCGTACCATTTTGAGTTTGCCCAGACAAGCTTTGTATTCAAAAATCCGGTAAAATCAGCCTTTTCTGTCTTAAGCATCACATGCAGCTTACTTTGGTATTCATCAAGCGCGCTTTGTTGTTCCATGCTCAAGCCTTCAAGCGGAAAAGATAAAAGGTTTTCGCCGTCAAAGAGTGAGTAAAGAACCCGGCTTTCGCCTTCCACATATTCTTCCAGAAAAATATCCTTGCCAAACTCTTGCGGGATTTCTGTCTCGCGTATTCTCACAAGCTCCTCAACAGAGTTTGCAACCCTGTCTGTTCTTCCGATTTTCAAAACGAGCGGAAATGTTTTTGGAAAGGTCAGCACTAGCGGGTTTGCGATATCGTAACGGTTTAAAAACTTTTTAGCGTACCTGCCTGAATAAGCAAACTGCGCCCATTTTTCAGACACCCCGATACAGTTTATGCGGTGTTTTCTAAGCGTATCAGCAAAGCCTGCAAAGAACAATTCTTCGCTATCCACAACCACGATATCAATCTGGAGCGCCCTGCATTTTTTTGCAAGTTCTTCAAATGTGTTGTATGTAATGTTTGTTGCGCCTTGGATTTCAGTGTCAGAAGTCACATACAGCTTATTAAGGAGTTTTGATTTTTGGATAAGCGGTGCAGATTTTCCGCTCCCTGCAATCAGGACATTTAGTGACTGCATTTTCCGCACCCTCCGCAGCCGGAAGCACATCCGCCGGATTTTAGCAGGTCTTTGATTTCAAAAACCCCGCCGTTTAGAATCTTTTCTAGAACAATAGGATAAATCGTCTGTTCCAGATATTGGATTTCGCGCTCCACATCGTCAAAATGCGCGTCGTTCGAGATAAAGACCGGATACTGCGCAATTATTTTTTCAGGGTTTGTGTAATAAATCGTAAGCCCCGTGACCTTCACCCCCGCCAGGAACGCCTGTTTAACAGGCTCTTCTCCGGAAAAAGCCGGCAAAAGCGAGTGATGTATGTTTACAATATTTCTCTCAATCCCGCTCACATCTTCGAGCCCCACTCCGACAACAAGGTCGTAGCCATCCAAGTCCGCTCCGGTTTGAATGCAATCGAATCGGACATCTTCAAGTCTGCTGATAATAGCGTCGATAGTGGGTGTGTAGGTTGAATACAATATTGCTGCTTTTTTCATAACAATATTTTAGCATAAATCTACACAAGCGATTTGTACATCTCCAGATACTTCTTCGCGCTTTCCTTCCAGCTAAAATCAGCCTCCATAGCGCTTTTTCGCATTGCATTCAGAGTATACTTGTCCCTGTAAACATTCATCGCGGTCAAAATTGCGTCCTTCATAGCCCAGCCGTCATAGCCCCAGAACTTGAACCCGTTTGAATTATCAAGAGGATAGCCGGTAACAGTGTCCTCCAGCCCTCCGGTTGCTCTCACAATCGGGAGCGAGCCAAAGCGCATTGCAATGAGCTGCGAAAGTCCGCACGGCTCAAACTTAGATGGCATAAGGAAGAAGTCGCTTCCTGCATAAATCAGGTTTGCCAAGTCACCACGGTATCCAACGTAAGCCCTGATGTTCGGAGTGTTGTTTGAAAGCCAGATGAACAGGTTTTCGTAAGACTTATCACCTGAGCCGAGGAAAATGAAATCAGCGTCAAGGTGTTGCAAATCACCTTCAACTTGCCTGATTAAATCCAGCCCTTTCTGGTCAACAAGTCGTGAAATCAGTGCTATCAAAGGCCTTTCAGGGTTGTATTTTAACCCGAACTCTTCAAGAATGCGTTTTTTGTTTGCTTCTTTTTTATCAATCGATTTCACGTCGTAGTTTTTAACAAGTGTCTTATCTGTTTTCGGGTTAAACACATCATAGTCAATCCCGTTTACAATCCCGACGAGTTTATCAGTATGGCCGCGGAGCGTGTAGTCCATTCCCTCGCCGTACTCGCCTGTCAGGATTTCACGCGCGTAATTCGGTGAAACAGCTACAACCTTGTCAGAATAATTAATGGCGCCCTTCATCCAGTTCACGCGTCCATAGTGTTCGCAGCCCCATTCGTTGAACACAATATCTTTTCTCATGTTTGCAAAGTCAAGAATATCTTCAAACCAAACGCCCTGATAAGCAAGATTGTGAATCTCAAACACATTCTTTGTTTTTGACCAGAACTCGTCAAACTTGTAATTCGCCTTAATATAGAGCGGAATCATCGCCGTGTGCCAGTCGTTGGAATGGATTATATCAGCTCTGAAATTAAGTTGTTTTGCGTATTCTAGTGTTGCGAGCGAAAAAGCGATATATCTTTCGTGTTCGTATCTCGGGTCGAGCCAGCGCGGGTAGACTTCCTGAAAACAGGAGAAGTACCAGTCGTTTTGCACAAAGAACACATTAATATTAGTGTTTGGGAGTTTTGTCATATGGAGTTTAAACTTTTGCGGGCTGGAGCCGAAAGTTATCCACATATCAGAGTTTTCAAGTTCTTTGATTCCCCATTTTTCGCGGTCAATACATCCATGGAGCGGGGTAAAGATAGCGATTTCCGCGTCTTTTTCAAGCGCCTTCGGAAGGCTGCCTACAACATCAGAAAGTCCGCCTGCTTTTGAAAACGGTGAAACCTCCGCAGCTGCGAATAATATTTTCATATAACGTACTCCTCTTCTTATTTGTGATAACTGATTATAAAACATTAAAAATTTTTAATCAATACATAAAGAAATGCTTAACATTTCTTCTTATTTGTAACGATTTTTTAAAAACTTGACATGTTTTTGGTACAATGAAAAAACATGGAAATATTTATACATTAGGCGAATTAAGGGAAAGAGATTATGACAAAATTTTTATTGATGTTATTTACTATGTTAATGAGCTTGCAATCAGCTCAGGCAATGAATGTTGACGCCTTCATGGACAAACACATTGCGCCTGTGTCTGACGCAGTCGCCCGTTTAATCTTCTTTCCTGTGACGATTTTCGGGAACCAGATTCCCGCTATCATATTGTGGGTGCTTATAGCAGGCATCTTCTTTACCGTATATTTCAGAGGAATCTCTGTGTGGGGGTTCAAGCACGCAATCGATGTTATTGCAAAACCTTCTGAAAAAAGCAACGACGGATGCGGTGAAGTATCTTCATTTCAGGCTTTGGCAACCGCTCTTTCAGGTACAATCGGTATCGGAAGTATTGCGGGTGTTGCAATTTCTATTTCAATCGGCGGCCCTGGTGCAGCGTTCTGGATTTTCGCAGGCGCGCTCCTTGGTATGTCAATCAAGTTTGTGGAAGCAACCCTTGCTGTAAAATACAGAAGGTTCAACCTCGACGGCTCTGTATCAGGCGGGCCTATGCACTACATTGCACACGGTTTAACAAGAAAGAAAATGCGCTGGTTAGGTCAGCCGCTTTCAGTGCTCTACGCAATACTTTGTATTGGCGGAGGTATCACAGGCGGTAACATGATTCAAATCAACCAGACCGCGCACCAGATTGTGTTCATAACTGGCGGAGAACACAGCATTTTCCACGGTTTCACATGGCTAATCGGGCTTGTTGTTGCAATACTTATCGGTATGGTTATCGTAGGCGGTATCAAGAGCATAGCTAAGGTTACAACAATTCTTACTCCGACAATGTGCGTTCTATACATTGTTTCAGGTACAATCGTAATCCTTGCAAACTTCATGAACATCCCGCACGCAATAATGCTCATCTTAAGAGAAGCGTTCCACCCGACAGCTGTTCTTGGCGGTGTTTTCGGTACTATCATCATTGGTTTGAGACGTTCTGTTCAGTCTAACGAAGCAGGTACCGGTGCTGCTGCGATTGTTTACGCTACAGCGCAGACAAAAGAGCCTGTTTCACAAGGGTTTGTTGCACTTATCGAAACATTCTTAACCGGTGTGCTTTGCTTATTTACATCTTTCGCAATCGTGTTCTCAGGCGCTTGCACGCACGCTGCTAAAGAAATTTCAGGTATCGAGCTTGCTTCAAATGCGTTCCAGTCTGTAATTCCTTTCTTCCCGATTATTCTTTCAATAATCGCCGTTATGTTCGCTCTATCAACGCTGATTTCCTGGGCATACTACGGACAGAAAGCGTGGACATTCCTGCTTGGTGAAGGCAAGAAACGCGTTCTTACTTTCAACCTGATTTACTGCCTGTTTATTGTTATCGGCTCAGCAATGAACGTTAAATCAGTTATTGATATTACTGACGCGATGATGATTGCGCTCTGCGTTCCAAACATCATTGTTCTATATATCCTCTGCCCTGAAATCAAGAGGGATTTGAAGACATATCTGGAAAAACACAAGATGAACTTTATGAGGTTTTAATGTAAGCAGCTGAGCTATTTTAAGTCTATAAATTAAAAAAAGGTGCGATGATTAGTCGCACCTTTTTGATTATATCTTAGCTGCTTAACTTCTTAGCTGCCTAGCTGCTCTTACCTATTCCTCTTCAAGGCTCAACACCGCCATGAACGCTTCCTGCGGTACTTCAACCCGTCCGATTGCCTTCATGCGCTTCTTACCTTTTTTCTGCTTCTCAAGCAGCTTACGCTTACGTGAAATATCACCGCCGTAACACTTGTCAAGCACGCTTTTTCTAAGCGCTTTGATGTTTGTTCTTGCAATAACCCTTCCGCCAATTGCAGCCTGAATCGGCACCTCAAACATCTGACGCGGAATGATTGTCTTGAGTTTTTCGGTTAACTTCTGCCCGATGTAGTACGCGTTGTCCTCGTGACAGATTACAGAAAGCGCGTCAACGACTTCGCCGGCAAGCATTACGTCAAGCTTGATAAGCTTTGAGCGTTTGTAGTCCTCAAACTCGTAATCAAGGCTTGCATAACCTTTTGAGCGCGATTTAAGCTGGTCGTAAAAATCTGTGATAACTTCGCTCAAAGGCAGGTGATAAATCAAATCAACACGGATTTTGTCCAGATAATTCATGTTGATAAATATACCGCGCTTTGTCTGGCACAAATCCATGAGCGTGCCTACATAATCGTTCGGCGTGATTATTGAAACACGAACGTAAGGCTCTTCAATAAAATCTCTGTACTGTGCAGCCGGAAGGTTTGCAGGGTTGTCGATTTCCACAACCTCGCCGTTGGTTTTGTGAACCCTGTACACAACAGAAGGCGCGGTCGTTACGATTGACAAATCGTACTCGCGCTCAAGCCTTTCCTGCGCGATTTCCATGTGAAGCATTCCCAAAAACCCGCAGCGGAACCCGAATCCGAGCGCGCTTGAGGTTTCAGGCTCAAAAGTTATTGAGCTGTCAGACAGTTTGAGCTTTTCTAATGCTTCCTTAAGCTCATGGTAGTCCTCGTTATCAACAGGATACATGCCGGAAAACACCATCGGAAGCGCTTCTTTGTACCCCGGAAGCGGCTCTGTTGATGGATTTTCAACATGGGTCACTGTGTCACCCACAAACCGTGTAATTTCTTTTATTGAGCCTGCAAAATAACCAACATCACCGCATATCAATTCATCTACCTGAACCCTGTGCGGGGTGAGATACCCGAGCTCTACAATATCGTATTCTTTTCCGGAGGCCATGAATTTTACCTTGTCACCGAGCCTCATTTTCCCGTCCATTATCTTGAAGAAGCAAAGCGTGCCAAGATAAGGGTCGTATGCGCTGTCAAAAACAAGCGCGCGTAACGGTTTTTCAGTGGTGTCAACCGGAGGCGGAACAAATTCCACAATCGCTTCCAGCACATCAGGAATCCCGACTCCTGTTTTTGCGCTAACGGGAATCGCCATTGATGTGTCGATACCTAAAATTTCTTCGATTTCCTGTTTGACTCGCTCTACATCAGCAGACGGGAGGTCAATTTTGTTTATTACAGGAATGATTTCCAAATTCTGTTCTATTGCCATGTAAACATTGGCGAGCGTTTGAGCTTCAACCCCCTGCGTTGCGTCGACAATAAGCAGCGCGCCTTCGCAGGCAGCAAGCGAGCGTGAGACTTCATAAGAAAAATCCACGTGACCCGGTGTGTCAATCAGGTTAAAGATATATTTCTCGCCGTTTTTAGCTGTGTAGTTCATTCTCGCAGCGTTAAGCTTGATTGTGATTCCGCGTTCGCGTTCAATATCCATTGTATCCAGAAGCTGTGCCTGCATGTCGCGCTCTGCAATGGTTCCGGTTGCTTCGAGAAGCCTGTCGGCTAAGGTTGACTTGCCATGGTCAATATGTGCTATTATACAAAAATTTCGTACGTTGTCTCTGTGTTTCATAATATTTTTATTATACATGAAAAACACGGGTTTGTTGTATAATCTTATTGTAAGGGGATTTTATGCCGAGATACATTGCAATAACAGACATTCACGGAGAACTTGGAAAACTCGAGAGCGTTCTATCAAAAATCGACATCAGACCGGACGACATATTTGTGTTTATGGGCGACTACATTGACCGCGGGCCGGATTCAAGAGGGGTTGTAGAGAGGATAATTGAGCTGGGCGAGACAAACAAGTGCATTTATCTTATCGGCTCTCACGAGTACGCACTTTTGCACACAAAACAGGATGAATATTACCAGTTCCTTTTTGATAACTACGGCGGTCCGGCAACGGTAAGGAGTTACGGAAGTTTTGAGAATATTTTTAAGGTTCATGGTGAGTTTTTCAAGAGCTTAAAGTTTTATCACCTGACTGACAATTACCTTTTTGTGCACGCTGGAATAAATCCGGATTACCCGCTTGAAGAGCAGGATGAGGTTGATTTGGTTTACATTAGAGGTAAGTTTATTTATTCAAAGCACAATCTTCCGCAGAAAATAATTTTCGGTCACACAGAATTTGACGAGCCTTATATTGACGAAGGCAAGATTTGTATTGACCTTGGATGCGGGAAGTACAAGCACGCGCATTTGTGCGCATTGATTCTTGACGAAGACGGAAGCGAAGAGTTCGTGTATTCGTAAAGACCTTGACAAAAAGTGTGAAATCGTAAATAATAGATATAGGGAAAAGACCTCACGAAGGTCGTATCTCGTAAGGTCTTTCATAACTTCCCTATTTGATGAAAATAAGTGCTATGGTTATTGCTAAGATAAGCCATAGCGCTTTTTCTGTAATACAGAAAATCATCTTTTCTCACCACCTTTCCGCCTATTTCTTCTCATAACAGTCTGTGTCGGCGGTGGTAAACGGGAAGCTTACCCATTTTAATTGTACATGGAGTTTATCATTTTGTAAATAACTGTTAAATATTCAAGCGGTAATTTATCAGCAGATTCTTTGATAAACTCCTGCTGTTCCTCTTTTGTTATTTTAAGGTGCTCAAACTCGAACAATTGGGATAACGTAACATTTAGCGCACAAGCAAGCCTCATTATATATCTTGATGGAAAACTAACACCTTTTTCGATACGACAATAAGTCCTCAAATCAATATCCATCTTATCTGCAACCTGCTGCTGAGTTAATCCTCTTAATTGTCTTAACTCCAAAACCCTTCTACCCAGCAGAGATTTTAATTCGGCATTATCCATACAACTAGCATATTACTATTGTTATAGCAAATGAAGGGCGTTTTTTTGCTATTTTGGTCAATTTTTACAAGTTAATGCCCTGTTATTTCATATAGAAATTTGATATTATATGAAAATAATTCAATAAAGGTTTTATAAATGGACAACAATCTTAATTCCAAAGAAGAAGAGTTGAAGGAAATCTTGAGAGTAGTCGACAACGTCTACTCTCAGGTTTGCAGAAACGCCACGATTGCGAAAGCACTTCAGCATTATCTCTACGAAGACGAGGAGTTTGAAAAGAATGCCGAATACGTAGAAGACATCACAAACATGGCGTTCATACTCGCAGACGGACTTAACAGCATAAAGGAAGCCATAGAGCCAATTGCGGTCGATATAATGTCTGACACTTGAATTTTTTTTGAAAATAAGTTAAAATAAGAATACAGGCAAGGGTGCCGTTTACACCCCGCCTCCCTATTATAGGGTTTTTAGTATGAGAATTAGTATTATCAATAATGCTAATTCTCTTTCGGTAATTTTAACTATCATTTTAACCTCCTTTCTTGATAGCTAAAATGCATGTTAAAATCTTTAGCCCGTATTCTCTTTTAAATGTTCAGAACTCTATTTTAACATATTTTCGAAAATACATCAATATATAACCTTCAAAAACCCTTTTATCTTTTTTTTATTCTTGCTTTATGCTAATCTTTAATTATGAAGAAGTTAGGCTTATTGTTATTATCACTCTTTATCATCCAGAGCTCCTCTTTCTCTGCACCTACCGTGTTCAGCGAGGACGGAAAGTTCGGACTCAAGGACGAAAAAGGCAGCGTGATTGTTAATGCTGATTACAAAAAGCTTATAAGAATCGGCGATTCTGCCTGGCTTGCACAAAAAGGAAGCCGGTTTGGGCTTATGGATAACACCGGAAGATTCCGCGTTGAGCCAAAGTATTCCCGCGCAGACAGAGTGTTGGGCAAGTTTGCGAAGCTCGGCAACGGAAGCAAATACGGGCTTTTTGACGAGATGGGGTTTGCGGTTTTGCCGGTTGAATACTCGTCAATCGACCTTCTTTACGGCGGAATGTTTTTGACCTGCAAGGATTACAAATACGGGATTACAGACCACAACGGGCAGGTGATTCTGGATAACATTTTTGACGATATCTATATGCCAAGTCCAAACACCATGGTTCTGGAATACAACGGGCAGGCGTATGAAATCCAGAGGGCTAAAGGCGAAGCCCTGACTCTCCCGCTCGGGGTGCAGACCGCAAAGAGTTCCGACTTTACAGTGACAGAGCTTATCTCAAAACCAGGTACAACGACAGGGTATTACGGGGTTACTGCTACAAATTATTTTCTAAAGATTTTCTCATCAATATCGCCTGCTTACGAAGAAACAATTGATGAGCTTATGTTCTCGCAGGGCGCTGACGCTGCTTCTGTTATCATGAAATGCACATGGATACCGAAGTTTCCGGTTGTATATGTGAAGCACTATTGCAAAAATGTTGCTGCTCCAAACAACGGGCCGTTAAGCGGGGTTAAGACCAACCTCAAAAAGCACTTGAGCGAGTAACTAGATTTTTTGCCTCAAAATAGAGTTAGACCCCTGACAGGTGATAAAGAGCATGTTGCCTTCGACATGCAGACCGTAAGGCTTGTCAATCTTTGACACGAGCACGGTCGCAACACCCTGCGGGGTGATTTTTACAACATTGTTTGCGCTGTAGTTTGAAACGTAAATATTCCCGACGCTATCGCTTGCAAGGCTAATCGGCCCGCTGATTAGCGAACTCTTCAGGAAAACTTTTCTTTTCCCATCAGGCGTGATTTTCAAAATCGTGTTGTCTGAAAACGTTGCGACATACACATTTCCGCTATTATCGGTTGTAATCCCCGTCGGGCTCAAAATGTTTTCGTAGATTCCGGTCTGTGCTGCGATTTTGGAAGGCGCGTTTGTGACCTGCGGAGGAAGAGTTGTTGAGACTTTTATTGACTCTGCAAGCTCCTGACCTCTTTTGTAGTAGCTGCTTGATTGCGGAATCAGGCTTAAGTATTCAGCCGCTTTTGTGTAGTCTTCCTGTTTTGAGCTCATAAGAGCCAGTTTGTATATGACTTCGTAGTCATTAGGATTTCTCAAATAAACCTGCTTGTACACAGAAAGCGCTTCTGCATACTGTTTAAGGTATTCAAGCACAGTACCCAGATTGTAGTACGCATCAATATAGTCAGGATAAGTCCGGATTGCAGAGCGGAAGGAAGCTATTGCCCTTTCGTACATCCCGAGTTTATAGAAATCAATACCCTGATTGTAGTCGAGCTTTGCGTCAACAGGGATTTCTGCTGCGTAGACTGAAATTGATAGTGATAACAAAAGCGTAGCTGCTAACTTTTTTAACATAGCCTAATTATAACACAGTTTTTGATTTTACGGTAGAATGTAAATATGAAACCAAAAGTCATAGCAGTGGTTGGCCCGACAGCCAGCGGAAAAACAGCTCTCGCAATCAAGCTTGCCAAAGAAATCAACGGCGAGGTTATTTCTGCTGACTCAAGGCTCGTTTACAAGGGTTTTGACATTGCCTGCGCAAAACCAACACTTGAAGAGCGCGAAGGGGTTCCTCACCACCTGATTGACATTGTGGAGCCGGAGTTTGACTACTCTGTCGGAAATTTTTATCATGATGCAAAAGCTGCGATTAATGACATTCTATCACGAGGCAAAACACCGATAGTTGCAGGCGGGACAGGTTTGTATTTCCGTGTTCTTCTTGAAAACTACAACCTTCCGGAGGTCAAAACGGACTATGATTTGAGAGCAGAGCTTGACTCACAGGAAAAAGAAGCCCTGCTTGAGGAGCTTAAAGAGCTTGACCCGATAACTTACGAGCGGGTAAAAGACGCCAACAAGCGCAGAATTGTACGCGCGCTCGAGGTCATAAAGATTCTTGACAGGCCTTTATCTGAGATGCAAATCGAAAAAGAGCCGGAGTATGATGTTGAGTGGCGCATGCCGGAGATTGAATCCAGAGAATGGCTCTATGAGCGGATTAACAGGCGGGTCGACCTGATGTTTGAGCAGGGTTTGATTGAGGAGACTGAAAACCTGCTCAAAAAGCATGGAAGGATAAAGAACATCGTTTCATCCATCGGGTATCAGGAGATTATCGAGTTTCTGGATGGCAATATGACGCTTGCAGAGGCTTTAGAAAAGCTCAAGCAGCATTCAAGGAATTACGCAAAGCGTCAGTTAACGTGGTTTCGGAAGAATCCGGAATTGAAGATTAGCTGTTAGCAGTGCTATGGCTCTTATAATATCTCCATGCCGGAATCGAAACAGCAGCAAGAAGCAGCGGAAGTGCGTATACCATTTTGGATTTTACTGATTTAATTTTTTGTTTTTTTATTATCTTTTTTATGCCCTCATCTAGTTTTCCAGAGGGGACTTCTATAACTTTGCCTGTTGGCTCAAATGCTTTAAGAAGTTTATCCAGTTTAGGGTCTTCTTTAATTATAATACTATATAGCGGCAAATTTTTGAGTTCTTTCAAGAATCCATTTGACTCCAATTCCTTTTTGAGAGCCTTGTTTGAGCCATCGTTAATCTCAATCAGGCCTTTGAGCATAGAGTCCTTGTTTTTATAAAACTCTTTGTGAGAAGATTTTACCTCGCATTCCTTGATAAAGTCTTTATCAAGATACTCAAGCGGGTTGAGCATAGCAAAATCGTTTGCGCCGTTTCCTGCAACAATAACAATATCTCTATTTTTCTCTGCTTCTTTTAGTGCAAGTTTTGTATCGTAAAGTTTTGTAAGTGAGCCGCCCTGAAATTCCGGAGTTATCGTGTAGACAAGGTCTCTTTTAGCAAGGTCATACTTTACATTATCTTTCTTCAGGAAGTTTTCCACATCTTGGATAAACTTCCGGTTCTCTTCTCCGAAAATCAGGTTAACTTTCAGGTCACCGTCATTTCTGGAGCCTAAAACACCTGCCGTAATCTTACCGCTCATGGTATTGGAGCCATAATCGCGGCTGGAATTTCTTGTGTCAGCTTCAATGAGTTTAAGCCGGTATTTCTCAGCAAGGTTTTTAATATATTCCTTAATCTTTTGCCCGTTCCAGTTGGTCTCTTGTGTAACCCGCTCCTGTTTTAGTTTTTGGGGATTTTTGTAATCAAAAGGAAATTCTCCGCCCTGATAAAAAGCGTCTCTTGATTTTACGTACTCGTCGCTTCCGTTTTTGGCAATAAAGCTTTTGGGAAGCGGAAGCTCGTACCCTCTTGTTCTCAAAAGTTCTGACACAGCCTTGTATTCACCAAATGTTCGTCCGGTCGTAACATGGAACTGCACTTTTTCGTTGTTTGAGTCCAAAAATTTTTCCATCCGTTTGCAATAGGCTGGCATTTCAGGGTTTGAGTTCGGGTTATGCAGAGACTCGTGTGAGGCAGGGCAATATGTTCCGTCAAAATCAGAATACACATGAACCTTTCCTGCGCAGAAGTTTACACTATTTGTTAATACGTACACACAATCTCTCCGACGATTTTACCTTGCAGAGTTTTGATTTTATTATCGTACGGAATTTTACCCCAGTCAAGCCGGTTAATCATCTCAAGCACAGCAACCCTTCTTGCCTCCATTGAGCAGTCGTTAATCTTTACCACAAACCCGTCTTTTTCTCGGGTGTTAAACACAATACAGAGCCCGCCCGCGCCGACCTTTGCGATTATGCCGTCTGTGTTCTGGATAATCTCTGTATCGAGCCTGTTTTCGCCGCCGTAGATATAAGGATTATTCAGAATCGCATTCACGATTTGAGGGTAATTATCAACAAGGTTTTTGTATCCGATAAGCATGTTTTTTAAAGGCATGCTGAGAATCGGTACCCCGCAGCCGTCTGTGGTTTGGGGGTATGTTGCCCCCTCACCCCAACCCTCTCCCGCAGGGCGAGGGAGCGAAGCCATAGCATTAATCTTTTCTCTAACAGCAATCTGCAACGGGTGTTCCGGCTCATAATAAGTCTCCAAATCCCAGCCCATCTTCTTACAAATCGCCAAAAACCCTATGTGTTTTCCCGAGCAGTTGTTATGAATCGCGCCCGCTTTTTCTCCCACAAGCAGCATCTTATCCTGCATGCTTCTTGAAAGCGGAGCATGCACGCCGCATTTTAAAAAGCTTTCGTCCACCCCGATTTTATCAAGAATCCCGCGCGCGGTCTCCACATGGCATTCTTCTCCAGCATGTGAGCCTGAGCAGAGTGCGAGTTCTTTTTCGGTGAGTTCTACTCCGTAGTCAATAAGAAGCGCAGCCTGCAAGGGTTTTGCGCAGGAGCGAAGGTAATAGGGCATGCCTTCAGACATGGCTGAATACTGCATAAAATACCCTTCATGAAACTCTTCAACCAGCCCGTCTCTTATATAGTCAACCCGAAGCATGCTCTACTCTTTGTGGTCTTTTATGAATGTCAGAAGAGCGTCCATTTTCTGTTTCAGAATCTCGTTTTCTTCCTTCAAGCGGGTGTTCTCAACTCTGATATCAAAGTTTTCTTTTTCCATCGCAATTGTCGGAATATCATCAGGGTTAAGCGAGAATCTTTTCCCAGCCTCTTCTTTCATAAAGATAATACTTTTAACGTCAGAATCCTTAACAAACCCCATCTGAACCATCAATTCCGCAATAAACACGTGTTTTCCGGAAGCGTTCATTTCCTGCTGTTTATTCAAGACCTCGTCAAGCTGTTCGATTGTCATTTTACCTGCGCGGATAAAGTATTCACCTGTTCTGTATTTGCCAGCAATAAAACCTGCAATTGCGCTTACAAGGTTAGGTACTTCGTTTGAAAAGAATTTTGAGGTTCTGCAAAAGGTGAAGGCTTTTGCGATTTCTTCCATTGTGAAAGTGTTCTCAATCGCGATTTCAATCAGTGACATGCCTTTTGAGCAGCAGTTCATAAAAGAATAAATACTTTCGTCCAGTTTTGATTCTTTTGTGAGAAGTTCGTTCTGGCCCAAGTCAGAAAGAGCCGGTTTATAGAGGTGGAAGAGTTCTCCTTCCTGTACATCCAAAAACTCGTTACTTAAATAATTGGTTAAGTCATTAGCGAGATTCAAAAAAATTGTCTGTTTAATCCAAAGCGGAAAAGAAAGAACTTTTTCCATAAAATCTATAAATAAACTCTTGCTCATAAAAATTACCCTTCTTTTATATGATGACCTATAATGAATTATATCATAAGATAATAAAAGTACGCATTTGTAAAGGAACCTTCATATTATGGGCATGGACGGGTTATCAATAGCAAACACCGGAGTGGTCAAAGAATCAACATCTGCCGAGTATACGAACAAAGTCGAGCAGTCCATTCAGGCTGACCCGACAAACTCATCCCGCCAGGTTCAGGGGGTTAACACAAACAGCCGAAGGGTTCGCGAGCGGGAAGAGGGCGAAGAAAACCAGAAGAAAAAAGAACAAAAGGAAGAGCAGGAAGAGGTTTTTGAAGACGGGCTTACGGAAGAAGAGCCCGAAATCGAAGAAGCGCCTTTGATTGAAGATATTGAGAACCCGAATAAAGATTTTTATGTTAAATTAAATGCAAAAGATGATATAATAGAATTATACGACAGTGCAACAAACAGGTTAATAGAAACAATATCCGGAAACGAACTCGGGGAATTGGTACAAAAACTAAACATGGCGTCCGGAATATTTGTAAACAAGAAGGTGTAGATGCCGCCGATAAATCCTTACAACAAATACATAAAACAATACCAGACAAGCAATATCACAACTGCAACACCGGAAAAGTTAATGATACTACTCTTTGACGGCGCAATCCAGTTTTTGCAGAAGGCTAAAACCGCTATTCAGGAAAACAACCTGAAAGAACGCGCCGAAAACATCGACGGAGCAAGAAAAATTATCCGTGAACTTATGCGTACAATCGACCTTGAAAACGGAAACGATGTCTCAAAACGCCTTTTCAGACTCTACAACCAAATGATTATGAACCTTGTTAAAGCAAACGTAACAAGAAAAGTCGAAAATATAGACGAAGTTATTGCAGACCTGCTTAATATAAGATGGGGATTCCAGAAGGCAATCGAAATCCAGAGCGGGATTGTAACAGTGGAAGAAGTTATGAAAGAACAGCAGGCAATGGACGGGCAAATCTCCCACCCTGCTCTGAATGAGGACAACAATGCAGGATGAAAAACAATTTGAACAGCTGATGATGCAGTACAATCAGCTCAAAGCCGGCGCTGAAGATATTTCAAGAATGATTGATAACGAAGATTTCGACACAGCAATCACGCGCATAAAAGCCCGGGAAGAAATTTTTCTGAACTGCAAGTGCATGAGAAAATACCTCGAACTTACTCCCGTGCAGCAAAAAGAACTCGAAACGCTGCTGGATGAGCTTCGAGATTTGGAGTTGACCAACATAAGAAAAGTTGAAAAAGGCATGGAAGAAGTAAAAAAAGAACTCAAAGCTTCCCAGCAGACCCAAAAAATCCAACAGGCTTACGACGGCAATCCGGACGATATAGGCGGAACTATAAACATACAAGAATAGCCAAAAATCTCTTGTAGACTGACTTTAGCAGCTGTATTAATTGACAGTTGTATTTTTAATTGTTTGTGATATGGGGCTGTAAGCCAGAGAGAATAACTCTTTTCAAGAAAAAAGTGCTTGCATTTTAGAATGGAATTTGTATAATAGATTCTGTAATAGATAAGAAAGGAGTTTTATAATGAACAAAGAAGAATTAGTACAAGAAATTTCTAAGAAATCAAAAGTTACTCAAAAAGAAGCTAACGAAGTATTGTCAGCTTTAATCGAAACAGTTCAAAAGACAGTTTCTAAAGGCAAAAAAGTTACTTTAGTTGGTTTTGGTACTTTCGAATCTCGCAAGAGAGCAGCTAGAAACGGCAGAAACCCACAAACTGGTAAGGAAATCAAAATCCCTGCTAAGACAGTTCCTGTATTCTCAGCTGGTAAGAAATTCAAAGAAGTTGTTAACGGCAAATAGTTAATAATTTAGAATTTTTATAAAAATGGCGTTCGGATTCTCCGAACGCCATTTTGTTATTCTTTCTTTCCTACGTGATTGTTTTTATAAAAATGTAACACAATATAAAACTCTGTTTTTCATGAAAAAGCGCCAAAACAAGCAATTTTATCATGATAAGAGTAGTTTTGACTTATTTGCGTATATAACCGAAGATTAAATAAACAATCATTTACATTTCTTAATACAAAGGGTTGAAATCTAATGGAATTGCTTGCAAAGAGAAATTCAGCAAATATGATTAGATAAGATGCCTTATTAGGCGTCAAATTGATAGCCGAAAATAGAGGACAATATGGCAAAAGACGTAATAGAAATAGAAGGTACGATTCTGGAATCCATGCCAAACGCAATGTTCAGGGTAAAGCTTGAAAACGAACATGAGATTCTGGCACATATATCAGGAAAAATCAGAAAGAATTTCATAAGAATTCTGCCGGGCGACCGGGTAAAGGTTGAAATGACCCCGTATGATTTATCCAAAGGAAGAATTACATTTAGATTGAAATAGCGCGAGTGAGCCGAGTGCGGAGGCTCGATGACAAAAAGCTCAAGCTTTGAAGGCAGCGACCGGAGACACGTCTAAAGCGAACGAGTAAGATTAAACATAATAAATATATAAAAGAAAAGGAAACGATTATGAAAACAAGATCATCAGTAAAACCAATGTGTGACAAATGCAAGGTTATCAAAAGAAAAGGCAGAGTTGCTGTAATCTGCGAAAACCCTAAGCACAAACAAAGACAGGGTTAGAGTACGGCAGTCGGAGTGAAGCCGGAATTCAGCGGCGGTGAGCCGGTGAACTGGAGGTGGAACTTTACGGGGGTAAATACTTACAGTTTTGTAGTAAACACTCCAAATTAGTAAAAAAGCAAAAAACGCCGTTATGAACGGAACGTTAGTGAAGTGAACGAAGCAATCTTTGATTGCACAGGCGGAAAATAAAGACACAAACAAGTAAAAGTACAAAAATATAAAGGAAACAAAACATGGCAAGATTAGTTGGGGTAGACTTACCTCGTAACAAAAGACTAGAAATCGCTCTAACATATATTTACGGTATAGGGCCTGCTAGAAGCAAAAAGATTCTTGAAGCAACAGGAATTTCTCCTGACTTGAGAACAGACGATTTAACAGAAGACGATATCAGACTTTTGCGTAACGCATTATCTGACTACAACATTGAAGGTGACTTGAGACGTGAAGTAACAATGAACATCAAGCGTCTACAAGAAATCAACTCATTCAGAGGCATGAGACACAAAAAAGGTCTTCCTTGCAGAGGTCAAAGAACAAAAACTAACGCAAGAACAAGACGCGGCAAAAAGACCGGACCTATTGCAGGTAAGAAGAAATAATTGAATTTTCCGTAGTGTGACGGCTCGCGTAAGCGAGACTAACACGAAGTAGCGCGGAGCTTAGTGAATGACAGTTTTGCGTCAGCAAAACAAAATGAACGACAGCGGAGCGTGGAGGAATAATTCAAGACCTAAATTTTAAGAAATTAAATAGTTAAACATAAGGAACAGAAAAATGGCAAGACCAAAAACTACAAAGAAAAAAGAAAAGAAGAACGTATTGCAGGGTGTTGTACACATTCAATCAACATTCAACAATACAATTGTTACTTCTACAGATACTCAGGGTAATGCTATTGCTTGGGCAACAGCTGGTGCAACAGGCTTCAAGGGTGCAAGAAAAGGTACTCCGTTTGCAGCACAGTCAGCAGCAGAATTGGTTGCTAAAAAGTCAATCGACCAAGGTATGAAAAAGGTAGAAGTACATATCAAGGGACCTGGTTCAGGTCGTGAAACAGCAATCAGAGCAATTCAGGCTGCTGGTTTGGAAATCACTTTGATTAAGGATGTTACACCTATTCCTCACAACGGATGCCGTCCACCTAAGAAAAGACGTGTATAATCGGTGTTTAGTCCCGATTCAGCGGTGGTGAACCGGTGAACATAGGGCTAAAAAAGCAACAAATATTACAAGCGGGGGCTTGCGCTTCGCCAAAAGCACAAACCATAGACGCCCCGCAAAAGAAAAGGAGAAAATAATGGCTAGATATACAGGACCAACCGAAAAATTATTTAGAAATAAAAAGGTTAAAGATTTGTCAAATAGAAAACTTACTTCATCTATGAGACAAACAGCATCAGGTCAACACGGCGCAGTTAGAAAGAAACTTTCTGAATACGCTTTGCACCTTGCTGAAAAACAGAAAATCAGATTCACTTACCTTGTAAGCGAAAAACAATTTGCAAAATACTACAACGAAGCTGCAAGAAGAAAAGGCGTTACAGGTACAATCTTGTTACAGATTCTTGAATCAAGATTGGACAACGTATTGTTCAGAGCAGGCTTTGGTGTTACCCGTAAACAATCAAGACAAATCGTAAACCACGGTCACGTGCTTGTTAACGGTAAGAAAGTAGATATTCCATCATTCTTAGTAAAACCAGGTGACGTAATCACAGTTAAGTCAAGAAGCAACGAATACTTACAAACAGTTTTAAGCTCAATTGATTTATCTTGCGCTCCTGCTTGGATTACATTAGATAAAGACGCTTTGAAGATTACATTCGAAAGAATTCCTCAAAGAGAAGAATTAGATCCTGATTTCAAAGAACAACTTGTTATAGAGTACTATTCAAAATAGGCTGATAGGAGAAAATAATATGGAATTAAAAATTAAAACTGTTAATACAATGACCAGCTCTGATGGTTCACAGTATGGTAAATTTACTATCGAACCGTTAGAAAGAGGTTTTGGAACAACTATCGGTAACGCACTAAGACGTGTATTGCTTTCAAGCTTGGAAGGTACTGCTGTAACTTCTTGCAGAATTGAAGGTATCACACACGAATACACTGCAATTCCTGGTGTATTGGAAGACGTTATTGATGTTATGTTGAACCTTAAAGGTTTGGCAATCAAAACAGATTCAAAAGAACCTCAACAATTGAGAATTGATATTGATAAACCTGGTCCTGTGTTAGCAAGTGACATTCAGCTTCCTGCAGGTGTTAAGGTAGTTAACCCTGACTGGTTGATTTGTACAATCGCTGATGGCGGCTCATTCCACGCTGACATCGTTGTAGAATCAGGCAAAGGCTATGTAGCGAACGATGTTCCAAGAAACGCTAAGGCAGGAACTCCTATCGATATGTTACCTATTGATGCTACTTTCATGCCAATCAAGAGAGTAAGCTACGAAGTTGAAAACACACGTGTTGGCGACAGCATTGATTTTGACAAGCTGACTCTTGAAATTTGGTCAAACGGTACAGTTGATGTTACAACAGCATTAACTCAGGCAGCAGACTTGCTAATCGAACACTTTGTTCAGATTTCTGCAATCACAGGCAAGGCTCCTCTTAGAGAAGTTGAAGAAGTTGTTTCTGTTGAAGCTGAAGAAGTTGCAGAAGTTTCTGACGAAGAACCTTCAATTACAATCGATGAATTGGAATTGTCAGTTCGTGCTTACAACTGCTTGAAAAGAGCTAGCATCAATTCAATGGCTGAACTTCTTAAGAAATCAGAACATGATTTGTTAAACATCAAGAACTTTGGTAAAAAATCATCTGACGAAGTAATCGAAAGATTGCACCACTTTGGTTTAGACCTTGCTCCAAACCCTGAGTTGGATGAAGACGGAATGGTTATCCAGGGTGCTGACGAAGAATAGTTAATAAAATATAAGTAATATAAGGAAAAGTAAAAATGAGACACCAAACAAAAAAACATACGCTTGGTAAAGCACAAGACCAGAGAAAGGCTTTGTTGCGTTCATTAGCTACTGAACTTTTTACTCACGGTGAAATCAAAACAACTATGGCAAGAGCAAAAGCTCTTCAACCATACGCTGAAAACGTAATCACTATGGCTAAAAAGGGTGACTTGAACTCAAGAAGACAGGCTGGTAAATATATTTTCGATAAAGAAATCGGACAATTGATTGACACAGCTACAGGTGAAGTATTTGATGCTCCACAAGAAGGCAAGAAATTGGCTAAACAAACTGTTTTGAGAAAACTATTCAGCGTTATTGGCGTTAAATACTCTTCAAGACAGGGCGGTTATACAAGAATCTTCAGACTTCCTCCACGCAGAGGGGATGCTTCTGAAATGGCATTAATCCAGTTGGTATAATTAATGCGTTACGCTCTTGACGTCCAGTATCGTGGAAAAAACTACGATGGAAGCCAGATACAGTTTGAAGGCGGAAAAGAAATAGGAACCACAATACAGGGCGAGTTGGAGAAAGCACTTAGAACGTTGATAATCGGGGAAAACCCCGAAAATAACAGACCGATAAAAACAATCTTCTCCGGAAGAACTGATAAAGGTGTAAATTCATTAGGACAAGTCGTTCATTTTGATACAGACAGAACGATTGTTGCTTCAAAGTTCATCTATCAAATGAACGAAATCTTGCCTGATGACATATCAGTTGATAACTTGAGAATTGTAGACCCGTCGTTCCATGCTCAAAAGTCTGCAAAGGCCAGATATTACAGGTACGAATTAATCAACCGCAGGTACAAACAGGCGTTTGATGGTGATATCTTAAGAGTAAAGTACGATTTGGATATAGAGCGGATGCAAACCGCTTTGAATTTCTTATTGGGAGAACATGATTTCTCGAGTTTCAAAAGCTCCGGAACGCTTAACCCGAGCAAAGTTTGTTTTATTTCTAGAGCCGATGTTGAAAAACAGGGCGATAGGGTTTTTATCCATCTTGAGGGAAATCGTTTTCTCTACAACATGGTAAGAACAATAGTCGGTACCCTTCTAGAGATAGAAGGACATAAACTGCCTGTGGAGCACATGAAAGATGTTCTGGAGGCACGTGACCGCCGCAAGGCGGGGCAAACAGTCAGCCCGTACGGACTGACGCTGGTAAAAGTAGAATACTAAAGAAGGATAATAAAGATATGAAAACATATTCAGCAAAACCTCTTGAAGTTGAAAGAAAATGGTATGTAATCGACGCTGAAGGCGAAGTTCTTGGCCGTTTGGCAGTTCGCATTGCAAACATTTTGAGAGGAAAAAACAAACCTGAATACACTCCGAACGTTGACACAGGCGATTTCGTAATCGTTATCAACGCAGAAAAAGTGGTTGTTTCAGGTAACAAGGAAACAGATAAAATTTACTACCACCACACAGGTTATCCGGGTGGCTTGAAATCAGCTTCTGTAAAAGAAGTTCGTGAAAAAGACGCAACCAAGTTGATTGAAAAGGCTGTAAAAGGTATGTTGCAGCACAACACTTTGGGCGCAGAACAGTTCAACAAACTTAAAGTTTACTGCGGTTCTGAACACCCGCATGCAGCACAAAAACCTGTTGTTCTAGGAAAGGAGTCTAAATAATGGCTGAATCTAAAGAAATTATGGCTACCGGACGTAGAAAATGTGCGGTTGCAGTTGTAAAACTAGTAAAAGGTAAAGGCAGAATTTTCGTTAACGGAAAGACTCTTGGCGCTTATATCGGTAACATGCCGGCTGTTGAAATGATGATTTACAGACCGCTTGTTTTGACTGAAAACCAAGACAAATATGATGTAAGAGTTAAGGCTGTAGGCGGCGGTATTGTTGCACAGTCAGCTGCTATCAGACACGGTATTTCAAGAGCTCTTCTAAAAGTTAATGAAGAATACAAAAACGTATTGCGTTCAGAAGGTTTGTTAACTCGTGACGCACGTGTTAAAGAACGTAAAAAATACGGTAGAAAAAGAGCAAGAAAACGTTTCCAATTCAGCAAACGTTAATACTCACGAGGATGTTACAAAAAAGCCGGCTTATGCAAGCCGGCTTTTTTTGTTATCTTACTTTAAATATTCTACCAAATCGTTTCTCGCAATAGTTTTCTGCTCCGATGTTGCAAGATTCTTCACCGTTGCCTTACCGGCAGCAATCTCATCCTCACCTAAAATCACCGCAAATTCTGCAACCTTGGAAGCTTTTTCAAGCTGCTTCACAAACTTCTTGTTCGTAAGGTCAAACTCTGCTGTAATCCCTTTTGCACGAAGCTCCTCTGTAAGCTTTATTGCCTCAAGCGGTGAGTTCGAAACAACAAAAGCCACTGTCTTTTTGTCTTTCTTGTTTCCAATAAGCGCAGCCAGACGCTCCATACCCATAGCAAACCCGATTGCCGGTGTGTCTTCTCCTCCAAGATTCCGGACAAGACTGTCGTAACGCCCGCCGCCGCAGACAGCGTTTTGCGAGCCGAGATTGTTTGACTTGATTTCAAAAACCGTGCGGTTGTAGTAATCCAAACCTCTTACAAGAAGCTTGTTAATCGAATAATTTATATTCAAAGCATTCAGGTAGCCCTGAAGCTCGTTGAAGTGGCTTGCGCACTCTTCGCAAATAAAATCAGACTGAATTATTGCCTGAATTTCCGGCTTTGCGTAGATTTCCTTGCATTCTTCCACCTTGCAGTCAAGAAGCCTCAACGGATTCTTCTCGTAACGCGCCTGACAGTCAGGACAGAGTTCGTTAAGATAAGGCTTTATCACTTCTTTAAGCTTTGTCTTGAACACCTCTCTGCATTCAGGACATCCGAGCGAATTTAACTCAACGCTCAAATCATTAAGCCCTAATGCTTTCAGGTAATTCACAGCCATAAGAATAACTTCCGCGTCAGCAGTTGCCTGCTTGATTCCAAAAACTTCCACGCCAACCTGATGGAACTGTCTCTGGCGGCCAGCCTGCGGGCGTTCGTAGCGAAACATCGGACCTTTGTACCAGAGTTTTACAGGAGCAGAAAGTCTGTGCATCCCGTTTTCAATGAATGCACGAACAACACCTGCTGTGTTTTCCGGACGGAGTGTAAGCGAGCGTTCGCTTTTTTCAAAAGTGTACATTTCTTTGTTTACGATATCGGTTGTGTCGCCTACGCCGCGAGCAAAGAGTTCTGTGGCTTCAAAAATCGGGGTTCTGATTTCTTTTGCGCCGTATTTTGTAAAAACTTCGTTTGCTTTTTCTTCCATGAAGTGCCAAACCGGCATTTCAGCAGGAAGTATATCTTTTGTTCCTTTTTGTACTTTTATTATTGCCATAATCCAAATTCCTTTATATACTATAATTGTACTACATGAAAGGATTAAGTAAATGAGTATAAAAGTGACCAAAATGCAGGGATGCGGAAATGATTTTGTTATTGTGGATTATGAGGAGTTTTTGAAGCTGGGTTTATCGTTTTCAGACGCAGCAAAAAAGCTATGTGACCGGCATTTTGGCGTAGGAGCAGACGGGCTTATTATACCGAATTTGAACACAGAAGACACAGACATCGGCTGGTTTTTCTACAATTCTGACGGCTCAACAGCCCAGATGTGCGGAAACGGCATGAGATGTTTTGCAAAGTATGTTTTTGACAAAAAGCTGGTTAACAAGGACGAATTTACGGTCAAGACTCTCGCAGGGGTTATGACGCCTAAGATTTTGGAAGACGGCACAGTAAGAGTTAACATGTCAAAGCCGATTCTTGATACGGAGAAGATTCCTTTTCTTCCGAACAGCAATTTGAATTACAAAATATCAGTAAAGAACATGATATTTGAAGGCAACGCTGTATCAATGGGCAACCCGCATTTTGTAATCTTTGTGTCTCCTGACGACGACACGATGGCGCTTGCAAAAGAATACGGGCCTTTGATTGAATTGGGCGCAGAGTTTCCGGAAAAAACGAACGTTGAGTTTGTTAAGATAAAATCATATAAAAAGATTGAGCTTTCTGTATGGGAGCGCGGATGCGGAATCACTCTTGCCTGCGGAACAGGTGCCTGCGCAAGCGTAGTTGCAGGGGTTCTCAACGGCTACATAGAGAACTGCGTGGATGTTGAGCTTCCGGGCGGAAAAGTGAATGTTGTCTGGAACGGCACGCCGAATAATCCGGACGGGGATGTTTTCCTCACAGGCCCTGCGGATTATGTTTTCACAGCAGAATTAGGATAAATTTTTCTTTTTTTGTTACCTATAATGTAACACAATACTCATTGTGTTACATTATACCATCATGCTGTCTAAAATGCAATAATATCAACTATTTCAATTTTCGCAATTTCTACATTCATCCAACTTGTAGTCCCAAAACAGGCCAAAAAGCGCCAAGCCTGTAGTCCTTATCCCGACTGGGCAAGACGGTCTACGTGCGTAGCACATGTAACACAATGAGTATTGTGTTACATTCAATGCTCTTCAAAACAGGAATAGAAAGGAAGAGAACGTGAAACATACCGGATTTTCATTGATGGAAATGATGATAGTGCTGCTGATTATGTCAATCATCGCAGCCGCAACCGCACCAATAGTTAGCAAAAAGATGAGCAAAAGCGCATCATCATCAAACTCCAACCCTTGGGTGTTTATCGATACCAAAGGCAACGCAGCATTTAACATGGGAGGTAAAGATGTCACCGCAGTTATCGGAGCCTCCAAAGTCCCAACAGGAGTCAGTACAAGACTCTACATCGACTGCGGCTCCTCCAACTCCCAACTCTCATTCGGACGCGGAGACGAAGTAATGCAAGTAACAGCCGACCCTACAGGAAGAGTCGGTATCACAAAAGCAGATGTGCCTTCTAATTCTGTAGCACTCGGCGGAAACCAATCACTGGGCACTTCCAATACAGTCGCTATCGGAAGCAACGTGAAAACATCAGGCTCCTACTCTACTGCACTCGGTGACAGCGCATCAGCAGCAGACCATGCAGTTGCTATTAACGCAGCCAGCGCAAGCGGAAGCTACTCTGTCGCAATTGGAGATAACGCCAAAGCAGACTCCTCTGCATCAAACGCGATTGCAATAGGTCGCAATTCCCAAGCAACAGGAGCTTCAAGTGTAGCAGTCGGCTCAAACTGGGGAAGCAATGCCGCAGCAAAAGCAACTGGGCGCTCTAGCGTTGCTATCGGCTCCGGAGCAGAAGCAACAGGAACCACCACAGTTGCATTGGGTAATAGCGCAAGTGCAACAGGAGAACACTACTCTATTTCTATTGGCTCAACATCAAAAGCGAGCGGCGATTACTCTACTGCTATCGGGTGGAGCAGCGAAGCAACAAAGACTTCCTCTTTAGCTGTTGGTAATGGTGCAAAGGCTACCCACAACAACTCTACTGCGATTGGAGCGGGGGCAAGAACGACGACGGATAACCAGATTGTGTTGGGAGATATAAACAAGACTGTGTATATTCCGGGGAACCTCGTGGTTGACGGTAATGTAAAATTAGCGGTTCGTAATGGCTCCAGAATCGCAGTGCCAGAGTGTTCCGGACATACTGCTGACAGAAGACATTCTTTTGGTTGGCTTACAAACACAAGTAACTGGCAGCTAATGGTAGGAGATGTTGATGCGTCCGGCTGGAATGTTTCTGACCGACGTTTAAAAAATGTCGGGGCAAAATACACAGACGGCTTAGACGCACTCAAAAAACTCGACTTCTACCATTACACTTACAAAAAGGATGAGTCCAAAACTCCGCATGTCGGCGTGATTGCGCAGGATTTGCAGAAAGTATTTCCTAATGCCGTAACTAAAGGGGAAGACGGGTATTTAAGAATCAGAACCGAAGACATGTTTTATGCTGTGATTAACGCAATAAAAGAACTTGCCTCTGACACAGCAGATTTAAAAAAACAAAACGAAGAGTTGCTTAAACGAATAGAAAAATTGGAAGGGCAGCGATAAAGCTGCCTCTTTTTTAAATCTAACCCTCTGCAAGAATTATCGTAAAATCACTACCAACAGAGAATGTTTCCGTCGGGTCATAAACAAACTGCATGTTGTTTAATTCCGGCATCTTCTTCTGGAGCCAGTTCAGGAAATCAACAGTCACAGCGTTCTTGTTAGCAACAAAACGCGTATGTGAAAGGTGCGTAATCTTTAGCATGTTAACCTCAAACCCGAGCTCGTTAAACTTTTCTTTCATTGCCTGAGCTTCTTCTTCCTTGCGCGGAGAATACATGATTCCTGCCTTGAACTTCGCACCGTCAAGAGTCGGCTTGTCACGATATATCATGCGGTTTATTACTTCCTGCGTCTTTTTAGGGTCAAGAATCCAGTAGCTAATGTAGCCTTTCTGGTTTGGCGCACCCGGAAGAGTCGCGATTTCTATTTTATTCTCATCAACGCTTCTTGCAAAAGCTGCGTATTGTGAAAGCTCGTAAAAACTCATGTCTGTTTTTACATAAGTGTGGCAAATATTAAGAACATCCGGAATCTTTGTAATCACCTGAGGGGAGTGAAGCTTTTCAAACAAACTCCTCATAAACCACTGCTGACGCTGGGTTCTGCCAATATCACCAAGTCCGTCTTTTCTGTATCTTAAATACCCGACAGCCTGTTTGCCGTTGAGCACGGTGTTTCCTTTTTCCAAATCAATATGAAGTTTGCCTGCATAATCGTGGTACTTCATGCGTTTTTCAACGTAAATCGGAATCCCGCCCATTGCATCAACGATTTTTTCTACAGCTTCGTCGTGCACAATTATATATTTGTCTATTTTTATACCAAATGTTTCTTTGAGCGTCTTTTTAACGAGGTTTACGCCTCCGATAGCGTGAGCTGAATTAATCTTTTGCACGCCTTTGTTTTCAGGAAGATAAACTTTGCTGTCGCGCGGGATAGAAATCGCGTTTATTGAGTGTGTTTTTGGATCAACATTCACAATAATAATCGTATCAGAGCGTGTACCTTCCCACAAATCAGCGCCGTCGCCGTTTGAGTCAACTCCCAGGAGCAAGATATTTTGTCTTCTTGGAGAAAACGGAACTTCAAAATTCTTTCTCTGTTTTCTTGAAAACTTAAAAAATCCGTTCGCTTCTGTTATTTGTTCCTGCGATGCGGAATTTACGAAGAAATTGTTTTCAACCAGAGTAACGCAAATAATTACCGCAACAAGAATCGCCAGAACCACTGTAAACAGGAGCTTTGCAAAGTTTGAGGTGCGGTCGCGTTCTTCGCGTATATTTTTTAAAAATGCTTTGTATTCTTCTTGCTGATTATTGTTTGCTATTTTCATGGCTTTACTCTCTTACAAAAATTATATTTTAAGCATAAAGATAAATCAATTATTGAAAAGTAAACATTTTTAAAGTAAAACAAAGGTATGAAAAAGAAGATTTTGTTTATAAATTTTGGCGGTCTTGGCGATGAAATTCTGTTTCTTCCGGCAATGATTTCTGTAAAAAAAGAATTTCCGGAATCAGAAATCACACTCGCTCTAGAGCCAAGAAGCAAAGGGATTACGAGCCTTACAAACATAGTTGATAAGACTCTTTTTGCAGACATAAAAGGAAGCAAAAAATACCTTGAACTTTTTAAACTCCTTACAAAAATCTGGACACAAAATTTCGACATTGTAATCTCGTCCGGCTCCAACAAATTTATCTCAATATTTTTGTTTCTGACCTTCATCAAAAACCGCTACGGTTACAATTCCGGAAAACTAAGCGAAATTTTACTCACACAGGCTGTTAATCTAAACAAAAACCAGTACGCTGCAAAGATGTACCACGACTTGGTTCGAGGCATCACAGATATTAACACCGGGCTTCCGCAAATCGACATTGAGCGCCGTGAAGTTGAGCTCAACACCGTTCTCATACATCCAGGCGTAAGCCTTTTGAGCGTCAAAAAAAATATGATAAAGACGATTCCGGCAGAGGTCTGGGCAGAGGTTGTTGAAAAGCTTGCAGACAGCGGAAAAAAAGTTATACTTGCTGGCGGGCCTGACGATAAAGAAACAATTGAGACAATCACCCGTATTGTGCCGGAGGGCAAGTACACAAATATGTTCGGAAAAACAAAAAATCTTCGCGAGCTTGCAGAGTTGATTTCCGTAGCAGAAATCTTTCTCTGTTCGGACTCTGCTCCGCTTCACATTGCGGTTGCTCTGGGCGTGAAGACTTATGTAATCTTTGGCTCAACAGATGATAAAAAACTTATACCTCAAAACAAACAGGTAATCCCGATAAAAGCAGCCTGCAATTGTCCGCTCCAGCCTTGTCTCTGGGAAAGGCGCCAGACAACCTGTGAAGCTCTTGACTGCTTAAAGATTTCGTCAGACAATATTGTAAAATTGGTAACAGAATAAAGGATTACAATTATGACAGAAACAAAAGGTTTGGAATTTGACCCGGGTTTTGCGCCTTATATTCTGGCGTTTGGCGGGACTATCGAATATTTGTACGCTGATATCAACAGGTTCAAAAATCTTTCACAAAAGAAGCTGAAATTCAGACAGTATTACAAAAAGATTCTTGAGCTTTTTTATAACAACCTCGGATTCTACATCGGCTGCCTGATGTGGGCTGCATACATTAAGGAGCAGCCTGAGCAGGAGATTCTGAACAACCACTGTCTTGGAAAAGAATACAGTGAAGAAGAAAACACTGCTGAAACAGAGTTCATGATTAAGTTTTTAGAGCTTTTTCCAAAGGATATGAAATATTTTCTTGCTGAAAACTTCCAGTTTGAATCCGGAGTTAAAGAAATTCTTGATATGTACAAAGAATTTTTGACAATAAACAAAGGTTTTGTTGAATCAAAAAACAACACTGATATTCTGCTTCCAAAAGGCTTGATTATTGAAAACGCTGAGACTTTTAAAGAAAAGATTGACGAGGTTTTGAAGTCAGAAGATTTGTCAAAACTTGTCGAATATAAGGGATTGATATGCAAGATATAATTAACGTTGCAAGGGGCTTGGAAAAAGCCGATTTGGTTATCAAAAACGCAAACATCGTGAATGTTTTATCAGAAGAAATTCACAAAGGCGACATCGCGATAAAAGACGGAATCATTGCCGGAGTTGGCGAGAATTATTCAGGCGAAAAAGAAATCGACATCAACGGCGCGTACGTCACCCCGTCGTTTATAGACGGCCACGTACACCTTGAAAGCTCAATGATGCTTCCGAATGAGTTTGCAAAAGTCGTGCTTCCGGCAGGTACAACGACCGTAATCTGCGACCCGCACGAAATCTCTAACGTGCTTGGCTTGCACGGCATAAGCTTTATGCACGAAGCAGTGAAAAACCTTCCGATTGATGTTTACACAATGCTTCCTTCCTGTGTTCCTGCAACCCCGTTTGAGACTTCCGGTTTTGATTTGAATAGCTACGATTTATCGCTTTTGATAGACAAACCGTGGGTTCTCGGGTTAGCAGAGATGATGAATTATCCGGGGGTTTTGAACCTTGATAACAACGTTATGGCAAAACTTGAGCTTGCAAAATCAAGCGGGAAAAGGATTGACGGACATGCGCCGTATCTTCATGGCAAAGACCTTTGCGCTTACGCAGCAAGCGGCGTAAAATCAGACCACGAATGCACTACACCGGAAGAAGCAATCGAAAAACTTCGGCTCGGAATGTACATAATGATTCGTGAAGGCACGGCAGCAAAGGATTTGGACGCGCTTATACCAGTGCTGAAGAGCTGCAACACGCGTAAATGCATTTTTGTAACAGACGACCGTCATCCTTCTGACTTGGTCGAACACATCAACGGAATGGTAAGGCGCTCTGTTGAAGCCGGAGTCGACCCGATTAAAGCGGTACAGATTGCGAGTTTGAACACCGCAGAATACTTCGGGCTCAAGGATTTGGGCGCAATTGCACCGGGTTACAGGGCTGATTTGCTTATACTTCCTGATATGAAGACATTCAAGCCGGACATTGTTATCAAAAACGGAAATGTCGTTGTTGAAAACGGCAGACTTTGCAGAGATTTTTCAACAGACGACGCGCTTTCAATGCGTAACTCTGTTAATGTAAAATGGATTACTCCGGAAGATTTTGCGATACCTGCGCAAGGAGAGGAAGTTCGCGCGCTTGAAGTGATTCCGCACCAGCTTATTACAAAATCAGTGACTTCAAAAGTCAAAATCGAGAACGGGAACGCTGTGAGTAACACCGACACAGACACTCTGAAAATCTGTGTAATTGAGCGTCACAGGGCAACCGGAAACATCGGAAAGGGTTTCGTAAAAGGGTTCAACCTGAAATGCGGTGCAATCGCTTCGACCGTTGCGCATGATTCGCATAACATGATTGTAATCGGTACAAACGACGCTGACATGTACATTGCAGCAGTTGCGCTCATCAAATGTCAGGGCGGAAAAGTTGTTGTAAAAGACGGGGAAATCATCTCCCAGCTTCCGCTTCCGATTGCAGGGCTTATGTCTGACAGAGATTTTGACCACGTAGTCAAAAAGTGTTCTGAACTCAATCAGGCTGCGCACTCAATCGGCTGCAAGTTAGAAGACCCGTTCATGACAATGGGATTCCTTTCGCTTCCTGTGATTCCGGAGCTCAAGGTTACTGACAAGGGTGTGTTTGACACGAACAAGTTTGATTTTGTTGATATTTTTGAGGGTGCAGGGGTTTTGTAGCAAGCACTTGAATTAGGTTACCTAATACGATATAATGTAAGTATAAAATGGCAGACAAAAAGTTCAAAGCAGAATACGTCCCGGAAGCCTTAGAGCAACTAAGGGAGCTTCCACCGGAATATGTAGACAGAATACTTGAAGCTATAGGAATATTTGAAGAAGTCGGAACTGAATACAAGAATATTAACAGTTTAAGTTATGACCTCTACGAAATAAAGCCAAGCGGGGTTCGTGCATATTTTAGGTATGACAAAGAACGCAGACGAATAATAATTGTGGGGTTTATTTGTCTCAAGACCACGCAGAAAGCCCCGCCAAGGTATATGAAACAAGCCGTTCGTAATATTGAAAGATACTTGCAGGAAATGGAGTAAATGCCATGAAAAAAATTATAACAACTGAAGATATACTAAATGACCGCACTTTAATCTCACAGGAGCGCGCTGAAAAGATTCGTGAGAATGTTGCCAAAGAAGTTGCGAAGATAAAAGCTGGCAGAAAACCTGCTATTGAGGGCTGTTCCCGTAATAAAGTTATTAAAGTATCAGACGACACAAAAGAAGCTATTAATTACGCTTATTCTGTTGGTGTGGTGATAAACTTAGAAGATGTTAAGCTGTTGCAGTATGCGAAAGAGCATGGTTTGACATTATCTAAACTGCAAGAAGCATAAATATTAACAGCTGTTCTTATATTAATTTCGGGTGCTTGGATGATTAGCAAAAATTCCTTCCTAATTTTGTTGTAATTACAATTGAAGCGCATGAAAACTCGTGTTATAATCAATTCGTAAAGAGAAGAAGATGTTTTTAAAAGAAAGGAATTGAGTTATGGCAAAATACGTATGCACAGTATGCGGTTATACAGCAGAAGGCGAAGCCCCTGAAAAATGTCCGGTTTGCAACGCTGCAAAATCAGCTTTCACACTTATGGCAGAAGGCGAAAAGAACTACGCTGACGAGCACAGAATCGGGGTTGCAAAAGATGTTGACCCTCAAATTTTGGAAGGCTTGAGAGCAAACTTCATGGGCGAATGCACAGAAGTCGGTATGTACCTTGCAATGGCTAGACAGGCTGACAGAGAAGGCTATCCGGAAGTTGCAGAAGCTTTCAAAAGATACGCTTTTGAAGAAGCTGACCACGCTTCAAGATTTGCAGAACTCCTTGGCGAAGTTGTAACAAACTCAACCAAGAAAAACCTCGAACTAAGAGCAGAAGCAGAATTTGGCGCTTGTGACGGCAAAATGATGATTGCAAAACGCGCTAAAGAATTGGGTCTTGACGCTGTTCACGATACAGTACACGAAATGGCAAAAGACGAAGCTCGCCACGGACGCGGTTTTGACGGTTTGCTTGCAAGATATTTCGGTAAGTAATTACAAGATTTATAACCAAAGGGCGGGGATTGCATCCCCGCCCTTATTATTTTAACCCGCTCCAAACAAATCGCCGTCAAAATTTAATCCCTTTGCCTCCTTAAGAAGCGGAAAATCGTCAATATTATTATTCTTAACAAACTCAATCGCCTCTGCACGCGCAAGCTCAAGGATTTTGGCGTCGTTTACAATATCCGCAATAATCATGTCCGGAAGCCCGCTCTGACGAGTACCCAGAAACTCACCGGGTCCGCGGATTTGCAAATCCTGTTCTGCGATTACAAACCCGTCGTTGGTCTGGGTCATGATGTTTAGCCGCGCGCGCGTTTCCTGTGATTTTGTGGAAGACGAAAGCACGCAGTAAGACTGTAAATCGCTTCTTCCGACCCGACCGCGAAGCTGGTGGAGCTGGGAAAGCCCGAACCGTTCCGCGTTTTCTATCACAATTACAGTCGCGTTCGGAACATCCACCCCGACTTCCACAACTGTTGTGGAGACGAGAATATCAAACTCCTTGTTCTTAAACTTGTTCATCACATCGTCTTTTTCGTCGTTTTTGAGTTTTCCGTGCAAAAGCCCGATTTTGAACTCCGGAAAAACTTCACTCTGCCAGCGCTCTTTTTCAATTGTTGCAGCCTTAGCAGAAAGCGTCTCGCTCTCCTCAATGAGCGGATAAACAATGTAAGCCTGACGTCCGGCTTCAACCTCGCGCCTAATCAGGTCAGCAATTTGTTTGCGAGAGTTTGTCATTGTGGTAAGAATCGGTTTTCTGCCTTTCGGAAGCTCGTCGATTATGGTTAAGTCCAAATCCCCGTTAAGCGTAATTGCAAGGGTTCGCGGAATCGGAGTTGCTGTCATGGTTAGGACTTGCGGATTCTGCGATTTCTTGCGGAGCGCAATTCTTTGCTTAACCCCGAATCTGTGCTGCTCATCGATTACAACCGCGCCAAGGTTTGCAAAATCAATGCTGTCCTGAATAAGGGCGTGGGTTCCGACCGCAATATCAGCCTGCCCGTTTCTAAGGTTGGTTTCTGATATTGTGCGCTGTTTTTTGCCAATGCTGCCAAGAAAAAGTTCAACCCGGAGCCCGAGCGGAGTGAGCCAGTTAATCAGGTTATTGTAGTGCTGCTGGGCTAAGATTTCTGTAGGCGCCATAATCGCAGCCTGATATCCGTTTTCGATTGCAGCAAGAAGCATAATCGTTGCAACAACTGTTTTTCCGCTTCCAACATCACCTTGAAGCAGTCTTTGCATTGGCTTTGAAGAGTTCAAGTCTGCAAGGATTTCGTTGACAGCTCTTTGCTGCGCGTCTGTGAGTTTAAACGGCAGGCTTTCAATAAACCGCATAACAAGCCCGTCTTTTTTGATTTCCAGAGGAATCGCAGAAAGGTTTTTGTTGTTTTCTTCCCTCAACGCTGCGAGCCGTAATTGAATCAGGAAAAATTCTTCAAACACAAGAGTGAATCTTGCGCGGTCAAGCGTTTCCTGGTCTTTCGGGAAGTGAATCTGTTCAATCGCTTCTTTTTTCTCAAGCAGGTTATGTTTTTCAATAATGTTCTTTGGAAGAACTGTTTCAATATCGTTTTTAAAGAGTTCAATCGTGTTAAAAATCGCACGACGGAGAGTCTTTATGTTCAGGTTTTCGCTAAGCGGGTAAATCGGGACAATGCGCGCGAGGTTTATGTTGGAAGAATTAAGAATCTCGTCTTCCATAATCGAATAAGTCGGCTTATCCAGAGTCGGCATCCCGTCATAGGAATTAATCTTAACGAGTCCGGAGACCATAATCCCCGAGCCTTTCGGGAATTGGGATTTCATCCGCTCCAGCGTGTACTTGTTTGTTTTTGAGGAAAAGAAGTTCAGATGAATACTTCCTGACCCGTCAGAGATTTTGACCTTTATAACTCCGAGATTGTTCTTTGTTGTAAAGGCTTCCACAGAGCGGATTGTGCCGAAAATCGTAGTCGTAACGCCCGGCTCCAAATCGCGGATTCTGGTTCGGCTTGAATAGTCAACATGTTTTCTCGGAAAATAATAAAGCAAGTCAGATACGGTATAAATCCCGAGTTTATTTAAGATATAAGCGATTTTCGGCCCCACGCCTTTAAGGTACATAACATCAGATTTAAGCGTTGTTTTTGTGTGCTCAGGTTTAACATCAGGCTCGCCCGATGTTTCAGCCTTGATTACGCTCACAAGTCTTTCGAGTGATTTTTTGCGCTGTGGCAAGGTATCCATTTGATACCGCTCAAAATGTTCCAGAAGCACCTGCCACTTTGGGTTTTTGGTAGTTTTTATTTGTTTGCGTAGTTCAGAGCAAATAAACGAAGAAAAACTCCTTGTTTTCCCGTTGATATTAATGTATTTGTACTTAACCTCGATTTCGACGGCTTTTTTTATCTGCTCCAGATTCTCCATACAAGAATTATACTACATTCGGGGTGAAATTGGGGGAGGAGTTTATTTACAAAACTTTACTGTTTAAGCAATTTTTGTTGTGCAAAATACTTTATACAAATATATGTAAAGTGTGAAAGGTAAGTTTTGGTCAAGGCGATTGGAATAAAACCTGTAATAAACCTGTTTGCTGCAAGCCCTGAAATAAGGAGCTTTGCGCAAAAGCCGTCTGTTGTTTCGATTTTCACAAAGGAGCTGGACAAGTTGAAGTATGTCACGCCCAGGTTGCGTGGGATTTCGGAAAACGAAGTTAAGAGTCTTTTTATTGAGGAAGAAATCGGCGGGAGGTACTTGTTTGACCAGATGGTAAGGGTTAAGTCAAAGTTGCTTTTGGCATCGATTACTGACATTCACAACTTCAAAAAATGGATGCACTCTGTTAGTTTAAAGAAAGGTGTTTCGGAATCTGACGTAAAAGAGGTTACGCATTTTATGAACATGCATAACGGAAGGTTTTTGAGCACCTGGATGGGATTTTCGCTTTCGGACATGATTCCAAACATTGAAAAGCTTGCTCTTTTTGTGCGAAGCATAAAAAGAATAGACAAGCTGAATTTTTACAAGGGTTTGAATGAGAACCAGTGGGAAAATTGCATTCAGGGGATTGTGAATAAGCCGGAAAGTGTAGTTGAGGCACTTATGGAGTATAAATATGATTCAAGAAAGATTAACAATGCAATTAGTTATGGGAATGGCACAAAAAAGATTAAAGAGTACATAAGAAGAATAGAGCAATTTCTGAACACCCAGACCTTGAAACATGACATGCAGGCATATCGCGGCGAAGGCAATTTTGGGATTTTTGAGAACATAAAAATTGACAACAATACGAGTCTTAAAGATTTGCTTGAAAGTTTTTCAGCAGAGATTGAGGCTGGAAGATGCAGTGATAATGAAATCAAAGAATTTATACAGAAATATTTAGTAAAAAAATATATCATTCAAAAACGTTTTATGTCAACTGCTATAGAGCCTGAAGCTATAGAAAATTATGCTAAAAAAGTATACTGGCGTATAGATGTGCCTGCCAAAACAAAGGCTTCAGTTATTGAAAGCTACAATGTTGAAAGAGAATCCGAAGCTGAGTTACTAGTACAAAAAGGCTCTCGACTTTTGATAAAAGAAGCAAAATATGATATTGCAAATAAACGTTGGAATCTATGGGCTAGTTTAGAGCAACCAGAGATTGAGAAAGGACTGTATTAATGCTATAATGCAAGTGAGGTAAATATGAAAATCGCGTCAATAAAGACATCACAACCAATAGAACAATCTTTGATGAAAAGAATAAAACAATCTTTTACCAATAAATTTAAAAGATTGAATACATTAATGCATGATGTTTTTGAAAGAAACGAAAGTAAATACTTAGTTATTGATGGCAAAAAATTTAGAGCAAGGGATTTACCAAATAGTATTTCACGTCCCGAAGATTGTCAAAGTGCAATCTGGGGTGAAATAGAATTTTACCCGGAAGACCTCGATAAGATGAAAAAAATGAATATTGACGAATGTCTTCAATTTGAAAAAGAACTCATTAATAAAAAAAGATTTGTATATGGCAAATCATAAACAGACTAAATGTTTACCCCCAGCACCTCATAAATATCCATCTTGTGCGCTTTGCCTCGAATCTCAACGTTCGAAATCTTCATGACCTCTAAAATCCCTTTTGTTTCTTCAAAAGTCGAAGCACTTATCAACATCTTTGTCTTGTAAATCTTGTTGTAACCCTCCAGTCGGCTTGCGAGATTAACTGTGTCACCGATTACAGTGTATTCCATACGGTTGATTGAACCGATGTTACCGACAAAAACCTCGCCGGTGTTGATTCCGATTCCGATTTCTATTTTCGGCTTTCCTTCAGCTGCCCACTTCTTCTGAAGCTCTTTAACCCTTTTAAGCATTTCGTAGCCGCATTTTACAGCGTTAGAAGCATGGTTCTTGTCCTGAATCGGCTCGCCGAAAATCGCCATCACAGCGTCACCAATGAACTTGTTAATAATTCCGTTGTATTTTGTAATGATTGGCTCCATCTCTGTAAAATACTCGTTAAGGATTTCTGATACCTGCTGGGCTGACATTGTCTCACTCATTGAAGTAAACCCGCGGATGTCAGAGAAAAGAACCGTTACTACCGCTTTTTTCCCGCCAAGCCCGAGGTTGTCAATGTTCATAATGACGCGCTTCATAACGTCTTCTGACATGTATTTGCCCATTGCGGATTTCACTTTTTCCTTGCTCCGGTTTTCGAGCACAAACTTGTGAGTGTATGCAATAATCATTGTGAGTGCAAACATCACAATCGGAGTAATAACATTTATCACAAGCCCGAAGTAAAAACAAACAGCACTGAATGCCAGATATCCGAAAATCAGCGAAAGAATTGACTCAACTGACCTAAACAAATCATAAACCCGTATAAACCCGTAGACCAGAAGCATTCCAAGAATAGTAATCAGAATGTTTACAAAATGCGGGGTGATTTTCAGAAAATCATTGTGCAAAACATTATCAATCGCAGTCGCCTGATAATCAACTCCCGGGTGGTTTACAGACACAGGAGTGTTTTTGTTATCGTTTAACCCTGTACTGATTGGTACGTTTGTTCCCACAAGCACAATTTTGTCCTTAAAAATTTCAGGGTCAATAATCGATTTTTTTCCGCTCTTGATGTTGTTGTAAGAATCAATTATGTCAACAGCAGAATACTTTTTGTGCGAGTATCCGTTATCATACAGCTTGTAAAACTTAACCGGCGCAATCAGCTGATAATCGGTTTTTCTGATATTAAACCCGTATTTCAAATCCGGAAATTTTATTCTGCTATCTGTTAGCACAATTCTCGGATTATCGTTTGCAAGCAAAAATGTACGCATTGCAAGTGATGGGTAAATACTGCCTTTGTATTTGGTCAAATACTCGTGGTTTCTGTAGATTTCATCGAGCGAGTATGAAGAAAGATTTCCATCCAAAAATCCCGGAATCATTGCAACAGAGCCGGCGTATTTTACAACATCAAAATACGGTTTTGGAAACGGCATAAGGCTGTTGTACAAATAAGGCGACACCTTCTGTCTGTCATCCACATCAAGAGCGTATTTTTGAGCAAAAGCTTTGTCATAATTTGCTCCAAACTCTTCGCTCTGGTAAGGCTTAAGGCTCGGAATAAATCCTTCAATCAGGTTGTCGAATTTATTCAAAGTGGCAAAAAACTTTCTGTCTGATTCAGGATAGTCTGTATCAAGTGTAGTAATAATTGCGTCGTGCACGATTATTTTTGGTTTTGCGTATTCATAAAAGTAGTCAAAGATTTTGCAGTACGCTTCACGCTTCCACGGCCAGCGGAAACGCTCCACTGTCTTATCATCCACCACGACAAGCACGATGTCGTCGCTTCCGTAGGTTTGTTTAAAAGTATCAAATGGAAGTTTTTCTGTTAAGACATGTTTTGTCATAAAGTCGTACGCTTTTGGCTCTACAAAGTTGTATGACAACAAGTAGACAAAACACATCACAAGTAGGACAATAATAGTAAAAAGAGCACATCTAATCTTATTCATATTATTATGATATAATAAATCGGGGAAAAAGGATACATATATATGAGTGAAAATTATATTCAAACAATCGGACAGGATAAGATTTATCCCATTATACGCTGCAAAGAAGCAAATCAGGCAGTCGAAATAGCAAAAGCCTTAGTAGAAGGCGGAATAAGGGTTCTTGAGATAAACGTTGAAAACCCTTCTTTATACAGCGCAATAGCAGAGGTTTCAAAATTCGCACACGTATGCGCAGGCGGGATTATCACATCATTGCAGGCAGACGCAGCGTTTGAAAGCGGAGCGCAGCTCTTTTCATCACCGATTTTTCAAATGAACATGGTTAAGATTTCTAAAAACAAGCAGGTGCCTTTTATTGCCGGCGCGTCTACTGCCAACGAGGCTTACAACGCCTGGAAATCAAGGATTCCGCTTATCAAGCTTTATCCGACAGAGGCTATGGGCGGGGTTCAGTACATAGAAGATATCTTGAGACAGATGCCTTTCCTGAATTTAATGCCTATGGGGAATATTAAATTGAGCGAGGTTGTTACATATATAAAAGCGGGCGCTGCTGCGGTGGGTGTCGGGCGTGACTTTTATCAGGGATTCACTCCAAAAGAGATTACAGCGCGCACACGAGAAATTTTAAAAGAAGTAAAGGATTTCACTGAATGGAGCAAAAAATAGATATTGCAATAATCGGCGAGTGCCTTATTGAACTCTCTGCAAACGGAACGCTTGCAGACACTTCCACTCTGAACAAGTACTTTGGCGGAGACACTGTAACAACAGCGGTTGCGATTGCACGTCTCGGCGGAAATGTCACTTATCTTACAAAAGTAGGTAACGACGGGTTCAGCGAGTTTATTTTGTCAAGCCTGCAAAAGGAAAACATCGACACATCCTTAATCAAAACAAACGAAGAACAAAACGGGATGTACATTGTATCCAAGACCCTTGATAAAAAAGAACTTCTCTACTACAAGCGCAAAACCGCTGCAACAAAGCTCTCGATTGACGATATTTCAGAAGAGAGCATTAAGAAACTGAAATTAGTTTATTCTACCGGCGTTGTGCAGTCTTTGAGTGCAAGTTCGCGCGAGCTTGTAAGAGAAACATTCAGAATCGCAAAAGAAAACGATGTAATGACAGCCTATGACCCGAATTACACCTCCTGTTTTATGAACTCTGCTGACACAAAAGAGTACTTTGAAGAAATCGTTGACTACACCGACGTAATCTTTTTGAGCCTCAAAAACGACGCTTCAAGGCTCTACGAAGTGGATTCAATGGACAAAGTTATGAAATACTTCTGGGATAAGGGAGTAAAAATTGTTGTTGTAAAATCACACATTGATAACGGGTATTACACCGGATACAAGGGTGATATAAGCTTCACGGAGTTTTACAACACCTCAAAAGCAATTGACACAACCGCATCAGGAGACGTGTTTAACGGAGGCTTCCTCTACGCGCTCACAAGCGGGTACTCACCGTGTGAAGCAATGAAGTTCGCGTCCGTTGTTTCAGGGCTCCAGACCCAGAATTACGGCGCGATTCAGGCAATACCTTACCGAGACGCGGTTATGGAGAATGTTTCATCATGACAAAATACGTTGTCTCAGGATACATCGGGTTTGATAATTTTGGTGACGAAGCAATCGCAAGGGTGCTTACTGACAAGCTAAAATCAGAGGGCGCTGAAAAAATCACTCTGATTTCTTCCAATCCTGAAAAGACAGCAAAACTCCACGGGGTTGAATCCTGCCCGATGCTTAAGTTTTTGAGCCCGCTCAAAGAGGCTGACGTGCTTGTATCTGGCGGAGGGAGTCTTTTGCAGGATGTGACGAGTTTGAAGAGTCTGATTTATTACCTTGGCGTGATTTATGCAGCTCTGGTTTTAAGAAAAAAAGTCATTATTTTTTCTCAAGGGATTGGGCCGATTAATTCTAAAATCGGTCAGGTTTTGACAAAGCTGGCGCTCAAAAATTGCGCGCAGATATCAGTGAGAGACAAAAAATCACAGGAGCTTTTAAAGAGCTGGGGCATTGATTCCGAGCTTGTCAGAGACCCGATTTTTGATTTGGATTTAGCGCAAAAAAACCAAAACGGAATTGTCGGAGTGCAGCTTAGAAATTATCCTACACTTACGAAAGATTTTCTAAAATCGCTTGCGGAAGAGATTGTAAAACGTTTTCCCGATAAAAAGATTCAGATTTTTTCATTCCAGGATAGTATTGATTTGAGCGTGTGTGAAGAGTTTGCACGACTCTTACAAAAACTTTCTCCGCAATTGAAAGTCGAAGTCTTGAGCGGACTTTCGATTAATGATGTTTTTGAAGGGATTTCTAATCTGGAATACATGATTGGAATGCGTTTCCACGCCAATGTTGTTGCTATAAAATCTGGGGTAAAAACTCTTGCAATAAATTATGACATCAAAGTTAAGAAGCTTGCTGACGAGTTCAATCTCCCTATTGTTGAGCTCAACTCGCGTGATTTTTCGGAAGAATTTCAAAACCTGATTGGATAAAAAAAAGCTGCCTTGTGGCAGCCAGACACATATGTGTATTGTGTTAAATAGAACCTTGTTTACAGAGATAATGTTTTGTATTCCAAATTCTGCTCCATTATATCTGTCGGGTTTTCGTAATCATACGGGATAAAAATACTGATTTCGCTCTTTTCCGGAAGCTCTTCCAGACCGTAAGCGTTTATAAAATTATCGTCAAGTTTGAGTGTGTATTTGCCCGGTGCAAGTCCTGAAATATAGTACTGACCTGTAGAATCAACGGTTGAGTAGTTAACTTCTTCCCCGTTTTCGTCAAGAAGCACAACCACAAAATCGCTTATCTTGAGGTCACGTTCAAAATCATCGGAGATTTTGAGCACACCTGATACAGAGCCAACCGTGCTCAAAAGCGGGATTTCCAGCCTTGTGGTCTGACCGCCGTCAATTTTTATCTGTTTTGTAATCAAGTCATTGGTAAGCGGTGCAACAGTAATCGGGAGCTGGTTCATGTCGATTGTCACAGTGTAAACACCCTGTGTAAGGCTTGATGAGAACACTCTTCCGCGCTTGTTTGTAATATTGGTTTCACCTGTCCAGCTTGTAATAAGCGGAACATTTCTAACAGGAATATCGATTTTCTTGTCATATTTACCGTTTTTGTTAATGTCAACAAACGCAACCGCTTCAAATATACCTTTATCCAAATCCTCCTGACCAACAGATTTCAGACCGTTGTTGAAAATCTGGAACGCGTCATTGAACACAAAGTTTATTGAATGTCTGTTTGTAGTCGGCGTAAACATATTATCAATAAAATATCCGCCGTTTTGTGAGTACTGATACCCTACAGACATTGTCTGACCTGATTTTGCGCGGTATCCGAGGTTAACATTAAAATCGTTTCCGCCTTGACCGCTGTATCTGAATCCGTATCCCAGCCCGAGTGTCATACGTTTCCAGGTCGGGAAAGTGTAGCCGAAGCGGAACATGTTGTATCCGTTTTTGTAAGTAGCGGTGTTGTATCTTATAATACTATGTCCGAGTGAGAATCTGCCGTGATTTCCCGGTATCGGAACATCTAACTGAGCATAATTATCAGCGTATTTGGAGTGGTAATTTCTGTCATTAGCTGTCGGCATATCGTATTTTGTATCGTACAAACTCTCTCTGCGCCCTGCCTGAACACGTGCCCAGCTGAATATATCACGGGAAGCATTTGCATCATAGTAGTAATTCTTGTTTCTGCCAAGATTGTTTTCACCGCGTCTGTAGTAGCTGTTGAATCTTAGAGCTGCGACTTTCGGAATTCTTGTCTGAGCGTTAATGGAAGCCTCGTCAAACTTGATTGTGCCGCCTCTGTAGCGGTGGTTCATGTTTGAATAGTATCTGCTGTAGCTTCCGCCTGCGCTTGTGGAGTTGAAGCTCACGTTCCCTGACACTTTTCCGCCTGTGCGGTCGTTTCTTGAGGTTGAGTCGCTGCTTGCAATATAGAAATCAGGCGAAGTCTGGAAGAGTTCTGCTTTTGCGTTGAATCTCTTTGGCTTAAAGAATTTCTTTTCATATTTGGTTAAGTCTTTTTCGTATTCACCTGCGGTTTTTACAATATACCCGGCGTGAGTGTGTTCTTCTCTCACATCATGTGCAACGCTTGCACCTGCGGTTAATCTGGCTTTGAGTTTTTTGTTCTTCGGATTAACCCATTCTACACTGTTAAGTGAGGTTGCGCCTTCCAGGTAGTTAACACTCTTCTGCGTACCGCTTACCAAAAGCGTATCGTTTGTAGGCATTCTATAGATAACACTTGCGCCGTTTTTTTCATAAATCTTATCACCGGTCACTCTTGATTCAAGAGTAATGTTATCCTTAATACCGTACTGATAATCAACCCCTGCCGTTACCTTTTTGTTGTTTCCGCGATAAATATTCGCACCTTCGCGGAAGAATCTGTTTTGATACCCCCAAACCCCTGCATAAACAGAGCCACGCTGCTCTTTCTCAAAAGGTTTGTCGCCGTAAATTGAGTATCTTTCTTCTCTTATAAGCTCAACACTTCCGTCCTCGTTAATCTCTTCAAGCTTAACGCTCTTAACAGGGTTCGGAAGCTGAACATCTTTAAGTGTGTAATATCCTGCATAAGTGCTTAGTGTAACAGGCGCCAAATCATTTACGGTAAGTCTTACAAGGCTTGTAGGTTTTACATAACCGTGGATTTGAGAAGGAGCTTCTCTGTCATAATTGTAATTCCAAACCTGCGCACCAAAAATATTCGTGCCCACAGAAGCGTCAATATCAGTTCTTCCCGTTACTTTACCGAGTTCGTAATAGTATTTGTCCTTGCCTGTTTTTTCGTCCTTAATACTGTTTTTGTAAGCACCTGTCAATCCGCCAAACATAAACGCGTCAGAGCGGTAATGGTATTCTGTTGCCTCTACTCTGTATTTTCCGCCCAAAATACTACCGTTCAAGCTCGCCTGTGTACTTCCTGAGAAAGTATTGTTTGTAGTGCGGTAATTCTGTCCGCTTATTCTCATATTATCGTCAAGAAGATTACTTCTTAATCCGATAGTGTTGAGCGTAATCTTTCCTGCTTTTTTAGGGCATACAACATCCTGATAAGCTTTCGGGCCTTTGTCTTCTGCATTCAAAGCGTTATTAGCGTTGTGAAGAAGCGGGATATCGCGTTCCACCTGTGCGCTTATTGTGAGGTTTTCAAAATTTGTATCGAGTTTTATTCCCATAACAGCTGCTGCAGCGTCTGCTGTTATGTAGGCTTCGTTAAACACTCCGTCCATAATCCCCTGTGACAGGAATACTGTCGGGCGTTTTGATACAGGATAGTCTTGGACAAACACGCCTTTTGGGGTCACCATGCCTTCTTTGCCGTCATGGGTTTTGAAGCTAATCATTTTATCAACGCGGTTAGCTGTGTATTGAATGTTAAATATATCGGCAAGTTGTTTAAACGGCACGAGAATTTCTGACTTATCCGTCACCACGATTTCTACGTCTTCATAAGCCATGTTGTTGATGGTTATATATGAAATTGTCGAATCGTCAGCGACTGCCGGTAAGCACAAGTACATGCCGGTTAAAACCGCTATTAAGATGTATTTGATTCTATTTAACATTCTTGAACTCTCCCTCTCCTTGGGGAGAGGGTCGGGGTGAGGGGTCAACCAGACCACAAGCACCACATATATTTAGTTCCACATTCAGGCAATCCATGCCCGAGTCCCTTATATATAAAATTTTCTATTTAACAATTAATCTTTTTATTTACTCACAGCCGTAAACGTTACAGTCGCCTGATATGTCCCGGCTTCATCCTGTCCTACGCTGTACGTCCCTGATACAGGAGACTGCCCCACAATATGCGTGAGCGTTCCTTCTGTACCACCGTTTACTTTCACAACATAGCAATCACCGTAAACCCCGTAATCGTTGTTAAAGCTAACGCTCATCGGATCGGTTATTGTTGCTGTTACAGGATAAGCAATCACGTTCCTGTTATCGCGCCCGCCGGTTTTAGCGTTCTGAATCGCCTCCGCAGTCGGGGTTGAAAGCGTATGACCAAATAATATGCAGCCGTTGTTTCCGTATGCGGAAACCTCACCGCCGCTTGTTAATATTTTTGATGTAACAATAAAGTCATAATCTTCATCAGTACCGTTTGTCTTAAGGCTAAACACAGACTGCAAACCGCTATGAGAGCCGTTCTCTGCATTTGCCGTACTAACTTCTATTGATGAAGCCTGTTTTTCTATAGCCACAGAGGGCTGAACAGTCGTCGAAACAGACTGTTCAGCTTCTGCGTAACCATAAGCTTTTACCGTACACAACGTGACGGAGGCTAAAAATATTAACATTTTGGTAATGTTTGTTTTGTTCATATTGTCCTAACTACGGGCTTACTTGTGACAAAGTAAGAGTCGCTTTGTAAATGCCATCTGTATCATGAGTAGAAAAAGTATCAGCTATAGCTGTTGTTGCAACTGAATAATTAAAATCATAAGCACCATTCACTAAAGTATATTTTACACCGTCAGCTTCTTTGGTAGGAGATGGGTCTGTAGCTCCTGATGTTGCATCCGGAGTAATAGCAGCAGTTATTGCAAAAGCTATAGCATTAGCATTTTGTGCCTTAGCAGGAGTCCCCATGATATTTGTGACAGCACTTTCTGTTGCGGCTCTACTATCTGTACCGTTGTTTGTAAATACAAGTCTTAGATTATTTTCATCAGCACCATATATCGCATTCACCTGATTTCCACCAGCCAAACATGTTGCTGTAAGCTTAATTGCCTCATCCGGATTGTTTGTTACAACATGGAACTTAGTATTCATAGCCTTGTCTAATGTAATTTCATCATAAGTAGCATTGAACCCGGCATTACACTGCTCTACAGAATTAGCTGTGTCATGTGTGATGTTAATAAACTTAGGTACAGTGATTTGTTGTGTTGATGTTGCAGTGTTAGAACCAGCCACAACTTCAGCAAAAGCAGGGCTGATTAGCATCAGTGCTAATGCTGCCGGGAGTAATTTTACGATTTTTGTTTTCATAGGGTAAACCTTCCTTTCTTTTTTCTTTTACACTTCACCTTGTATGTTTAAAACCGTTTCTTTTTTAATATTTCTACGTTTACCATTCTCATCGTAGAAAGAAATTATTGCTCTTAAAGTATATTCCCCGGGCCCCTTAATTTTGCCGGTTATAATTTTCTGTTTTGCAATACAAAAATTATTTCCTCCAACAACTTTTCCTTGAAGATTATACTCGTCTATAAGTTTTTTACCTTGTATTATTTGCATATTGCCTGAATACCTTATTTTACTGTTGCCTTTAGAAACAACTTTCATATCTGTATAAAGCCCGTCTTTTCCCTTAACTATATTCAGATACTCAATCTCGGCATCTTTGCTAACCTTGCCTTTGTCTACATAAACCGGAACACCGATTCTTGTTTTTACAATCAGCTGAGCGCCGATTCCGGCTCTTCCTGTATCAATATTCATCTCTTTCGGGTTAACATCTTCTATGTAAAGCATTGTTCTGTTTTCGCCGTCAAGAAGCTGGTTTAAGCCCGCAATATTTATTCTTAATTTCTGTGATTTTCCCTGTGCAACAGTGAATTCTGAAGGCACAAATCTAATCTTCTTTGACAAATCGTGCGGGTCGCCTGAAGGCGCTGACATAACAACTTCACCCTTATTGTCAATCGTAAAGAAGCCAGGATAAACCTTAAATCGCATAGGCTCTTTTGTGTCGCCCTTGATTTCAATAGCGGTTGTTACGTAATTAGTCTTAAGTTTATTTGCGTTAATCTCAACCCGCGTAGGTGCGACCGCTACCGACGCAAACGCCGGCACTGCCAGAAACATTGATAAAACTATACCTAAAATCTTCTTCACTTCTTCTTACCTCGTCTCCCTTAAAATATATCTAACCCTGTTGTCGTAATTCCCCGCCGGAATAAAGCCTTTATCTCTGTTCTCGAGCGAAAATTCAACAGACACAAACTCATTATTTGCAGGCGCTTTACCTCTGGCAATAATTATTTCTTTGCCCTGTTGAAGCAAAACCCGCTCCTGCAACCTCTCACCAACATTTGATGAGGCTGAAATCGTCCTTATATAGTAATTCCCTGCGCCTTCGCCAAAATCATCCGCATTCACAGACAATTCCCAGTCGCAGTTTGAGTTTATATAAACCATTGGTGACGCCTCGTTTGTCACCTTTTTAGACTTGTCAAACGCATCAGACGCGCCAACCGTAATCCTCGGCACTTCGCCATGCAGGCTTATCTCCTGCATTGAAGGCACAATGAATTGGAGTGTAAATGTTGTGGTTGAAGCAATCTGCTGGGTTTCAATATCGGTTGCCTGAACTTCAAAGTTCATGTGATAAACTCCCGCAGGTACCATTCCGTAGTCACGGATTTTTGCGGTCATATTCTTTGCAACACCGCCCATTGAGAGTCCGTCAAAGATATTGGAATACTCGTTGTACCTCAAATACACGTCTTCCCTTGTGTTGTTGATATAAAGATATTGAAGCGGAATAGAAACGCTTCCCTCTGCGCTTCGCAAAGCATCATCAAGAGGGCGGAGCGCAATATTATAAACCCCGTCATCATCGCTGTTTATAATCAAATTCCGCTCCACGTTTCTGTCGCGCACCAGTGTATCACCCTGATAATCTATAATTACCATTGAGGCATCTACAGGCACGCAAAAAAGCGCTGCAATTAGTGTTGAGAATAAGTACTTTTTCATTAAAATCTTTCTTAATTAAAGACCACGTGTTACTTTGATTGTAACAATTTGTAACAAAACTTCAATATAAATTTGGAAGAAATCATCTGTTTAAATTAGGTTTTAGAAACAAAATAAATCATTTAATGTATAATTTAGGAATGGAAAGATTAGAGAATTATTACAACCAGATAAAAAATTCGCCCGTATTTTTCGGTATGAATGACAAGGAGCTCAAGGATTTGCTCGAGTGTTTCAACGCCCGTGTCCGCAAGTATGAGGAGGGCGAGATGATAATAAGGCAGGGTGATATGATTTCCAACATCTACCTTATCCTGTCAGGCGAGGTCAACATTGAAAAGGATTCTTACTGGGGACGCAGGATTATTATCTCAAGGCTAAGTGTAAACGACAATCTGGCGCTTTCGTTTGTGGGTTCAAAAAATGTGGAATCCAACATTGACGCGGTCACTGTAACGGACACAGTTGTCCTGATTCTGGGGTATGAAAAATGTACATCAATGTGTCAGAATGCTTGCACGCGTCACAAGATTCTAATAAACAACCTGTTTCAGATTCTTTCAAAGGAGAACATTGAGCTTATCCAGAAGATTGAGAATGTTTCCCAGAAATCAATCCGTGACAAGCTTCTCACCTACCTTTCCAACGAAGCGCAGAAAAAGCACTCGAATGTTTTTGACATCCAGTTCAACAGGCAGGATTTAGCAGATTATTTGAACATTGACCGCAGTGCAATGAGTTTCGAGCTTTCCAAGTTGCAAAAAGAGGGGCTTATTGCGTACAACAAGAATCATTTTGAGTTAAAAGGGGTGTAGAGGCAGGTTTGCATTGGTATTGCTGGTTGTTGTAAGTCGATTTTCATGTTTTCCCTTTTCCGCCTACAATTTCACCAATAGTATACTTGTTCTGCTCAATTAACTTACCTTTATATTCAATTCTTTCTCGAGCTGTCATATTTTTCATTATTTCTTCATCTTCGTTAGAAAAAATTATTTTATTCCAAGTCATGCCAGCCCAATCACTAGGACCAGATACACTATTGGGCAAATCACGCTCATCTATCTTTTTCCCATTTATCTCTATATATACTTTTTTGCGAGGGACAAAAACATCTTTGGCTAAATATCCTAGTTCTGAAAAAAATATTCCTGCCAATGTAAATTTTCGTAATATGTTTTTTGTAAATCTACCTTGCATTGATATTGTTGGTTGTTGTAAGTCGATTTTCATGTTCTTTACCAATTCAATTATTAATTCCAGACCTCGTATTCTCCCCAAGTATACTTTCCTTCTTCAAATAGTTTTTGTCTATATTTTTGACGTTCTTCGTATGTCATATTCTTCATTTTCTCTACCTCTTCAGAAGCAAACTTGGGTCTTTCCCATTTCATGCCAGCCCAATCACTAGGCCCAGATACACTATTGGGCAAATCACGCTCATCTATCTTTTTTCCATTTATCTCTATATATACTTTTTTTCGAGGGACAAAAACATCTTTGGCTAAATATCCTAGTTCTGAAAAAAATATTCCTGCCAATGTAAATTTTCGTGATATGTTTTTAGTAAATCTACCTTGCATTGGTATTGTTGGTTGTTGTAAGTCGATTTTCATGTTTCCTACCTCATTTGCATTATATCACTAAAATGGTCTTAATTCAATGTTATCTTGTTTTAAGTCTGCCTCTATATACCATCTTTTGTTGAGATGATCATATTTTGCGTTTTTAATAAATAGTCTGGACATTCTCTGGACTAATATTTCAGCTTCGGATTCTCTTTCAACATTATAACTCTCAATTAGAGAAGCCTTACTGTTTTTGGGGATATTTATTTTCCAGTAAACTTTTTGAGCATATCTTTCGATTGCTTCCGGATCAATAGCTGTTGACATGAAGCGTTCTTGAGTAACTTTTGCTTTTTTTAATGTTTGAGTTATAAATTCATCAATCTCTTTTTCACCAATTTTTCCAGTCTCAATTTTGGCCGTAATGTTTTCCAATGCATTTTTTAGTGTAAAACCTTTGCCTAGAACTACAGAATCAAATACATCAAACCGCCCTTCCCCTCTGTACACTTCTAAATCATGCTTTGTAAACTGCTGATTTAAAAATTTTGTAATCGTATTGATTTTTTGTTTTATACTTTCAGAGCCGTTTCCCGCACTGATTGATTTATTAATATCTCTTGAATCATATTTGTACTCCAAAAGCGGTCTTATTACTTCTTGAGGCTTGTTAATGATTCCATCAATACAGTTTTCCCAGCTTTTTTCATCCAAATTCTTATAAAAATCCAACTTTTCAATACGCCTTAGACTTCTTGTGAACAAAGCGAGTTTTTCTATATTTGGGAGCATATCTGTTTTTGAATATCCCTTCCAGATATTAGCAAATTTGCCATTATGCATATTCATAAAATGAGCAATTTCCAAACAATCGTCCTTTGTAATAGTATTAGATAAATCAACTGAATGTAACCATAATTTAAAATTTTTAACGCCCTTGAAACATCTGAGAAATAATCTCATTTTAATTCTGTACATCTGGTTCCTCAGCATCCCGCCATCAATTTCACTATCGACAAACAACCCCTTGACCTCCTCCGGCGTAATAAGCTTGCGGGGTTTGTATTCAACAACATTGTTGATATAGCGCAGCTTGCCGGTGTCAAAAATAGACACCAGCTCAGGCTTTTCAGCAAACCGTGTTGCACCGGATTTTGGCGCAGCAAATACTTTTATTGCTTTTTCAAAACTTTGAACTTTTACCACTAAAAAACCTTTCTATAATAATATAAAAGTTTTTTTGATTAAAAAATTGACTAAATTTTAATTTTTGTTAAGTTTGACCTTTGTAATCAAAGATTAATAAACCTCAAAAACTCCTTCCAGAACCCCTTGGCGCCATCTGACCATTTGCGTGCAACCCCTTTATAATAAGGCTCATAATCCGCTATAATGTTCCTCGGGAGGCTTTTTCCGGCAGCAAGAGTCTGGGCAATAAACTCCAGATAGTCGTCCTGCTCTTCCCTGTATTCAAAATTCCGGTAACGCAAGTCTTCGTCAGCAGCGTAGTGCACAAGCGCATGGTAAGCGCATTCGATGCTTTTGTCTTTTGTCTCAGGAAAGAGCGAAATCGCCTCACGAACATTCTTGCGTTCGGTGAGCACTGCATAAATCAGTCTGCTAACATATTTCCTGTCGTTTAAGTTTTCCATAACTAATAAGGGCTTACCACCTTGATGTCAAAATTCGGGTTTGTCGGGCCAAAATGAGCGTCGTACTTCAGCCTTGGGCCTTCAGAGAGGTCTATCATGCCGGAAGCCTTGCTGTCACTTGATTGCGAAGACGGGTCAAGATATTTTCCCAGTCTGCGTTCTGACTTCACCATCGGGCCGTCCTGTTTCACAGTGCAGGCACTAAGGCACAAAGTGAGGGTAAAAGCACACACGAAAAGAACGCACAACTTTTTCATATTGATACCTCGCAAACTTGGATTATACTTGCATGGTACCAATTTATCCAAAAACTTTCATCCTGCTAAAGAATGATTATTTAATAAGGCAGGCAGAAAAATGTCTGAGCTCTTTTTCAACCAGCTCCGGCTCCTCAATATCGCATACTCCGCATTTGCAGAGTTCGCAGCGCGGGTGGAATTTGCAGCCAACAATATCTTCCTGAATACTAGGAGGCGCGCCTTCTATTGTTTTGAGTTTCAGTGCAGGGTTCGCAGCTGGAAGCGAGTTCAGGAGCGCTATTGAATACGGGTGGAGCGGTTTTTTGAAAAAATCCTTTGCAGAGGCTTCTTCCACCACGTGACCGGCGTACATAACAGAAATCTGGTCTGCGTAGTTGCTCACAAGCGCCAAGTCGTGCGAAATCAGGAGTATTGTTGTCTTAAACTCGTTTTTGATATCCGCAATCAAGTCCATAATCTGTTTCTGGATAGTCACATCAAGCGCGGTTGTCGGCTCGTCAGCAATTATGAGTTCTGCGTTACAGGCGAGCGCCATGGCAATAATTATTCTCTGTTTCATCCCGCCCGAAAACTCATGCGGATAGAAATTTAGTTTGTTATCAATATCCGGAATGCTCACCAAGTCCATAACCTCGCGTGCTTTTCTAAGCGCCTGGCGTTCGCTCACTTTTTTATGTGCTTTAATCGCTTCCACAAGTTGGTTGCCGATTGTATAGAGCGGGTTAAGTGAGGTCATGGGATCCTGCGGAATAAGTGCGATTTTGTTTCCCCTCAAATCCCTCATTTTGCGTTCTTTGTATTCAAGCAGATTTTCGCCGTTAAAGAAGATTTCGCCGCTTTTAATTGAAGCGCCTTTAGGCAGAAGCCGCATAACAGACATTGCCGTCATGGTTTTACCGCAGCCTGATTCACCCACAAGTGCGTGCATTATACCTTTTTTCAGGGTCAGGTTTACATTATACAGAGCCTGATACTTATCAAAAAACAGGTTCAGATTTTTTATCTCAAGAATATTTTCCATAAGACTATTTTAAACCGTGTTTTAAAAAATTGGAATAAGTTAATGTGATGATTGACTTTCTAAACCAGCCCCTCAATCGCCTTCCTGTAATCCCCGCTTCCATAAATATAACTCCCAGCAACGAGCGAGTTTGCGCCTAGCGAGGTGCAGATTTTTGATGTAAGATTGTTAATCCCGCCATCAACCTGAATGATTAAACCATCAGGCGCATTCTGCCGGATTTTCGGAATCTTCATTGCGCAGTCATGCATGAACTCCTGACCGCCAAATCCCGGCTCTACTGTCATTACAAGAACCAAATCAAGTTCACTCAAAAAAGAAAAAATCTCCTCCGGCTCTGTTTTCGGCTTAATCGAAAGTCCGGCTTTTACGCCAAAACTCTTTATCTGTTCAATAACCTCTCTAACATGGTCTGAATCACGGCATGCTTCATAATGAAAAGTGAGAATATCAGCGCCGGCTTTTGCAAACGGCTCAACAAACTTTTCCGGGTTCTCAATCATAAGATGGGTGTCAAGAATAAGGTCGGTTGCTTTTCTTAACGACTTAACCACAGGCACACCGATTGTTATATTCGGCACAAAGTGCCCGTCCATGACATCTATATGAATCCACTCTGCACCGGCTTCTTTGACTTTGCTAATCTCGCGCTCAAGGTTTGCAAAGTCGGCAGAAAGTATTGATGGTGAAATTATTACTCTGTTCATAGTCTCTATTTTAGCATACATGTTGTTATTTTGAAAAAATTAGAATATAATAAAGTCTGTAGAAAGAGACAGGTAACAGATGGCAGATATAGCAGCAATTAAAGACTACTTAAAAAAGATTCAGAGAACAGTTAACCTTGATGCGGATTTTACATTCTTTGGCAAAAGGTATGTAAAAAAGGACAAGTTAGACACGCTAATTTGCTGCGTTCTGGCGAAGCTTCCGGATGAGTACAAAAAGAAAATGACAAGAAGCGATGCAAAACGCTTCTCCTCAATGGTGTCACTCAACCTCTTGCAAGGTGTTCTTACAAAAAAATTCTGGCTAAATTCAAGCGTTTATGAAGTAGACTTATCCAGAGCAAACGAGCTAATCACAACATTCTCTTCTACCGTACAACGCGATATTAACATGATAGAAGCAGGCTAAGGCATGAAAAATCGCGCATGCGTTGACTTTTATTGTCCATTTATTGTACAATTCTGTTAACTATCATAGAACAATTTGGAGCATAAAATAAATGAATTCACAACATGATGTTATTTACGGTTTGATGAATGAGCTTGAAGAAGCTTTAGAAAAAAGAGGGGTGCCTCTTTTTGGAAGTTTCTCAATTGTTAGAAAAGACACCGTAACAGACATTTTAGACAAGTTGTACGCAGCACTTCCTGACGAGGTTAAGGAAGCAAGAGCGCTCTTGAGACGCAAGGACGAAATGCAGTACGAAGCACAGCAGAGAGCTGAAAAAATCATTGCTGACGCTCAAGCAGAAGCAAACAGACTTCTTAGCGAGTCAGATTTGCTCAGAGCTGTTCAAAGAGAAGCTGAAAAAATCAAAGAACAGGTTATCACAGACTGCGAAGACATCAAACGCAAGGCTCTTGACGAAGCTGACTCATTGAGAGTTCAGGCAACAGAAGAAGCTACCCGCACAAAAGACGGCGCTACTGTCTATGCAGAGCAGGTGCTTGTGAATCTCGAACAAAACCTTGCACAGCTTCAGGAAGTTGTTAAAAACGGTCAGGTGCAGCTTGAAAGACGAAGGGCTGAATCTGATGGTCAGGTGAATGGAAATTACGCAAACCAGCACCCTGACTTTGCACAGGATTTTAGAATGAACTAAAATTTGATTACTCTATATAAAAAAAGACCTCCGTTTCGGAGGTCTTTTTTCTTATAACATATTCTTTCTGATTTTTTCTTTAGCTCTGTCAATTTCCTTAATGCGCTTTTCAATCGCAGTTGTTTGCTTCTTGAGCGCTTTTCTTTCGTTCTTGATAAGCTTGTACTGTGCATCTACATCAGCGTATTTTGTCTTGCAGTTTAACAGGTCATTTCTGATATCAACCTGCGCGTTGTCAAGCTGCAAGATTGCGTTCTGGATGTTTCCATTGCCTACAGCGTCGCCTTCTGCTGATGATGCAGACGGAGTTGTCTTTGTATATGTTGTTGATGAAGCATTTCCGTACTGTGTATCATTAAAATTTAACGGTGTAAAAGCATTGCCGTCTGCAAAAGCAACTGTGTTAAGCGCTGCAAACAGAGTTAATGTTAAAACGATTTTCTTCATTTTCATATCTCCTTCTTATGTTCTAATATCATATTACATACAAAGACTTTTGCCAATACTTTATTGAATGTATAATGTAAATTATGGAAAAGAATTTATGTAACAAATGCGGAATGTGCTGCAAAGAAATTCCCGTAGACTTTACAAGAAGAATTATCTACAGAGACGGTATACAGCCTCTAACTACAGCGTTTGAAGAACTGCTGGTACCGGTCGAAGAAAAAGAATACGTCACAATTTGCAAATGCAAATTCCTTGAAGACAATACCTGCACAAACCCTGAAAAACCGCAAATCTGCTCGGACTTCCCGTACTCACCGCTCGCCTTTCTCCCGGAAGATTGCGGATACACGGGCGAAGTCTTCCTGAAAAAAGAAAAACTCAAACAACAGGTGCGCAAATTAAAAGAAGAAATAATCCACTACAACGCACTCATCGAGGTTACAAAAGATAAGACCGAACAGCGCCAGTACCAGAGGATTATAGATTCCCATGAGGCATTTATTGACAAGTACAAGGTCTACGGGTCTAAGGATTGGTAGAAACAAGCAGCTGAGCAGCCAGGAGGTCGTTTTCCTGACTGCAATGTAAATTTTTGTAACAAAAAGGCAAGTGTTTCGAGGTTATATACTTTATATATTTAAGGAATACAACTATGTCTTTAGATAGAACTTATTTCAATTTTAATATGCCAGGCTTTGACACCACATTTTCGTCATGGAACTTTGGTTTGCCGTCATTTTTCAGCTACAACCCGCTGTTGCAGTTTGACTGGTTTGATTTTTCCAATATCTTTCCGACGAATTTCACTTTTAATACAAACAACACAATCTGGAATACGCCTGCTACATTCGATTTTATACAGACTCCGAAAAAAAGTTTTACTAATTTTAGCAAGAATGTTTCAGGCAGTGTAAACAATTCTTATCTGAATCTTACAAAGAACGCGGCTTTTGCAAAAGCAAAAACCGATTCAAACCTTGAGCAGCTGAAAGGCGGCAGGAACTGGTCGATTTCAGAGTCTTCTTTTAGAACAGACATTCCGTTTGCAAAGAAGGGTACAGCTGCGATTCTTGACAAAGTTGCGGCAATGACAGGTGAGAACCTTGTTATCACTTCGGCACTTGGGACCGGAGAAGCGAACAATCCGCACCAGAAAAGCGGTTATGCAAGCCACCATAACGCAGAGAACCCTAAGCTTGATATCAGAATCAACGGAAACGCGCAGGCTTTTGCCCAGAAATTAAAAAACACAGGCTATTTTAGCAGGGTATCTGTGGAGAGCGACCATCTGGATGTCCAAATCGACCCTGCCAAGTTCAAAAGTCTTGATACAGTCGCCTAGGTCTACAACAGAATTTGCGTACCGAGCAGGATTCTGTGCGAATCGTCACGCAGGTCGTTCTGGCAGAATACGTAGTTGAGCATTATTTTGAGCGCCTGACCTTTGATAAAATAGTTCAAGCCGGCAGAGTATTCCCGCCTTATGTCATCAGCAAGAGTTTTATCCGGCACATAGTGGTCGTACCTTCCCACAAGCTGAATTTTGGGCGTAATCTTGTATCCGAGCGTTGTGTTAAACCCTTCGGCGTGTTTGGAGGTAATCGTTTTTGCGCCGTTATATCCGTTTGCTGCGCCCCATTCAAAGTTAGCCATCAACTTTTTGTACTCGTATCCGGCATAGAGTCCTGTAACGCAGTAGTCGATATCATTATGGCCTGCGGTTAATCCGCCTCCGAGCAGCAGTTTTCCGTACCTGCCGTCGGTTTTGCCAAGCGGTTTGAAGTTCACCCAGCCTGTAAATTCCGCGCCCGGGAAAAAGCTTCTGAAATAAGTATCGGAGTCATACCCGCCAATATCGTATTCTACGAGGCTATAATTTCCTTTAACCCTCAGTCCGACTTTTCTTACGTTCCCGAAATTCCTACCGATTTGAGACCTGCCCACAAAAGGAAGGGTTGTCATTGACATCCCGCCCTCGTAGCCGGTTGGAGTTCTTGTGTTACCAAAGATTATTGTATGGTGAGGAATCGAGGTGTTTGCAACATACAGGTTGCTCGGAAGGTACTGCATGAACGAATAATTGTTTTGGGGATTAAACCTGAACCGTGCCTCGTAGTAGGTTGTTCCGCCTCTGAATTTCCCGTTAACGCCTGCATTAATCGAGTTGTAGTCAAAGCCCAAATCGTCGTCATCAAAGGTTATGTCTTCATCGAACCCGCCGCGAAAGTAGCCGAAAAAGTGCATTGACTCAACCGGGCCTTCGTCAAAGTTTTTGGTAAAGATTTCTTCAAGAAGGTATGAAGATTTGTTTGTATCGACTGTTTCATCTGATTTCAACGAGACCGCAGCTGCTTCCAATACAGACAGGTTATCGTCAACATCAAGCACAACCTCTTCAGAGGCGTAGGAGAACAACTGTGTAGAAACAAACAGTAAGAGAACAACCGCTATTTTCTTCATCAGTTAATTATAGCATATAAATTAACCTTCAAGCATTTGCTTAACGAGTTCGTTAACAGTTTTAGGGTTAGCTCTGCCTTTTGTTTCCTTCATAACCTGACCGACAAAGAATCCCATCAGGTTTGTTTTTCCGTTCTTGTAAGCCTCAACTTCATTTGGATGTGAATTTACGATTTTTTCCACAATAGATTTGATTGCGCCTTCGTCAGAAATCTGGCTCAAGCCTTTTTTCTCAACTATTGCAGAAGCCTTGTCACCGTTTGTAATCATATCCTCAACAAGGATTTGTTTCCCGATGTTGTTAGAAATTGTACCTTTTTCAATCAAGCTAATTAATTCTGCGAGGTTCTCAGGAGTCAATTTTGTTTCATTAATCTCAACTTTTGCTTCTTTAAGATAAGCAGCAATCTCGCCCATCATAAAGTTTACAGCGATTTTCGGATTAGCGCCAAGTCCAAGAACTTTATCAAAGAACAGGGCTAAAGGCATCTGCTCAACAATTACAGAAGCGTCGTACTCGCTCAATCCAATACTCATGTATCTCTGGCGCTTAGCTTCCGGAAGCTCAGGCATACTCGCTCTGATTTCTTCCACCCACTCGCGTGAGATTTCAAGCGGCATCAAATCAGGTTCAGGGAAGTATCTGTAGTCGTGAGCGTCTTCTTTTCCTCTCATAGAGCGTGTTTCCTTAAGGTTGTCATCCCAGAGTCTTGTTTCCTGAACAACCTGACCGCCTTCTTCCACGATTTCGATTTGTCTGTCGATTTCATACTCGATAGCTCTTTGAAGCGCAGAGAAGCTGTTTACGTTCTTGATTTCAGCCCTTGTACCAAATTCTTTTGAGCCCTTTGGCATGATAGAAATATTCGCGTCACATCTCATAGAACCTTCTTCAAGGTTTCCGTCGCAAACTCCAAGGTAACGTACAATGTTTCGAAGCTCTTCCATGTAGTTTCTTGCCTCTTCACTTGAGCGCATATCCGGCTCGGAAACGATTTCAAGAAGCGGAGTTCCGGCTCTGTTCAGGTCAACAAGAGAATATGTTGCACCGTTAATCCCTGCTGCACCAACGTGAACAAGTTTTCCGGCATCTTCTTCAAGGTGAGCTCTTGTGATACCGATTCTTTTGCCTTTAACATCAATATAACCGTTTACACAAATCGGCTCATCATATTGAGAAATCTGATATCCTTTTGGAAGGTCAGGATAGAAATACTGTTTTCTGTCGAATTTGCATCTTGCAGGGATTTCGCAGTTTAGAGCGAGCCCGAGCAGGATTCCCATATTAACGCATTCTTTGTTCAATACAGGCAAAACACCCGGCATACCCAATGTAATAGGGCTAATCTGGCTGTTTTGTTCGTTTCCGAACTCTGTTGAGTCTGGTGCAAATATTTTTGACTTGGTCTTTAATTGTGCGTGAACTTCTAAACCAATAACGACTTCGTATTTATCTCTTAAATCTTCCATTAATTTATCCTCACTAATCTATTTAAGTTAATTTTAGCATAAACATTTTATATGTTTTGCAAATGGGTAATTTCAATTTCCGGCTTAAGCATGACAGAAATCGCGTCAATCCTGTAACGCTTATATTGCGGATTTTCTTTGAGGTAAAGAAAAAGCCCGTTTTTGATATGTTCGTACTTGGTTTTTGTAACAGCTTCAAGCGGGTGCCCGCAAATCGTTGAGGTTCTGGTCTTGACCTCCACAAACACGAGCGTGTTTTTATCAAGCGCAATAATATCAATCTCGCAGAACCTTGAGAACCTTTTGTTAGTCTCAATAATTTTGTATCCATTTTTCAGAAGAAAATCTTTTGCGAGTTCTTCGCCCCTTTTTCCGGTTGAAATATTTGCCATGATTTAATATTAGCAAAAATTATTACTTTTTGTAAACTTTCTCCAACCATGGACTTTAATTATTATATAACAGGTTATATAATAAGTGTATATAAGTATATTAATATAAGTATTGTAGATTTATCTCGAAAGAGGCAAAGAGTATGGAAACACAAGCGGTTACCCCTTATTCACCGACGACCGTTTATGGACAATTGTCGTCACCATTTATTGTAAAGAGCGTAAGCATCAACGCGCACACAGACGATGAGGCTGTTGTAGAAGATGTTGGCACCTTTTCACGTGATTATTTCACGGAGGGCTCGGCGCGTTTCAAGTATGCAGCGTCGTATTCTCCGTCTTCAATAGCTTCCATTCAGAGCGAGAATGGAATACATTCGTTTTCCGCAAGTTCGGGTTCAGGAGACATTGTAAAAACAGCATTAAACAGCGGGTATTCTGCAAACGAGGCAATCACGATAAGCAACGCCAAGGCAGCGTACTCCAGAAGTGCTGTAACAACGCGGAATCCGGTGAGCGCGCTTAGAGGATGCAAGTACAGCGTTTCGTAGGAAAGTTTATTACAAATTTTAATCTTTTCCCTATTCTATGTATCTGTAGTAAAATATAGGTGTAGATTATTAAGGGAAGGTTAAAAACATGGTAAACAAACTTATCAAAGAAGACACCAAAATGTTCCTTACCGGAAATGAAGTGTTGGCTTATGCTGCAAACTCAGCAGAAGCAGAATTTATGTACGGATATCCTATTACACCTCAGAACGAAATCATGCACACGTGGTGTAAGCTTCTTCCTAAGACGGAAGCAGGATTTTTGCAGACAGAAGACGAAATTTCTGCCGGATTTTCAACAATCGGCGGTATTTTGGCAGGCAAACGCGCATTCACGGCAACAGCGGGCCCTGGCAACGTAATCATGCAGGACGCTCAATCAATGGCCGAGATGATGAGAATCCCGTTTGTATGTGCTGTTATGCAGAGAGGCGGCCCTTCCACAGCTACAGTAATCTACGCGCAACAGGAAACAAGGCTCACCTGCTACGGCGGAAACGGCGAGGGGTTCAGAATCGTGTACTCAACAGCCGGGCATCAGGATTTGTACGACTACATGATTAAGGCGTTCAACACAGCTTGGAAATACAGATTCCCGACCTACGTACTTGCAGACGGGTATCAGGGAAAAATGAGGGAGCCTGTTATGCTTTACGACCCGGCATCACGCGGGATAACAATGGTTCCTACTGAAAAAGCGCTTCTTGCAGAGGGTGAAATCGGGGTTGACAGAAAATCTGCCCACATGAGAAACACCTTTAACATGGAAGAAGAGCTTATGGAGGTTCTTGACGGATATCAAGCCGATTACGACAAAATGTCCGAAGAGGTTCAGGAATGGGAAGAATACAGAGCTGAAGATGCAGAAATTCTTGTTATAGCTCACGGTATAGTTGCACGTTCCGCAAGAACCGCAATCGATGAGCTTCGCGAAAAAGGAATCAAAGCAGGTTTATTCAGACCTATTACAATCAGACCGCTTGCTGTTAAGCCTTTAAGAGCAGCTGTTTCAAGAGCCAAGCATTTATTATTCACAGAATCAGCAAACGGTCAGCTTGCGCAGATGGTGCTTGAAAAAATCTACGGGCTTACGACACCTTATTCAACACTGTTCAAGATGGGCGTTGGGGTTACTGGCGATGATATAGTTAAAAAGGTTGAAGAAATCAGAATTAAGGAGGCAATATAATGGCAGAAATACTAAATCTTCCTCCAAACCTACCAAAATCACAAAACGCAGAAGTGGGCGCAAGCAAGTTTTGCCCGGGCTGCGGTCATGGTATAACATTGAAGGCATTAGCAAATGCTGTTGACGAGCTTGGAATCAAGCAGAAAACAGTTTTCGGCTGTGACATCGGCTGTTCGCTTCTTAGCTGGAACTACATGGACTTAGACACAGTTCAAACCCACCACGGAAGAACAACTCCGGTCATTTACGGGTTCACAAGAGCCAACAAGGACGCAATCGGAATTGCGTACATGGGCGATGGCGGCGGGCTTGCTATCGGTTCGCAGCACCTTGTTAACGCATCAGTTAGAGGCGAGAGAATGCTCATAATCGTTGTTAACAACACAAACTACGGTATGACAGGCGGGCAGATGTCACCGACAACAATGCCGGGGCAGAAAACAGAGACAACGCCTTACGGTCGTGACTGTTCTGTTACAGGTAAGCCTGCAAAGGGTGCTGAAATGGTTGCGGCAATTGCTGACCCTCAAAAGTCTTACGTTGCGCGTTCAACCGTTTCAAACATGATTAAGTTGAAACAAACTTTTGTTAAAGCGCTTAAGAATGTTGAAAACGGCGGGTTCTCTTTTGTAGAAGTGCTTTCAATCTGCCCTCTCAACTGGAGAACGAACAACGTTGACACATTCGGAAGGCTTCAGCAAATGGAAGAGTTCTTTGAAGTAAAAGAATTTTTAGTACCGGAAGGGGTGTAGAGAAATGGCAAGAACAAAAATAGTATTAGCTGGCGAAGGCGGGCAGGGCGTTCAATCAATCGCGAAAATCCTTGTAGAAGCAGGGTACGAAGCAGGAAAGCAGGTTCTTTATATTCCGAATTTCGGTGTGGAACAAAGAGGCGGAGTTTCAATCGCTTTTTGTCAGATTGCGGATGAAAAAATCGGCGAGCCGAGATACTCAAAAGGGGACATCGTTATCATGCTTTCAGACAGGGCGATTGACAGGTGTTCAACTTACGCTGACAAGAACTCAACAATAATCTACGACACGTCTGTTTGCACCAAGAAGCCAACCTGCGAGTGCAAGGAAGTAATCGGAATTGACGCAAACAGAATCGCGAACGAGGAATTGAGCTCAAGAGTGTTCAACATCATCATTCTTGGCGTGGTTCTTGAAGCAACCCATGTGCTTGAGTTAAGCGACATCAAAAACGCAATGGAAATGGCGCTTGGCAAGAAATTCGACGCAAAGCCGGAGCTTCGCGAGCTTAATTACAAAGCGCTTGAGATGGGCATAAACATGGTTAAAAAGGCAGGTGTCTAATGGAAAAACAGTACAAAGGCTACAAAATCGAAAACGTCGGCAAAGGAAAAGCTGACTACTACGTATACACAGACCTGTGCAAGGGCTGCGGGCTTTGCATTGCAAAGTGTCCGATGAACAAAGCCGGCAAAAAATGCCTGCAATGGTCAAAAGAAGTCGGGCTTTACCAGACCCCTGCCGTTGCACCGGATCCGGAAATCTGCATTGCTTGCGGGCAGTGTGCCATGACCTGTCCGGACAGCGCAATCAGAATTGAGAGAAAATAAGTTTTTTGTTTGTTGTATAAACAACAGAAATGTTGTCAAAGATGTTTTATAATTAGGATATAGAAAACAAAAGGAGACAACAAGATGACAACACAGCAAGAAGAAAATTTAATCAATTTATTAGACGGATACGTAGAAAAGGGCGGTCACCATTTGAACGTGAACGTTTTCAACAGAGATACATTGCTTGACGCGCAAGCGCATCCGGAAAAGTATCCGCAGCTTACAGTGAGGGTTTCAGGTTACGCGGTTAACTTTATCAAGCTTACTAAAGAGCAGCAGGATGATGTTATTTCAAGAACTTTCCACGGTTCATTAGGTTAGATTAATCACATCAATGACCCTATCCTTTCAGGATAGGGTCAGGTGTATAAATTTCATTTTTGTATAATAATTGAAGTATGAAAACAGATACTTCAATACTCATCGGCAAAAGGATAAAACACTTTAGGCAATTATCCGGTATGACTCAATTAGAATTATCAGAAAAAGTACCATGTGAATCCTCTACGCTAGCACATTATGAGACGGGCAAAAATCTGGTAAGCATGACCAAACTGATTAGAATTGCAGATGTATTGGGTGTTGAGCTTTATCAGTTTTTTATTTCCAATACTCAAGATGTCGACAATAGCAAATTAGATTCAATAAATGAGTTATTGAGCAAAGCCAACAATATTCAACTCAATTTAATATACCAAATCATTGAAAGTATTCTTGAGTTGACTCCTATTGAATAAATTATACATCGTTCTGAACAATCCCTTCCGAAAACTTGTTTATGTTATCCATCGTCGTATTCAAAATCCTCTGGATAGCCTCTTTTGTGTTGTAAGCAGTGTGTGGCGTCACAATCACGTTATCGAGCTGAAACAGCCTTGTATTAATGATTGTCTGCTGGAGTTTAAACCTGTCCATCCTGTTTATTCCGGTCATGTAATCAATATCCGAAATCATTTCCTCGTTCTCCAGCACATCGAGTCCGGCACCGGCAATCTTTTTATTAATAAGCGCGTTATATAAAGCCTGAGTCTCAATCAATTCGCCCCTTCCGGTGTTGATTATAATCGCGGTGTCTTTCATCTTTGAGAAGCTGTCTTCATCAAACATGTGGTAATTGTTCTTTGTAAGCGGGGCATGGATTGAGATAAAATCCGATTCCTTAAGCAATGTGTCAAAATCAGTGTACGTAACATCATACAGCTGTTTCATCTCCTCTTTTTCCACAACATCAAAGGCCAGAATATTCATGTTAAGTCCATGCACAATTCTTGCAAAAGCAGAGCCGATTGCACCGAGTCCGATAATCCCGACGGTTTTTCCGCAGAGTTCTGTTCCGATAAGGGATTTCGGGCACACTCTTGCGTTTTTGTACTCGATATAAGACACGGTAACTTTCCTGCAAACATCGAGCATAAGTGCTAGTGCGTATTCAGCAACCGTAATATTTCCGTAGTTAGGCGAAGTCTCAACAGCGATATTGTTTTCACGGCAGTATTCAAGGTCAATATGGTTAAACCCCACAGAGCGGAGCGCAATAAGTTTGAGGTTTTTGAACTGTTGGAGGACTTCTCTTGTCACGCGCGAGGTTGTAAACACAGAAATCACGTCCGCGTCTGCATACTCTTCACTAACCGGCGTCAGGTCATTCAGAGGATTCGGCACCAGATAGTATGTAAATTTTCCCTCATTATTATTTTTCAGAAATTCTTCTTCGTAGCTTTCAACGTCAAAGTAAACAATTTTCATTAACCAATCCTCCAAGAGTATTTTATTGATTCAAAACAAAAAATTAACTCCCCGAAAGAGTATAGCCTGCCGGGGAGTCACAAGCGTTTTCCTTTAAGTTAACATTCATCCTGTGACCCCCGTCACAAAAATAAGAAAGGATGATAATATGAGTTTTAACGCTTTAAAAGAAAAGGGAATGCCTTTAGAAAAACAACTTAGAAACTGGCACCAGATTGTTGGTAAGCCTTACAATAAAGTTGAGGTTGATTGTTATACAAGAACAAGACAGATTCTTATGAACGGGATTGAAGTTGAGGGCTGGGGATTTAAGCACCAGTTCAACAGATACTCTCCTGACACAGAAGTTAAAGGGCTTATTGCTCAAATCAGCAGAATCGAAGATTCGCAGCAAACAACTGCCAACTGGATGGGGCCTGCTGACCAGTCAGTCTTAGAAACAACTCTTGGTTACGAGCAGGTTGCAGTCGACCTTACAGCATGGATGGCACAAAACGAGCCGGATAAATACGTAAAAGAAACATTCGACTTTGGTTTGTTAGAAGACTTTGACCATCTTTACAGATACAGCCAATTTGCATACATGGTAGAAGGCATTAAGCCTAATGAAATTGTGCAAGGTCAGACAGACGTTGTAATCGGGCGTCCTACCCAGCACCACCACAATTGCAACTCACTAAGACCACGCAAGCATTATGACAAAGCGACAGCGCACCCGCAAACAAAGGTCAACATTCTTACACTGGTTGCAGGTGAGCAGCAAACTCACAACTACTATGCAGAACACGGGTTCATGTACGGAGACCATGTGCTTAGAGAGACATTTGCAGAAATCAAGGATGTTGAAGAAGAACACGTAACAATGTACGAGTCTTTGATTGACCCGACAGAAAGTTTGTACGAAAAGCTTCTGCTTCACGAGTTTACAGAGGTATGTAATTACTACACCTGCATGGAAGACGAGGTTGACGAAAGAATCAAGAAGACATGGGAATTGTTCCTTGACATGGAGCTTGGTCACTTGCAGCTTGCAGCAGATTTGTTCAGAAAATACGAAAAACGTGATCCTGAAGAAGTTATCGGAACAGACATTGTAATCCCATGCCGGTTCATGAGCCAGAAGGCTTATGTCCAGAAGGTGCTTGAAAAAGAAGTAGACAAGCGTCTTGGCATGAACAAGGATTACACAACAATCGACGAACTTCCGGAAGATTGGCCGAGCTACGCGGTTCAGGAACGCGCAAACGAGATTTCTTCTCCTACAGAAAACGCAATCAGACTTGTCAGCATTTACCATGACAGGGATATTGTTGCAGCAGACGAGAAGACCAAGAACAAGGAAGTAAAAATCCTTGACAAAGGTTTGCAGGAAAAAGCGCTTGCTGACAACACGGTTTTGCCGGAGGAGTTAGAAGAAATGATTGAAGAGCATGAAGCAAGAAAAGAAGAGAAAGAAGAGTTAATATAATTATTCTATCATCATATCCATGCCCCCGGGCCGAATGACGGGTTTGACCGTCATTCGGCCCGGGGGTTTTATTTTTTATTTCTGTGGTAAAATTAAGATATAAATTCTGTCGGAGTGGTGGAATGGTAGACACGTACGTTTCAGGTGCGTATGGAGAAATCTGTGTGGGTTCAAGTCCCATCTCCGACATTTTTTTAAGGAGTAAATTATAGATTGTTGTAAGAATCTTCTGAAATGAAATTCCTTCGAAGAAATTAAAAATTCTGATAATCAACCACAAAATGTTTTTGTTGATATTTTAAGACTAATTGGCGTATTACCAATAAAATATTAGGTAAATCGTATCAATTTTGCACCAAATGTTAATCTTTTTTCTTTATTTGTTTAGCTTTTCTTTGATTAGGCAAAAAGTTTTCATCAGTTATAACGGGTTTGCCTGTTTCTAGTTCAAGTTTTTTGCGCGCTTCTTTAGCAACACTGCCACCTTGTTTGGCAACTGATTTATTTTCATCTAAGGTTTTAGGATTTCTTTGTTTTGAAATCTCGGTAGTTGATACCTCGGCAAGCATATTTAAAACAAGCTCCATATTAGACATATTGTCTCTAAGGCTCTCTTTTTTTAACCCTTTGAAATCCTTGTATTCACGAGTTTTCATGCCCGACCATTCCTGAGTTAAAATATCAGTTAAAACAGCATACTCAGTATTTTTAACTCCACTTCTTTGCCATTCATCTGTTAAGGCTTTTCTAATCTCAATAGATTTTAATCTTTGATTTACCCATTCAAGAGAATAACCTTTAGCTAAATAATATTGCAAGGCTCTATTGATAGCAATTTCGGGGTCTTGCATTTCGTCAAGTCTTTCGCTTCCGACCTTAGCAAGCCACAGTTTAAAAGGTTCCGCCTTAGGACTTGGAATGGATTGAACAAGCCTTAAAACTCCCTCAGTATCAAGAACATCAGTTTTGTAGAATTTACCATCAGAAGATTGCATTTTCAGTTGGTTACAAGTTGTAACCAACTGACTACCTTCCTTGCGCAGTCTATTTTTTAGCACTTTCCAATAATTGTTAGGATTTGTACTTTCTGATAATATTCCAACAATATCTACAACAGAAAAATACCATGTTTCTTTTTCTCCATCCCAAGAGGTTCTAACTTTGTAATCTTCAAAAAGTTTAATTGAAGTTTTTTTGTCATGGTCTTCCATTATATTTATTCCTTTTTGTCAAATTATACCACAAATACTAATCAATAACTCTCTAACCCTAACGCAATTCGCATATTAATAAACTTGCATGCCTTCTTTCATTGTGTTAATAATTGAGTTGTAAAGTTCCAAAGTCGGGAGCTTTATGGTTGTTCGATTAGCCCTTGTGTCCTTTTGTTTCTTTACCAGAGTTTTTGCATACTTTCCAATTAGTTAAAGCAGGGAATGTAATTTTCCTTGTTCCCTCTATGCTTTTATTAGGAGGAACATTTTATGCTAAAAGAACTCAATAAAAATAACTTTGACGAAGAAATCAAATCAGGCGTCAAGCTTGTAGAATTTTATGCACCATGGTGCGGATACTGCAAAAAACAGGAGCCGATTCTTCAGGAGATGGACAAGGTCTGGATTGGTCAGGTTAACACAGACGACAACGCAGAAGTTGCAATCAAGCACGGAATCAATTCTTTCCCGACTTTTCTGATTTTCAGTGATGGAAAAGAAGTCGAAAGGTTTAGCGGAATGAGAGATAAATTTGATTTGATGAACAAAGTTATGAAATATGTAAAATAAGGAATAAATCTATGACAAAAAAGCTTCTTATTATAACCACTAACTACGCTGGCTGCGAGTGCGACGAACCAAACTGTAACTGCATAAAAGATACAGGCGTTTATCTGGAAGAATTTGCCGTGCCTTATCTTGTGTTCGAAAAATCAGGAATCGAAATGACGGTTGCAAGCCCTAACGGCATGCTCTCTCCTGTGGATGAAAAATCAATGTCATGCTCAAACCCGGACGAGTGGGACAAGTGCATAAAGATTTTGAGAAACACCAGAAGACTCTATGAAGTTGACTACAAAGAATTTGACGGGGTTTATTTCCCGGGCGGACACGGGCCAATGTTCGACCTTGCAGAAAACGAACACGTAAAAGAAGTCGTTGAATACTTCTTTAACAGCGGGAAACTCGTGAGCGCAATCTGCCATGGGCCTGCTGCGCTTGTAAATGCAAAACGTGACGACGGAAAATCAATTCTTTTTGGAAAACGCGTGACAGCCTTCACCAACGAAGAAGAAAGAATCGGCAAACTTGACGAGATGGTACCGTTTTTACTCGAGACAAGAATGATAGAGCTTGGAGCTGATTTTGTTGCAGAAAAGCCATGGGCTGAACACGTAGAAGTTGACAGACACCTGATTACAGGGCAGAACCAGAAATCTGCACTGCTGCTTGCCGAAAAGGTGGTAGAATACTTCACTGTGCAATAAAATTTTTCACTTAATACTTCTTTACTCTTTGTATAAAATTCTTTAGGATGGTATTATAGAAATGGTAAAAGAAGGATTTTTGGGAAATGAATTATCACAATATTACAAAAGACGATATGCTAAACGGAGACGGGCTCAGGGTTGTACTCTGGGTGTCAGGCTGCACACACCACTGCCATGGATGCCAGAACCCGATTACTTGGGATGTTGCAGGGGGTCTGCCATTTGACAAGGCAGCAGAAGACGAGCTGCTTGAAGCTCTAAGCAAGCCGCACATTTCTGGTATAACATTCTCCGGCGGCGACCCTCTACATCCTTTTAACAGAGACGAAGTTTTCAGACTCGCAAAAAGAATCAGAGAAGAGCTCCCTGAAAAGACACAATGGCTCTACACAGGATTCTTGTGGGAAGAAATCAAAGACATTCCGGAAATCGCGCTGTTGGATGTGGTTGCAGAAGGAAAATTCGTTATGGACCTGCTTGACCCTAAAATCCACTGGGTTGGAAGTTCAAACCAGAGAGTAATCGATGTTAAGCCGACTCTTGAAGGCGGAGAAATTGTTTTACATAATACATAATTTGAAAAGGAGATTTTAAAAATCTCCTTTTTTTGATATAATAATATCAAAAGGCTTATGGTATCTTAGGAGGAAAGTATGAGAGAACGCGAAAGCAATGTATTATCTTTATTAGAAGATAGGACAAATAAGTATGCAAGAAAAATTGCGCTCGGTATGAAAACCCCGTTTGGCTGGAAAGAGCTGACTTATGACGGTCTTGGGCTGATGACAAGAAGACTTGCAGCTTACCTGATGAACGATTTGGGGCTTCAAAGAGAAGAAAAACTTGCCATTCTCTCTGAATCAAAACCTGAATACGGTGCATGCGTTTTTGCGTCTGTAATTTCAGGTCTGATAACCGTTCCTCTCGATATCAAGCTCACAAAATATGAATTGCAGTCAATTTTGAGCGACTGCCAGCCTTCTGTTATGCTCGTGTCACAGAGCTACATTGACAAGGCGCTCGAACTTCAAAAAGTTATTCCGTCTCTCAAGCATATTATAGTAATGGACGAAACTCCGCCAAATGATTTACAAAGCATTTATACCATTCCGAATAACTATACCTGCAAGTGGAGACACCGTTCGAGAAAATCAACTGTTTTTATAATTTATACTTCCGGAACAACCGGAAAACCAAAGGGAGTGATGACAACTTTCGGTAACATGCTGGCACAGCTAAATGGTACAAAGACATTGTTAGGACCTATTCTACCTTGGAATGATGTTAGAATTTTATCAATACTTCCTATGAACCACCTGTTTGAAATGACAGTAGGTTTTACAACATTTTTAAACATGGGATTTTCTGTTTACTACACACACAACCTTAAGCCAAAAGATATTTTGAACACAATGAAAGACAGAAAAATCAACTTTATGATAGTTGTTCCTGCATTCCTAAAGCTCTTAAAAACCGGGCTGGAAGCAGAAATGAAAAACACATCCAAATTCTCTCAACGAATTTTTCCTATACTATACCATCTGGCAAAGTTTGTTCCTTTTATCTGGATGAAAAAACTTATGTTCAGAAAGATTCATAATTGTTTTGGCGGTGCATTCAAGGGCTGCCTGTCAGGCGGTGCACCTCTTGATATTGCAGTTGCAAAATTTTTCCAAAGAGTTGGAATCCAGATATATCAAGGCTACGGTTTAACTGAGACAAGCCCGATTGCAACCTTTAACGTAGAAAAACATCGTGACCTTCGCTCAGTTGGTAAAATCTTCCCAGGTTTTGAAGCAATGACAGATCCTGAAACAGGAGAGCTATTATTAAAAGGTCCTTCTGTAATGAAAGGTTACCATAATCAGCCTGAGTTGACAGCAGAAGCGATTGATGAAAACGGATGGTTTCACACCGGAGACATTGCAAGAATTGACAAAAAAGGTCGCGTATATATTACAGGCAGAATCAAGAACATGATTGTTCTGTCAGGTGGTAAGAAAGTTTTCCCTGAAGAAGTAGAAGCAGTTTTGGAAACAAGCGATTTATTCGCAGAACTATGCGTTTTCGGAGTTTCCAGAGAAGGCGGAGCAAAAGACGGCACAGAAGATATCGCGGCAGTTGTTGTTCCAAAAGAGGAGCTCAAGTCACAGTACGACGACGCGACTCTTGACAAGATGATGAAGGATGAGGTAAAACGACTTTCACAGAGACTTACAAACTACAAACGCCCTATCAATATAACAGTCTTGAAACAGGCACTTCCGAGAACCGCAACAAGAAAGGTTCAGAGAAAGAAAGTCAAAGAACTCATTCAGGCGTAATTGGCGGCTGAGATATAGCGCGTCCTGACGCTTCGCCCCTTGTGGGAGAAGCTGGGCGGAGCCCTGATGAGGGGGCAAAGGAGGGATACAATGAAATTTGATACAAAACTACTTCATGCAGGACACAACCCGAAAGAACACCAGATGTGTATCAATGTTCCGATTTATCCGACAACAGCATTTGACTTTGACGATGTTGAGCGCGGAGCCGGTTTGTTTGACCTCAAAGTCGCAGGTGATATTTACACCAGACTTTCAAACCCTACTAACAACATACTTGAAACCAGACTTGCAGAACTCGAGGGCGGAGTCGGGGCGTTGAGCTTTTCTTCAGGTCAGGCGGCAACAACCGCTGCTATCCTGAACATAACTTCGGCTGGCGAAGAGGTTGTTGCCGCCTCCACACTCTATGGCGGAACCTGCAACCTGTTCTCCTCAACCTTCAAAAAACTCGGTATCAATGTTAAGTTCGCAAAAGGCGAAGAGCCGGAAGATTTCGAACGCGAGATTACAGACAAAACAAGATGTATCTTTATCGAGCTTCTCTCCAACCCTGCCCTTAACATCATTGACATAGAAAAACTCTCAGAAGTTGCCCACAGACACGGAATCCCGCTAATAGTGGACAACACAATCCCGAGCCCTTACCTTTGCAGGCCGATTGAATGGGACGCAGATATTGTAGTGCATTCAACCACAAAATATATCTCGGGTCACGGAAACGCAATGGGCGGCGCGATTATTGATTCCGGGAACTTTGACTGGGCTGCAAGCGGCAAGTACCCTGAACTTACGACTCCGGACGAGTCTTACCACGGGATTGTTTACACAGAAGCTTTTGGAAGAAGCGCCTATATTGTAAAAGCCAGAGCCCAGATTCTGAGAGACATGGGAGCCTGCCCGAGCCCGTTTAACTCATATCTAACAATATCAGGTCTGGAAACGCTTTCGCTTAGAATGCGCAGACACTGCGATTCAGCGCTAAAAATAGCAGAGTGGCTGGAAGCTCACCCGTCAATCAGCTGGGTGAATTATCCGGGGCTTAAGAGCAGCAAGTATTACGAGCTTGCGCAAAAATACACGCCAAAGGGATGTTCGTCTATTATCGGGTTTGGTTTAAAGGGCGGAGCAAAGGCTGGGGAGAAGTTCATCAACTCGCTCACAATCCCGATTCACACAACGAACATTGGCGACACAAGAAGCATTATTACTTATCCATACCTTACAACACACCGTCAGCTAAGTGACGAGCAGAAGGTTGCATGCGGTGTTACAGACGATTTCATGCGGTTCTCGGTTGGTTTAGAGGACGTTGATGACATTATTGAGGATTTGGAAAGGGCGATAAAATCAAGCCAATGCATATAGTTGAGACCAAAATTTTTAAGATTACAGAGCCGGTTGACCTTGAATCCGGAAAACAGCTCAAGGAAGTCGAGGTTGCTTACGAGACCTACGGGGAGCTAAACGAAGCTGCTGACAACGCAATCCTGCTTTTGCACGCGCTCACAGGAGACGCGCATGCTGCCGGTTATCACGAAGGCGACAAAAAACCGGGCTGGTGGGACGACATGGTCGGCTCCGGCAAGGCTTTTGACACAGACAAGTATTTTGTAATCTGCTCAAACATGCTCGGAGGTTGCAAGGGAACAACGGGGCCAAATTCAATCAACCCTGACACGGGAAAAGAATACGGCTTGAGCTTCCCTGTGATTACGATTGAGGATGTTGTAAAGGTACAGAAAAAACTTATTGATTTTCTCGGAGTAAAAAAGCTCACGGTTGCAGGCGGGTCAATGGGCGGAATGCAGGCGCTTGAGTGGGCGCTCGCTTACAAAGATATGGTGTGCCACGTTATTGTAATCGCCTCAACGCCGCGGCTTTCAGCGCAGAGCATTGCGTTCAACGCAGTTGGCAGAAACGCGATTCTTTCAGACCCGAATTTCAACAACGGGGATTATTACCATGGTGAAAAGCCTGAAAAGGGGCTTTCAATCGCGCGCATGGTCGGACACATAACTTATCTTTGCGAAGAAGCCATGCATGAGAAGTTTGCGCGTCGGTTTCAGGACAAGGACACGCCGAATTTCAATTTTGACGTTGATTTTGAGGTTGAGAGCTACCTTGCGCATCAGGGTCAGACTTTTGTGGACAGGTTTGACGCAAACAGCTACCTTTACATAACAAAGGCGGTCGATTATTTTGACATCGCAAAAAAATACGGCTCGCTTGAGAAGGCTTTTGAGGACACGAACTCAAAATATTTAGTAATCTCGTTTTCATCAGACTGGCTTTTCCCGTCATCGCAGTCAAAGGAACTTGTAAATGCGCTTATGAAGAACAAAAAGGATGTTTCTTTTTGTGAAATCCAGTCACCATGCGGGCATGACGCGTTCCTTCTGGAATACGAGACCCAGACAAGAATAATAAGGAGCTTTTTATGTGCGCAATGAGCAATGAACACTACGCAAAATCTCTCGGGCTTCACCTCAACTACTCAATCATCACCGACATGATTGAATCCGGCGCAAGCGTGCTTGATTTGGGCTGCGGTGACGGCACATTGATGAAAATGCTCAAAGAAAAAAATGTTCACGTAAGCGGGATAGATATTTCAGAAGACAACATTGTAAAATGCCTCGAAAAAGGGCTTTCCGTTATTCAGGGCGACATTGACGAGGGCTTGCACGGCTACCCTGACAAGTCATACGACTACGTAGTTTTAAACCAGACCCTTCAATCAACCGAAAAACCGGATTACGTAATCAAAGAGATGCTAAGAGTGGGCAAAAAAATCGTGGTGAGCTTCCCGAACTTTGCTTACTGGCGCGTGCGTTTCTACCTCATGTTCCATGGCAAGATGCCAAAGTCAAACATACTTCCATTCGAGTGGTATGACACGCCAAACATCCACCTTTTGACCCTCAAGGATTTTTACGATTTTGCAAAACGCCACGATTTCAGGATAGAGCAGAAGCTCACAATGACCCGCGCAAAAATCCGAAAGAGCTTGTTCCACAAGGTTTTTGACAACTTTTTTACAGAGGAAGTAATGTTTTTATGTACGAAGAATTAACCCAAATCCACGAAAAATGCCTTCAATGCGAGAAGTGCCCTCTTGCAAAAACCCGCACCAACATTGTGTTTTCAGACGGGGTTGCAAACCCCAAGCTCATGCTGATAGGCGAAGCTCCCGGGTTTAATGAAGACAAGCAGGGAAAACCTTTTGTCGGTAAGGCCGGTCAGCTTCTTGACAGAATCTTTGCGGCAGTAGGGCTGTCCCGCGAGAAGGATGTTTACATCTGCAACACCCTCAAGTGCCGTCCGCCTGACAACCGGAACCCGCTTCCTGAGGAAAAAGAGGCTTGTTGGGAGTACCTGAAAGCACAGATTGAGATTATTCAGCCAAAATTGATTCTGTTATGCGGAAATGTTGCAGTGCAGTCGATTCTGGGGAATGTTGGCGGGATTACGAGAATCCGTGGGAAATGGTTTGAGCCTGAAAAAGCAATCGTTAACGTCCATGGCGCAAGGATGATGCCGATTTTTCACCCGTCGTATCTTTTGAGAAACGACTCGCGCGAAAAAGGAAGCCCGAAGTGGCTCATGTGGCAGGATATTCAGGAAATCAAGCGGGAGTATGACCGGATTTAGGCTTCGCTGTTGATTTTTGCTTCCGGCATATTTATGCTTGAGCGGGAGTACATTTCAAAGGCTTTTCCCACGTGGATTGTTTTGATACCGTCGCTATCCACGCTGCCTTCCTTGTCGATTTTGGTGCTCGCGCTTAGTTTGGTAGTTGGAGAGACTGCGTTTTCTTTGCAGTATTCCATATACTCATCATAAGTTACTGTGCCGTTTGAATCAGCGTCCATTTCTTCGTTATAATTCGGGTCGCCCTGCTTTGCATAGACAAGCTCTTTTTCTTCACTGCTTACGCTTTCGCCCTTTTGGCTGCCAGTGGAGTTCATCTGCTGCATAAGCTGGGAACTTAGCATTAACTGCTGCATCATTATTTGGTTTGAAACTTCAGACATAAGCTATCCTCTTTTGGGGTTAATTTTGTATCTTTATATTATAACTCGTTTTTCAGGTTTTTCAACATACTTAAGAACTAGTTACCAGGTTTTTGCTAATGTAATCGAGCACCTGTCTCAAAGCAACAGAGCGGTGAGAGATTTCGTTCTTCTCGTCCTCTGAAAGTTCGGCCATGGTTCGTGTTGAGCCCTTCACAAGGAATATCGGGTCATACCCGAATCCGTTTGTGCCTCTGGATTCAGTAATAATGGAGCCTTCGCACTTTCCTGTAAACGCGTATTCAACCTCGCCATCGGGGTTAATAAGTGTCATGCAGCAGGCAAAGTGTGCAGCTCTGTCTTCAACGCCCTGCATTTCTCTCAAGACCCTCTCAATTCGTTTTTCCGGAGTCTCTGCATATCTTGCTGAATAAATCCCGGGTTTGCCGTCGAGTGCGTCCACGCACAGGCCGGAGTCATCAGCCAGAGTCCAGGTTTTGGAGAGTTCCCATGCTGCTTTTGCCTTAATAAGCGAGTTTTCCTCAAAGGTCTTTCCGTCCTCAACAGGGTCAAAGCCTTTTGGAGGAAGTACAAATTCCAGTCCGCTTCCCGCAACTATTTCGTTAATCTCTCTTACTTTGTGTTCGTTTGATGATGCTAAAACTATTTTCATGATTATTTGTTTATAATGTCTTTTATCCACTGTGGGATTTGCTTTAGGGCTTCTTTGTAGTCAGGATTTAGAATCCAGGTAACACCCTGATTTTCAGAAGAATCGCTAATACAGTTAGGTAGTTTTCTTGATACAATTATCTTTTTTGCTGCATTATCAGCATTATTAGAGTTTGCAGCCAACTTCTTACAAGACTTGTTTAATTTTCTTGCCACCTTTGCAGTAGTTAAACTAATTTCATTCTGATTTATTTTCATACGAGACTACACTCCTATAAAATTATTTAAATATTTTGAATAGTCTCTTTTATCCATTTAGGTAGTTTTTCAAGATTTTCAGAGTATTTAGTTTCATAGTACTTGCCAGCCTCGACCAGTTGCTGCTTATATGGTTCACATTCCTCAAATGTCATTTTAGCCATTTTAACTAGGTCTTCTTTGAAAAACTGTATATGCCCTCCCCCACCTTTTTGGAATACATCTTTTGAAGAACTAATATAATTTGGAAGAGTGCGCGATTTAATGATATGTTTAGACATATCCAAATTATTTATTAATTTTTCTGAATTTATCTTAAGATTAATCATTATTACTTATTGATAATGTCTTTTATCCACTGTGGAATTTGCTTTAGGGCTTCTTTGTAGTCAGGGCTGTATATAACAGCTGAATTATAAATCTCATCAGGAGCTCCTATACAATTAGGTAGTTTTCTTGATACAATTATCTTTTTTGCTGCATTATCAGCATTATTAGAATTTGCAGCCAACTTCTTGCAAGGCTTGTTTAATTTTCTTGTCACCTTTGCAGTAGTTAAACTAATTTCGTTCTGATTTATTTTCATACGAGACTACACTCCTATATTCATTTTAGCATTGTTTATAGACTTGTCAATTGACTCAGGCTGCTCTATTAATGCTTCCAACTCCCAGATTTTACGGTTTGGATTGTATTTAACATTTGTCACCTTAAACATGCTGCCCTTTTGCATTAAAAATTCTGCTTCTGCTTCACGCTCAACATTAAAGCTTTCAATTGAGGCACCTTTTGTGCCTTTTGGAACTTTTATTTTCCACAAAATCTTCTTTGCATACTTGTCTGTTGCCTTCTCAACCATTGCTGTAGATAAAAATCTGGATTGGACTATCTTAACATTACTCAAAATCAATCTCACTGCTGATTCGATATCTGCTATATAATTATCTTGCAAACTTCTTTCTGCAAGGGAGGAATAAACCTCATCTAAAAATTCGGCCAAATTCTTCCCATTACCAATTTCTACAGAATTTAAAATCCCATACCCGCCTTCACCCCTGTACACGTTAAAATCCTTCTTAACCTCAAACAGGTTAATATATTTCTCAATAAAATCAATCTTCGTTTGAACTTCCGGTGTTATTTTTCCGGTAGACAAAGCCTCATTTATCTCCCTTGAGTTAACCTTGTACTCCAAAAGCGGCACTATCGCATCCTTCGGCTTCCTCGTAACACCTTCCACCACAACATCCCATCTGTTCTCGTCAAATCTCAAAAAATCTTTTGCCTGCTTTGTCAGCCTCATTGTCCTGTTAAACAACGCCAGCTTCTCAATATTAGGTATCAAATCCGTATCAGAAAACCCCTTCCAGACATCAATATACTTGCCATTATGAAGATTCATCATATCAGCCATAAGCTGATAATCCTTTTCCGAAAGCTCCGGAGTGATGTCGATAATCTTCTTTGAAGTCTTTACCCGCCCGATTAAATTCTTTATCTCTCTCATAAGATAATTATTCTCATCAAGCTTGCCGGTTGGAAATAACTTTCTGACCTCATCAACCGTTATTGTCTTATACGACCGCTCAAAAGTATCACCAACATATTTAAGATTTTTAAGCTCAGATTTAAAAACCTGCGCAGTCGCAGGCTTTGTGACATACCCGCTGATTTCAGGCTTTGCAACAAAAAGATTTATTATCGGCTTTATCTTGTTTATTGATGTCAAATTTCTAACCTACCAAGTACCTACTCTTATATAAAGTATTTTAGTACTTAAAACTTGACAAATTGTAATAATTCTTAATAAAATTATCTTTTGTTATAATACTCCAACTCTTTGTCCAAATCGAGCTTCCTGCCGCCACCGGAAAACAACTTCACCGGCAAGCCCAGCTTTGCAAGCCTGTATTTGAGGCTCACAAGCAAAACCTCAAGCCCATATTTGCAGGAGCGCGCAAAGTTTATGGAAGAAGCCTCCGCAAAGTACTTTGTCGGGCAAGATATCTCGCCTATTTTGAACCCGTTATAAAGTATGAGCGCAAGCATCTGGTTGTCAAAAATAAAATCGTCGCTGCAATCCTCAAGCGGAAGCTCCTCAAGGATTTTTCTCGTAAACCCTCTGAAGCCAGTGTGGTACTCGGACAACTTCTCGCCAATCACCAGATTTTCAAACTCGGTTAAAAATCTGTTTGAGACATACTTATACAAAGGCATGCCGCCCTTAAGCGCAGAATTTCCGAGCATTCTTGATGCAATAACCGCGTCGTATTCCTCAAACGCCATCATTGAAGCGATTGCAGGGATAAGTTTTGGCGTGTACTGATAGTCCGGATGAAGCATTATGACAATATCTGCACCGGCTTTGAGCGCCGCTCTGTAGCAGGATTTCTGGTTTCCGCCGTAGCCCTTGTTTTTTTCATGCACAATAGTAGTGATATTAAGCCGCTTGGCCACCTCTTTGGTCTCATCCAAAGAGAAATCGTCGACAAGAATAACCTCGTCGACGAAATTTTGATAAATCTCATTATATGTTTTTTCTAAAGTCTTTTCTGCATTGTAAGCCGGCATAATTACTACAACTTTTTTGCTGTTAATCATCTATCCCACCTACAAGCCCGCAAATATTAGCTTTCTACAGCCTCAGCAGAATCTTTTTCTTCAGCATTTCTGATAGATGCCTTGTCAGAAGATAGTGCTTTGTCTTTAAACTTTTTCACCTGTCTGTCCAATTTGTCAGCAAGCAAGTCAATACTAGCGTACATAGATTCCGCAGATTCTTCGCAGTGAACAACGCCTGTGTTCATTTTGCAAGAAACTTCTGCCACGTGTTTGCCAGTTGCTGCAGGGTTTTTGATAACAGAAAGGATAACGTCAATAGCGGTAATCTGGTCGTAATGATTTGCAACCTTACCAACTTTTTCCTTCACATAAGCCTTGATAGCATCTGTAATCTCAATGTTTTTACCGTTTACGTGTATATGCATTTACACCTCCTAATGTGCTACCTTTCCATTTTACACCATTTTGATTAATTTTTAAAGTGGGCAGCAGATAATTTTTACTCAAGAATCTGCGGTAATTCAACATTTGGAGTCCCGATTGTCCTTACAAGCTCCAATACAGCTGCCTTCATCTGACATCTCTGCGCTGTAGCACTGAAAAAATCACTGTAAAAGCAACCTTCACAAACACAACCACGTTTATAACACTCTAATGCCGTAGGCGTCCACCTCTTTACAGCAATAGCTCTCCCCATATCACGACTCTTAAACAATTTATTCCTCCAAAAATCATTTGTGACTTAAAATAGTACAGGCACTGAATCTCAATGCCTCTCGTTTCGTTGTAATGTCGGATTTTCCCCGTTTCTCCCCGACCCATATTCTTATTATAAGTGTTAAGAACACATTTACAACCCATAAACGGGCAATTGTAAAGATATTTTAATAATCCGAAGCCGATTGATTCTGCTGCCCTTGCGCGTTTGAGTACATGCTATAGCCAGATGGCTGCATGGTTACAGCTTTTTTTACCATGAAAAACCATGCCACCAGCATGTTTGCATGGGTTTTAGAAACTGTAAAGTTTTGTAAAGAAGTTGGCATGGAGGGGGGGCAGCTGGGAAGTTGGGCAGCTAAGCAGCTGAGAGAAGCTGTGTTATGCGTTAAAAAGTTGCAATATGTGGTAATTTGCCTAGCTGCCGAGCCGCTTAGCTGCTTAGCTGCTCCCTTAAATTTCGCCCATCAAATCGTATTCTGTAGCCCCGGTTATTCTCACCAGCTCAATATCACCGGGAACAACATGCTTGTCGGTCTTAATATTTACAACCCCGTCAATTTCAGGCGCGTCAAACTGGGTGCGGGCAATGACTTCGCCCTCGTCTGAATAGCATTCAATAATGCATGGAACGAGTTTTCCCACAAAACTCTTGTTGCGCTCAATCGAAATCCCCTGCTGAATTTCCATCAGTTTTTTGTATCGCTGGTTTGCAAGCCTTGCGCCGACACGATTTTGCATTTTGTAAGACGGTGTGCCTTTTTCGCGCGAGTATTTGAAAACGCCCATTCTATCAAATTTCATATCACGCACAAACTCACAGAGGTGTTCAAAATGTTCTTCTGTTTCACCCGGGTAGCCCACGATAAACGCGGTTCTTATTGAAACACCCGGAATACGTTTTCTGATGTTTTCAATCATCGGGCGGTAGTCGAACGAAGGTCTGCTCATGAGTTTCAGCATTTCAGGATGTGAGTGCTGGAGCGGGATATCAACGTATTTTACCACCTTATCAAGTCTTGAGATTGTATCAAGAAGTTCGTCGCTCATCTGAGTCGGGTAAGCGTACATGACCCTTATCCAGCCGAGTCCCTGGATTTCGTTCAATTCTTCCAGAAGTTTAGGGAGCATCGGTTTTTTGTATATATCAACTCCGTACCCTGTTGTATCCTGTGCAACCAGAATAATCTCTGTCACGCCTTTTTTAACAAAATTTTTTGCCTCGGTGACAATATCATCGATTTTGCGCGAGTGGTAATCACCCCGCAGGTACGGGATTATGCAGTACCCGCAGCGATAGTTGCAGCCGTCTGCTATCTTGATATAGGAGCTTGCGCCCATTGTGATTTGCTGGCGTTCAACGTTTTCCGGATAAATGTATTCAGGGTTTTCGCTAACCTCGGATACAAATTCTCCGTCAATCTTTTTAAGAACTTCCACAATCTTTGTAAAGTCGGTTGTACCCACAACTGCGGCAAGTTCAGGAATCTCTTTTTTCAACTCTTCCGGATGTTTTTGTGCAAGGCAGCCTGTTACGACAACTTTTTTGCCCTGTTCAACAAGCTCGAGTATTGAGCGAATTGACTCTCGCTCTGCATCGCAGATAAAAGAGCAGGTGTTTACAATAACAACATCTGTCTCATCCTCGTTAAGAGTAATCTCGTACCCGTTTTGGGCAAGGATTCCGAGAATCAGTTCTGAATCAACAAGGTTTTTTGCACATCCGTGACTTACAAGGGCTATCTTTTTCATACTAGCAATGTATCACAAAATCATCAAATAATTAAGCGAAGCTGTCAAATTTACACAGAGCAACCTGTCTGAACTGGCTTTTTAAAAAATCTTCCGCGCTTCCGGAGTGCTTTTTTCTGTCGTAGCGAACTCCGTATCTGTCATATTTTTGCTCATAGGTGTGGTAATTAACAGAATTTTCCAATACCTCAAGCTCTGCTCCGTCGCCATTTGGCCCCCTTGAATTAGAAAGCGTGTTTGCAACATACCAAGTGTCCTCTTTGTTATCAAACAGAATAGAATATCTGCCAAAATAGTGCACATCGCGTCTTGCGCCCAGTATTGAATAAGGAATTTTGTGTTTTTCGAACACATTTTTTATCTGGTTAAGTTTATTCACGTTGTATTTTGAGTTCTCTCTCGTATGGAATCCCCCGATAATAAAGGCGTGCAGGTTTTCGTTCTCAAGGTTAACCTTCTCAAGAATCCTGCGTTCAATTTCTTTTATGCTAAACCCTTTCTGGCGTGTCTTTTTTGCATCCTTCTGGTGTCTGGTGCAGAGGTGAAACATTGCGACTTTGCCGTTGTCGACGATTCCGCCTGCAATGCAGTCCATGATTTGGGTTGTAAAAAGATTCTTTCCTTGTTTCATGGTCTCAGGCGTCCAAGGGTATCCGACCTCATGTTTTTTTGGGTTGAGAGCTTTGGTTTTTGCATTGAAAGCAGCCATATCCACAAGTTTTATTTTTGATTGGAAGTTAACGCTGTTTGTATGAATCTTCATCTATTTTCCTTTAAAAATAAAAAACACAGCAAGGATTATAAATACAAACCCGACAAGGTAATTCCAGCGGAATTGTTCTTTGAGGTAGAGCACAGAAAAGACTGAGAACACGGTGAGCGTGATTACTTCCTGAATAGTTTTTAACTGCACCGCGTTGTAGCAGCTGTATCCAATCCTGTTTGCCGGCACCTGAAAGCAGTATTCAAAAAACGCAATCCCCCAGCTTGCAAGGATTACGAGCCAGAGAGCCGAGCTTCTGAATTTAAGATGACCGTACCATGCGAAGGTCATGAAGATATTTGAAATCAAAAGTAATACTATTGGTGCGACGTGTCTAAACATAGAAAAATTTTATCACAAATAAATCATGACTTTTTGCTACACTTCATTAAACAAATATCATACAAACGGATGAAATTTACGGCTAACAATAAAGAACTTAATAATATATCCGATATTATTAAAGGAAGGACGGTTTATATTGTTTAACACAATGAACACAGTACGCCCGCGCCCTTATCCTCAAAGGGGAACAGGCAGTTATAACGCAGGTAACGAAGGAGCCGACAAAGACGGTCATAACGGAAACGCGCAAGACCAGCAGCAGCAAAGACAGGCACCTCAAACCATCGCGCGCGGACGTGCAGAAGATGTTCAGGCACAGCCGCCAATCCGTCAGGCAATAAATTCTCCTGCAACAAATCCTTACGGTCAATCATACCCGCAGAGGCAGACTTATCAGGTTCAAACCCCGCCTCCAATCAGATACGACACGCATCAGATTAACCCGATGCAGTATCAGGCTGCGCAGGCCGGCTACCAGCCTTTGAATCAGGTTCCGGCAGCACCGCAGGCTGCTCACAACCCGAGAAGCAACAAGGTTAACATCGCACAGATTCTAAAGGATTTCAGAAACACAATAAAAGCAATCGCGACTCCTGAAAACATCGAACAGGAAGTTAACCGTTACCTTCAAATCGTCGAGCAGCAGGTAAGAGAGCCGAAGCCGCAGGTTAATCTTATTCAGAGCAACCTCAAAATCGCAGCTTCGCTTTTGGACAAATACATTTCAGAAACATTGAACAAGGATTCAAAAGTTGTCCAGAACTGGCTTGACGCGCTTTTTTTGCAGAGAATCAACTACAGTTTTAATGAAGACGAAATCAACCCGAACTTCCTCGTAAAATTCCCTGACCAGGCGCCTGAATCAAAACCGGAGCCTAAAGAGGAGCACGCTGCTCCGGTGCAGGAAGAGCCTGTTGCAGAGGTTAAGCAGCAGGAAGTTGTTGAGATTGAGCCGGAGGAGCTCACTCTTGAAGAGGAGTTTGTTCAGGCAAAAGAAACGATTTCCAAGAAGCCTAACATCACGATTATACCGCAGGACACAAAGCTCAAGTCTTTGTTTGTGGAAGCAAAGAAGCAGGCGTTTTCAAACAACCCGCAAAGAGCAATGGCGATGTTCAAGGAAGCGTTCAACAGGGCATCAGAGCTTAAGGATACTGAAACGCAATCAAGAATTTGTCTGGAAATCGGAAAGATTTATGACGACAACGAGCATTATGTTCAGGCGCTCAACAGTTACAACAAATCTCTTGAGTACACAACCGATGTTAACGTAAAATCGCGCGCGCATTTTTCAATGGCGCAGATTTATGATGACGTAAACGAGATTGTGCCTGCTTTGAACCACTACTTTACATCAATTTCTTATGCCGGAAAATCCGATGATTTAATCGGGCAGTCTGACTCGCTCACAAGAATGGCGAATATTTTCACTGACAAGTACGATGAGAACGCGTTTGAGTATTATGATGTAGCGCGCAGGCTTATTGAGCAGACCACTGACAGTGCAATGAAGGGTTATGTTTTAAGCAACACTGCTGACGCTTGTGTGCAGTTCAAGAAGAGTGACAAGGCTTTGAAGTATTACGCAGAGGCTGTAAAGAATTACGAGAAGTCTAATTCTGTAGAGGAAATCGCGCTCAACTACAAATCCGCAGGCGAGCTGATGATTGAGTTCAACAGTCCGAACAAGGCGAAGTCTTTGTTAAAGAAGGCGCTTGTAAACGCGGTCAAGACAAAGAACGAGGATTTGATTTCCGAGATTAACATGTTGCTTGCGTCTATTGATGCGTAGAGGAATTTTGACTTTTTATGGCAAACAAAACAACAAGAGACGAAAAAGCAAAATATTGGAAAGCTCAGATAGAAAGTTTAATCAAATATGAGATAGGTTCTAACCAATCAAAAATATTGAGAGAGCTTGTTAAGGAGTACAATTGGAAGCCTAGCAGGTCGAGTTTTTCGACAAGACTTAGCAGGGGCTCATTAACTCTTGTTGAATTATCGGAAATACTTGAAATCTGCAACAAAAAGCCGCCTAAGCTATATGATTAGATTGAATTGAGTTGAGTTTTACGCCCTATTATTATAAAATAGCTTTATGGGTAAGCTTCCCGTTTACCACCGCTGACACAGACTAGTTATGAGAAAAAAGCAGAAAGGTGGTGAGGAAAAAATGGTCTTCTGTATTACAGAAAAAGCGCTATGGCTTATCTTAGCGATAATCATAGCGTCAATTTACATCAAATAGGGAGTTAAGAGAACTCTAAAGGATAAAACCAATCACCTTTAGGGTTCTTCCCTATACCTTTATTATACAGCATGTTTTTTATTTTTCAATACTCCCTCCCCCTCTCCCCCCCCCATAAAAAAGACCGGCAAAGCCGGTCAAATAAGCTTACTTAGGTTTATATGTTTTTTAAATTTTTCTATCTAATACTTTCTTCCAATTGATTCCGGAGCATATATAGATAATTCTATATAATTATACAATATAAAATTCTATTTATGCAGCATAAATATTCTAAGAAAGCAGAAATTATTTTAGAGCTTATGGGACAAATCATCAAAGAAGAGCGAAACAAGCTCAACAAGTCTCAAAGACTGCTCGCCGACGAGTACGGAGTCGAGAAATCTCTGCTCAACAGAATCGAAAACAGCTCAAACGAAGCAAAAATTATTTCCATTTTCACTATCTGCGAAATGCTTGGAATCAAACCCTCAAGCCTCATTAAAAGAATAGAAGAAAAACTTCCGCAAGGATTTTCCGTATTAGAAGATTAACATTTCTTAATAAATTAGCAAATTTTACTTATTTTGTGTCTTTATAATGGTATGTAAGATAAAGTTAAGGTTAAACTATGCCGGAGATTTCTACCAGATACCCTGCATTGCAGGCACAAGCACCCGCTTCAAGACAACAATCTTTGCGCAGAGCGCCAAGAGAGCTTACAATTGAAGATGTTTACAAGCGCGAAAAACGCAGAAATCACGGGTTGATTGAGCGGTTATACAATTCTATCAAGAATGTTACAGGGTTTGGAGTCGGGACCCAAAAATTAGACCGGACACTCCAAAAGGTTCAGGCCGGTGAAATCAGCCAGAAAGATGCGTTAAAGCAGCTCAAGGCTTACAGCGCTTCGCAGGAAAATTCGGCGCAGATTCTTGGTGATGCTGCTTCTATGGGTGCGGCAGGATTCACGTTTTTTAGGCTTAACCGTGAGTTCAAGATGTTAAATTCAAAGGCGCTCTTGAACCAGAAGTTTGAAGAGGTTCTAAAAGAAGGCACAAAGGGCGGCAACAAGCCAAAGGGTGCCGGTTCAGTTTTATTAAAACTTGCAGAGACTGTAAAATCCAAAAACAAGCTTATCGCGATTGCAGCCCTGTTTTCAGCTTTTGCGGGCGGGTATGCCAAAATTTTAACGCTCCTAATCAACCGCATTGGCTCAAAGGAGTTCAAATCTGACAAAAAAGATTTTAACGGTGCAAAGAACAATTACGACAAGGCTTTATACAAGCGTGACAAGAAGGTGAAGCGCGCTGCGCACTTCAAGAGTGATTTGCGAAACTTCGCATCAGGCGCAATTAACGGGCTATTAATGCCGCTCGCAACTCTTGGCGGAGCGGTTATCGGAGTGCCTTTATACTTTGCAGCGAACAGCATGAACAGGTATTTTGTCGGGAGCAAGGAGGACAAGAATAAGTCTTTTGGCGGGTACATAAATAATCTCAAAAACGACTCTGTCACAAACCTTGCCTTTGCAGCAGCCGCTGCTGTTCCGATGGTCAAGAAGGTCGGGTTTGCAAAGGTATTTGATACGAACCTGAAAAAAGCAACGGACAAGCTTCTGAACGCCAGCTTAAAAGATTCGGAGTTCAATGGTGAAAGCACCTACAAGGAGCTTGAAAGCATATTGATGAAATCTGAAAATGTTTCTAAAATCATAGAAAATAAAACCATAAAAATGGAAGACAAGGTGAAGAAGCTCACTGAAGAAAACATCTTCGCAGTAAAGTTCAAGCAGATTTCCAACGACACAAGCGCGCTCACCAGGATGCTGCGTGAAAATTGTCCTGAAACACGCACAATTGAGCAGGCGCAGAAAATGATTGACGAAAAGCTCGGAAGCGGATACACAATCTCCAAGCTGCTCGGGGTCGGAACCGTTGCAGAAACTTATCTTGCAAAATCTCCGAACGGCAAAGATGTGTGTTTAAAGGTTTTGAAAGACGGAATCAACGAGGAAAAGATTCTAAAAGACAAAGAGAAGTTTGCTGAGTTGATTAAAAACATGGCTAACAAAACCGCAGACGAAAAAGACTACCTTTTGAGAAACATTGACGACCTTGCCGGCGGTATCTTAAAAGAAGTTGATTTCGTAAACGAAATGGACGCAGCAAAGAAACTAGTAGAATACACTAAAAAAGCCAACCTCGTTAAGCCTATTGAGGTTAAAAACGGCGTCTACGTAATGGAAAAAGCCGAAGGCATCAGTTTGAACTCGCTCGTAAAGCTTAACAGATACAACTTGGTTTTAGGTGAGCTGGAAAAAAGGATGAACAAGTATCCGGGACGCGCATTTTTGCTACAAGAGCATGTTCAGGAAATCAAGTCCAAGATTGCTAAGATTCAGGCAAGGACACCTGAGTACGGAGACATAAAGCTTACGGACAGCGACGCAAGCTACCTGCTTGACGAGTACATGAAAGTCTTAGTAGAGCAGTTCAACAAAGTTGACAAGAAGGGAAAAGTTATCCACGCTGATATCCACCCGGGAAACATTTTCATTGATGTAAATGCTCTCAAATCACGCAAGGGCAAAGTATTTACGCTTATTGACACAGGCAACACCATTGAGCAAACAATGGAGCAGTCAATCAGGAGTCTTAGTCTCACATCTTATATCAAGAAGGGGAATGTTCCTGACATCGTAGAATTTGTGCTCGAGGGTGCAGTTCTTCCAAAGGGCATGACAAAAGAGGAAGCCTCAAAGAAGATTGCAGAGGAGTTGAAAAAATGCTTCTTTGACACAGAGACCAGGTTAGAGACTATAAACAACAACAGCCTCCTGACTCTCACTTCAAATATAATGAGAAAGTATAACATCATCCCGAGTGACAGCCAGCTGAACCGGAACAAGGCAAACAAGTCCGCTTACAATTCGTTTATCGAGCTTGTGGAAGTTTTATTCACAAACAAATTTAAGGATTTGGACATAGACAAAGCAGGCACCATGGAGCGGACAAGCGTGGCTCTCCAAGCAGTATACACTGGAGCTTCCAAGCTTATGAAGTTCAAGAAATTGAAATCAAAGCAGGAGAAACTAAACCTGTTGCAGATGTCTCTTGAGCAGCAGCTGAAATACAAGAAGAACCCGAACAACCTTAAGACAAACAGCGAAGACTATCTCACATACAAATTAAAACAGTCAATAGCTTCAAAATAACTTGTTCATGCTATAATCTGGATAACAAAACTATTTAACAGAGGGAAAAGGATTATGGCAAAATTTTATACAACGACTGCGATTGATTATGTAAACGGCGCGCCGCATATCGGGCATGCTTACGAAAAGATTCTTACAGATGTTATTTTCAGACACTTCACCCAGAGGTGCGAAGACGCGTATTTCCTGACCGGTACCGACGAACACGGGATTAAGATTCAGAAAACATCAGCGCAGAACGGTGTTTCTCCAAAAGAATTTTGTGACATGAACGCACAGAAGTTCAAAGACGCATGGAAAGCGCTCGGGATTGATTACTCTCAATTCATCAGAACAACTGACGAGCAGCACGAAAAAGTTGTGCAAAAGATTTTCAAAAAACTGGTTGAAAAGGGCGATATTTACAAGCACTCTTACACAGGGCTTTACTGCTCCGGCTGCGAAGCTTTCCTTAGCGAAAAAGACCTGACAGAAGACGGACTCTGCCCTGATCACCTTAAGAAGCCGGAAGTTGTAGAAGAAGAAAACTACTTCTTCAAACTCACAAAATACAAAGACGCCATAATCAAACACATCAAGACAAACCCGGATTTCATTGTGCCGGCATTCCGCGCAAACGAGGTTCTGAACCAGCTTGAAAACATCGAAGACATCTCTGTTTCACGTGTTAACTCAAACGTGAGCTGGGGTATTCCGGTGCTTGACGACCCTTCACAGGTGATTTATGTGTGGATTGACGCGCTTTCAAACTACATCACAGCAATAGGGTACGACCCGGATGGAAGCAGCGAAAAGTTCGAAAAACTCTGGCCTGCTGATGTTCAGGTTATCGGAAAAGACATATTGAAATTCCACAGCATTTACTGGCTTGCAATCCTTATGGCGCTTGACCTGCCGCTTCCTAAGCACATCCTTGCGCACGGCTGGATTACGATTGACCAGACAAAGATGTCAAAATCACTCGGAAACGTAATCTCTCCGACAAGCGTGCTTGAAGCGTTTAACCTTGAAATTCCAGACCCTCTTAGGTACTACATGGCATCAGCTGCGCCTTGCGGTAAGGACGGAAACTATTCTGACGAGGATTTCAAGGAAAAAGTTAACGCACACCTTGCAAACTCAATGGGCAACCTGCTTAACAGAACGCTCTCAATGCTTGTTAAGTACTTTGACGGCGATATCAAACCGGAATTTTTGGGCAAGAACGAGCTTGTTGACAAGGCAATGGAAACAGTTAAGGCTGTGAAGCACCACTTTGACTACTTTGAGGTACAGGAAGCTGCGCAAAAGATTATCGAGCTTGTTGACATCACGAACAAGTACGTAACAGATAACGCGCCATGGACTCTTGCTAAAGAAGGTCAGATGGACAAGTGTGGCGAGGTTCTAACAAATGTGCTTGATATTATGTGTGTAATCTCTTCGCTTATTTATCCGTTCTGTCCGAACATTGCGCAGGCAATGGCTGAGCAGCTTTCGTACAATCTGGATACAAAATTCGACGAGATTAGCTGCACAAACATGAAGTCAGGGCATTTGATTGACAAAGAAAACATCAAACCTGTTTTCTTAAGGATGGACAGCGAGCTTGCTGATAAGAAGGCTAAAGTTTAGTCCTTAAAATTCATACCCACGATGGCTTTGAAATGATTGATGATATCGTCAAACGTAAAAGTCGTTATTTTGTTGTCGCGCTTGTTCATCAAGTCAACTGTTTTTGCTTGTTTGTCCACATTTATAACAGGAAGACAGTGCCATTTGTCGATACCGTTTATCTTCTTGTTGGCACTTATTACGACAAAGCTGCTTTTGCCCTGCTCAAAACTGTTAAGTATTTCTAGAACCTTAGGCGCCTGTTTTTTGAGATTCATGCTCCACGAATTTTCACCAATAGCTATTGGTGGTTTACTTGTAAACCACCCGAATGCACGTGACGGCTTGTTGAACTCACTCCTTGTGTTTCGAATCAGCGGGAATTTGTATATTCTGGAGAAGAAGGATTTCATTGTCGGATGCTTTGCTATCATTTTCGATATAGCAATATTCATTGCAAGAGAGAGATTCACTCGTTTGTCACCCTCGTTTAGAAAACTCAACGCGCCTTCGTAGTACTCTTCATAGAGCCTCATGTACCTTCCGTAATAATCAGCGCTGCATGTTCTATACGTTTCCTCCACCCCGTTTGCATTGAGTCTGATTTTGTAAGCCGGCTCAAGAGAATCCGCTTTCTGCACCATAATCCTGTTTTTAAGCATTTCACGCCCCTTGTCTGTTGCAAGAAGTGCGTGTCTTGTGCTTTCCGAATAGCAGGTACAGAGTTTCTGTTTTTCCTGCATCGCAAGATTGAGCTCCGCATCAGTGAGTCTGCGCCAGCGGATGTTCTTTTTTCCGGAGTTCAAATAGGGGTAGATTTTTCTCAAGAGGCTGACTTTCATATCTGTATAAAAACGGGTGAAAAAATTTTTTGCGTTACATTTTGTAACATTAGCCATAAAGCTGATGTTTTTATATTTTTGTTTAAATTATCATTGTATAAGAAATCATGATATATATTTGTCTAGTAACATTATTAGTAACATCGATTATACAAAGTTTTATCTTATACAAGCACAAAACTAAAGATGTTTACTTCAAACACATAATCAAAGATATCCCTGTAGATTTATACATACGAGACATCCAAGGTAACATCAAGTTTGCGAACGAAAATTTTGCAAGGCTCACAAACTGTCCTGCAAAGGTTCTGGAGCAGAAGAACATCAAGGACTTCTACCCTCAACGCCACCTTGATAAAATCAGGGAAGAAGACGAATTAATCTTTAAGAGCAAAGAGCCGATGCAGTTTGAGTGGGAGCTTAATTTTATTGATAAAACAACCCACTATTTTCGCGTAATCAAGACCCCGATTTTTGATAAGAACAACGAAATCACTGATATAATCGTGCTTTTCAACAACAAGGACAACGAAAAAGAATCAGAGGCCGCAAAAGAAGCGTTCATTGCAACACTTACGCACGACTTGAAAACACCGACTTTTGCGCAGATGAACATTCTCAACATGCTGCTTAACGGAAATTTCGGCAAACTCCTCAATGAGCAGCACGAGATGATTAAGTTGATGCGAAGCTCATGCGAATACACCGCGAACCTCGTTTCCACCGTGCTTGATACATATAGATACGAAAACGGCAAGATGAAGTTCAATTTTGAAGACTTTGACATTGTCGAGCTCGTCTCAATAATTTGCAAATCAACCGAGGGTCTTGCGCTTGAAAAACAGCAAAAAATGACTTTGGTAAGCACAGAAAAAAGCTGCATTGTCAAAGCTGACTACATTCAGATAAAACGCGTGCTTCTTAACCTTCTATCCAACGCGATTACTTACGGGCTTAAGGAGACAGAAGTAAAAATCAACATTGCAGTAAAAGGCAACCAGCTGGAATTTAGCGTGACAAACAAGAGCGCGCCGATTTCCGAACAGGAGCTTGAAACACTTTTCGAGAGGTTCAAGAGAACTAAAATCGCATGCTCAAACAACGCGAGCAGCGGGCTCGGGCTTTATTTATCAAAACAGATTATCAGCAAACATAACGGCGAAATCTACGCAAGCAGCACAGAAGACGGGATTTGCGTTTTTGGATTCCGCATACCAATTTCAGAAGTCGGAGCAGAAAAAGAGCTTATCCCAACATCGCAACATTAGTCTTGCCGAACTTTGCTGACAAATCGTCAATGTGGTGTATAAGATAAATTATAGGCTCCAAATCCTTTTCGTTCAGGTCAACAATCGCGCCCCATTCAGCACGCGCGTGGTGCGCTGCAATCATCCTTGCGACACGCTTAAACCCTGCTGCCATGCAGATTGTAAACCCGTACTGTGAGTGCGTAATCCACTCTTTTCTAAAGTTCTCCTCGTAATCAATCAAACCTGATTCAAGGTCAACCTTGTACTCAAGTATCTTCCCGATATCGTGCAAAAGACACGCTGCATAAACTTCATCGCGGTTAACACGCTGGAAAAACACGTCCATGTTAGCTTCTGCGTATTTGAGACACTCCAAAATGTGAACCATGAGCCCGCCGATGTAATTGTGGTGCATCAGTTTAGCAGCCGGGCACACAAGGATTTTCTCTTTGTTTTTTGTGTAGATATCGAGCACAAATTCTCTTAGCTTCTCGTCCTTAATTTTGTTAATAAATTCAAGAAGCTCGCTGTAAACCGCCTGCTGCTCGTCTTTTTCCAGCCCCATCTTTGCTTCCTTGATGAGTTCAAGCGAGGATACGAGACAGTTGTTGTATTTTTCGTTAAACGAGCCTGACACTATTCTCAACTCGTTGCCGCACCTGAAGAGCTTTGAATCCATTCTGTTGAGCGCTTCTTCCCAGAGAATGCAGTTCAGAAGCTCGCCGCTTTTCGGGTCCTTAAGCTGCAGTTTCCCCATCTTTGTGCCGGATTTTGTATCTCCGATTGCGAATGTAACAACTTCATAAACAATATCAGTACTAAACATTTATAAATCTCCTAGCTATGCTAAATTATAGCATAAACTGCGATTCATAACAAAAAATGAATTGAAGATAACTCCAATTCACTTCTGTTTCCGGTCTTTTACCTGAGATTACTTGCCGTTTTTCTTGTTTCTTTCTTTTTCTTCTTCGTCCATCTCATCAAGCGCATGCCCTACAGCACCGCCAGCCGCGCCCATTGTTGCACCATACACCCCGAAAGCAACCGGAGCAGCAAGTCCTCCGCTAAGTAATGAAATCGCTGCCAGACAAGCAACGCCGGTAAGAGCGCCCCACAAGCCGCCTTTCACAGTCTTTTTACCTTTAAAAGCAACAGTGTCATCAGGGGCTTCGCCGTCTAAAAGACCTCTCCTGTAATCAGGACGTGCCAATTTCAAGTTCTTCTGTGGCTGACACGGGCCACAGGTTTGGATAGCAGAAATTCTCATAAATGAATCCTCACTTATTTCACACACGGGCACTATACAACGAAAACTTAATTTTGTCAATATATTAATAACAAAATTTAACATATTCATGTCTAATCAAACCATATTGCCCGCTATGGTAATTAAAAAATTGTAAATAGAATCTATTATATAATAGCTATGAATAACTTTTACAACGACGATTACCAATACGACAGCTGCGTTTCACGCGGCATTTGCTCGGTAAACCCGAGAACATCTTCCTTGCAGGAAGTGCTGGTTATTTATCTCAAAATAACAGCTTTTTACGCGCTTAAGCTTTGCGAGCACGACATTCAGGCAAAAGACGCCAGAGAAATCATCCTCTACACAATCTCCGTAATGGTCTCAAATCCGGAGTTTTCAGAACTTGATTTCAGTGTCCTGACCTCAAGGTTCAACGAGGTGCTGCCGGAGCTTATCAAAAAATACGAAGAGATTTGCAAGGAGAAGAATATTGAGCCGGATTATATTGAATCGCCGGTAAAATTTGACAAAAAGCTTAACATAATAAAATCCATCCAGCTCGGCGAAAAGGAGTACCTGAAAAATGCGCAGGACATTCCGCTTGAAATCCGCGACCTGTTCAAGATTTTATTCGTTATTGCAAAAAGCATTTGCATAAACATCCTCGACCTCGAAAGCTACGAGGCTGATTCAGAAGAGGGCTACAAAACCATCCTCCGGATTCTTGACTCACTCAACGCCAACGAAAAGGATGTGGAGAAAATCAAGTCCGTAATCATTGAATCCTCAAAGATTGACAACAAGCTAATGAACATCGTGAGAAAGACTCAGGAGGAAAGGTACGGAAAACAGAGAATCAACGAGGTTTCGTACTCAACAACCCCGGGTAAAGCCATCCTCGTGGTCGGCTCGAACATCCGCGAGCTTGAAGATGTACTTGAAGCTGTGAAAGACACGGACATAGATGTCTACACCCATGACGAGATGATGCTTGCAAACACCTTCCCGAAATTTGCGGAGTACAAGAACCTCAAGGGACAGTACGGTCAGGGCATGGAAAACTGTCTCCTTGATTTTGCGACCTTCCCGGGCCCGATTATCCTCACAAGGCACTCGCTCTACAATGTTGAGCACCTTTACAGAGGAAGGCTTTACACCACTGACTATGCTTGTTCAAAGGGTGTCATCTCTATTAAGAACAAGGATTTTTCAGATGTAATAAAAGCAGCGCAGGATGCAAAAGGGTTTAAGACCGGAAAACAGTGTGAGACAGTGAGCATCGGGTTTGACTGCGAAAACTACAAAAAACTTATTGAAGAAAAGCTCAAAGCCAGAGATTACAAGCGAATCTTCTTAATCGGTCAGGGAGGGTACACTCTTGAGCAGCAGTCTTACTTTACAAAACTGCTTAAACAGATGCCGGATAACATTCTCGCCGTATCGCTTGCATACAGCTCACCAAGAGATAACGTTATTTTGCTTAACGCATGCTTTGACGCATTTGCGCTTGTAAAAATTAGCGAGACAATCAAAGAAATTTCTGAATTGCCGGTAACAATATTTGTTCCGCAATGTGACAGGCATACAATATCGCAGATAACTTATCTGAGCCAGAACAAAAATTTCCAGATTTATATTGGCAAATGCACTCCGTTACAGCTTAATCCGAACCTTATTGATACTCTGCATAAGGTATTCGGTATAAATGGCATAACGTCTGTGAAAAAAGACCTTTCGGATATTTCAGCACAATAATATATTGTTCTCTCCTCCAATTTGATGTATAATTTTCACGTCCGCCGTGTTGAAAGGGAAGAGGTTCAAAATGCAGAATTGTCCGCCGGTAATAGTTTTAGACAAGAATAAAAATTCCAGAGAAATAATCAAATCATACCTTGAACAATTGGGGTTTATCAAAAGCATAATGCTCTACGAAAACTACTCTCAGGGTTTTGAAGAAATAAAAAGCTTAGACGGCAATGCAATTGTGATTTTGGACATATCAGAAAAGTCAAAGGATGTGGAAGAGGTTGCAGAAAACCTCAAACTTTTTACTTCCAAAATCATAATCACATCCACCAACTACTCTACTAACACAATCGTTAGAGCCCTGAGACTTGGTGCAAAAGAGTTTTTGCCTAAGCCGGTATTGAGGGAGGACCTGGCAAGAGTTGTCACAATGCTGGCAAGCCAAACGGAAGAAGACTCCGGCTCTGAGTCTAAGATTATCACTGTTTATTCAAACAAGGGAGGAATCGGGAAAACAACTATCGCCGCCAATCTTGCGGTTGAACTTACAAAGGTTACAAAGGACAAAGTTGCACTCATTGATTTGAACTTGCAGCTCGGGGATATTTCAACATTTTTGAACCTCAAGCCGTCTTTTGACGTGAATTACGTAATCCAGCGGCTTTTGAACAAAGAAGAGGATATTCTTATAAAAGGGTTTGAAAAATACAAGAACACATCTTTGTACGTACTTTCCGACCCAAGCTACATTGAACAGGCAGAGAGTATTACACCGCAGCAGATATCAGCATTATTCAGTGCTCTTAAAAAGATTTTTCCATATATCATTGTTGACATGTCGTCCAACATTGACCCAAATACATTAAAGATTTTGGATTGCTCTGACTGGATTTTGTTTACAACAATCGTTAACATTCCTGCCATCAGAAATTGCCAGCGCTGCTTGAACCTTTTCCGCTCCAGACGGTATCCGAAAGACAAGGTCAAAATAGTAGTCAACCGGTATATGGATAATGAAGAAATCAAAATCGAAGATATTGAAAACGCGCTTTCAGAAAAAGTTTACTGGAAGGTGCCAAACAATTACTTCACAATAATGGAGGCAATCAACAAAGGGGTGAGCATTTCAGAAATCAATGCCAGCTCAAACATTGCAAACAATTTTAGAGACTTTGCTTCAAAAGTCTCAGACGATATAATTGAACAGTCTGTAATCAAGTACAGAATATAATTCGGGAGAGAGACCATGTTAAAGTGCATAAAAACCAGCTTCAATCTTACAAATAAATACATAATCCTTGCAACACCTCTTATATTGTTTTCGTTGTTGTCTAGCCTTTATATACTATTTTCTATTGGCGGAAACACCGTTAGCATGTTTGTTGTAGTGGTGTTGTTTACTTTAATGCTTGCTGCGTTTTTATCCGGCTGGTTTTTTATGCTAAAAATTGTTGTCACTGAGCCTGAAAGAGAGGAAACAAATTCTTTGATGAAGGAATTTCCTGCCGGTGTGGGCGAGTATTTCCTGCCGGTTATCGGGATGATATTCATAACCTTTGTTGTTTCTCTTGGACTTCTTGCAGCCTCTTATTATGCGGGAATGAAATTAATCGGCGATATCGGAATTTCTCCTGACGCGTTTTCAAAAGCAATGGAATCAACTTCGGCTTTGAAGACCTTTTTGACTTCTCTTACTGACAGCCAGATTGCAAAACTTAATGCCTGGAATTTGCTTCTGTTCTTCACAATGGCAGCAACTTATTTTGTTGTTATTTTTTACTCTCCTGCAATGTTTTTCAAGGAAAAAAATCCTTTTAAGTCTTATTTTATCTCGCTTAAGGATTTGTTCAGCAGAAAGTTCCCTAAAAACCTTTTGCTTTTTATAATGCTTTTTGTTTCTTATTTTGTTCTTTCACTTTTAACAACAGTTGCGGGAATGAATATATTTACGCATTTTTTATTCACACTCTTAAATTTCTACTACGTGGTTTTTGCAGCGGTTCTTGTGTTCAATTATTACTACGAAAACTTTGTAAGAATCGGAGGATATCTGGACGCGCGGGTTTAGCTCTTTAGAGGTTTTGAGTAAACAAAATCCACATATGTTTCCACAAAGCCATTATCTGTAAGAATCCAGTGTATATCGCTTGCATAGTCGAAAGAGCCAACGACTACCAGTGACGATTCGTCCAGATTGTTATACAGTTTCTTTGCAAGCTTATCCCTTTCATACACTGAAAGATAAGGCCAAAAGTTTCTGCACATTAAAACTGTATTACTCTTAGGAATAAAATCAATATCTTTAAATATATCAGATTGTACAAAGTTGACCTTTTTCCTCAACGTATCTTTAGGAGCTAGGGTTACTGTTGGTATGCTGTAATCATCACATTTTTTTATATCAAAATACTTTTCAGGCTGATAATTAGTAATATTCTTAATTTCCAATAACTGGGTGCTATGTATGCCTTTAAATTCTGATTTCTTCGCCATTTCTATGTTTTCGGGATTAATATCTCTAGCTTCAATAGGAAAAAACTTTTTAGACTGATTCCCCAAAAGATTTTCAATGCCCATAACAAGCGAAAACGGCTCTTCACCACTTGAACACGCATGACAAATTATGTTGACCTTTGGTGTGTTCTTATATTTTTGGCCAAGCATGTTGATAAATTTTTGCCAATTAAAATCTTCTCTGAAAAAGTAAGTTGTTGTCCTGTATAAAAGTTTGCCCTGTTTATCAAGTACTTGTCTTGAATTGTTCTTAAATTGCGGCTTGTAAGTATTTTGCTGTACCGATGTTATTCTCATACCTGTATAAAAACCCGTAAAAAATTTATTTGCTAGTACAACTTTCTCTCTATCTCTTTTGTTATTTCCCTCTTTGCCACAATCTCTGTTTGGCCGCTGAATTTTTCTATGTCAATCTCTTCACACTCTTCGATTTCAAAAACCACTGTTTTTTCTCCTGCTGCATAAAACGGCTGGTTTATGAACAGAAAATCCTCGCTCGTAAACATCCGGATTGGAACAATGTTCTTTCCGGCATTCAGGGCAACAAGAGCCGCGCCCTTCTTGATTTTCGGATACTCGTTTTTTCTGTGACGTATGCCAGATGGAAAGATTATTACGTTGAATCCGGAATCAAGCATCTTTTTAGATTGGTCTTTTAATTCCTCTAACTCAACCTCGTTTGTTATAAAAATGCTGCTTATCAGGTTTTTCAGAATCGGGTTATGCGCAAGCTCTTTTTTCACAAAACAGGTGCTCCTCGGAACCAGACTCATCAGAACCACAATGTCCAGAAAACTCGGGTGGGTCACAGCAATGACCTTGTTCTCGATTTTTTCTAACCTCTTGATGTCGAGCTTAATCATTCGTGTGACCACAAGCAGCCAGACGAAAAACTTCCATAGCCTGTGGATGATGTCAGAACAGAGCGCTTTGTTGTCCTTGATAAACGGAAACACAAGAAAGTTGAGGAGTATTGCTCCGACTCCGAAGATAAAAAAACTAATCACAGTGACAAACGAGCGCAGGTATTTCATTCAACTTCCCTCTTAAAAGTCCCGAAAACCGTCTCAAATTTTGGACTCCTGCCTTCAAGAAACCCGATAAAACTTTCGTACTCGTTTTCATTTTGCCCTTTTTTTTCAGGGTTGAAAATACATTTTGCACCCTCGCCAGATTTGTTAATCGAACATGCAACACTAACTTCGTCAGCGTAGACAAAAAGAAGCCGGCTGTTTTTTGAGATAACCGATTTAACAAGCCCGGCCGAAATTGAGTTCTCACCTGATGATAAGGCGAAATATGGAATGTTCAGTTTTTTGTAGAGCGTGAAGAATCCGGCTGCGTAGTTGTGTACAGATGCCGAAAACTGCGCAGGCGAGACCTCGTCAAACTCCTGATACTGGCTTATGATTGTCTTTAGGCGGTCGATTTCACCGAAACGGGAGGAGAAAACAATTTCTTCAGCTCCTTCCTCAAAAACTTCAAGCATGGAATCAAGCGCCAGCCTGTCCGTGGAGCCCAGTTTTCGCCGCATAAGCGGGGGGATTGAAGACAGGTATGCCTTGCTGTTCTTTTTAGAAAATTTGTTGATATAAAAAACATTTTTGTTCATGATAGAATTATACAATAAAATGGGAACTATGATTACAAAATATAATGCACTTTGCAATCTTGCAGGGAGTATGGAAGAAGTCTTTGAAAAGGCTCTAAACGGCACGGACGATTGCTTCATAACCGAAGGTAAACGAAGACTCGGACGGGTAAACTTTGAGCTGCCTGAGATTCAGGATAAAGACTACAATATCCGCACAAACAGACTCGCACTCGCTGCAACCCTTCCTCTCGGTGTGGAAAACTACGACAAAAAAGAACTCGCAGTTGTTTGCGCGACCACAAACTCCGGCGTGGAAGAATACGAAACAAGCGGGAATCTTAAACACACAGAAATCGGAAACACAGCAGAGTTCCTGAAAAAATACTACGGGCTGAAAAACTACTGCACTTCTGTTTCCACTGCCTGCTCATCCGGAATCAAGGCTTTTTCTATTGCGCGCGAAATTTTAGAATCCGGTATTGCAAAAGCAGTGCTTGTGCTCGGGGCTGACAATATCTCAAAAGTCCCTGTCTACGGGTTCGACTCGCTGGAAATCTTATCAAAAGAGCCTTCCAACCCGTTTGGCAAAGGAAGGTGCGGGATAAACATCGGGGAAGGCGCTGCTGCGTTTATTCTTGAAAAGGATTCCGGCTCCGGAATCGAAATCGCGGGAATCGGCGAGACAACCGACATTTACCACGCAACCACGCCTGACCCTGACGCGGTCGAAGCAATACGCGCAATCAGGCTCGCGCTTGGGGAGGCAAAAATCAAGCCGGAGGATGTGGATTACATAAACCTCCATGGCACAGGAACAGTGGCAAACGACCTCATGGAAGGGCGTGCCATTAACACTGTTTTTGGCTCAAATACTCCTGCAAGCTCCACAAAACCGCTCACCGGTCACTGTCTGGGCGCAGCTGCGAGCATTGAGGCAGCGCTTTGCTGCAAGCTTTTAGAAAGCGGCGGGACAAGGGTTTTTCCGCATGTTTTTAGCGGGGAGTTTGACCCAGAAATCCCGAAGATTAATCTTGAAACAACTTATGTAGAGAAGCTTGAAACAGTTCTTTGTACTTCATTTGGATTTGGCGGCACAAACGCCGCGCTGGTCTTAAGGAGGAGTCTATGACTAAATACGATTTAACCAAAATTCTGCCGCACAAACCGCCGATGATTCTTCTCGATGACATCATTGATGTGAATCTCGACGAAAAAACGCTTAACGCAATCTTTAAGGTTTATCCTGAAAAGCTTTTCTACGACAGAGGAATCGGCGGGATAAATTCGCTTGTCGGGATTGAATTTATGGCTCAAACAATCGGCTGCTATGCGTTTTTCAAAAGCGGAAGCGAGCCGCCAAAACCCGGGCTGCTTCTGGGCACAAGGCTTTATGATAACGCGGTTGATTTTTTTGAGGATGGAAAGACCTACACTGTCAAAGTCCATGAGATTTTTACGGACGAGGAAATTGTTGTTTTCGATTGTTTAATATATGATGATAGTGGTAACGAGATAGCGAGCGCAACAATAAACGCCTATCAGTGCGGCGATATAGAGGGGTTGTTAAAAGGTGAATAAACGTGTATTGGTGACCGGTGCAAGCCGGGGGATTGGAAAAGCGTCTGCATTGTATCTTGCAGAAAACGGCTACGACATTGTTCTGCACTGCTCAAAAAACGCAGAGCGGCTCAATGACTTGAAAACAGAAATCCAGTCAAAGGGCGTAAGCTGCACCACGCTTGCATTCGACATAAGCGACCGCGCAGCCTGCGAGAAAGCGCTTCTAAACGACATTGAATCAGGCAGAATCTACTGGGGAGTTGTCTTAAACGCCGGAATTGCGATTGACAATCCTTTCCCTGCGCTGGAAGCAGACGAGTGGGACAGGGTTTTGAGAACAAACCTTGACGGGTTTTACAATGTCCTAAAACCAATTATCATGCCTATGATTCAGGCAAGGCGCGGAAGAATCGTTGTGATGTCTTCTATTTCCGGTCAGTGCGGAAACAGAGGTCAGGTTAACTACAGCGCTTCAAAAGCCGGACTAATCGGGGCTGCAAAAGCGCTTGCGCAGGAGGTTGCAAAGCGCAAAATCACCGTAAACTGCATTGCACCCGGGATTATTGAAACAGACATGACGTCCGAAATACCAGAAGAGGCAGTAAAACAGATTCCACTAAAGCGCATGGGCACAACAAAAGAGGTGGCAAGCCTTGTGAATTATCTTCTTAGCGAGGATTCTGGATATATAACAGGTCAGGTTATCGGCGTAAACGGAGGGCTCTACCTGTGAGAAGGGTTGTTATTACAGGGATGGGAATCGCTTCCCCGCTTGGCTCGTCGCTCGATTCAGCCTTCTTGAGGCTAAAAAAATACGAAAACTGTATACAGCACTGGGAAAAACTCGACGAGTACGAGCGCTTAAACACCTCTCTGGGTGCGCTTGTAAGCGGGTTTGAAATCCCGCCGCATTTTGACAGAAAAACCCGCCGGACAATGGGCTCCGTATCTCTAATGGCAGTTGTGACAGCAGAAGAAGCGCTCAAAGACGCGGGGCTTCTGGGTGATGAAATCATCACAAACGGGCGCACCGGCGTGAGTTACGGCTCATCAACCGGCTCTTTGGACGCGGTTCTGGATTTTTACTCTATGTGTATTGATAAGGAAGTAAAATCGCTTAACTCCGGCTCGTACATCAAGATGATGCCGCAAACCGCTGCAGTGAATCTTTCACTTTATTTCAAGACCCGCGGGCGTCTGATTCCGACTTCGACTGCCTGCACATCGGGTTCTATGGGGATTGGCTACGCTTATGAGGCAATAAAAGACGGGTATCAGGATGTTATGATATGCGGAGGTGCCGAAGAAATCCACCCGACCGAAGTCGGGGTTTTTGACACGCTTTATGCCACAAGCAGCAAGAACTCCACACCTAAGCTCACTCCGTCTCCTTTTGACCGTGACAGGGACGGGCTTGTTATTGGAGAAGGCGCAGGGACGCTGGTTCTTGAGGAATACGGGCGCGCGAAAGCGCGCGGGGCAAAGATTTACGCCGAGATAGCGGGGTTTGCAACAAACACTGACGGAATGCATATCACGAATCCGAACAAGGACATGATGGCAGAGGTCATGCGGCTTTCGCTTGCTAACGCGGGCTTAAGCCCTGCTCAAATCGGGTATGTAAACGCGCACGGAACAGCCACGATAAGCGGCGACATTGCAGAGAGTCTCGCAACAGAGGAGGTTTTCGGTAAGAATATACCTGTGAGCACTATAAAGAGTTACACGGGGCACACGCTTGGCGCCGCAGGCGCCATTGAGGCGATTCTTTCAATCGAGATGATGAGAAAAAACTGGTTCGCGCCGACCCTTAATCTCAAAAACATTGACGAGAATTGCGGAAAGCTTGACTACATAAGAGATTGCGGGCGCATAATTGATTGTGAGTACATAATGACAAACAATTTCGCCTTTGGCGGAATCAACACTTCGATTATAATTAAGAGGGTTTAAATATGTTTTTCTACGCAGATTTACACATACACTCAAAATACTCACGGGCAACCAGCAAGAGCTGTAATCTTGAAGAGCTCGCTCTCTGGGCTGCACGAAAGGGTCTAAGCGTAATCTCGACCGGTGATTTTACCCACCCTGCGTGGTTCAATGAGATAAAAGAAAAGCTTGTTCCGGCAGGCGGCGGAGCGTTCAGGCTTAAGCCCGAAATTGAAGCCAAAATTTTCCCAAACGGAAATCCCGTTAGGTTCATCCTCTCTGTTGAGATTTCCACCATCTACAAAAAATGGGACAGGACAAGAAAAGTCCACCACGTCATCTTTGCACCTTCGCTGGAAGTTGCCGACAATTTCAGGCAGCGGCTCGGTGCAATCGGGAACATCGTCTCGGACGGGCGTCCGATTCTCGGGCTTGACTCGCGCGACCTTCTGGAAATCGCGCTCGAATCCGGAGAAGGAAGCTTCCTTATCCCTGCGCATATCTGGACACCATGGTTTTCCGTGCTCGGCTCAAAATCAGGGTTCGATTCGATAGAAGACTGTTACGGCGACCTTGCAGAGCACATATTTGCGGTAGAAACAGGGCTTTCTTCCGACCCTGAAATGAACTGGCGGGTCTCAAAGCTTGATAAATACAGGCTTGTCTCAAACTCTGACGCGCATTCACCTGCAAAACTCGCGCGCGAAGCCACTGTTTTTGACACAGAGCCAGATTATTACAGCATTATGAACGCGCTCAAAACCGGAAGCGGCTATGTTGGCACAGTCGAGTTTTTCCCGGAAGAAGGCAAGTACCACGAGGACGGGCACCGGAAATGCAACGTATGCCTGACTCCTGACGAGACCAGAAAGCTCAACGGCATTTGTCCGGTATGCGGAAAACCGCTCACAATCGGGGTCAATTACAGGGTTTGCGAGCTTGCTGACAGGCCGATGGACAACATCATTGTGCCAAAAACAGCGGGTCAGGTTTACAGTCTTGTACCGCTTCCTGAAATACTTTCAGAGATTATGCAGGTCGGAGCAGGTTCAAAGTCTGTCACTCTTGAGTATGAAAAGCTCATCCACAAATTTGGGTCAGAGCTATCTATTCTCAAGCAGGTTCCGGTTGATGAAATTTCAAAAAGCTCTCCGCTTCTGGGTGAGGGGATTTCAAGGCTAAGAGAGGGCAAAGTCATCAAGCAGGCTGGATATGACGGCGAATACGGGGTTATAAGGTTGTTTGAAAAAGATGAGCTTGTGCAGAAAAAGTACATGAACCTCAAGCTCAACATTGATTTGCCAAAACCAGAAGAAAAAAAGAAAATTGTTTACAAACCTGTACCACAAAAATCCCTTTTTTTTGAAGCCGAATCACCGGCAAAATCTTACGGGCTTGACGAATTTCAGCAGGCAGCTGTTGAGAACTCAAACGACCAGCTTGTGATTGTTGCGGGCCCGGGTTCTGGCAAAACCACCGTGCTTACAAGGCGGATAGCTTACATGATTAAGGAGAAAAACATCCCTGCTTCTGATTGTCTTGCAATAACTTTCACCCACCGTGCAGCAGGTGAGATGTGCGAGAGGCTTGAAAAACTTCTTCCTGATTGCGCGCATGAGATAAACATTCACACTTTTCATTCCCTTTGTTTTTCTCTCCTCAAAGAGAACTTTGAAAAAGCCTGCTTAAGCGAGAATTTCAAGGTTATAAGCGAAGAAGAGCGCGCTTTGTACAAGGAAGGCGAGCTTGGAGAGGATGTTTTAGGATTTGACGATTTGATAAGCCTTACAGTGAAGCTTTTTGAGGAGCATCCTGAAACCATAAAGCCTTACAAATACGTCTCAGTAGACGAGTATCAGGACATTGACGAAACCCAGTACAAGCTTATCAGGCTTCTTGTGCCTCAAAACTGTCCGGTTTGCGTTATTGGAGACCCGAATCAGGCTATATACGGGTTTAGAGGCGGGGATTCAAGATTTTTTGAGAGTTTTACGGATGATTACAGGGGGGCGGTCAAAATTAATCTTGCGAATAATTACCGTTCCACAGAGAGCATTGTAAACGCGTCCAACCAGATGATTGAGTCGTTCAACATCGTATCGCGTTTTGACAAGCCGCATGAAAAAATTAACATCCACACAGCGCCCACAGACAAGTCAGAGGCCGAGTTTGTCGTAAGTTCGATAGAGAACCTTATCGGCGGGTACAGTTTCTTCTCGCTTGATTCAGACCGTTCAGAAGGTCAGCGTGAAAATCTTTCGTTTTCTGACTTTGCTATCCTCTACAGGACTTCTGCCCAGCTTAAGCCAATTATTGAGGCTTTAGAGCGTTCCGGCATGCCTTATGTGAAGCTTTCTGACGATTTGTTATGTGACAAAAAGCCTGTGCGTGACCTGCTTAAGAAGCTCAAAAGTGATGTCCCTGTTGCAGAGCAGCTTGAGTGTGTTGAGGGGCTTGAGGATTATGTCTTGAAGTTTCTCAAAAATATTGCCCTTGAGTTTCCTCTCCGTGAGGATTTTATCCATGAGGTTTCTCTGCTTCGTGAGTCAGACACTCTTGACAGTCGTGCTGACCGTGTTGCGCTTATGACACTTCACTCTTCCAAGGGTTTGGAATACAAGTGTGTCTTTATTACGGGGCTTGAAAACGACATCATACCGCTTTACCGCGCCAAGACTCCGGAGGAGATTGAGGAAGAAAAACGCCTTTTATACGTTGGTATGACCCGTGCAAAACGCCGTTTGTTTTTAACCCGCGCGCTCAAGCGAAATTGGATGGGGCAGGCTAAAAACCTTGAAATCTCGCCTTTTCTTGCTAAAATCGAAGATGACCTTTTGACGCTTTCCAGATTTGAGAAGGAATACCAGCCAAAGGACAACTCCGAGCAGCTTAGCTTGTTTTAGGAACGATTTATGAAAGCAGATTTACATATACACAGCTGCTATTCTGATGGCAGCGACACCATAGCCGAGCTTGCGGCCAAGATTAAGGCTGCTGGGCTTGATGTTTTTGCCCTTACTGACCACGATACAATCGAGGGCTGCGAAGAAATGGCAGCGATGATTCCGCCTGAAATCACCTTTATACGCGGGGTTGAGCTAACCTGTCTTGCGGGTTCAATAAAATGTCACATTCTCGGGTACAATTATGACCCTTGCGAAAAATCCCTTTTTTCTCTTATCGAACATGGAAAAAAGCTTCGGCGCTCCAAGCTTGAAACGCGCATAAAATACCTCAAAGATGTCTGGGGTATTGAGCTTACGCAACCGGAGCTTGACTGGCTCTATTCAAGGCGCAGTGTGGTAAAGACCCATCTTGCAAACATACTTGTAAGCCGTGCGCTTGCCCTGGACAACGTAAGTGCCATGAAAAAATACCTTGACGGTTGCAAGACTGGTAACACGCGTTTTGATGGCATTGAGGCGATTAAGATAATCAAACAAGCCGGCGGGGTTGCTATCTGGGCGCATCCGCTAGGAGGTGAGGGCGAAGTACACCTCACAGAATCCGGGTTTATTCCGCGGCTTAAGGAGATGATTGGTTACGGGATTCAGGGTTTGGAGTGTCATTATTCACGTTACAGTCAATCAGAAACTGAGTTTCTTTTAAGTTGTGCCTCAAAAAACAACCTTTTAGTCTCCGGCGGGAGTGATTACCATGGCACGAACAAGGACATTCCGCTTGGCAAGCTGAATAGGGAGGGGATTGAGGTTGAAGGAAGTGAGATTACGACGATACTAAGATATAAGGCTTAATTATGGCAAAACATCGCAACAGCAAGGCTAAAAATCAAACAACTCATTTTAAAAGAAGATGTGATGAAAGATTAGGTGTACAAATCGATAGAAAGACTATTCAAAGAAGGATAAGAGACAATAAATTTGATGAGAATTTTTACTTTTTAGACCGGCAATCGAACAGGGTAACAAGATACAGGTACAAATTTAATAACAAATGGTACATTATTCCTTATGATAAAAATACTCATAAAGTTATAACAGTGTTTGAAGATAAAAAACAAGATATTAAAGAGAAAGAAGTTCTGCCCAAAATACAAGTGAAAAAAGGGTTTATTTATTATTTAAAAATTCTGTTAAAAAAATTTCTTTGCAAACAAAAATACCCTGGATGCGATTCGAACGCATGACCTACCGCTTAGAAGGCGGTTGCTCTATCCAGCTGAGCTACCAGGGCTTACATTTCTAAAAATACCACATAAAAGTTTTTTTGCAAGTTTTTTGACCACAGGCGAAAAATTTCCAGAAATTATTCGATAAAATACTCGACCCAGCGAATCAAATCCGAGATTTCGTAAGGCTTTGGAAGATACAAATCCGCACCGGCATCCAAAATTGCTGCCTTGTCATGCACCGTGGTTGTCATGATAATCTTTGTGTTGACAAAATTCAAACGACCCTTTAATTCACGGCAAAGATTCAGTCCTGACAAGTCGTCTTCGCTGTCCAGAATCAAAATTCCCGGCTGGATAGATGATTCCAAATCAATTGAATCAACCACATCATAGCCCTGAAGCTCCAGTGTTGTGCGAAGGAGCAGAGATAAAGCGCTGTCAGACTCTTTTATAAATATGCTCTGGCTTGCAGAAGGCTCGATTACAGAGTTTCCTCCCGCAAGTTTAACCCTGTCAATTGCATAGTTTGACCCGTTCGGAATCTTTGCGATTTTTTTTATTGAATACAGGCGCTCCAAAAGCCCGTCCACCGTGGTTATTAGCTCATAGTTGTCAAGGATTCCGCCTATCAGAATCGAGACAAAATCAGCCCGCATGCCGGCCTCGCGGTCGCCCTTCATCAGCATGTAGCCGCGTTTTACATCCTGCTGGGAATAAAACTTCGGAGCCACCGTGTCAAACGCAAATGTCAAAAATGCTGCCATTTTTTCTGCGCTATACGGGTTTGTTATTATTACAAAATTCTTCTCATCAAGCTGACCCAGAAAATCATTGGAATCAAGCGTTGATTTCGCTATTGCAACAAGCGTCTGGATAAGTTTGTCACCCGCAAGTTCGGAATAAACGCTCTTGTAATCTTCGAGGTTTTCGATTCCGAGCAGCAAAACCGCATGTTTATGCTCGGAGTTCAAAACGCGTTTTAGCCCTTTTTTTACGTACTTCTGATTCGGAAGCAGGGTCTTTGTGTCAAGGCTGCTTTCAATGTCGCGTCTAAGGTGCGCCTTTACGCGCGTTTTAAACTCGTCTATATTCACAGGCTCGCTCAAAAAATCGTCTGCGCCGCATTCCAGAACACTGATTCTATCGGATGAGTCTGCGGATTTAGATAGCGCTATTATTGTCGGGCGGGTATCATAAGTTAAAGCCCTTATTTTTTCGCAGAAATCTGTCAGGTTTTCTTCTATTGAGTCTGAAACAATAATCATGTCCGGCTCTGATGCCTGAATCTCATGGATTGCGTCTTTGAGATTCCGCGCAATGATTGCGCTTGTTTGTTCGTCCTCAATGCTTTTTTTATATTTGGTGGATAATTCCTTGCGCTTGTCGATTATCAGGACAGTTGAGAGCATTTTAGAGCCTCCTCCTGATTGTAAAACGGAAACCGGACTTCAAAAATTGTCCCTTTTTTTTCTTCACTCTGAAAAGTTATTTGTCCACCCATTTTTTCAACAATCTGTTTTGTGATATAAAGCCCGAGCCCGTTGCCTTGAGTCTTGCTGGTGAGATGGTTTTCAAGCCGGGTAAATTTTTGGAACACTTTTGTGAAGTCTTCTTTTCTGATTCCCACTCCCTCATCCTGAACCTTTATGGAAATCATGTTTTCCGAAATTCCGGTTGTTATCGTAACGTTTTGCCCGTCTTCGGAATACTTTGCTGCGTTATCAATAAGGTTTGTCATCACCTGCTGGAATTTATCCTCATCCAGTCTCGCTTCCGGAAGGTTTTTGTGAAGCCTTGTGATAAAATTTCGGGTCTTGTACTGGCCGGAAAACATCGGAACAAGTTTTTCGATAGATGAATTTATATCAACCTTTTTTAGCACCTGATTTGTGGTGTTCATTTTTGAGACGGAAAGGATGTTTTCAACAAGGTTAATAAGCCGGTTTGACTGGTCTTCGATAATCCCGATGAACTTTTTTTTGTCCTCGTCCTTAATTTTGTCCCACGAATTTAAAAGAGTTTGAGAAAACCCTCTTATGCTGGTAAGAGGGGTTCTAAGCTCGTGTGAAACTGTTGATATAAATTCGTCTTGAATGTTGTTCATTGCTGTACCCCACCCTAACCCTCCCCGTCTAGGGAGGGAACGCGCTTATTCCTCTTCAGTCATAAACTCTTTTTTTGCTTCTTCAATCGCCTCAGAAAGAATATCAAGCTGGTCAGGTGCAAAAGTAACGCCCTTTTTTGTCGGAAGCCATGTTGCGCCGTCATCTGTTGTGTAGAATATTCTTAAATTGAAATAGCTTTTGCCTCTGTATTCTGAAATAGAAATCTGCAACTGTTCTGTGTCTGATCTCTGAATGCTTGCTAAAAGTTTTGCTTCTGCCATTTTATTTTTCTCCTTTATTAAATTAGTAATCTACTTTCCATCCATTTGCAGCAACTCGCGCTGTGCAAGATAATCCGTTTGTGATTGTATCACCGCTGCAACCGTCTTCTTTAAGCGGTACGTTTAAATCAACAGAATATATTTCACTCCAGCCGTCATTAAATTCTTCTATCCCGGCCGGAATCAGGTGCCCGTTGTTCAAAATCCCGAATAAAAATATGTCTTGCCCTTCTTTGTTAGGCTTTTTGTCCCCGTTTATATCAACAAATACATGCCCAATCATTGAATCAGCTTTAATTTTGTCATCAGTTAATAAAGACGGGGCCACATAAGGCACTATAATTGCGTTTGACTTCTTAACCTTGTACGGAGAAAGAGTGTCATAAATAATATTGGCTGTTTTTTCTCCGCCGCTGTAGCTCTTGATTGAATCAAAATACCCCGGCATAGTATTGCTGAACGTCGGATTGTCTTTGTCAAATTCTTCTACGCCGGTAAGTGAGCCTGTGTTACCAAAAAGGTTTCTATCAGCGTCAGAATTTCCTATAATATATGTTTCACTGCTCTGAGACGGAAATAAGTCCTTTATCTGGATAGCCATTAATTCATTTGTCGGCTCTCCGCCCTCTTCTACAATATTCTTATTCGCTGTGTCAATCACGTTTCTAAGCCCGACTTCAAGCCTTTCAACCACCCTTGCAAGCTCGGGACCGGTGCTGGCTTTGTTTGTCCCGCTTACAAGTCCGGGTATTGTTAGCGCTGCAACAGCACCAACAATTGCCATTGTTATCAAAAGTTCTACTAAGGTGAATCCTCTAAGTGTTTTTTTCATAAGTCTCTCCATCTTGTTTACAATTGATTATACCATATTATTTATAAATGTTAATAATTTGTCTAATAAGATTATTTGGGTTAAGATGAGAATATGAACACGGGGAAGATTGTAGTAGTCGATGATGAGAAGATAGTGACCTCTGCTTTCAAGACATTGCTTAAGGTCGAGGGATTTTCTGATGCGCACTTTTTTAATGACCCCGAAGAAGCGGTTGAATTTCTGAAGAATAACACCCCGGATTTGGTCATCTCCGACTTTTTGATGCCAAAGATGAACGGACTCGAATTTCTTTCAGAAGTCAAAAAAATGTATCCGGAAGTGAGCAAAATCCTTCTTACAGGTTACGCGGATAAAGAAAATGCGATTCGCGCGATTAACGAAATCGGACTGTATAGATATATTGAAAAACCGTGGAACAACGACGATTTGATTATTAATATCAGAAACGGTATTGAAAGAAGCTACCTCTTAAGCGAACTAAGAAAAAAAATTGCCGAACTCGAGGAAACAAAAGGCGAACTTGAAAAATACTCACACAATCTGGAACAGATTGTGGACGAGAGAACCGCGGATTTAAAACAGTCCAACGCAAAACTCGAAGGGATTGTTAACTATTGCGCTGACGGAATCGTTATTGTAAACGAGGACGGAATTATTGAACAGGTCAATCCGGCATGCGAAAACCTTATCGGTCTTGTTAACAGCAAGATTGTGATGTCTTCAATTGATGATTTTTTGTTCAGCAAAAAGACTTTTATCTCAAAAGAGCTGCACAAACTTGAGGAGAGCGAACTCTTCCTGAGAGATTTTCAGGTAAAAAACCCGCTAAGCTCAAGCGTTGTCCCGGTTGATATCAGCTTTGCAAGAATCAACCCTGACGATGAGTTCAAACGCTTTGTGGGCGTTATCCGCGATGTTACAGAACAAAAAAAATCCGACAAATTAAGAGACGATTTTATCGCAACTCTGACTCACGATTTGAGAACCCCACTCCTTGCTGCGATTCAGACCCTGACTTTCTTCCTCAACGGAGCTCTGGGCGAGATTGACGAAAAGCAGAAACTTTTGCTCTCTACCATGCAGAAGAGCAACGAAGACTTGCTCGGGCTTGTTAACGCGCTTTTGGAAGTTTATAAGTATGATGCGGAGAAACTCACACTTGCAAAAACGAATTTCAATATTTACAACCTGACAGAGCAGGTTTATAACGAACTCAAACCGCTTGCAGAAGGCAAGAACATTGATTTTTCAATAGATTGCTCTGACAAAACAATTGTCATTAATGCTGACCGGAGCGAAATCCGACGTGTAATCTGCAACCTGTGTGGAAACGCGATTAATTACACGCAGGAAGGCGGACGGGTCGTGATTACGATAAAAAATGAGAGCAAGGATTTGATTTTCTCTGTATCCGACAACGGGTGCGGGATTCCGCAGGAAGATATTCCAAACATGTTCCAGAGGTTCTCACAGGGAACGAGCAAAAAACGCTCGACCGGAACAGGGCTGGGGCTTTATCTTTCACGCCAGATTATTGAATCACATGGCGGGAAAATCTGGCTCGAGAGCGTGCTTAACAAGGGAAGCGAGTTTTCGTTCCTGCTTACTGATACTGTAAAAGAGGGTGTTTTGGTATGATAAATGTGCTGCTTATAGAAGACCACGAACTGTACAGAATGGGTTTGTCAATGCTTTTGGATAAAGCAGAAGAGATTAACCTCGCAGCAGAAGCAGCCGACGGCCTGGATGGGATAAAAAAAGCAAGAGAGCTTTCGCCTGATGTCATACTCATGGATATCGGACTTCCGAACGTGGACGGAATCGAGGCAACATGGAGGATTAAGGACTTTAATCCGGATGTTAAGATACTGATTTTCACCTCCCGCGACAGCGAAAACGATGTGTTTGAAGCGTTCAAAGCCGGCGCAGACGGCTATATCATGAAGGGCGCGACACCGGAACAGACAATTTCTGCAATAAAATCCGTTTACGAAGGCGTGGGCTGGATTGACCCGAATATTGCGCGGCTTGTATTCTCCAACCTTCAAAGACCGGCGCCGGAGCCTGTAAGCAGCCCTGATTCAAAATCAAAAGACCGCAAGAACTCGTACGGACTTACTGACAGAGAGCTTGACGTTTTGGAATTGATGGTGGAAGGGCTTTCTAACCCGCAGATTGCAGACAAGCTTGTTATCACAAGAGCAACTGCAAAGGCGCATGTACACAGCATTTTGCAGAAGCTTTGCGTAACTTCGCGCACGCAGGCAACTGTTACAGCTATGAAAGAAGGATTGGTTTAATGTTTGAAGCTTTGGCCGGCGCTATTATGGCAATGAAGGTACATTTCAACCAGATGAAGTATCCTGTGATGAAAAGGCAGGACAGGGCGGTTGCCGAGACGATTTACAAAAACGAAATCGACAAAGTGGGCGAGAGCGAAAAATACGAAAAGAGCAAAATGCCGGAATCCGGCTACATGACTGTGGCTGAATACGAAGCGAAATCAAGAGCCAAGACAAAAAAAGAGATAAACGGAAAACTTCTAAGTGAAGCTGAAATGCCAAAAGACGAAAACATGGTCTACATTCCGCAAAAGAAGTTCAAGCTCGTAAAATACAACGACCCTGTAGGAAGCCCCGAATTGAGCCTTCCGCGGAAGCTGAACTTTGACCGGCAGATTAATGCGCAGGGAATCGTTTCCGGTGATTACACAAAGCTCGTTTATCCGGCTGTGTATTATTACGCGCAGTCTGACTGCACAAGCTGCGATTTGTTCCTGATTAATCTGGATTCAACGCTTTCCAATGTTGAAAAGGTTAAAAAGGCAAACATCCTGAACCGCGAAGAAAAACCACTCATTTCAACAAGCAAGGATATTGACACAAAATTTGTATTCAGAACCCTTACCCCGATTGATTTTTCGAGCGACAACACCAAGCTTGTTGTAAAAGAAAAAATCGGCTACAGGCATGATGGAATCTGGCGCACTGATTTGTGGGTTTATGATTTTGAAAAGCGTGAAGCGGTCAAGCTTCCGCAGGTCAGAGACGCGATTGTAAACTACTGGGCGAACGCCGGCGGGGTTGATTTTGACGAGAAGCGCTGGGACATTTACCCGATGGGATTTGACGCGAACGACGAAAACCGAGTTGTTTTATGCGCTTACGCTTACACAGGCGATGTGCCGAAGTTTTTGGGAACCTGGAGCATTGATGTTGATGGCGAGAACTCTCGTCTTGAGTCTTTGACCGGCTCGTCTTTCCCTGTGTCTGTAATCGGCTACAGGCTTGAGCAGGATGCGGAAGTAATTCCGGCGTCAGAGGTTGAGTTTGAGGCAAAGCGCGCTAAGGAGCTTGAAAAAGAAAAGGAAAAAGAAGCCAAAAAGGCTGAGAATTTTGAAAAGGGTATAAAAAAGCTTGAGTACGAGCGCAAAATCCACCGGATGGATATGGAGACCATGATGAAAATCAACGAGCGCAAGGAGTATTTAAAGCAGACAAAGAAGAAGAGCGCTGACGGGTTTACCGGGGATTAAAGATAAAATAATAATGCTACTATTCGTAGCAACGCTATTCATAGTAGCACTTAAATTTTTACAATCGTAGGGGTCTACGGCACTTGTCGAAGGTGCCACCCTGCACTTATATTATTTACTATTTTTCTAAATTTGTCAAGATTTCTACTTATTTTCCAATTCCGCAAAATGTTTTCTCAAAAACGACGGTCTGTGATACTTGCACAATCCGTATTTATCAATGGCTTCTGTGTGTTCCTTTGTCAGGTATCCGGCGTTTTTTGCCCAGTTGTACATTGGAAACTCTTCGTGAAGCTGTTGCATGTACCTGTCACGCGTTACTTTTGCAAGTATGCTCGCAGCAGCAATTGAGGCAGATTTTGAGTCGCCTTTGATTACAAATTCCTGTTCGCGGTTAAAATTCTTTATGAGCTTATTTCCGTCCACGAGCACAAGTGCGTCCAAATCAGGAATAACGCCCTCGCATGCCAGTTTCATGGCTTTAAGCGAAGCGTTGAGGATGTTTATTGTTTCAATTTCCTGAACCTCAACGCACACGATTTTGTTGTTGGTGTTGTTTTTTATGATGTCATAAATCGACTCGCGTTTTTTAGGCGTAAGTTTTTTGGAGTCGTTTAGAATCGCGAGGTCTTTAATCAGGCCTTCTGTTACTTTTTCAAAATTAACAGCAGCAGCAAAGACACCGCCTGCGGCAGGGCCGCGCCCTGCCTCGTCGGTACCTATAATTGTTTTATTAAAGCTTCTGTCAAAGAGAAATAAATCTGTAACTGACATGTTGTTCCCCTCACCAGCATCCGTAAGTCGCTCTGCTCCAACGGCTGCTCCCTGTCTTGGATTATTCGGGGTGTCGGCGGAGTTTTTCAACTTTACTTTCAAGCCTGTTGTCAAATCTACTATCTTAACGTTTACCCCTCCGACCTTCACCTTACGGGCTTACGCCCTACCGAAAATCCGCTCTCCCACACCGGGGAGAGGGATGATGTGCTACTTATATTTAATGCCTGGCTGCCTGGCTTCTTAGCTGCCCAGCTGCTTTTTTACCCGATAACCGGAGCAACAAAAGTTCTTGCAGCAAGTTCTCTATCAAGCATCAAAAGCGCGTGTTTGTCTTCACCAATCAGCCTCAAAGTCGCCAAAACACCGCCCACGTTTGATTCTTCTTCAACCTGTTCTTTTAGGTACCAGTCAAGAAGGTGCATTGCAGCTCTGTCTCTCACTTCTTCAGCTACGTCCATAAGGTGGTTGATTCGAGATGTAACGTATTCTTCGTGACGAAGAACGTGTTCAAATATTTCAAGCGGGGTATTGCCTTCCACAACCGGCTTTTCGATTGCTCTCAAATCAATCTTCCCGCCGCGTTCGTTAAGGTAATCAAACATTCCCATTGCATGGGCGTGCTCTTCCTGAACCTGAACATCAAACCAGTTTACAAAACCCTGTAAATTTTGTTCCTGAAAATAAACTTTCATTGCAAGATACAAGTACTCTGAATATAGCTCTTTATTAATCTGGTCATTAAACGCTTCCTGTAATTTTTCGCTAATCATACTTACTCTCCTTTTTTAATTTCCGAGACAATAATAGCACAAATTTGTTTTTGATAAAATTAAATTATGAAATATTTATTTCTCATAATTATAGTGCTTCTTGTCTGGGGATTTTTAATCGAACCGCACCTTCTTGTTGTGAAACACTACAAGCTAAAAAGCGAGACCATGCAAGGTTTGAGAATTGTTTTTGCAAGCGATTTTCATATCGGAAAATATTCAAAATCCAGACTAAAAAGAATTGTTAAACTCATAAACAAACAGAATGCTAATCTGGTTTTATTAGGCGGTGATTTTATAAAAGGCCATGACGGCGTCGGCTCCTTAGGTATTGAGGAACAGGCTCTTGAGCTCGCCAAAATCAAATCACCCGTAATAAGCGTTCTTGGAAACCACGACGGCTGGTATGACAAAGAACTCGTAAGAGATACGCTTAAAGAACACGGAATCAGAGTTCTGGAAAACTCCAGTGTCAAAGAACAAGGAGTCTGTGTTGCAGGACTAGAAGACTTGCAAACCGCCTTTCCTGATATTTCAAAGGCGCTCAAAGACACAACATCACCCCGAATACTTTTGAGCCACACGCCTGATATTTATTACGATGTTGAAGAAGAAGTCGACCTGATTCTTGCAGGCCACACGCATGGCGGCCAGATTTGTATCCCGTTTTTCGGCGCGCCTGTTGTTCCGTCCAAATATGGTTCAAAGTTTGCAGAGCGCATAATCAATGATGGCAAAAACCTGATGATAATCACAAAAGGACTCGGGACAAGCATTTTGCCTGTAAGAATAAATTCTGTGCCGGAAATTGTGGTGATTGAGTATGAGTGATTGCCGGGGGAGTTGTTCCCCACACCGGGGCGAGGGTACGCGCAATGCCCAGCCGCCTAGCTGCTTAGCTTCTCAGCTGCCTTCTTACCATCCATCCATACCGTAGCCCGTTCCGAACGTAAAGTATCCATTCTTAGAGCCGTAATCACCCGGATTTGTAAGCGGAATACCGTAATCAACAGAGATTGGGCCTACACCCGGAATGTAGACCTTCAAGCCCACACCGGCTGTGATTGCGCTAAGCGGTCTGTCGTAAAGCCTGCTCGAAATTGTTTCGTCAAACACCTGCCCTGCATCAACAAAGAACGTGAGCCGGACTTTTTTGATGAACTCGTAATTCAGGCGGTCAACAAACGGAAGCGGGGTTGCTAATTCTGCCGAACCCATCAGGAACGCGTCTCCGGTACCCACACCGTTCATGCGGAACCCGCGCACTGTGTACGGGCCTCCAAGCCTGAACGCCATAACCTCCGGCATGTCGTCTCCATGAACCTTAACCCCGCCTCGCGCGGTCAATGAGAACGATGATTTTTTACGCACAGGGAAATATTTTGAAACAGAACCCGCGATTCTGCCGTTTGTGTTCTTGAAATCAGAAACGCTCAACGCCTCTATGAACTTTGCCTGCGCAAGCATACCTTCACGCGGGTTTTCGTTCGTATCACGAGTGTCGTATTTTATACCCGGTGCAAAGTTCAAGAAGAACCCGCCCGTAAGCTCACGTGCGCGGTTTGCAATATTGATATTACGCTGGGCATACAGTGATGAAATCTTTGCAAAATCGCCTTCGCTCAAGCTAATGTTTTCAAACCCCGCAGAGAAGCTCGTCGTTACATTGTCCATGCTCTGAACCTTGTGCTGCACACCTGCCATAAGCCCGAACCTTCGCTCAATCGCAAGCGGTATCTGGTAGCTGCCTAAATCACGGTAATAGAGTTTTCCCATAAGCGAGTTGTCCGCGTTCAAAAAATAAGGCTCAAAGAAATTCAACTCAAGCTGATAATTCATCCTGTTCTTGATAGAAGCGTCGCTCAAAAGTATGCCGGAGCCTAAGATTCCGGAGAGCGAAACCCGCTGGGCTTTGCCTAAAAAGTTATCCTCCCTCAAGCTTATTGAGCCGAACGCGCCGAGTGCGTTATCAATCCCGCCTCCGAGCGCGACGCTGTTTGTGCTCTGCTCTGTTACCACAACCTTAACGTTGTATTCGCCTTCGACTGTGTCACTCGGTTCGATTTTTCTTGTAACGTCGCTGAAAACCTGGGTTGAGTAAACTCTTGTAAGGTCTTCTTTGAGGTAGTTTTCATTGTAGACCGTGCCAGGTTGGGTCATGATGTTTCGTTCAATAACGTAATCTTTTGTCCTGTTGTTGCCCTCGATAAATATTTTATCAATCACGCCTTCGTTTATATTCAGAGTAAGCGCGCCGTCAGGGTCATCGTCAACCGAGCTTACAGAAGCCAGAATATACCCTTTGTTGCTGTAGTATCCGTTAATCTGCTCGATTGCGTCGTTGATATGGAGAATGTTTTGCGGCTTGCCTTTGAGCGGCATGATAAACGGCATGAGTTCAACTGTCGAAATAACAGTGTTTCCGACAATTGATATATCAGACACCATCATGTTTTCCTGAAGCTCGAAAGTTAAATCAACGCTTCCGTCAGGCTGCACAACAGGTTCGACCGCCATTCTTTCAGTAAAGAACCCGAGCGCATAAATCCGCTGCAAATCCTGCTGCAAGAGCTCTGCGTTATAAAGCGAGCCTGATTGGGTCTTGATTTTTGAAAGAATCGCCTGCGCATCCAGAGTGCTCAAGCCCGTGACATTGATTCTACCAATAATCGAGCCCTCGAGTTCAGGCGTCTGCATGTCGACTCCGACGTGGTAGGATTCTACTTCTTCTGCCTCTTCTGCTATGTTCTCATCAGGAGGCGAGAAAAAGTCGAGCGCCTGTATCGGTTTTGGAATCGGCTCTTCCGGTGGTGCAGGAGGTGGTGAGTCATCGATATTTGAGGAGAAATAGTCTGACTCGTTAAATTCTCCCGTGTAAGGGATGGACGTGTTAACATTTAGTGTTGGTTTTTTGGTTTTGGAAGTGTCTAAATAGAGGGGGTTAACCAGTTTTACGGGTTTTGGGCTGTTAAAATTTATATAAGAGAAATTGGGTTCGAGTTCGGCATAAGCAGAAGGGCAGAGCAAGATTACTGACAAAGCCAATGCAGCCGTCAGTTTTGACGTCATCAAATCTCTCCTCTTTAGTTTTGGCACTTCCCTTCCTTATTATTTTTAGATATCGGCCTCTGTCAATGACAGCACCGCCTGATAAAACCCTTTCGGGTCGTTAGATGCAAAAGATGTTCGAAGAACGTTTGAGCCGATGTTGATATTAACATAGGTCGTTCCGTTTTCCACAGTCACTTCGTATTTGTTTTTGGACTTGTTAAACTTTGATTTCGCCCCGCTAACCGATGTTACGGGATACGCAACCACGCCCGGGCTGTCAGTCGGGTTTGCCCCGAGTTTGCAGTTTGCAAGTGAAGACGATTTCGGAATCTTTGCAAGGTTTGCAAACGCGATATAAACCACGCCGCCTCTTTCAAACATAGCTTCTTCGTACCCGCCCTGTGTCACTGTGTTTGCTTTAAGATACAGAGTCTTAGCATCCGGACTGTTAGTAACAACCTTGAACCCGCTTGAGAGCGGAGCTGCGAGGTTTCCGGTTCTGTCAGTAATATTTGCAACAAGCACAGGGCTTGTCATAGGCTCTATTCTAAGATACTGCGGAATCTGGAAGCTAAATTCTGCACTTGCAACATTGTTTTCTGCAAATGCACTCAGTGTAGATGTAATAAATACACATACGAGTATTAGAAATTTCTTTAGAAAATTGATATTCATCCCTAGTCTTTTGTATTGTTAACAGTCCATTATTTATTTTATAGTAAACATGCTAAGTTGAGCCAGCGTTGTAATATTTTGTAACAATTTATGGTATAATCTTTTTATGAAGAGATTTGGGAAAAAAGTTTTATTTGGAAGTTTAATAACAGCCACTGTGCTTGCAGCTGGCGCAGTATCAACATACCTTTGGGCGCTGCCTGCAATTGTTTCAAACGATTGGGTACATTCAAAAATCGAAAGCACGGTAAAAAACCAGACCGGAGCTGATTTAGAAATAGGAAAGGTCAGGCTCAAAACCGGCGTTGACGTTGCATTCTCGCTTGACAGTATGACGCTCAAAAAGGATTCAAAAGATTTGCTGAATCTTGAAGGGCTTGATACGGAGTTTTCGCTAAGTGATATTCTGAAAAAACGGCTTATCGTTAAAAAAGTGGTTGCTGACAACGTTTTTGTAAACTCTTCTGACCTGATTGCGCTTTTCCCGCAGAATGAGGAACAAAAAGAGCCGCAGCAGATGGATTTTAACATCGATATTTATTCTGCGCTGCTTGGTGTGAAGGAGTGTTTAATAACTTACGACAACCCGGATGTTGGAATAAGGTTTGACGCAAAGAATCTCGAGCTTGACAGGACGCAGGAAAAGAAGTATCTGCACTTTGATTTCGATTTTGAGATGAAAAAGGGGGCTGACAGGATTTTTGTATCTGCCAATGACATGAACAAAATCTACATGGGAAACGGCGAGCTTCATGTGGACAAATTCCCGATAGAGATTGACAGGTCAAAGGTTTACATTGACGCGTATGCATCGCGCAAGACCGGCATGGAGATGAACATTTCGTCTAAAAACTTTAGTGCAAGAGATATTGCGAACATTGTTACTTCAAACATACTTATCCCGAACGGAAAAGAGCTTCTCAAGCCGATTTGCGATGTTCAGGGGAGTGTTGATTTTAACATCAACCTCACAAAGGACAAAATAAGAGGGGATGTTAATGTAAACAAATCTTCGTTCAAGATTGTTGATTTGCTCAAGATGCCGGTAGAGGTCTCTCAGGGCATTATTGAGATTGGGAACAAGGACATAAAGCTCCGTGATTTTACAGGGTTTTACAACAACAAGAAAATCAACAGCCTCAAAATGGAAGGCGAAATCAAGGATTACTGGAAGACTTGTGACACAGAGATTGTCTCCAACATTTTTGTAAACGACGATTTTTTCAAAAACTACGCCTCCAAGCTTCTTGGGGCGCCAATCGGGCTTGTGGGCGACGCGGGTTCAAGGCTTACGCTCAAATCAAAGAACGGGTCCTGCGATGTTGTGTGGTACTTCCTGCTTAACGAAAACGAAGGATTCATGCTCGGTGACCAGTCAATGGTGCTCAAGGATTACAAGACCCTGTTCAAGGTTGACCTTAGCGTTGTCGGTAACATCCTCAAGCTCAACACGATTGACTATTACATAACCAACGAGCTAAAAAAGGGCATGACACCTGTGCTTGCAATCAGCGGGAACATTGACATGGCAGATAACATGAAGCTTCTTGACATGGATTTGAAGATACCGCGTCCGCTTCCGAGCGAGTTTTTGAACTTCCTTGCATGCCAGAAGATTTTCAAAAAAGGCACAGTATCAGGTGAAATGCGTTATGACAACACCGGAGCGTTCCCTAAAATAGACGGCGGTTTTGTGCTTAGCAAGGTTCGTATTCCTTCGCAAAGATTATATATTGAGAGTGCAAAATTCGGCGGAAGAGGTGACAAGCTCGGCGCGATAGCAAACGGCAGGTTCAAGCGTTCAAAGTATGATTTAAACGGCTATGTTGTAAACGACCTGCGGCTTCCGATTGTTGTGAAGAACGTTAATTTGACGGTTGACAATGTTGATGTTGAAAAAATGCTTGCCAATAATATACAATCCGGCAGTGCAGGGAGTTCAACCCCCACCCCAACCCTCCCCGCAGGAGAGGGGGCGTCTCAAGATATAGACGATGAAAGCGCGGTTGCATTCACCAAGGGTCTGGTAATTGTCGAAAAATGTGCGCTCAACCTTGAAAAGGGCAAGTACAAAGAGGTTGATTTTGGAAACATACATGCGAATCTGACGCTTGACAAAGACGGGGTATTGGACATCCAGTCCAACAAGTTTGACATTGCTGACGGGATTTCCACGCTCAAGGTCAAGGCTGATTTGATTAAGAACAAGTACTATTTGAGGCTCGGCGTGAAGGATGTTAATTCTGATGTTATGGCATCTGCGATACTCGGGCTTCCGCGTGAGATTTCCGGCAAGGCAAGGGGGCTCATTGAGATTAACACAGACCAGAGTCTTAAGCTCAACGGGGACATCAAGTTTGACATAAAAGACGGGTCTATTGAGAAGGTTGGCTATGTTGAGTACCTGTTAAAAGCAGCGTCTTTATTCAGAAACCCGCTTGCAATGATTAGTCCGACAACAATCAGTGACCTTGTAAGCATTCCTGACGGAAATTTTGAGAAGATTGCCGGGGAGTTAAAGATTGTGGACAATGTTGTCATGCCAATGCAGATTCGCTCTTCTGCGAACTCGCTTGCGACTTACATTGTAGGCAGGTACGACCTTGAGACAAACGACGCAACTTTAAGGATTTACACCAAGTTTTCTGACAAGGACACTGGGTTTGCAGGGTTTTTGAGAAACATTTCTCTGAACAGCATTGCAAGCAGAATCTCTTCAAGCGGAAGAAACGACAGCAACTACTACTCGTCTGAAATCTCTCAGATACCTGAATTGAAGGTTGGAGAAGACGACGCGCAGATTTTCCTCACAAAAGTTGACGGCGATGTTGTGAATTTCAATTTCTTGTCGTCTTTGAAGCGGATTAAGTAAAAATTATACATACCTGCTTGACGTGATTAGCTGTACAGAAATGTCCTTATTTTTTGTCTTAAAATCAGTAAACATTTCCTGTATATCTTTATTCAGGTTCTTGCACTCGTCAGCTGTTAATCCGGATTGCAGCACGTTATCGCTATAGGAAATTTCTCCTGTTTCGTCAAATCCATCAAAGCCTGCAACTGCTATTTTCTTTATGTTTATCCGCTCCAGCAAGCGGAGTATCATCATGGTTGAGTTGTCAAAATATTTCCAGCCCAATTCCATCAGGTCGTTGAAATTTATCAGCAGCTCTCCTTCAGTGTTATCAACTTTAATATTGGAAGTAATTATCTTTTTGGTGCTGTTAAAAATTTCAGAGTTCAATTTTTTTGCATAGTCGCAGCGCACATCATTGGAGAAAAATAGATAATCATACTTAAAAAGCGGAGAAATTGCATTCACACCGATGACAACGGGATTTTGTTCTTTGATATATTCAAAAATATTTTCCTTTTCTTTCTCAATATTTTTCCCGGGGCAAACCAACAAGACGCTTTTTTGTGACAAATCTTTTCTCAACTTATCTATTGCAGCCTTGTCATCAACATATCTGTTAAAGTACTTCACGTAATACTCTTCCAGCCTGTCGTAATCATAAAATTTGCGTTGGCTTTTAGGCAACATCTCCAGTATTATTTTCATATCTTTAAATTTTGTTTTGTGGACATCCTGCAAGTAGGCGATATTATTGACATGTGACCCGAGTTGTCCTGCTATACAAAAAGGAATGCTGTAACCCCACTTATAGTTTGTAAAAAACTTTTTTATGTAGATGTCTATTGTATCCATTATGCAGTTGTAATCATAATTCGTATTGATTTTTTTGTTTATATAATTAACGAGCAATTCTGTGCAGGTATTTCCTGCTCCTCTTCCCATTCCAACAAGGCTGGAATCAATAATAATATCGCGCTTCCCGTCTTTAGCCATGTTTATAAACTCAGTACTGAGAGCAAAAGACATCTGAATATTGTTATGAGAGTGGAATCCGATTTGAATATCTTTGTTCAGATGTTTATCCAGTATTGAATAAACCTTAAACAAGTCCTCTCTGTACATAACGCCAAAGGTATCAACGATTGATAATCCTGCCGGATTTACCTTGTTGGCCTCCCTAGCCAGTGAAATCAGTTCTTCTTCGGAGTATTCCAAAGTATTGGCTGCCTGCAAATACAATTTGTAGCCAAGTTCTTTGATTTTAGCTGAGAACTTAATAGCTTCAACATGCTTTTCTCTCGGAAAAACCAGTCTGATGGCATCCACAGAATTGTTTGTGTTCGCAGATAATTTATCTATGTCATATCTGCCGTAATCAAACATCACAGTGATTAAGGAGTTATTTTTTTCGTCAGGCAGGTATGGGACAATGTCTTCTACGTATTCAAAATATGTCGAGTCCTCATCATGAACGGAGTTTTTCAACCAACCAACTTCCACAATATCAATTTTGCTATCAATCAGGTTTTTTATAACACCTTTTATAGTGTTTTTACCGAATTTACCCTCTACAATATATGCTCCATCTCTCAATGTGCAGTCTAAAACAGAAATCTTTGTCATTATAATTCATCATCCATAATTTTGTACAACTGTCGTGCAAGGATTAAGTCCTCGTTGTCATCAATATCCACTGCTTCAAACTTAGATAACTCAACAAGCTTGGGTGATTTTCCATAAACAAACTTCCATTTTTGCATATCACAAGCTTTTGCTATAAAAAAACCATTCGTTATAATATGCCAGTCAGGAAGTTTTTGGGTTGGCACATGTTTTTCAGGAGAAAAGTTCAGCGGCTTATTGTTTTCATCAAAAATATACTCTTTTATCAAAACCGAACTGGCAACAGAGTCGTGGTCAGAAGTCAGGTTATAAAAGTTCTGAATTGCTTTTTTAAATGTTTCTATCTTGACAAGAGGGCACACACAATTGGCCCAAAGTATATTTTCTGTATTCAGGCTGCTTGAGATGTACTCCACAACCTCGCGAAAGCTTTTAGTTTTCTCGTCACAATATTCATCCGGACGTCTTTGGAATGAGACATTTTCCTGTTTTGCCATTTCAATCATCTCATCGCTGTCAGTTGAAACAACTATCTCGTCAACTTCATCCAGTTTTTTCAGCTGGCGGATTTTGTGTACCAACAGGTTTGAAGCTCCAAAATCCAGAATATTTTTGTTAGGAAGCCTTCTGCTCCCTTTTCTTACCGGTATAACTGCTACTAGTTTTTTCATTGATGTCCTTATCTTTGTATTTTTTAACAAGTCTGATTAGAGTTTTTTGTTCTTTTGAAAATTCAGGATGTTCTGCTGCAATGCTGCACATATTGTCATAATAATGCGTCATGTCATCAAGGTTTTCCAGAAAAGAGAACCCGTAAAAATCCACATTTTTGAGCGAGTTGAATCTTTTAATAAAGATATAAGTTAGAACAGCTCCGGTTGTCGGAATTTTTATATCCATAAACTTGCTTGTGCCAACCAACTCTTCGCTTAGTGATATTATTTTTTCAGGATGATTTTTTATATTAGAATAAAGCTCTTCCTGAAAAAAGGACTTTATATTTCTTGTGAAAAAATTGTATCTCCAAAGCACAAAATCAAAACTTGAAATATCTCTATTATAAACTATTTCAGGGTCACAGCTATGCACCCACACATTTGTTTTTGAGCCGTAATCATTTTCGTATCCTTCCGGATAGTTGTTGAATCTTATTACTATATCATGCGAATCAATTTCTTTGCCTTTGTTTTTACCAATCTCACAGCCGCTGTTGCCTACAATTGCTATTGTTTTATCAGAAGTTAAATATTTATCAAGTAGTTTGGCTTCTCTATTGCGGTTTAAAACTTCATAGACATGCGAATTTTGCAAGATAGTTTCATCTTCATAATGATTTGTTTTAGCAAAATTGGATAAAAATATATTTTTTCTGATAAAATCCAGCCCGTACTTTTCTATAACTAATTCCAATAATCTTAAAGCTTTTTTCTCTTTTTTATTTTTGATGAGAGAAATCAGTTTTTTCTTATTTCTATTCTTTACATTATCCAAAACAAATTTAAACCCCAGAAAATTAAGGGTCAAGCTCTCGCAGTCTTCTCCAAAATAGAATATTCGATTAAAATAAATCATAGACTCTCCCAACCATATTAGCAAAAATATTCTTTGACAAGTGTCAAAAAGCTCTTGTTTACTAATGCCATTATCTTTATGCTTCTATCTTTTATAACATTGTAGTACAGATTTTCTATTATACTTATATTTTGTTTGGTTGATACCAGAACGTAGTCAGGTTTGATGGAATTAATTTCATCGGGAGAACAGACAGAATATCCCAAAAATTCTTCATCCTTTTTGTGTTCCTCAAAACGTTTATCAGAAATCCCGATAATATTTAAAGATGAGAGGTCAAAATGTTTTTTTATTGTTTCAAAAAAGGCTCCTGCACCGTAGATAATAACTGTTCTGCCCTTTAATTTTTTTGACAGTTCAGGCAAAGTTTTATCAAAGTTAAACTCACGCAGGTAGTTAAGATTCTCTATTCCATCTCTAATTTCATCAGCCAAAACAATCCACCCTCCCTGTACAATATTATCATATAAAGGAGTTGAAAACAATTTCTTAACCTCTCCAAGTTGTCAGGCAAAAGTATATGTGCTACAATATGCACAAATGAGAGACTGGGATGGATTTTATAAAGTATTTAAAAGCCGTTAATGCAGAAAAACAAATTAAGAAGCTGGAGCAAAAGTACTGTAACAAAAAGATTATCCTCTATGGCGGAGGGCTTTTTGCAAGTGTTCTGCTAAAAAATTATGATTTATCTAAACTTAACATAATTGCGGTTGCGGATAAGAAATACGACAACAATAGCAAAGAATTATTTTGCGGCTACAAAACAATATCTCCGGAAGAATTGACGAAATCGGAATGCGATGTAATTCTGACAACCGTTATTTGCGGAAATGCTATTATAGATTATTTAAATAATGACTTGCTAATCGGAACAAAAATTGAGGATGTTGAGATTGCGCAGCTGATACATCCAACACTATCTTATTGTTTAAAGACTTTAATATTCGGGTGAGTATGATATTTCAAAAAAACAAGTATGAAAAACTTTATAAAGAAGAGGTAAAAGAATATCGACAAATCACTAATAAGGCCGATATTTATAAACTTTTGCCTGCACAAGATAAAAAACTAAGAGAAGACCAGCTTAGGTTAACCGATTTTTGCCATGAACTGTTAAGCTCTCTGGAAAAAGAAGGTATCAACTACTTTTTATGTTACGGCAACCTCATCGGCGCAATAAGACACCAGGGATTTATACCATGGGATGACGATTTTGACGTTGAAATGTTCAGAGAAGATTACAACAAGCTAATAAAGTATTGCGAGAGCAATTTTATCAAAATCGACATAAAAGATTCACTTGGCAACGTAAAATTGCGTTATGACATTATTGAAAAGTACCTGAAGCGCTATCCGGACAAAATATTGTATTTCATGAATCCTTATTATTTAAAACTAATAAAGGGCGCTTCTCTTAATGACATTTTGGTGCTGGACTGTTTTGTGCTTGATTTTTACAAAAAAGAATATGACATAAAAGAGCATCTGGCTAAGCTAACAAGCCACAAAGATAAAATAAATGCACTTAAGACGGACAAAGAGCGCTTAGAATATTTGCACAAGGAGCGGGAGCTCAATTCAAACATCCTTAAAAACAGGATAAACGGCTGTCAGGTATACCACGGGCTGGATTCGCTTTCTTCCTATGACAAATGGCGTTCCAAGTATTTTTTCGATTTAGACGACTATTTACCGGCAAAGAAAGTCAGCTTTGAAGGAAAAGAGTTTTGGGCGCCAAATAGACCAGAAAAGCTGCTTAACCTGACTTATGGAGACATCTGTTCTTTCCCCAAAGATATTGATTTGTCTTTTCATGAAGATTTTAGAACCAGAAATGCTAACAAGAATATTCTCCGGATTTATTTACGGAACCTAATATTTAATAATCCTGAGAAGAAATTAATCTTGAGCATGATGAAACACAAGCTCAGAAACAAAACTAAGTATTATAAGAAAAAATATTTACAGAAGAAAAAGGAAGTAGAGTTTTTGAAACAGCTAATTAAATAAAGCTATTCTTCCATGCTTATATCCTGCGGAAAGTGGTTGTCAGTCTTCTCTTTCAATTTTTCATAATTAGAATAAATTCTTTCTTTCAAAGAAGATGATGAAACGCCCTTGCCATAAGGAAAATAAACCACAGTAACACCCAATTCCTCAAGGTAATCGTATTTCCCTGCCCAGTCATCGCCCACTACAAAGACATCAAATTTAAGCTTTTTCACCTTGTCTTTGTGGTTCAACGAGTGCTGCGGAATTACAATATCAGGGTATTTGATAGCCTTCATTAACGCGATTCGCTCTTCAAACGGAATAATCGGTTCTGATTTGTAGCTTGCAACGAGTTCGTCTGTGTTTACACCCACAATCAGTATATCACCCAAAGCGCGCGCGTATTCAATCATTTTCAGGTGGTTTATGTGAAGCATGTCGAATGTGCCTGATGTGTAGACTACGGTTTTGTTTCCTATCATTTTGTTCTTCCTATCCAGTATCTTGCGTTTGTCTCTTTGCGCCCGCCAATTTCGTCATCCAGAAGCAAATCTGTCTTTATTATATCAAAGTCTTTGAAATACTGTTCATACTCCGCTTGCGTTCTGTATATCGCGCTGTAATTTGACTTCAGCTCTTTTGACTCGAAATTGTCAAGCGTCAGCCTTCCGTCCATTAGACTAATGGACTCCTGAATATGTATATATTCAGGAGAAAAATCCCTGATTTTTCTAAAAATCTGCTCCAAATCTGAGTCGTTTACATACATCAAAACCCCTGTGCAGATTATAAGATTATATTTTTGAGCAAGAATTTCCGGTGTCATGTTACACACAGACATCTCGTAAAAATTTATGTTCTCATCTTCCCTAAACCGCTCTTTTGCAGTTTTAATAAACCCTTTTGAGTAATCAATCCCTGTGTAATTCCTGATTTTTCCGTAAAGATTCTCTGCCCATCTTCCAATCCCGCAGCCAATATCAAGAATGTCAAGCTCTTCAAGGTCTTTTATCTGCTCCATAAGAATCCTGCATTCTTTTTCGTTTCTTTTTGAATGCGCGTTCTTATCATCACCAAGCAAAACCGCTTTGAGCCCGTCTGAATTTTGAGCCCTTTTGTGCCAGAAATTTTGTGTGTCAGAGTTGCTTATCTCAATAATCTCGTTGTAAACCCTTGTTGTCATCTAAGCTCCTTCAATGTTACCTCAAGCGCCTTCAAACACTTCTTTATCTCTTTTTCACCGATGTTTCCGTAATTCCCTATTCTGAAAACATGCGTTTTTAACTCTCCTCCTGACGGCGCAATCTCAATCCCGTGCTTTTCACGCATTATACTGACGATTTGAGACGCGTCATATTCTGTTGTGTAAACCGCGCTCGTGCAGTTTGCAGGATTCTCTGCTATGATTTTGAACCCCAACTTTTCTAAACCCGCTCTTAAATAATCAGTGTTCTTCCTGTACCTTGCCCTGAAATTCTCCAAGCCCTCTTTTCTTATCTTCTCCAACCTCTTATCAAGCTGGTTAACAAGGCTCACAGCAGGCGTAAACGGTGTTTGACCGCGCTTTGCGTTGTTTACATAATCAAAAATATCAAAATAAAAACTTCTTAAATCCGCACTTTCTGCAAACTTTAAAGCTTTCTCGCTCACAGACATGAACCCGAGCCCGGGCGGGAGCGCAAAAGCTTTCTGTGAAGCCGATACCGCAACATCAACTCCCCAACTGTCAGGCAAAAACTCGTCAGCAAGGATTCCGCTCACACAATCCACAACAAAAAGCGTGTCAGGATAGGCTTTAAGAATCCCGCCTATTGCTTTTATACCAGTCAAAGCTCCGGAAGAGGTTTCATTGAGAGTCGCAAAAACCGCCTTTGTATCAGGGTTTTCTTCAAGTGCTGTTCTAACTTGTTCCGGCTCGACGCTTTTTCCAAATTCAACAGGGATTTCGACTGTTCTCACCCCGTGTTTAAGGCAAATGTCGCCCCATCTTTTTCCAAAAGACCCGCCGTTAATGTAAATCGCCTTGTCGCCTTTAGAAAGCACGTTTGTAACCGCTGCTTCCATTGAGCCGGTACCGGATGAAGCGAAGACCACAACAGGATTTTCGGTCTGGAACGCGTATTTGAGGTTTTCAAAAATCCGGAGCCATTTTCGGGTATAGTCTTCTGTCCGCATGTAATCCTGCGGATTTGACGCAACCTCCAGAATATCCCTCTCAACTTCTGTTGGCCCTAAGACCATTAGCAAATTGTGTTTCATACTGTGATTATATCACAAATCTCTAAGCAAATCCTCTATAATATTCTGAGCGCAATAAGTGTCCTTAAGGCTAAGTTTTGCCAAAACCCTGTTTCTCTCACCCTTTTTAGGGTCGTGGTTTTCGAGCAGCACATCTTTTAAAAATTCCCTCAGCTCTTCGAGGTTTGAAGCTTCGTAATAAGAGTTGCAGATTTCTCTTACAAAATCATTACCTTTAAAAGCTTCTGACTTGAGGTGTATGCAGGGTTTACCCGTTACAAAATACTCAATCAAAAACGACCCGCAATCTGTAATCATAAGCTTGGAATCCTGAAACAAATCCATATAGTCACCGGTATCATAAACCATGCCGGTTTTTTCCCATCTTGCGTAATACTCGTCCGCCTCTTTCTGGCTCATATATCCTGATGTAAATAAAAACCTGTAAAGAGCAGGATGAGGCTTAAACACCCAGTTTAATTCCGGATGTTTTTCTGCAAACTCCAGAATCTCAAATCCGTTCCAATCAAAAGTCCCGTATCTTATGTTTTTCCCGCAAACAGTCCAGTGCGGAGCGTAAATAACGTACTTTTCCTGATGTTCTTTTTTATCAAGATAGTAATAATCAAGCTGCGGGTGCCCGACTACGCGAAGTTTTGCGCCCTTGTCCGGCATTTTTGGAGCATAAAAGTTTTTGATGATTTCATCTGGGACATAATACCTGTGGATGTATCTGTGGAATCTCAAATCGTATTCAAAGAACTCTTCTGTATCTGAAATGTAGTAAGGCACATAATAAGTCAGCGCAAATTTTGAGCACACAACCGGCCCCTGCGAGGTTTCTACGTACCATGGATGTGAGTAAAAAATCAAATCCGGCTCGAATTTTTCAAACGGAATAAACTCGTCTTTTTCCATGTCGTAGCCCAATTCAACATTCATCCGGCGGGATTTAAAGAACTCGTAATTCTTTTTGATATCCTCTTGCATCTGATAATTCATGTTGTTTTCCGGCGCTGCGTTTTTTGTTACAACAATTAGTGGTTCAAATCTCTCATCTTGGGTCATCAAATCATAGAGGGATTGTGATTTCCAGCGTGAGGAGTCGTAAACATAAAAGACAACTTTTAGCGGGAATTTGTTTTTTAGTCTTTTTTTGACTCTTTTTATGTTCTTTTTTATGTAAGCGCAATTGGAAGCAACTTTCCTCTCATAAAAAAATTGTTTTCCAAACCCGAGAATTTCGCCTATTTTTTCGTAATCAATATACATTATAGCTCTGCTTTTTTGCTCTTTCTTTTCAACACCTTGGCCTGATACGCCGGGTCATACTGGAATTTATACCCGTTAATAAAACTCTTTACCACTGCTTTTGAAAACGCACCCCTTGCACTCCAGTAGGAAGTATGCGCAAACGCAAACATCCGCTTGCTCCAGATACTTGAGTCGTCAAAGATTACGCCTGTCGGGTTCTCGATTTTCATATCCATGCGGTCTTCAATCTCTGCAATAGTTAGGTTTCTGCTTGTCGGGAATCCAAGCGGGTCTTCTCTAAAGTTTGCCGTAATCCAGAAAACACCGTTTTCCAGAATGTATTTTGTCATAAGCTTGTTGTAATAATTGAGTTCGTAATCCGGATCAGCAAAGTCGGAATAGAAAAGCACGAGCGGGCTTGCAAAATTCACAATTCCTCTTAGTTTCCTATCCGGCGCGCAGGCAAGTTCGGTCATCTCATCGAGTTTCAGGTAGTTTTTCTTAAGTTGTTCTTTGTCTTGATTGAGCACAATATGTCCGGCTGTTGAGACCGTGCCGACACCAGCGTAGCCGTATGAGAGTGCGGAAATACAAGTGTTATTCCTCGGATTTTCTTTCACAAAGGCAAGAAATTCGTCGTCCATTTTGAGAGTTTCAAACAGGTTTTGGAGATTTATATATCTTAGTTTGTTAAAAAGGTATTCGTAAGTAACAAAGGTTCCGGCTGAATATCCGTAAAGTATCACGTCTCTATCCTGCGCTGCTTCTGCTTTCACATACTCATTAAGTTCATCCAGAATCGGAAGCATGTTATGAGTTTTCTGCACCCAGATTGCGTCATGCATGTACTGCGCAATAAGGCTTCTCACAAGGTAAGCACCGGTTGAGCTTATGGCTTTAGAAACATCGAGCTGTGCTTTTACAAAATCCAAATCGTTTTTGCTTTTATCGCCCCAGAAAAAGATAATCGGCTCCTCTTTAACATTCAGGCCTCCGTTTGAGGAGTAGTATTTTTTGATTGCGGAGTTTTTGGAGAATTTTTTTCTAAGGACAGGATGAAGTTTTTGTACCCCGTCTTCGTACCATTTCTGCATTTTTTCGTCGTTGTTGTTTGAGCCATTGATATAGATAAAGCTCACGTTATTAGAAGCGTAGGCTGTGTTAAAAAGCAGAAAGCAGATAAGAGTTAATAAAATCTTTTTCATAATTTTAGTTTAGCATTTTAGGGGAATTCGTTCAAGATTCTGGCTCGCGTTTTCAAGACACATCGTCTGTCATATCGATAAATTTAATCTTGTAACCCAATATCTCTGCAATAATCAAAACTTCGTTATAGTTGATAGTACCGCGTTTCAGCTTCCCGGACAGATTCGGGAGCGAGTATTCCTTGCCCAACCTCTGTGAAAGTAATTGAGCAAGCTCCTTCATTGTCATGTTTTTTACGGCCAGCAATGACTTAATTTGTTCTCGTATCTGCATTCCCATGTTTCTAATTATAATTCATGAGTTAATAAGTTGACAATTTAGTTAATAAATGCTAGCATGAGTTATCATACGGGTTAATTAGTTAACTATATGATTGATTTCAGAGTAATATATCTTTACAAAGAGGTGTATATGGATAATAAAGAATATGAAAAAATTGAGAATAAAATTAGAAATGTATTTGATGCACATGAAAAATTCTGTATAGATTGAATTACAAATTCAAGTAATAATCCTTCAGCAGCTTCGCGTCCTCTTCAATGTTCGGACTCTCGCAAACCACCGCGCCTTTTATCCCGAACTCCTTGAACGCTTTCAACAAATCCTTGTAATTAAAATCAGACTCCTCAAGGTTCAGATGCTTCTTTTCACCTTTTGCGCCGTACTCTATCCCAGCAATATGCGCATGGAAATTGTCTAACGCAGTCTGCCCCAGCTCGTTTCCGATTTTTTCAAAGATAGCGCAAAATTCGTCATAAGTATTTGAGATTCCGTTATATCGAGCATGCAGATGCGAAAAATCAACGCACGGAAGCACTGTTTCAAACTCCTTAGACAACCGGATAATCTCTTCCAAATCGCCCCACTGCGTGCCTTTTCCGGTTGTTTCAGGCCGAATCCAGATTCTGTTTCCGGATTTTTCAAGCGAATCCGCAATAATTCTTGTCTGTGATTCAATCTGTTTGTAAACTAATTCTTTTTCCTGACCGAGGTAAAATCCGGCATGGAAGGTTATGCTGTACCCGCCAAGCTCGTTTGCAACTTCGGCAGTTTCGATAATCCTCTGGACGCTCGCTTCAACTTTTTCAGGCTCACGCGAGTTCAAATTCACGTAAAACGGCGCATGCGCTGTGATGACTTTCTTTGCAGAACTTACTGCATCACGGCTCTTGTCGCTTATTCTAACCCCGTGCACAAACTCGAGTTCAAGCCCGTCCAAGCCCATCTCATCAAGGATTTCAAACCCTCTTACATACCCCTTGGTGCCAGCGCTTAGCGGTACTCCGGCTGTCAAAAAATTCAACTTGTCCATTATTTAAACTCTTCCCCGATTTTTGGATTAACTATTCTGATAAAGTCTTTGCTATCACCCATAAAGAAGCTTCCAAACTGCATTACGGTCGGTGCAATAAGTCCTTTTGAAGTCGCGATAAAGAACTTGTCGTCCTCAATCTTCGCAACTGTTCCGGCCGGGTGCGGCACGCAGAAGGCGTCTGACGCAACTTCGGCTTTCATAATCTTCATCATGTTGCCTCGAAACGTTGTGCTTGCAAGGATAAAAGGATTGAGCGCGCGGATAAATCTTTCGATTTCTTCTGCTGTCTGGCTATAGTTGATAAACAAATCTCTTTCCTGCAAGCCTTTTCCGGAGATGAAATCTCCTTGAGGCTGTTTAATTCTCGGAAGGGGCTGGTTTTCGTAAGCCTGCAAGACCTGAAGCAGGAGTTCAATCCCGATTACGTTGAGTTCGTTAAAAATCGTGCCCATTGTTGCTTTTGAATGGATGTGATAAGGTTTTTGAGCAATAATATCGCCCGTATCAAACCCTGTGTCCATGAAATGAATCGTAACCCCTGTTTCTGTTTCGCCGTTCATAATCACGCGCGAATAAGGGTTACCGCCTCTGTATTTCGGGAGCATTGACGGATGGACATTAATAAACCCGTCTTTTGTGCTTTCCAGAAGCACGCGCGGTATTTTGTAGTTGAATGAGCAAACAACGGCCACATCAACATCAAGAGCGCGAATTTGTTCGATTAACTGCGGCTCATCGAGTTCGTCATAGTCAACATAGTTTAGTCTTCTTGAGAGAACAAAGTTTTTGAAATCCGCAAACATGTTGTGGTCTTTTTTAGGCCCCATAACTCCAACGATATTTACTCCGGCCATCAAAAGCCCGTCGAGCCCGATATATGCCATATCAGGGATTCCGACAAAGAGTATTCTTTTTTTAAATAGAGTTCTGTTAAACATATTTTTTTACCAGCGCTATTCCAAGTATAACTGAAATTACACAAATTAACAAACTTATTAAGATATAGGATACTGCTCTCAGGTAATCACCTGTTTGTATAAATTCCATCACCTCAAGTGACATAGCGCTCAATGTGCTTAGCCCGCCACAGAATCCTGTTATCAAAAGAAGTTTGTAAACAGAGTTCATATCGCTTTTTACAACAAAGTACGTAAACACTGCTGAAGCGATAAAGCACCCGAAAAAGTTAGCCATAAGCGTTGCGCACGGAAAATAGCCTGAATCTTTTGGCAGGAACAAGCACATCATATACCTTACCAGAGCGCCAAATCCGCCACCTATAAACACAGCCAGAAAATTCATCAGACCTTAACCTTAATCATTTCTTCCAAAATCTTAGAGCACTCGTCAACCATGTTTGTGCAGTGCGCTTTCCTTTCCGGAGACGCCATGTCCATACCTCTTGTGAGAACGCGACAGCAGGTTGCAGGATGGTTTTTCTTGAACTCTTCAATAAACTGTTTTGCCAGAGCTCTTGCTTTGACCTCATTTCCGCCCTGGTTTTCGCGTCCGAACAGGTGTCCGATTACAATCTGGGAAGCCCCAATCGCGCCACAAAGGCAGCCGGAGCCCATCCCGCCGGAGAAGGCTGTTGCAACAGAAAGCAATTCTTTTGGAACGATTCCTTTTTCAATCGCTTCCATAACAACGCTTTCAGCGCAGGAATAACCGTTATTAAAATACTCAGCAGCTTTCATCAATAAATCCTCTTTTCATAATTATTTTATCATCAAATAGGTTTTTGTTCCAGAGGGAGGGGGTAAATATAGACTAATTGGAAAATATATGATAGAATAGGTTTTGTAGGGCTTGCACAATGCAACTTCGTCACACACAAATAACGTAGTAATTTGGACGAAAGGAGGCAAGCTATGGTACAGCAAATAATAATGCTATTACTAGCATTTGCAATCGCAGTAATAGCACTAAAATTGTAAAACCGTAGGGTGCGTAGCAGCTCTTAACAGATAGCTTAAGTTGTTAAGGGCTCGCCCTACATTTACATTATTTACGATTTTCCACCTTTTGTCAAGCTATATATTGTACGCAATAAACCTGCAAAGCTCAATCAACTTTTCCGGATAAACCCCGATTAAAACAGTCGCGATTGCAGCTATAACAAGCACAAACTTCTGCGAAAACACCGGATTCAAAACCGCAACTTCTGTGTTCTTGTCACATTCCTCAAACATCGGAAGCAGAATCTTTAAATAGTAATACAAAGCAACAACCGTAAGCATTAAAAGCGCAAGCAGGAACGGCACAAAAACCAGCCCGGAATTTGCAATCGCTGTAAACAAATAAATCTTTGCAATAAACCCTGATGTAATCGGAATCCCCGCAAGCCCGATTATCGCAACAGCGTAAGCCGCGACAAGCCCGTGGTTTTTGTGGAACATTCCCTTAAAACTCTTGACTCCCATCGGATTCCTGTCTCCGTACATGTTCAAAAACGCGAATGCTGCAATGTTCATCAAAACATAGCAAATCAGGTAAAAGATTACAGTCGAAAGGTTGTAAACAGAAACAAGACAGGCTGCAAGAAGCACGTAGGAAGAGTTTGCAGAAGCAGAGCAGGCAAGAATTACCTTTACGTTGTCCTCTCTGATTGCGTAAGTATTTGCCCAGAGCGCTGTTACCAAACTCATTATCGCAACAGCAAAAGTCAACTCGAATGTGCTGCTGAGAGGAAAAACAAGCAGGCGGCAAAGGATTCCGAACATCGCAAGCTTTGGTATGGTTGACAAAAACGCCAGAACCGATGTTTCTGTGCCCTTGTATACATCGATTATCCAGTTTGCAAACGGAAAGACCGCAAGCTTTGCAATCAAACCCAACACAATCAGGATTGACGAGATTGAATACATGATTGAAGGCTCCTGTGCGCTTACAATTTCGTATATCTCGGAAATGTTTATGGAGCCAGTGATTCCGTAGAGGTAAGATACGCCAAACAGAAACACGCCGGTCGCAACAGCTGATGTTATCAGATACTTGAAGCTTGCTTCTTTTGAATAGTATCCTTTTGAAGCCGCTATCAGGAAGTAGGTTGAGAAGCTAAGGATTTCTATTGAGACAAAAAGCGTCAGAAAATCGTTTGCCGAAACCATGTTCATCGCGCCGAAAATCGCAGTCAGGAGTATCGCATGGAAAGTGTATGCGCTCTGCTTAATCGTTTTTACGATTCCACGTGATAAAAGCGCCACAAGGAACCCGCAAACAAGGATTACAAAATCAAAAAGCAGGGTGTAGCTGTCCGACATGATTGTGTTTTTGAACCCGAAATACTGAGGCTCTGTCTGCACCGTGCTTAGAAGCACAATGCTTAGAGAAATCCCGATTATGGAAACGAGCCTTGCGTATCTGTAAAACCTCGGTGACAAGAACATGGAAAGCAGAAGCTGGAGGATTATGAATCCTGCAAGACACATTTGCGGAAGTAAGATATTAAAAATGTCGTTCAACATTTACATGCCTCCAATCATTCCGAGTATCGTATCCGGGAATATTCCGAAAATCACCAACCCTGCAAGGATTGACGCCAGCACAAGAAACTCGTGCACCGAAATGTCGTTTGCTTTTTCAAACTCCAGATTGAGCCCGCCGAAAAATCCCTGATGCAGGAATTTCAACATGTAGCACGAACTCAAAATCAGAAGCGGAAGCGAGAACACTGACACGTACTTGATGACATCAGACAAATCAGAATTCAGAGCCCCAATCATTGTGAGAATCTCACTCACAAACGGAGCAAACAACGGAATCCCGATTGACGCAAGCACAATAAGCACGCTAAACCCGAACAGACGCGGCATTACAGCTGCAATTCCGCCTAACGAATTAATATCACGGGTTTTGCACCTGATATAAACAATCCCCGCAATCATAAACAGCCCGCAGGTGATAAGCGCATGCGCAACCATGTGGAACACAGAAGCTGAAAGCCCTATCTGGTTGTAAGCGCACAGGCCGAGCAGGATTAGACCCATGTTAGAAATACTTGAGTAGGCCACAATCCTTTTTATGTCTGTTTGAGAATAGGCAACAAAAGCTGTGTAGATTATATTAACGAGCGCAAGAATCCCGAGTGTCGGCGCGATTGCCATAAAGGATTCCGGCATGGTCTGCCAGTTGAATCTGTAAATCCCGTAAGCCCCGGTTTTTAGAAGCACGCCAGCAAGAATCATACTCACAGGAGTCGGCGCATTTGTGTGCGCGTCCGGAAGCCATGTGTGGAGCGGAATTATCGGAAGTTTTACAGCAAACCCGATAACGAGGCAGATTGCAATCAGTATCTGGATTCCAAACGGGATTGTGGAATCAATTATGTCTGAAAAACTCGCTGAGAGGATTCCGTTAGAAGTAAAGTTGTAGTAATGAAGCAGCAGGATTCCGAGCAGCATGAACATGCTTCCGAAGAATGTGAACAAAACAAATTTTACTGCCGAAGCCTTTGCATTCTGCGCGTTTTCATACAAAGAATCCTCTGTTTCTTTCCACTTTGCACCAATAAGGAAGTAAGCAGGAATCAACTCCAGCTCCCAGAACATAAAAAACACGAACATGTCACCAGCCGTGAAGATTCCAAGAATCGCGCTCATAAGAAGCAGAAGCATTGAGTAGTAAAACTTGTGGTTCTTTCTTATGTTGAGCTTGCTTGCAAAAGAGGCAAGCAGAAATACAAACGAGGTCAAAACCGTCAGAATCATTGAGACCGCATCAAGCTTGAAAACGAATTTCACGCCAAGTGACTGAATCCAGTCGAGCCCGAAAAAATGGATTTCGCTGACATAAGGGTTTGCCGGGTCAAAGCAGGCAAGCATAAGGATTGAGTAAAGAAAATGGAACAGACACACGCCTTTGGTGAACCGCCTTACGACGATTTCGTTTGCGGTAAACAAAGGTGACATCACAAGCAGCGAGACTGCAAGCGGCATAAATATTAAAAACGGTATTGATAACAAAATATCCATATCTCTCCTTTAACTCAGTTGGCTTAAGACCAAAGTATAAGTAATTATAACAAAGCTTATAATGATTGTAATCAGAATAAATCCGTACGCGTTGTAAGACTGCACATTCCTGCTCTGGAGCTTGAAATCCCATTCAGAAATCTTCTTTGCGCCTGAAGCTGTGAGACTCACACTCCTGTTCATGATGTTTTCTTCAACCCAAGCAACAACCCTGACCTTGAACTTTGCACAGGAGACGAGCGGCTTGTAGTTTGCAAAAATATTCACATCAACAAAACTGCAAACACTTGCAACTCTTCGGTAAACCGCCGGAAGTGTTTTGTAATAGAAATCTTCAACAAAACGAGGCGTCTTTGTAAACCTTGTGAGCAAACCCTTCCGGTATACAAAATACACGGCACCCCATGCCGCAAGCGCAGCCCAGAAAGGCTCTGCAACCTTGTACGAAACCTCGTGCTTTAGATAAAAATAGAACACGATGTTCATAACCAGCAACAATACAGCCGGAACAAACCGCACCGGAGCGAAGGTTTTTACAAGCTCCCTGTCCTTCACCAGAAGCAGGGCAAGCCTTATTATGTAAAACGCCGTAAAGAACGCCACAAGGCAGAAAACCACAGCAAGAACGGTTTGACCTTTGAGCCCCTCAAAAATCAGCTCCTTTGCCACCATGCCGGAAAACAGGATTCCGGAAAGGCTAAGCGCACCTACAAGAAAGGTTATAAAATTAGCGTAGGTTATTTTTTCGTCATCCTTAGGCAAGCACAGGAAGAGCATTGCCTTGATAAACGCGTGTGCAACGAGGAAAATTACTGCTGCTCTTACGTTCAGGAATCCGAGCGCAAGAAACATCAGCCCGAGGTTTGCGGAAGTCGAGTATGCGAGCACTTTTTTAGGGTGGGTTTCGATGCAGGCAAGGATTGAGCACACAAGTGCTGTCACAAGCCCGATTGCGCCTGTGATTATGAGCAGGTTCTTCTCGAGCATGAACATCGGAAGCAGTCTGATTACAAGATAAACTCCTGCAACCACCATTGTTGCCGAATGCAGAAGCGCGCTCACCGGAAGTTTTGCTTCCATCGCGTCTTGCAGCCATGTGTGGAAAGGGAATTGAGCGGATTTTACAGCAGCACCCGCAATGAACAACAGCGAGATTAGGTAAAACTGCGGAGTTGATGTGTAGGCATAGAGCAGGGTCGAAATCGCGTTCATGTCTTCAAAATCAAGTGTTGTGAACGAAAAATTCCCCGCGTAGTTGTACATAAAATACGAAACAGCAAGAATCCCGCCCAGAAGCGCCGTATCTCCCACTCTGTTTACAAGAAAGACCCGCCTTGAAGCTTCGGATTTTTCGTTTTTCTTATACTCAAACCCGATAAGCAGGTAGGATACAACCCCCACGAGTTCCCAGAACGCGTACATCTGGAACAGGTTAGGGCTGAAAAGAAGTCCTGCCATTGAGAAGTTGAAAAGGTTCAAAAGCGCAAAGAATCTGTATGATTTGGGTTCTGTTTTCATATAAGAAATCGAATACGCCTGAACGCAAAAGCTCACAAGGAAGAGCACAAGTGCAATGATTAGCGACAGTTTATCAATATGAAGTCCGAAGGACAGGATAAAATTGTTTATCTTAATAAACGGAAAGCTCTGCTCGATTGTAGGCGGCATCTTAATAAGGGTCGCTCCGCAAAGCAGGATTCCAAGAAAAGATGACAGAAGTGTGAGCGCATAGATTATTTTTTTGTTTACATAAACAGAGAAAAACCGCCCACCCATTATGATTAAGAAAATCCAGAACGGTAAGAGTAGTATTAAATATACGTTATCAAGTATCAAGTCTGTCATTAGTTTTCCCTATAATTCAGAATATTTTTCTATATTGTCGCTCTCTTTTTTCCGGAACATAAGGTAGAAGATATAGAGCGCAACCGCAAGTTCAACCGCGCCGATTCCCACATAAAACAGCGCCATCACATACCCGTTAAAGTTTGCGTTATCGCAATATGACGCGAAGGTCACGAAATTTATATTAATCCCCGTGAGCATAAATTCTATTGAAATAAGCACCTTTATCACGTTTTTTGCAATCATCGAGCCCAGAATCCCCGCAAGGAAGAGCACGAGCCCAAGCACAAGATAGTGATACATAGTAATTTCTGCCATTATGCCCCCCTCTTTTTGAAAATCGAAATCCCCGCAATCACGATTGTGAGCAGGAGTGACACAAGCTCGAACGCCCAAACGTAGTTTACAAAAATCCCTTTTGAGAAAGCTGAAATGTTATCCATTGAGGTTGTTTGCACTATCCCCATCAGGTGGAAAGTATCCGGCATGATGGCAAGTGACATCATCATAAGATAGACAAATGCGAGCACAAAGATTCCGCCAAACAGCATTGTAAGATAAGGAAGCGTGAACCCTTTTCCTGCTTCGTGTTTTCCTTTTGTAAACATTATTGAGACGCCAATGATTACAGGCACAGCAAGCCCGTAGATTGCTGCCTGAATTATTGCGTTGTATTCGGAGCCCAGAAGGTAGAAGATGAGCGCTGCGCCGAAGAACACCACCACTGAAGAGAGCAGGGAGTAAATCAGGTTTTTGAAACACAGAGCGAGCATGGTAAACACAAAAATTAGGCCAGTTGCCGAGTAGAAAATTATCGGATTAGTTATCATCCGCGCCTCCTTTGAACTCCAGAGTCAGCTCATCCGGATTCTCTGTTGCAAGTTCGTACTCTTTTGTCATTGTGATTGCCTTCACAGGGCAGTAGTAAGCGCAGTTTCCGCAGAAAATACACTTCTTCAAATCAATTTTGTAGGAAACGACTTTGCCTTCGGCGTTCTTCTCAAACTCTATCCCGCCAACCGGACACACTTTTTTGCAAACCCCGCATCCAATGCAGTTTTTGACATCAAATTTCCCCCGAAAAGCGTCGTTAAGTATCCGCTCCTTTTCAGGGTACTCAAGAGTTACAGGGCGCTTAAAGAGATGCTTAAAGACCGTCATCATACCTTCGAAGATTGATTTTATCCCGTCTATCATAGCCCGCCTCCTAAAAGAAATTTGTACATAACCGCGATAAACAGGTTCAGGATTGAGAGCGGAAGCAGTACAACCCACGAAAATTTGAGCAGGTCAAAAGATGCGAGTCTCGGAAGCGTCGCCCTTATCCAGATTATTACAAAGATTAGTATAAACGATTTCAAAAACAGCCAGCATGCCTGCTCAAAATACAGAAGCACAGAGGCAAGCGGGGTGTTTCCAAACAAAACATTGCTCAAATATGTTCCAAACGGTGACAAATACCCGCCAAAGAACAGAATCGAGATGAACATGGCGTTTGCAAACATCATCGCGTATTCGCTCAGGTAAAATATCGCAAACCGCATGCCGGAATACTCCGTGTTAAACCCGCAAATCAACTCGCTTTCAGCCTCCGGTAAATCAAACGGGCAGCGGTTGAGTTCAGCAAGCACGCTTATAAACAGGATAAAGAACCCGAGAATACACGGGAACACAAACCAGCCAAAGAGCCCGAATTTCGAGAACTGCGCAAGCGTGATTCCGGTAAGGTTCATTGAAGAAGCCAGAGCGATTATTGAGAGCACCACAAATGTCATTGGAAGCTCGTAGCTCAAAACCTGCGCAATACACCTTGCTGCGCCAAAGAGCGAGTACTTGTTGTTGCTTGCCCAGCCTGCAAGGAAAACGCTCAAAACCGGAAACGCAGCAAGAATCAGATACAGGATTACATTTGTTTGTGTGTTTACAAACGTAAACTCCGCGCTATAAGGAATTATTCCGAGCGCCAGAAACATCGGCACAAACGCAAGCACCGGCGCAAGATTGAACAGAAATCTGTTTACCCCGTTAGGCGTGATATTCTCCTTGCACAGAAGCTTAAACGCGTCTGCAAGAGTCTGCAAAACACCCCAGAACCCAACCCTGTTCGGGCCTTTTCTCTGGGTAAAGAATCCAAGAAGTTTTCTTTCTGCAAGCACGAGGAAGAGCACCACGACAAGCAGCGCTGCCGCGATTATGCAGAACGGAATAAAGTAGAAGGTTATATCCCCGAACAAGCGCGGGATATTGTGTTTTGAAAGAAATTCGATATACAAAAAGTAAAGGTAGTTCACTACTTATCCACCTCCGGCAGAATTATGTCCAGAGACCCCGCAATCGCAATCGCGTCGTTGAGGTAAGTACCCACAAGAAGCTCTCTCAAAAGGTTAACAGAGTAGTAAGAAGCCGTTCTCCACTTGAGTCTGTACGGTTTATCTCCGCCCGTTGATTTGACGTAGCAGCACGCAAGCCCTCTCGGAGCCTCGATTTCCTGATAGTATTCGCCTTCCGGAAGTTTAAGAGTCAGAGGGTTAATGAGTCTTTGTTCCAACTTATCGGCTCTTTTCAGGTAAACAAGCGCCTGATGCACAATATTTATGCTCTCTCTCATCTCGAGAATACGAGCCTTATACCGTGACCACGAGTCTTTGCCGTCCAGCACGATTGTTCTGAAATCGAATCCTTTGTACAAAGAATCCTGGTTTCTGTAGTCGTAATCCACTCCGCTTGCCCTCAAATTCGCGCCCGTAATCGCGTAGTTGAAAGCTATCTCCGGTTCAAGGATTCCTTTTTTTTCAGTTCTTGTAAGAAAAATCGGGTTTTCTGTGATGATTTTTTCATAGTCGTCAATCCTTTCAGGCAGGATTGAGATAATTTCCTCCACCTCTTCGAGGTAATCAATATCCTTCCTCACCCCGCCAAAAACGAAGTAGTTGTACATCATCCTCTGGCCTGTGAGTCGTTCAAAGTACCTCAGAATCATCTCGCGTTCTCTAAACGCGTAGAAAAACGGTGAGACTGCGCCCAAATCCATAAGAAACGCCCCGACCCAGAGAAGGTGGGAAGAGATTCTGTTGAGTTCCAGAAGCATCACCCTGATTGCGCGCACCTTGTCCGGAAGCTCCACGTCGAGTGCTTTTTCAACTGTTCTGCACAGGAGTTCGGAATAGAAGAATCCTGCGAGGTAGTCGATTCTGTCAACAAGCGGCAGGTACTGGATATATGACATTTTTTCAGCCATTTTTTCCATCCCGCGGTGCAGGTACCCCACATCCGGTTCGCATGAGATAATTTTTTCGCCCTCGAGTTCCAGAAGCAGCCTCAAAACCCCGTGAGTTGAAGGGTGCTGCGGGCCGAGGTTTAGTTTAAGGCTCGTCATTCCACTTTACCCTTTCATCGTTTTGTACGTAGTCTTTACGTAGTGGGTGGCCTTCCCAGGATTCCGGCATGTAAAGTCGTTTCAGGTTCTCATTGCCAGTGAATTTCACGCCAAATAGGTCGTAAATTTCGTTCTCGTCAGCCTGTGCTGATTTAAAGATACTTGTAATACTCGGAGCCTCGTCGATTACCGTAATCGAGATGAACAGGTCTTCTTCATCGTCGACCGAGTAGAGGTGATAGATGAGTTCGATTCCGGATTCGCCATTATCTACCGCGATGATTTCTTTGAGCAGGTTATACGGATACTCCTTTGTGATAAAGCTAATCACTTCAAGGAGTTTTGACTTGATAACGATTTTGTCCCCAACAAGTTCGCAGTCGCTAAAAACTCTTACAAATTCATTCCAGTTCATGGCTCACCTCATTATCATTAAGCTTAACAAGAATACCATGTTCTTCTACCAGTTTGGAAGTGTGCGAATCAACAAACTCTTTTCTTGTCAAAATCGATTCTTTCTTAATCTTTGTCTGCAATTTCCTAATCGCATCAAGAAGCGCCTCCGGTCTTGGAGGGCACATCGGAAGATAAATATCAACCGGTATAATCTTATCAATCCCGTTCACCACAGAATAAGAAGTCTCTGCAAACATCCCGCCCCCGCAGGTGCATGCGCCCATCGCAATAACGTACTTCGGCTCCGGCATCTGCTGGTAAAGCCTCAAAAGCGCGGGTGCCATCTTGTGCGTAATCGTTCCGGCGCAAATCAGGAGGTCTGCCTGTCTTGGAGAGCCTCTAAAGACTTCGGAGCCAAACCTTGCAATATCGTTATCAGAAGCAACTGTCTGCATCATCTCGATTCCGCAGCATGAGGTTGCAAAAGTCAGAGGCCAGAGTGAATTTGCCCTGCTCCAGTTAAGAATATAATCAATAGAAGTCACGATTACACCCATCAGAGCCACCTCAACATTTTCCTGTTAACAGCAAAGAACAGACCCAGAAGCAAAAGTGCCACAAATATGAACGCCTCAACTATTGCAAAAAGCCCGAGGGAGTTTACAGAAGCTGCAAACGGGTAGAGAAAGATTGTTTCGATATCGAATATCAGAAAGAGCACCGCGTAGTTAAAGTACTTAACGTCAAAAAGGATTCTCGCGTCGGACAACGGTTGCAGCCCGCATTCGTAGGTCGTATCTTTGACAGCGCATTTTTTCTTGTACTGGCAAATAAACCCTGCTGCCACCATTAATAGCGCAAAAAGCGTCGAAAGTATTAAAAATACTGATAAACAAACGAGTTCTTTCAACTGTTAACCCTCTGTTAATTATTCTACTAAAAAATTCTCTGATATAATAGATATTATTATGGAATATTAAGTTAATTTGTATGAGACAAGTGTTTAAATTTTTATTGACAGTTTTAATAAGTTTAGCTCTCTCTCCAATCGCGCACGCTGCCTTGAAGGGAGGTTTAGAGTATGAGATTCCGATTGATTATACCAAACTCAATCAGGAAGAGCTCGAAGCAAAAGCCGGATTCTATTACAATCTTGCTCTCAAAACAGCTTCAGGCAAAATAAATGAAGAAATGACAGCAGCATTAAACCTGTACACAATTCTTAACAATAAATGTCCGGACAATCTTTTATATGCAGTGCGTCTTGGTGTTTTGCAAGATTTGTGCGGAATGGATAAGTATGCAAAGAGCAATTTCTACAAAGCAATGGGAATAGACCCCTCATCTCCGGAGCCTTACTTCCGGCTTGGCGAGTTCTGCTACCGGAGGAATCTCTACAAAAAAGCCTTAAGGATGTACCGTGAGGCTTACAAGCGGGGTTACACGCGCCATTACGAGACAGCCTACAAGTTGGGTGATATTTACGAGAAGTTTGGTGACACAGAAGCTGCCCTGAAGTATTTAAAACTAGCCTCCGGGCTTAGTCCAAACAGCCTATTGGACAGCAAAATCAGGCGGGTTGAGGCTGTGCATAACAGCAACAGGGAGTATTATTCGAACACGAGGATTCATCTTATTGAAAGATAGTTTAGGCTATGTTTTGAGGAAGCAGTCCCAGAATCCTTTCTGCGTAAAGATTTTTCGCTGTCGAGCTCAGTACCATGGTTGACTGTTGCAGGATAAGGTTTGCGATGTATTTTGAGCTTACATCAGCAACATCAGCGTCTTTGAGTGTGGATTTTGATGAGACCACGTTATAGCTCTGGATGGCGTTCGCTTCTATTGCGGAGCTTAGTCTGTTGTATTGAGCCCCGATTGAAGTTATTTTGGCATTGATTGCAGAAATCGATTTATCGACTTTCTTGAGCGCGTGCTGGGTGAGCTGCTGGGATGAGACCTTGAACTTAAGCATGCCGGTCAGGTAGCCGGTATTAACCTCGATTACAGAAGACTTGTCAGAATGAATCCCCGCCTGAATATTTTTCGGGCTCACGCTTTTAATGAGTTTGTCGCAATTGTTCAGGTAAGTATCCTCGCCCATATTGAGAACAGTTGTCTTGCAGTTGTTGCCGTTAACAATTGTACCAACAGAAGAAGAGTCAACCACAACATAGGCATCACCTTCTGAAAGGTTGATTTTGTTATCCAAACCCTCTACAGAGATTTCGTAATTCCCGTTAGCACAGTCCACAGTGTTGTTATCTCCGATAAGTTCAAAAGTTGTTTCAATTGTATCAGCAAGTGTCACCTGATTGTTAGAGCCTTGAAGCACAAGGTTAACCGTGTCGTTTTCAACTGTCTCAAGGTGGATATCGTCAGCAGTAATCGTCACGTCGTTTCCGGATTGGGCGTATGATATCAAATTATCTTTGGATGAAGTTATCAGGTATTGGTTTTCACCATGAAGCAGGGTTACCTGACTATCTTCCAGCAGAGAAAAGCTTCCGGTCTTTGAAGCCATGTTGATGGTGTGAATATTTGACAGCTCTGATTTCTCGCTGTACTGGTGGAAGGTGTCGTCACCCGATGCGTTATAATATGTGTTGCTAACTCCTTTGTTGATAATTACATCATCCCCGTTTCCGGTTTGTATGTTTTTGTTGTTGTTTCCGGTGACGACAATATTGTCAGCACCGTCTCCTGCGTCAATCAGGCCTTGGGAATTTGAACCTGCAACCTCAATTGTGTCGTCTCCGGCGCCCGCGTCAACCGTGTAGCCTGCTTCGTTAGCTGCATTAAGAATAATCACGTCATTTCCGGCTTCGCCATAAACATTGTTATTGGCAGAAGAAATCGTGATAATGTCGTCTCCGTCTTTACCCCTGATTGTATTATCAGAGCCTGTTTGTACGGTTATGATATCAGAAGAGTTACCGCCGTTTATATTATTTGAGTTTCCGTTAACAACAACCACATTAGAATCATTAGACCCGTTCAACGTATTGTTGTCTCCGGTTATTTTTATGTTCTTGGTGCCAGATGTTCCGGAAATGGTGTTGTTATTACCTTGGAGTATAAGACTGTCGTTTCCCTGTTGAAGCAAAATCGTGTTATCATTACCCAGAATTTTCAAATTATCAATCTGATTGTTAGCTGCTTCAATAATGGCTTTGGATACTTCTAACATCAAGCAGCCTTTGTTATCAAGACTGTAGTTTACAGCCTGATTTTCCTGTGATGTTATTTTATAAAACATTCCATTTATATTGACGGAAGCCTCGACACCAGCCTGAAGATTCAGCACTCCGTTTTTGTTGTTGAGATTGAAGACTTCAAATTCCTGGTTTGTATTGCATGAGCCGTTTTGCGATATCGTAATCGTGTCGTTTCCGTCGCCGCCTTTAACTACCGCAGAGTTGTTTATGTTGTTTATTGTTACTCTGTCACTTCCTGAACCGCCGTCTATTGCATTGTTCTGACCGTTAGAAATGATAATATCGTTATCAGCCCCGCCCTGAATCTGCGCGTTGTTGGAGCCGGTTACTGTAATAACGTCGTCATCGTCTCCGCCGGAGATTACGCCAGCATTGTTTGAAGAATTGACGTTGATTGTGTCGTTTCCGCTTCCGCCAAGAATCGAGTGTGACGCATCAACCGTGCCGTTTAGGACTATGGTATCGTTTCCTGCTTCGCCGTCAACGTTATTGTTATTGCCTTTCACGTCAAAATAATCTGCACCGGAACCGCCTTTAATCTGGGCGTTGTTTGAGCCTTCAATAATGATTATGTCATTATCATCTCCGCCCGTAATTTCACCTGTGCTCCCTGATGATTTTATAGTAATCCTGTCCTCTCCGCTGCCCCCGGTTATAGTGTGGCTGCCGTCAATTATTTCATTCACTGTAATGTTGTCATCACCAGCTCCGCCGTCAATATCATTGTTTGAAGAATTCATTATAATGGTGTCGTTTCCGGCTCCGCCATTAATAATGTTTCCGCTTCCTGTTTGCACAGTAATGATATCGTTGTTAGCTCCACCTGTCACGTTGTTTGAACTACCGTTGACATTAACAGTGTTAACTCCGCTTGAACCGTTAAAAGTATTGTTATTTCCGGTTATGTTTACATTCTTGTTCCCTCTGGTGCCGGATACTGTGTTGTTATTGCCTTCGATTATCAGGTTGTCATTTCCACCATTTAGCTGTACAGTGTTTTCACTGCCCACTATTTTCAGGTTATCGACCTGATTGTTTGCAGAAGTGATAATGGCTTTTGAAATTGCAAAAGTCAGGTAGTTAGAGCTATCAAGGGTGTAGCTTATGGTCTGGTTTTCTTGAGACACGATTGTGTAAGTCTTCCCGCCGATATTAACGGTTGTGCTCACTCCTGCCTGAAGTCCGAGCGTTCCGGTTTTGTTACTGATATTGAATATTTCAAAGTTTGAGTTAACAATGCTCGCATTGCTTGATATGTTCAGGGTATCAGAGCCCGCGCCTCCGTAGATTTGGCTTGAATGTCCGGAAGAGTTGACCGTGATATTATCATCGTCATCTCCGCCTGTTATAGTGTAACCGGTACCAAGAGTGCCGTTTACAACAATATTATCTCTGCCCTCACCGCCGTCAATATTGTTATTGTTGCCGTCCATCTGGATATAGTCATCACCGGCTCCGCCTTTGATGTCGGTGTTATTGGAACCTTTTATTATAATCCTGTCATTCCCGTCCCCGCCTGTAATTGTACCGCTGTTGTTTGAGCTGTCAACGTTTATCGTATCATTTCCGGCTCCACCGGTGATGGTATGACCTGCAATAACCCCGACCTTCAAGTTGATAATATCATCGCCGTCTCCTGCGTCAACATCAACATAGTTTACATTGACGTTTATTATATCATTCATATCACCGGAATTAATTGTAATATTTCCACCGCTAGACACGGTAATATTATCTTCCTGGCCATCGCCTGCTATGATTTCAATATTGTTTCCGGTAAAAGTGATTGCTTTTGTTGTCGGATTAAAATTATAGGACAAAGAAGTTACGTTACCGGTTTTATTATTGACCGTATAAGTATAGTCACCCAGAGTAATGACTTGAGACCCGTTTCCGGCAATAGAAAAAGTTGCAGCATTTGGAAATCTGTTGTCTATTGTTTCACCTGGTGCGGTTTCGCTTGTTTTGTATTCTTCAATACTAAGGTTATAGAATTTTGAAGGGTCAGCAGCAATGATTGTGTCTGTATCTTCCCCTCCATCAAGCATTGTTGCAGAGCCGCCATCTTTGACTATAAACGTATCATCACCTTCATAGCCGAGAACAGAGCCGACCGCAGCATTGATTTCAAAAGTATCATTACCAGCATTACCGCTGATGTTTAAGGAGTTTGCTGCGTTTATGATAATGGTGTCATTACCTTCATTGCCACTAATACTAGAAGCAGTATTATTATTTTTGTTTCCTTTAAACGCCTCAACAATAATTGTATCGTCTCCAACACCACCATTAAGATTGTTATAGCGTCCGTATGAAACTATTCTGTCGTTACCGGCTTCACCAAAGATATTATTTGTATAAGAGGCTGCGTCAGCATAAGTGGTTATATCATCATCTCCAGTACCGGCATAAACATTAATCCCGTAGCCGTTAACTACTATTGTGTCATTATCTGCCCCGGCTGAAACGCGTACGTACTTTGCAGTAGAAGTTGTCTCAATATAGTCTTCGCCCGCCCCTGTGTTGTAGTTCAGGAATTTGTCTCTTCCGCCTGCGTTATTAGAGCCGCCTGTAATAATAAGTCTGTCGTTCCCGTCTCCTGTATCAACATTACCGCGGCAAAGTGAGCTTTCCACATAGTCATCCCCGTCTCCGAGGTTGACGTTTCCAAAAGAGCCAACAAGTTTTACCCTGTCTTCCTGACCGGATTTTGCCGTAATATTAAGGGTTTCGCTATCTTGCAAATACCCAAGAGTAGGATCATAATAAGCGTCGCCGTTTTTAACCCCTGTAAAGGTGATAATATCGTTCGCGCTATCGTAGCTGTAGGACAAAGTTCCGGTTTTGTCCATTGTGTTTTCAATAGTGTAGGTTTTACCGCCGAGTGTAATCTCAATGCTTTCGCCTGCAAGAATCCGCAAGCTTCCGCTATCAGGAAGAATAGACGCATTGCCCGGAAGTTTTACCTGCGCGGTATTAGAAGCGTTATCCACAACAGTTGTTGAGGCCTGCAAAGAATGGTTAACAACAGCGTCGGTTCCGTTTACTGTGACAGTGTTATTACCGCTGTTTGAGTAAACGTAATCGCCCTTGCCATTGAGTTCAACATTGTTATCGCCCGTCCCGAGAAAAACATTGCCGTTGCTTCCGTTAACAGTAACGTCGTTTGAGCCGTTACCGGTTGTGATATTAGAGGATGAGCCGGAAGCAACAATTGTGTTGTTGCCGCTTCCTGAGTTTATTTGTACACCTGAAGCGGATATGCCGGTTGTAATGTAATCGTTTCCATCGCCAGCTTGAACTACAGAGTGAGAACCGTTTACCGTAATATTATCATCTCCGCTTCCGGAATTGATATTAGCGCTTGTACCTGTAACAGTGATAGTGTCCATTCCGCTTCCGGTTGTAACGGTTACATGGTTCCCCCCAACATTAACCGTATTGTTGCCGTTTCCTGTTGTGACATTAGAAGAAGATCCTGAGACCGTAATCGTGTTGTTACCTCCGCCGGTTGTAACAGTGCTTGAGCTTCCGCCCGCCAGAATACTGTTAGCTCCGTCTCCGGCTGTAATTTGCGCTCCTGCGAGGTTTGACACAATTGTATTATCACCGGCACCTGAATCCACTGTTGAGCCGGTTGCAGTAGAGGATATTGAAATATAGTCGTTACCAAGTCCTGTTTGAACAGTAGCGTTTGTACCGTTAACAATAATTGAGTCGGCTCCGTCTCCGGAATCCACGTTAGCGTTTGAACCGTTTATCGTAATCCTATCGGCTCCCGCGCCTGACTGAACGTGCGAGTTTGTACCTGTAATAGTAATCGTGTCTGTTCCGCTTCCGGTTGTAACAGTAACAGAGTCACCGCCAACGCTCACCGTGTTATTCCCGTTACCCGTTGTAACAGTAGAAGACGTACCGGAAACAGTGATTGTGTTATTACCCGCGCCGGTCGTGATATTAGTGGAAGTCCCTGTTGTAAGGATACTGTTTGCTCCGTCTCCCACAGTGATATTAGCGTTATCCAGATTTGAGATAATAGTATTATTATCCGAGCCGGAATCAAAGGTAGAGCCGGTCGCAGTGGCTGCGACCGAAATATAGTCATTGCCAGCTCCGGTATGGATATTTGCGTTTTCCCCGTTTACCAGAATCCTGTCCGCCCCGGCTCCTGAGTAAACATCTGCGTTTGTGCCTGTAACAGTTATCGTGTCAGTCCCGCTTCCTGTTCTTACCGTGACATAATTTCCGCCAACATTAACTGTATTATTGCCGTTTCCGGTTTGAACCATAGAATTTGAGCCGGAGACTGTAATATTATTATTCCCGCCGCCTGTTGTGATTTTAGCGTTATCAAGGTCAGAGATTATCCTGTTGTTTCCGTCGCCCGAATTTACAGTTGAGCCTGTTGCAGAAGCAGCGATTGAAATATAGTCAGCGCCCGCACCGCTCTGGATATTGGCATTTGTGCCGGTCACAATAATAGAATCGGTTCCGCTTCCGGTTGTAACAGTAGCATAGTTTCCGGTAACATTAACTGTATTGTTTCCATTGCCTGTAGTCACGGTCGCCCCGGTTGCTCCGATGAGAACCGAATTTGAGCCTCCGCCCGTTGTAATTATTGAGGAGGAACCGGTTGAAATAATAGTATTATTTCCGTCTCCGGAATTTATTTCAGCGTTTGTCGCGGTCGTAGAAGTCGAGATATAGTCGTTTCCCAGCCCTGCTTTAATATTAGCATTAGCACCAGAAACAGTGATTTTATCATCACCTGCGCCCGAGTCAACAAGTGCATGTGCTCCGTTAACAATAATATTATCGTTTCCGCTTCCTGAATTAACATTAGCATTTGAGCCTGCAACAGTAATCGTATCTGCGCCGGAGCCGGTGTTCACAGTTGCGCTGTTACCGTTAATTGTAACTGTGTTATTCCCGTTTCCGGTTGTCAATATTGAGTTATCGCCGTTTATTGTAACGATATTGTTTCTGCTGCTGCTCGTATTAATTGTCGCTTCATCCCCGTTAGACACAACGGTAGAGAGACCGAGGCTGTCGGTATACGTATTATTAAGTCCGTCCAGAATCACCGAGTTAACCTGTGCAGCGGTGGTGGTGACATTCAGGCCGTCACCTCTCAGGTTCAGGGCTGAATTTTTAATGGTTGACACAAAGGAAGTTGCGTTATTAATGAGGTAGTTGTTTCCGTTTGCAGACAGGTTCAAATCAAAGTTATTAAGAACATTCACCGTATTAGAAGCGCCGGTTTGTGTAATTGTGCTTCCCGTTGAGTTAACATTAACAACATTGTTTCCGCCTGATGTGATTATCTCGGCTCCAATATTAGCAGTCACTGTGTTGTCGCCAGCTGTCAGGTAGACTCTGACATCAGAGCCGGAGTTTACAACAACATTGTCGTTCATATCGCCGGTTCTGACTTCTATTCTGCCGCTGCCGTTGATTATAAGGTTGTCCGTCTGTGAGTTTGCAGAGGTTATTGAATAGCTTTCGCCATCAATACTAAGGCTGTTGGTTGAAGCGTCGAAATTATAGGAAATATCGCTTTTTTGTTTTGAAAGGTTTTTAAGAGTATAGGTAAAATCATTAACTTTAAGTGTATAAGTCGCGTTTGCATTGAGTGAAATAACGCCCTCAAGAGGGGTTTCTTCCACCGGCTCACCAGAGGTTTCATCGCTTAGGAGTGCAATATTTTCGTCAAGGCTTTCTTCGATTATTCTTGACATGCGGCTGTAGGTTGTTACATCGGTTGGCGCATCAGAATTAGCAAGTTCGCTTACTTTTGTCACTGCGCTGTTAAGTTGTTCAAGGCTTCCGTTTCCTGACACTTTGTAGCTGGAATCTTTATTGAGTTGGTATGTTTCCTGGAGCAGGTCCAATCCGTTATACTGGGCTGAGGTTTGCAGGGATTCGATTTGAGAGATGCAGCTGTCGATTTCTGTCTGGATTATTCCAAGGGTTTTGTCGTCATAAATAGAGTTGCTTGCAGCGAGTGCGAGTTGTTTAATTCTGTCGAGGTTGCCCATAATTTCGCTCAACACGCCTTCTGTAGTAGAAAGCATATCGATTCCCTGCGCAATATTGTCTTGCGCAACATCAAGAGAACTCAATTCTGTTTCCATCTTAGTGATAATAGAATAATTCGCAGCATTATCGCTTGCCGAATTTACTTTGAAACCAGTTGAGAGTCTGTTAATGCATTCCGCAATATTGTTTGTTGTTCTATTTAGTATACTATTTAATTCAAGTTGGATTTTGTCATCGCAAGATAACATAACGAATCATATGCCCTTAAAAAACGAACTTCCTATATAATCATTATATATAAAAGTATTAATATTTGCTACCAATAGCGAATGATTGGTTGAAAGATTTACAAAACTGTTACAAAGAGATAAATATACTTCATGTTAGAATTGAGCCATGGTAAATTGTGAAAGTTTTTCTCCGAGCATTGATGATAGGTCAAGAGTATTAATACTGGGTTCCATGCCCGGTGTAAAGTCTCTGTGCGAGCAGCAGTACTATGCAAATCCGCAGAACAGGTTCTGGAGGCTAATGGGTAAATTTTGCGGTTTTGATTTAGTCGGTTTAGATTATGATGAAAGGCTTAAAACTCTTCTCGATAACAGATTTGCGCTTTGGGATGTTATAAAATCATGTCAGAGGAGTGGGAGTCTGGATTCCAACATACAAAACGAAGTGCCCAATGACATTGAGGGGTTGCTCAAAGAGTATACAGGGATAGAAAAAATCTGTCTTAACGGAAGCAAGGCTTACGCAGCATTCCGAAAACATTTTCCGGAGTTATCAGGCAAATATGAATGTTTCAAACTTCCATCAACCAGTGCTGCGAACGCAGGCTGCAGGTTTGAGGAGTTGTATGAAGAGTGGAGCCGGGTGGTGGGTTGAAATAGATTCACATCGGATTTGAATACTAAAAAAGAGCCTTTCGGCTCTTTTTTTTAAATGGTGGAGCTTGACATACGGTTTGAAACTTTGAATTTGTAGAATGGTTATGTAGCTTAGGATTGAGAAAATTTCAAACCTGCAAAAATTTTATTTAATATTACACTAAACTTTAAACAAATGTGTGATTAAAAAAACTACATCCCCTTAAAAAAATCTTCCAAAGAAGAATCTAAAGCATAAATCAAACGATACACATTAGCAAATTTAGTATTTCTTTCTCCTCGCTCGACCATGCCTACAAAGTTTGTTGACAACCCAACTTTTTCGGCTAATTCTGCTTGAGTTAAATTAGCCTTCTCTCGTTTATTTTTAAGCCTTTGGCCAAATAAATGTAGGATGTCTTTTTCGTTCATCCTTAGATTATCGTTTCTATTTGTAACAAAATAAATAAACTGAGCGTGTTATTTTAAAATCCTTTGTGGTATAACTGAGTGTGTGATTTTTAATTGAGAAGGATTTTATTTTTATGAAAAAGATTGTACTAACTTTATTTGCAGTACTCCTATCTGCAAATATCACTCATGCAAGAGGATTAGACCCTAGTTCTAACTTTGACCATGGTCTGATTTATTCCGGAAGCAAATTCCCTCAAAGCGTTGGGAAATCTATCAACACGACTCCGCCTAAAAATCTAAGTGAGCTTAGATGCGGAGTTTCTACTGCTTCAAACATTCTGGGGCTGGTCGAAACAGGTGACGCAAGTATTGAAGCTGCTGCTAAAAATGGCGGAATAACAAACATTCAGTACGTTGATACAAAAATAGGAAAGGTCTATATCCCGCTTTTATTTATCCCGATTTATGTTAAAGAAACAAAAACCTTAGTTTATGGAAATTAGAAAAGGAGAAAGTATGAAAAAGAATTTATTAACAGCGTTTGTATTTGGACTTGCATTTTTGTTCACTCAATTAAATGCTAATGCTACAGGTGTTTTCTATACTAATGCAACTTATCCAGTAACTGCGACTGGAAGCAAAGTAGAAAACCTGCACAATCTTAAAAAGGGTGAAGCTTCAACAACTAATATTCTCTACCTTGTTGAAACAGGGGATGCAAGCACTGATACAGCAGCAAAAAACGGTGGAATTAAAAAGATTAGTTATATAGATGTAAATGTTAAATCAATCTTCATATTCTGGGCTAAAACAACCGTTACAGTATATGGAGAATAAAACAAAAGGGCGATTTTATCGCCCTTTATTGTTTTTCATAAAACTTTGCACAACTTACACCAAGTGCTTCAATAATTTTATACATCTTGTCAATTGTTGTATTTCTTTTTCCTCTTTCAACCATTCCGATAAAATTTGTTGACAAGTCAATTCTCTCAGCTAGCTGAGCTTGAGTTAATTTTTGTTCTTTTCTTATTTCACGAACCCTATTGCCAAATCGCAGTAAGTTGTCTTTTTCTTCCATAATAAAATTATGTTTTTGTTATGGTGAAAATTGAACAAACTGAGCGTGCGATTTAATAAAGTTTATATTTTGAGTAATTGCAGAAATCGGGTTGGCTGCAATTAAGCAAAATATAATTTGTTCATGGGAACTGGACTCGAACACATTAAAAAAGCGCCTCTCGGCGCTAATTTTGTGAGTACCACTTGTTTTAAATGGTGGAGCTTGACATACGATATAACACCAGAAAAGTTTAAAGATGTTATCTAGTCTATGTTTTCGCCTTGCTGAAAATCAGAAAAATTTATTAACGATTATTACAAAAAATTTTTGAATTAAGTTGTAAGTTTTCCATACTATAACAAATGTCAAGTTTTGAAAAAATTGGAATTCTTCTTTGATATCAATGTTGGCAGTATTATGAAATAAGTCTGTTTATAAATTCTACTCTTGTTTTCTTATTATAATTATATGGTTGATTAACAGCATTAATTCCAACCATATCTAAAAACGCAGTAGCAAATGCTTTTTTCGCTTTTGCAGTTTCTGTTTCGGCAGAAATTTCTGAAAAGACATTGTTTAACGAACCTGCATACAAATCAGCAAGTTGTATCATAATATTTTCTTTAGAATCTTGCCATTTTAAATCATCTAAAGTAGAAAAGTACTCATTTTCTCTATTTATAGTCTCTTGCATTTCAATTTTTATATTTTCTTGTTCTAAAACATCAAGACCATCGCTTTCATTATCTAGTGTTACATTAAGATTGGATGTTACATTTGAGTAGGATGTTTTTGTCATATATCCAGTTACAAGACTTAAACAATCATGTAATATTAATTTTAATACTTCTTTAGATTTATTGCGTTTTGATGATGTTGATAAACCAGAGTTCTGAACAAATGCTGATACAAAAACAAGTTTATGCTTACACTCTTTAAGTTTTTCAATAATTTTTAAATAGTAAGTTACATTCTTTTGATTAATTGAACTAAATTTCCACTCTGTAGGTACGTACATATAGTTTATAAGTGATTCTTTAATGGTTTTAAGTTCTTCTTCAATAGAATCTTTGTCTGATTTTGAATTTGTTATAATTCCAGCAAGAACAAAGTATTTTTCGTTTTTACCACTCTCATCTAAGTGTATATAATAATCCGTATCTTATGTTATTCCGCTAGGCAAGGACTGTAAGTAAAAGGTTTTATACTCCTGTTCTTTTTCACATCTTTTTTCTATTGTAGATTCTTTAGCCGGGAATAGTCGTTCGGTATTCTGTATGGTTGCCCTGTCTCTTTGAATATCATACATTTTGGGTAATTTATAAATATTTTCAAATGTAATTGTAGCATTTTGCACAAGTTCGTGATGAAACATTTTATAGTATTCAATTGCATGAGTTCTGTCACTATTTCTTGTATTTGGTTTCTGCCAAAGAATATACGCAACTTTATCTAGTCTTGAAAATTTAGAAATATCCAAATTATTTAAAATTGCTCTATGAAGATTCTGTAAATTTAACAACCTTTTTTCTCGTTTTCTTTCTATCTCAATATTTTTACTAAGTATTGTTTCTGTAACCATTTTATTTCCTTTTATTTAAATAACGATACAAAAACGGAAAGAGGTTTAACCTCTTTCCGTAGAATTTTTATCTTGTATGAGCCGGATAACAACAGAAATAGCAACCGTCAACTATTGGATAATATTTTTTAGCTTCTTCAACGGCTTCTCTTGGAGAATTAAACATTCCCAAGTAAATCCTATTAGTTACATCTGGTAAATATCTGCAATTTTCAGCATGTACTTCATGTTCTCCTGTTGTTTGAGCTATTGTGTTTACGTAATAATGTATCAACATTTTATTTTCTCCTATACTAAAATATCTACTGAGACAAGATAGTAACTGTGGCACCTCAAAAGCCTTCCAAGAGTTACTACTTTTTAGTTCGGAATTTTAATATTTACAGTCATTGTCTGCCCTCCGGCGACATCCCCGACAATTGACAAATAACTTCCTGATTGATAAAATATTGTTGCTAGCAAAGATTTATCTTTGGAAAGGCTATCCGCATTTGTGGGTAGTCTTTTTTAATATGTATTTGACGATCCACCTCGCTCCCTGGCTTATGGGACATGTTAATGGTATTATAAAAAATTACAAATGTCAATGCTTGATTAATGAAACTTATCATGCCATTTGCTTTGTAACGATTTATTAATTAAATAACTTGATTAATGAACATGCTTCTGTTAAAGTTAATTAAGAAAGGAGTGCCTATGAGTATCGAAAGAATTCATAAACTGCTTAATTCTAGCCGAAATCAAATAAAAATTAATACTGACTTATTAAAAATAATGGATACAGACGAAGCTATTTTATATAGTTTTTTAGTACCAATGTTTCAGAAAAATTTAAAACAACAAGATTTTCGTTATTTTAATGATGATTTATTTGTCCCCTATCAAACTGAATTGATAGAAAGTATGACCGGATTATCAGCATTTAAACAAAGGAATGCTTTAAATAGACTACAAAAGAAAAATTTGTTAAAAGTAAAATTAGGTCAAGCAAGAACTAAATATGTATCTATTAATGAAAACCCTTGTGTTCTTGAAAAAATGCTATATGGACTTTCTTATTCAGCTTTTGAAGAGGCTTTTGCAACATGTATTAAAGTAATTGAAAAACAAGCAAACAAAAATAATAGTAATAGAATAAATATTGATAGTAAATATTTTCTGAAATGTTTAAAAAATGGTGAATTATTTAATAATACAGAATTATCGGAGCTTGGTTGGTTATCAAGAGTTCATGAAGATGAAATATGCGATAAAATATGCATATAAATAATTGAAAATTTTATCATTTTAAGTTATAATAATATGGCTAACTCGTGAAGGGTAAAAGCTGGGTTCTCGAATGAGAGTAGGTGTAATGCTTAGAATTCCTTTGCTCCTGGGGTTAGCTTATTTTTTGTTTAGCTTTTGCTTTAAGATTATCAAGTATATTGTCTGAATCCTTTTTTATTTCATCTACAATAAACTCAATTGCCTGCATAGAATAAGAATAGCTCGGATAAGAATTTGCTTTGTATACAAAACACCATTTTTCATTGGTTTTCATATCGTAGTAATCACAGAACAGTTTAAAATGATATGTATTAAATTTCTCTACAGCCTCACCTTTGTGTTTGAGAATGATATTTAATCGTTTTAGTTGTTTAGTAATTTCAGCACAAACTTTTTTAGCAGTATATTTATGAGTTTCATTAGGATTTTTAATCTCTTTAATAATCTGTACCGAATTTGTTGAATTTTTATCAATAACAACAGTATCTGTAGCCTTGTCCTTATCTTTAGTTATATAGTAATGATGTTCAATTTTTACCGCAAAATTCGCATTAGTCTCATCAACAATCTTAGAAATTTTATCATTCAAACCTAATAATTTATGAGCAATTTTATCTGAATATTTTGCTTTGATTTCATTTTCATCAAAAGATTTTTCTTTTACTACTAAATTCAAAAAGTTTAGAGAAATTAACTCTGTAACATCAATATCATGAAATTTAAGCATTTTTTCATTAAAGTTAAATATGCAAGATTGAAACAATGGCACATAAACCATTTCGTATTCTTCAGTAATAAAATGAGTGCTTGTATTACGAAGTTCAATAATTTTTTCAAGGTTTAGTCTTAATGGATCTTTATCATTAGTGAAAATAAGTCGAATACAATTTTCTAGATTAATTGTTCTATCCAAGTTATCTTTATAATAAATACTGTTTTCGCCTTTAGCTTTGATTAAATGAGCCTTTAACATCAACTCCCAAGCATTGCAAATAAAAAACGCAAAACCTTCAACTCTATACTTTATCGTTGGCTTGTTATAAATTTCAACAGCCAAAATAAAAGCTTCTTTTGATTTGTTTATTAATTGTTCTGCTAGGTTTGCCATTTTCATCTCCTGTAAATAGGTCAATTATACCATATTTGGCAAGTATGTAAAAACACTTTATATTTATTTAAAGGAACTTATATATATTACTATCCAAACCTTGACAACAAAACCCGCTTAATCATGACAGTACTGTAAGTTACTTATTAGAAAATATTTTGAAGTTGGTTAGGTTGAAGGCTTAGAAAAAGTTTTAATTTCTTCATTTTACAATCAAAGACAAAAACAGTCACAAAAGGTGCGCAAAAAATCTAACATGATGACTCACCGCAACTATTCCGACAAAAACACCCTTGAACAGCTCTTGCGTGTTCTGCGTGATTACCGTTTGCTATTCTTGACTAATTCTAAGGTTGACTTTATGAAACCAAACTCGGGGCTTAGCTTACGTTTGTTCTAAAAATTCTTGACAATGGCATTGAAATTAGGGTTTTGTGCCATTTCGGCTAGAGTTTTTCCTATCTCGTTCTTAGGAAATTCCTTTATGGGGTTCTTCTGTATTATTTGAAGTATGACTTTTATGGATGAAATGCTCATTTTGTGTTTTTGAATGAGGATTCTAAGGCATTGCAACCACTCCACATCATTCTGACTGTAGAGTCTCTTTTGCACTTGCCCTGTTGTTTTCCGATGAGTTCTAATTAGCTTTTCTGTATCGTATGTTCTAAGCCTGTCGGGAGTAATCTCTAACATTGATGCTACTATCCCTGTCGTTAGTAATGGTTTATCTTTCCCGAACTCTTTTTCTAAAGCCATGTTTCCTACCTCTATCTATTCAATGATATTACATTCTATAGCTTATGCCTATTTGCATGTGACTATCTCTGAAAAGACAATTCAAAATCATACGAAAACACTATTTATTCATTTATGGTTTACGAGTATCATGACCATGTGTTTTAGGAATGCACTACAAGAATAGAAAGGAATAGAAGTATGCAAAATTCTACAGTTAATTCTGGGCAAACTAAAAATGCATGTCCATTTTGTGGAGGTGAAATTACTTTAGGCGCTCAAAAGTGTCAACATTGCGGAGAATGGTTAAATAAACCTATAAAAGTAAGAACATTTAAAAAAACCGTCTTATTTGCCTTCTTCTTAGGCGTTTTTGGTGTACATCGATTTTATACCGGTTACATTGGCATAGGAATACTACAATTACTAACATTTGGAGGCTTAGGAATATGGGCTTTAATAGATGTTTTTAGTATTTGTTTAAATAAGTATATGGATGCTGATAAAAAACCTCTTAAAGACTATGACAAAACTACTGCTATAATAATTGGGATTTTAGCACTTTTACTCTTGTTTTATAATTGTAGAAATTTTATTGATGGATATAACAATACAGAAACAGTAAGTTCAAATACAAATACAACAACTTCTTCTGCGGTTTCCGATGTAAAAACAACTTCAAATACTACGAAACCTCGTCTGGAAATTTTGGAACATCATCCTTGTACCGGTGACTTTGGAGAAAAAATGGTTTGTGGAACAGTAATTAATAATACTACTCGTACTATTGGATATGCTCAAGTTGAAATAAATTTATATGATACAGACATGTCATTAGTTGATAGTACCTTGGATAACATTAATAATTTAGAACCTGGAAGCAAATGGAAATTTAAAGCTCCTATTTTGGATGATAATGTTAACAGCTATAAAATTAAAGATGTAAGTGGGTTCTAATATGAAAAATTATTTAAGACAAATAATATTGATTTTATGTTTGATATTTGTTGTTATAATTGCCACTAACATGACTTATGCAGAACAAAGTGCAACTGCTTGTTTTGATATGGGTTTTAACGCAGCTGCAAAAGCTTTTAACGCTGGGGATAGCTCGGCATTTACTCCTGTTTATGGCATGGGAAAGAAAATGTTTAACAATTGTCCTTGTTGCACAAATGCAGGTGACATGAGCAAGGGGTGCATGGCTTACAATGCCGCTTTCCAAACAGTTCAGCAATATGGACCTAGCAAAAATAGCGTAGGTTATAGTGAAAAACGCTTGCTATTCCAACAATTAGATACTGGAATATTGGGGTTTTAGAATATTAATTGGCATTTATTAACGGTAAAATAAGGATAGTTAAAAACTATCCTTATTTTAGTAGTTTTTATTTTTCAACAGTTAAGGACAAAAAGTTAAAGTTATTTTCCGTAACCCCTTTGATACTATTGAAAAACTTGTAAAACTTACAAAACAAAGAATTGTAGAAATTGGATTGGCTGAATTTAAGCAAAATATAATTTGTTCATGGGGAACTGGACTCGAACATACTAAAAAAGAGCCCGAAGGCTCTGATTTTGTGAGTACCACTTGTTTTAAATGGTGGAGCTTGACATACGATATAAAACTCGAAAACGCTAAAATTGCTTGATAGCATAGGATTGAAGTATGTCAGAAATCCGCATTTTTTAGATTTGGAAGTTGTAAAATTTTTGTGCAAAAAAAATGTAGGTTGAGTTTTTTCACTTTATGAAACTTCACACTATTATCTATCATATTTGATTTTGCCTTATATCATTGTATAATTGCTTTATAGATTTAATTATGAAAATGAGGATAGCTTAAGGGATATGCAAAATTATAATTATGAAATAAATATTCGCTAAAAAAATACAAAACCTATACAGCTGAAAGATTTATCCACATTGTTTGCAGGTATCGAAAATGAATTTAATACAAATCTAGGCAAGAAATTCGACCTTAAAATGCCTAATTGTCAAACAAACTTAGCAATTTCAGCCGTTAAGCCTGGTAGTCAGATATTTACAATCGTAGCTTTAGTAGCATCTGACTGTATGACTCCTTATCTGAATTATGAAGTTTTGGTTGGATTTTATAATTACTTAGTAACTTTACTAAATGACTTTTCTAATAAAAACGAAGATGAACAATCAAGTCTGTACCCCCAGTATACAAGAAAGAATTGTCAGGATGTTCAAAATATTTCACAGATTTTTCAAAATGATTTTGGAATGGAATTAGAAATGAATATCTGCAAAGATAGCCAAGAAATTAAAAAGATTACTATTCCAAGCAAACAAGGATTTGCAATTTATAGTAATGCAACAAAACAAATTGACATGTATAATGAAATAAAAAATAATACTTTTGAAAACAAGCTTATGTATTTTTATCAGACACAAAATTCGTCTCAATCAAAAGGAGATAAAGTCATAATAAAAGAGTTTAGCGAAAAGGCTAAGAAGATTGAATTTGGAAGTACAATTTTAAAGCAAAGTGTTATAGGTACTAAAGATAACTTCTATAAACATTTGTATCGTGCGAGTGGTTATGTGAATTATCAAAATGATAAAATTAAAAGCTATACCGTAACTGATATTGAAGTTGTAAATCAAGAGGATGAAAATGAATCACATTCTTAATTTTATTAATTCACATCACAATGCTATATTTAATCTTACAATTGAAACTATAAGATCTGTTCCAGCCTGGATTGCCTTATTTATTACATTAATTTTACCTAACAAGACCAAAAAGTTAGATATAGAAAAAATGCATAAACAATTTATTTTTGAAGAAAAATATAAAATTTATACAGAACATTTTAGTCAATTATACGATTTTAATAATTCAATAAAAACATTTTTAACTATTTTAAATGGAGTATTAGAAGCTTCGTATAAAGGTAGTGATATAGTGGAGGCAAAACAGAATCTATATTTATCTTGGGATAATATAAAAAACTATGAAGCTAAGCTTTGGATTATTGCTCCTGAAAATATTTTACAGTTACGAACAAAATTATTATTCTTGATAAAAGATTTAAAAACAAAAATTAATTCTATTGAAAGTAATGGAATAATAGAGTATTCAACAAAAGATTTAAATGAATTAATAAAAATTGCTGAAGATATACAAGTGCCATTATCACAATATTTAACATACTACAGAACAGAACTAGAAAAGTCCTTTGCTTAATAATATTTAAACTAACTTTTAATTTCAAAGAGTTTGTAATCGTTTTCAACAATAGTGTGATAGAAGTTTTTAATTAAATGGTCGTTATCGTCGGAATCCCAATATATTCTATACTCATCAATTTCCTCTTTATGAGAATTAATATATGCTGAAACATTCTCTTTGTATATAGAAAAATCTTGTATCCAGCTTCCACAAGCTGTAGGTTTTAAGCCATTTTCAATTTCTTCAACGGCTTTTTTATAAAAATCATCAAACTCTTTATATGTCTGAAATGTGGTGGCTCGAAACGTCGGATAATAACGCTGAAATATAGCATAATTATCATCGAATCCATTAAATACTGTGTCAGGTATTGAAAATTGTAATAATTGTTGCTTTTTTCCATTGTTAGCAAAACGGTGTTCAGGTGATAAGAAACATTGTTTAACCTTTTGCCGAGAATATTTATTGAATAAAAGGCACGTTAAATACTCACAATCTATTTTTTGCTGAATACATTTACAATAATAAAGAATTCTTTTGCACATACTATCCATCTCACGTATTGTAAACTTTTCAGTTTCTCCATATTTACTAATTTTTACTTGTAACAAATTTAGTGAATAATATTGATCACAATCTGGTGATATATAATTTTGTTTAATACATTCTTCTAAACTTTTTTCGTTAATAATATTTTTAACCATTTCTAAATAGTTAGGTTTATATAATGTTTCTATGTCATCAAAAAATTTTTTAAAGTAACTTTCGGTGTTAGTTGATGTTTCTTCATTAAAACCATAAAGAGATTTAACACACTTAAAAAGCGAGTTTTCATTAGTTGGTACGATAATAAACAACCCTTCTATATCAAAAAAGTGTTTTATTATTTCTAATGTTTTCATTGCATAATCAGGACGACACCTATCCAATTCATCTACTATAATAACTAATTTTTTGTTTTTTAAGGAATCAATAAACCCTTTTAAAGTCTTTTTGAAAGCAATTAAATAATCATCTTTTTTTATAAAGCTTTGAATAAAATCTTCTGCAGCTGTAATTGCCTTATTGCTATCTAAAGAAACTTTTGTTGAAAAAACTCCTAGATTTGCATTGGCTGAAAAAGAAGTTGCCTTTGCAATACTAGAAATTACTTTATATATAGACTTTGTAGCTTTAACGAATTCTGTTGAAGCTTTTTTAGTCATACTCTTATTTTGAAAATATTTAATAATTTCTTTCGAAAAAGACACAAAAGGAAGTTCTAGATAATCATTTTCCCAAGCACTAAAATAAATACAATCTATATTATTATTTCTTAAGTGTTGCGTGAATCTTGTAACAAAGTATGATTTTCCCATTCCAAAATTTTCATTCAACATTAGAACATAAGGGGTTTCTTTATTTAAAATAGTTGATTTAATACATTCCGCATACTCTTTAGCTCCAGGTATACAATCAAAAAAAGGGTCTTTTTTGTATTCTTTAAATGTATTTTTGTCAAACTTGAAAATATTAGCTTTATCTTTTACCATACGTTATCCTTATTTATAATGATAATAATATTTTAGATTACAATTTTTATATTATTCAAAATATTAAAGAAATCTTAATTATTTATGCATGCTAACTCAAATACAACTTTATTGTATAATGGATTATAGAGGTTAAATGTTTTGAAATATTACATTTTTGCGGATGAAAGCAATACTGATAAAGCTAGATATATGTTAATTGGTGGAATTTGGATTGACGAAATTACATATAATCAAGTTATTGCTGAATGCAAAAGATTTAAACAGGAAAACGGTTGGAGCGATACTACAAAATTCAACTGGAAAAATCTTTCTAAAAAAACTTTACCCCAATACTGTGCATTCATAGACATATTTTTCAAGTATAATTTACAATTCAATTGCATAATTATAGACCGTAAAGAAATTGACTTGAAAGCTAATGAAAATAAAGATCCTGAACTTGGATTTTATAAATTTTATTATCAGCTATTAAGACAAAATTCTAAAAAGGATGTTCCATATTATATCTATCTAGACCGTAGAAATAACAGTGAGCCAACCAGGTTAGATACTCTTAAAAAGTTTCTTAAAAAAGATAATCATAAAATAGATTTATTAGGCAAAGTTGAAACAGATAAAGGACTAGATATAAGAGCGTTAGAGTTTGTTAATTCAAATACTTATGACTTAATACAATTCTCGGATTTATTAATGGGTGCAATTGGTTTTCATTATAATAAAAGACATCAAGTGCCTGAGGCAAGTACTCATAAAATAGCATTTGCTGAATATTTGGCTAAAAAAATACAAAGAGAAGATTTAATCTTCAATACAGAACGCAGGGGGTATAAAAACTTTAACTTGTGGTTATTCAAAACTAGCAAAATTTCACAAAAAATTTGAGGTCAATATACCTACATAACCCTTAAATCTAAGGACCTTGGAATCATCCAAGGAATTCGGTAGTAATGACCTCATTTATATTATGTACTATAAATACGAAAAATACAACCCTCCTTAAATTATTTTGTTAAATATTTAAGGAGTTTTTATGTACCACTTTCTAAACTTAGATGATACAACAAGAAGATTATGATTTCTAAACTTGAAAATGACCTTAATAAAGGATTATTTTTAATAAGTGTTATAATGAAAAACAAACTTTTGAACAAATGCTAAAGATTGTTAGAAATCACAAAATCTTGTTTTCTTCTCAAAGCAAGATAACTTTTCTACAACCTAATTCAGGATTGAGTTTGAAGTTATTTTAGCTCTTTATAAGACATTAAAATTTTATGAAAAAATTGAATTTCTTCTAATTTTGATACTTCAAAAATTTCATTCATGTCCTTAACAAGTTCTTCTTTTGTCTTAATATGACCAAAATCAAACAAATCTTTAATTTCTATGTTTAATGCACTAATGATTTTCTTCAAATTATCTTCTTTTGGTAAATGTACACCTTTTTCTAATTTGCTTAAATTAGTAGCCTCCATGTCAATTAAGTTAGCAAGCTCAACTTGTTTCATATTTCTTGCCTCTCGAAGTTCTTTAATTCTTTTCCCAACTTGTATACTTAATGTTGACATAACTACCTCTCAACTAAAGTATACTTTATTACAATTCTAATAAAAAGATTATTGCACATCAAGATAATCTATTTAAATGATTGATTTGTTATCACGAATGATTGTATACTTATCATTAATCAATGTTTTATTGTCTTGTCAGATTAAGAAATAAAAAAATAACAAAGGAAGTATGTATGCCAAAACCGATAATAAATACTAACGGACAGCAATTAGATATTAACTTTACAGGTGAAAAACAGCTTTCAATGCTTGAATCTTCATTAGAAGAAAGAAATTCTTTTAAAAGTTTAGAACTTGCATTTAGAGAGAAACGACCTCAAAGTTATTTAGAATTAATGAAAAATGCTGTACCTGATATAGTCTTAGATGATACTTTTTATGGTGTTCTTGGTAAGTGTTATTTAGGTGACGGATATGATGTTCATACTCTAAGTAAAAAGATGGTTTTTGGTATGGATGAAGTTACTCACGAACTTGGTTTTGGAAGGATGATTCTTAAACATTTTTTAATAGGTGAAAATTTGCCTGATGGTTTAGAAAAAGGTAGAAGCTTAGCTGTTAATCCTAGTTATGCATTTGTTGAAGTTTATAGTGACAAGCTTATTGCTGTTCATAATAGTGGAAATGTTTCAATAATAAAGGATTAAATATGACTTTACAAGAAAACTTAGATGACTTAAAACGCAGTAATAACGAGATGTTTCTAGCTTTAACAGCAATGGAAGCACAGTTTTTAAAACTTCATGAAGAAATTTATGATGTTAAAACAGGTGTTACTATTGTTCAGGCAAACATGCTTACTTTAGGTAAAGGCTTAGAAGAACTCGGGCATATGCTACAAGACTTCATAAATGTTACCGAAATGAGGGATAATGTTACGCATGCACAAGGTGAAGTTGTAATCCTAAATCAAGACATAGAAAAGAAATTTGGTATTTACGATAGAGTAAGAAAAGTCTTATTAGGTATTTTACAGTCCGTTGATACAGGTTTAGTCAGTAAAAGTTCAATCACAGGTGCAACTGAAAAATTAATGCTTGGAACTCCTCGTTATTGGCTAACACCTTGCTTAGTTGCACTTGCCGCATGGTTAAGCGATAACAAAGAAGTTGCTTTAAAGGCTTTAAACGAAGGTATAAAGCGTAATCATATCAAAACAGAGCTTATGTTTACACTTGTAAACAATCGTTTAAAAAGAAGTAAAGCTAGTTTTATGTGGCTTGGAAAGTTTTTTGAAAGTCAAAATCCTCTTGAAATGCCTCAAGAAACAGTAGTTTTATTGGGTGCATATACGGATGGCATTTTTGGTGCTGACTCGCAAGGAATATGTAAAAAACAGATTGAACATTGGCTTGAGCAACTTTCAAATAATGAAGAGTGTGTAAAATCATTAGAAGAAAAATGGTTTAATAAAATAGATTTGATGCCTGTGAATGCTGACGAAGGAATTCCTTTAAAATTTATGCCGACATATTGTCCTGCTTATAAAAATCTTGAATCATTATTAAATAATGCAAAAAAAGAAGTTAGTTTCCTAAATTACATTAATGATATTATTGATGCAAAAGATTTAAAACAAAACTATATTAATGCTTTGGATGATTTATTATATAAACTTGTAAATGAATATGATTCAGACGAATATGAATTAAGAAAAAAGAAAGCTTTAGCTGAATTAATTACTAAACACCAAGGTGATAAAATAAAGGCACAACTAGATTTTGAAACAAATAAAATAAGTTTGTTTCAAGAAAAAGTGTCTTTCTTTGATGTCTTGATTAATTCAATGAATCAAACTGACATGTCACCTTCACTTAGAAAAATGGCTTTAGTAGCAATGAAAGAGTGGATTATTAATGCTAATAATGATTTTGTAGTTAAATACAGAAAAGGATATTCTATTGAACTGACTATCAAATTTGAATTTTGGACAGGTAAAACTAAAAATGGAACAAATGAGATACAGTTATTAGCAGATTATGAAGAATGTGCAAAAAATTATTATAACGAAAAATTAAGTGAAGAACGTATGCCATTAATTATAAATGGAGTTATTCTTATAGGATGTCTTATTTGGTATTTTTGTTCATCACATAGTGGATTTTCAACATTCGTTACAATTATTACAGGTATCTTATTTTTAATATCTTTATGTCAATGGCCTGGAGCAAGAGCTAAATGGCTTAAAGAAAAAAAACAAAATCAAGAATTAGCTAAAAAAGTTATTAATGGTGTTTGTGCTGAATTTATAGATTGGCAAAAATCATACAATGAGGCTGATAAAATATCAGAAGAAATAACACAAACTCTTATGAGTTACACTCATACTGATTTTTCGTCAAATCGTAATATTAATAAAGTAATGATGTAATATAGGTATTAATATGGAAAAGGATAAACAACCTACTCAAAATCAAACTATTAAAGCTCAAAATCAGCAAGTAAAACCAGTTGCTGTTGAAAAAATGGCAGTAAAATTTCCCGATTGGGATTTGTTGCCACCGGCATTATTAATTAAAAGAGGCAAAAATGAATCTTAGTGTCTATTCTGATTGGAGTAAAGCTTTTGAAGAAATTGATACTTGGGAAATCGGTCATATTGATGAATTGTTAATCTCCAGTATGGAAAAAGGTACGATTGATTGGACAGATGGTGTCGCTCAAAGAGTTACTAAAAGACTAATAGATACAGTAAATAAGCGTCTTGAAAAGCTAAATATTTTTTATAGTAAAAGGTTAGCTTTTACATATAATCCTTTTGATATTACAAGCCTGCTTATCATATACAGAAAAGAATTAATTTTAATCAAGCGTTTAGATAGTTTATCTATGCTTCCTGAAGATTTGAGGAATGGATTGATTAAAGATATTACTGATTATGCCAAAAAAGTTCAAAAAAATTTAGAAGATAATGCAAAAAAAGACTTGTCAGGTGAATTAAAAAGGGTAGTCTTAAGTTACAGAGTAGATAATATTTAGAGGTAATTATGAGTAGTGTTCAAGAATTTTCTAATAAAATAAAAAGATATATGATAGCAAGAATACCTTTTATTTCGATTAATTCAATTGAAAGAGGAAGAGTTTTAGATATTTTTTCTAAAGTAAATGAAGAACTACACTTACCTATATATGTTCATACCCTTTCAAAAGGCATGATAGATTTGAACTCGAATAATCTAGTAAATGAAGATAAATCAATAGTTGGTGCATTAGATTTTATGAGCCAACAGATATCTCAAAGACAAAATTTAACTTTTATTTTAACAGAAGTAACCGATTTGCAAGATGATTCTATAACTGCTAGACATTTTTTAGATTTAGTAACATTGGCAGAAGAAAGGGGTGCAGTTGTTATTGTTATAACAACTAATCCCATTTGGAAACAATTACAAAGACTAGGAATGTCGCTTGAACTTGATTTACCTGATGAAGATGAGATTTATAATATTATCAAAGAATCTGTTGAACCTTATTTAACAAGTGTCATTATTGAATGGGATGAAACAGATTATAAAAAAGTAGCGAGTATTCTTAATGGTCTTAGTAAAATAGAAATACAAAATATTATTGCGACTTTAATAGCCAAACGAGAAATTAAAAAAGCGGATATTACAGAAATAATTACAACAAAAGATAGCATGTTCTCTAATATTGCAGGATTAGAAAAAATACCTTGTAGTGAAAGTGATATACATGTAGGTGGTCTAAAAGGTTTAAAATTATGGTTAGATAATAAAAAGAACTTACTTGCTCCTGAAAAAAAAGAAATCCTCAAAGCTCGGAATATCAAATTGCCAAGAGGAGTTTTATTAGTTGGTGTTCCTGGGTGTGGAAAAAGCTTATTAGCAAAATTCATTGCAAGCAACTGGCAACTACCCTTGTATCGTCTTGATTTTGCAACTATACAGGGCATGTATGTAGGACAATCTGAAAACAGATTAAAAGACGCTTTATTATTAGCTGAAACTGTTTCTCCATGTGTATTATGGATAGATGAAATTGAAAAAGGTTTAGTTGGAGCGACCAGTGCTGACTCTAGTGGAGTATCTACAAGAATGGTAGGACAGTTCTTATTTTGGCTGCAAGAATCTTTAAAATTTGTTTTTGTTGTCGCAACTGCCAATGATGTTTCTAAACTTCCACCTGAACTATTAAGAAAAGGACGTTTTGATGAATTGTTCTCTGTAGATTTACCAAATGAGCCAGAGCGCAAGGATATTCTTGATATTTATTGCAAAAAGTTCTTAAAAAAGAAATTTGGCGATGACTTACTCAATAAACTAGTACCCCTGACAGAAGGTTTTTCAGGTGCTGACATTGAATCTACTATTAAAGAAATAGCATACAAATCGATTTCATCTGAAGACGGACAAATCACAATGCAAACGATAGTTTCTAACTTTGCAAATGTTGTACCTCTCTCTAGAACAAATCCCGAGAAAATAGAATCAATAAGACAATGGGGAAAGGAAAGAGCAGTTCCGGCTTCTGGTAAATTTTCGTTTGAGTCTGATAATGAAAATACTGGTCGTAAGGTGTTGATTTAGCAAATTTAATTTGAAGAGTTTATCAGCAGAACTCCAAAGACACACAAAAGCTAACACAAATTACTTAGATATTGGGCTGAAAATCCTTAATTTATGCAGTAAAGCGAGCTTACCAGCCACCGAACTCAAAGCCGAAGAAGTCGCTCAAATCATTAGAGAAGTTTATTTGAACGCAACAGTTAAGGATAAAAAAGTTAAACTTATTTTCCGTAAACCCTTTGATTCTATTGAAAAACTCGTTAAGCTCGCCAAACAAGGAATTGCAGATGTGAAACGACACATGGTTTGATGATTTTGAGCAGGGAGTTTGAGTATTAAGAATTGTAAAAAAGTTTACATTTATGTCAATTTCATATACTTACTATGCTTTATATATATATGACTGATGGTAAAAAATACATTTTTCTAAATTCAATAAATAAAATAAATACTAATATCCCAAATTTCAAAATGTTTACATCCAAAGAAGAAATGCTGGGTAATTTGATAATTTCTATATATGATATTCCACCAAGCATAAAACCACCAATTAAACTTGAGAAAAGTACCTATAATAATGGAATGATAGATCCTGAAGAATTTAATGATACAAAAGAAAATTATGAAAAAAATATTGAAAAAATAAAGCAATATTGTAAAAAATATGGACAAGATATTTCAGAAATAAAATTACCAACATACGATGATATGCAATATTTATGTTATAAAGCTGTAGACGCAGAAACGATGGCTTCGTTTTTAATGCCTAAAAAAACTTTGGATGAAGAAATAGGTCTTGGGAATATAAAGTACAAAACAACGCAAGGATGTGATACCGAATATCGCGAATATGAAAATGGTACAAAAGTTGAAATATATTATTCTTACAATCATTTTCAGCAAATTATTATCGACCACAAAACCAAAAGAATAATAAAAAACTTTGACATAACAGGTACAAAAGTTTTAGAACAAGAATTTGATGAAAACTTAAAAACAAATAAAATTACAGAATATTATTCCTCAAACGGTCAAATAAGAACGGTTAGAATGAGAGATTTATATCGCAAGAAACTTATTGAAACGATTAATTACGATAAAAACGGCAACAGAATACTAAACGAAAATCAAAAATTAGCTCACGAACTGATAAAAGATTTAACAAATACTAATTTTATAGGATTAAAAAGCGTAAGAAATTCTTTGCAGGATAATATAAATAAACTTACAATTGAAAATATTGAAGAAGTTTTAATAGAATATAAAAGAACTACGGGACAAAGTCTGCTACAAAAAATAGAAGAAATGAGATGTAGTATAGATAGTTTGTATGAGTTTTTTAGCATGAAACCTTATACAACTACTGATAAATTAAAGGATAAAATTAAAGAAACGTACATTTCAACATACTCAGAAAGAAATATAAATGATATGCAAAGTTTTCTTGATCACACCGGAATTGGCAATGAGTTTAAAGCAATGCTCAATGATAAAAGTTTTCAATATGATGATTTTGCGTCATATTGGAAAGAGTTAACAGGCAGAGATAGTTTTGAGTCAGATTTTTTAAATTCTAACCTGACTCCGGAAATAAAAGCGCAATACAACCGTGTTATTTGGCACGAAGCTTGTTCCAGATTGGATATCAAGCCAAATTTAAAAATAGAAAATTCTCAAATCAAAAACAAATATTATACAAGTGATATGGTATATGATGTCCAATACAATCTTCATACTGATTGGATAGGTGGCACTATCACTATTCATAACAAAACAACTGGTGTTAGCAGAACTATTGATGTTAATAAACTTTGCAAAAACATGAGTGAAATAGATTATTGTGACTTTTTAACCAATATCCAAAATTTGCCGGCAGAAGTCTTAGAAGATGCATTTGTAGAATTTAATGAATTATATGGTCATTCAGGCAAAGAAGCTAAGTTAAAAGAACTTAATGCAAATGGTTTTTATCAGAGTCATAATGAACTAACAGTAATATCATCAGTAAGTCTAAATACTATAGTACATGAGTTAGGACATGCAATTGACTATAATTACCTATCCGGTGAAAATAACAACTCCTCTTCTTGCCGAAATTTTTATGAAACATTTACAAAAGAAATAGATGAGTATACTAAAAAAGGTAATGCTTGTTGCATGGATACAGAAAATACAACAAATCCAAAAGACGGACTATGCAATTACTGTACAATGGATGAAGAAGAAATGTTTGCCGAATGTTACACACTATTAATGACCGGAAATTGTAATAGTAAGGAAACGGTATTAAAATATTTTAGAAAAACATTACAGGAAGCAGAAAAATTATTAAAAAAGATTCGTAAATTGCCTGATAATGTTAGATTAAATCAAATTTAAAAATACTCAAACTACTCTTTGATTACTCAAGGGTTAAATCGGCTTTTAGAGTAAAGACAGGACAATTTTTTAGAAAAATAAAAATTTTTAGTGAGTAGAAAAAGAGTGAAATGAGTAATTTGAAACTGAAATACTCAGCCAACTTCCAACCACCTGTGATTTAGTGTTGTTGGGGTTGCTACCCCAATCTACATTTGAAATCCTTCCGAGCAAATTACTCAAAAAAGTACAGCAGAAATCGGGTTCGCTGAATTTAAGTCTGCAATAATTTCTTCATATCCTGAGTACACCCAAAGCATTAAAAAAGAGCCCGAAGGCTCTGATTTTGTGAGTACCACTTGTTTTAAATGGTGGAGGTTAGGAGATTCGAACTCCTGACCCCCTGCGTGCAAAGCAGGTGCTCTACCAGCTGAGCTAAACCCCCACAAGGGATAACCTTTATTCTTTTGAAATATCGGCTACATTTATTATAATACATGATGAATTTTTTTTGTAAAGGGGGTAAGTTTCTTAATATGAAGTTTTGAAAATCATTTGGTTAATTTTCTTATATCGCCTATTAAAATAACTGTCGAATTTTTTATTTCAATATTGTTGGTAGCACTCTTTTTTCTCTTGCTGCTAATACAACTTTTAAAATATTTGAACAAATTAAGAATCCAGGTCAAATCCATTATGCCACCTTATTTTTAATTTCATATTCAATCAGGTCGCGCAAGATTTGCATTCTTTCCTCTACAGAATGCAATTTGTGGCTGCTTTTTCTCAAGATTGAAACGGTTTTGTAATCTTCCATCAAAGATTTGTCAGCCAGCATTTTAGGCGTAAAATAATCCTTTATTGCCTCCTCCAGAGTCTTGTACGAATAAAAAGCCTTAAACCTGTTGCAAACAGCTCCAAATGCCTGCACAATACTTTGTAAACCATACTCCTGCTTTAATCCGTAAAAATCATTCGCACACTGAAATATTAAAAACTTCAAATCACTTCGCCCGAGCTCAATACTTATGTCAAGCTCTGTAATAGCGTTAAAATTAGTGTTTAATTTGTTTATCTTATCCTGCAACTCAACATTGCTGTAAAACTCTTCAGCTCGCTCATCAAGGTCTTCAACATACCTGATAATTTTCTTATCAAGTACACCAAGCGTAAACTTGCCCTCAAGTATTCCGATTAAACTGTAATAAACTTTTTCAAACTCATGCCTTTTGTCCTGCGCAAACCCGAGCTTGGATTTCAAAGCGTTTAAATCATTAATCTGCAGCATTATTTTTTGCAAAACATTGCTGTCTATTGAATTTATAATCTCTCCAGCCTTGAGCTTTTCCTGAATCTGAATCCGCCTGAAATAATCACGAATGTCCTTTTCTGTTGCGTACCTTATGTTCATAACCGGAATTTCAAAATCCTTGAAATACTGCATCATTCTTTCTGTAAAGTCTGAATAATATAACCTCGGATTTTTTTGGATAAACATGCGTTTTAATCTTTTTGCTTTTTTTGTCTCCACAGGATTTTCATTGGATTCAACAGCCTTGTCTATAATTGGTAAGCTTAACTCTATTATTGCCTTTGCTATTTTTCCGTCAACATAAAGCTCGTTCTTGAAAAAACGCCGAAGCGTTGTCAATCTTTGCAACCCGTCAGTAATCTTTTTGTCTTCCTGACTCTTTTCCCACAAGGTTAGCGTGCCAATCGGATTCTTAAACATGACACTATAGATTAATTCTTTTTGCATAGCTTCGTTCCAAACAAAACACCTTTGATACTTTGGCTCCAAATCAATATAACCATCATCAATATCAGACAGCAATCCAGCTATAGGTCTATTTTGCGGAGTATAATCCATTCTTTTAAGCGTTGACATGTTTTCTCCTATCATTGGTTTTGTTACTTTTATTATAAATCCCTTTTATAGTTTGTCAAGCTTTTTGCTTAAAAATTTAAAATTTTACTTAATTCCTTTAAAAGGAATACATATTTTTTAACTTTTTTATTATTCCGTATAGAAGAAATGAGAATTTTATAAAAATATAGCGGGCCTTCTTGACCCGCTATACAATAAAAAATAATAACCAACTACAACTTCTTCACAATCTCTTCCAGACAAATCTTCACATGCGCATAATTCAATCCGCCCTGCAAATACGCAACATAAGGAGCTCGCATCGGACCGTCTGCTGAAAGCTCGATTGTTGAACCTTCTACGAATGTCCCGCCAGCCATGATTACTTTGTCCTCATATCCCGGTATGTACTCCGGAATTGGTGTCACATAGCCGTTAATCGGTGATAAAGACTGAATTGTGCGACAGAATTCCTCTAACGGCTCCGGAGAGCCAAAAATTATGTTTTGAATAATATCAGTGCGCTTTTCGTCATATCTAGGTGCTGAATTGAACCCGATATCTTCAAAAACTTTCGCAGCAAGAATTGCCCCTTTAACCGCTTCTGACACAATTGATGGTGCCATGAATAACCCCTGAAAAATTAGTCTGTGCTGGTTAAACATTGCTCCGCCTTCAGAGCCTATACCGGGTGCTGTAAGACGGTTTGCCGCACGTTCCACATAAAGTTCTTTACCCGCAATGTAGCCGCCGGCTTCAACTATGCCTCCGCCCGGGTTTTTTATTAATGAGCCTGCTATTAAGTCTGCGCCAACTTCCAATGGTTCTTTTGAGTCGACAAATTCACCGTAGCAGTTATCTACAAAGCAGACACAGTCTGGGTTTTTGGATTTTACAATTTTGCAAATCTTTTCAATTTCATCTATTTGAAGTGATTTTCTGGTTGAATAACCCTTTGAGCGCTGAATCAAAACCATGGTTGTAGTAGAATCTACCATCTCTTCAAGCTTTGTATAATCAACTTCCATGCTGTTTGTAAGCGGTACTTCGTCGTATAAAACTCCGTTTCCTATTAGTGATGAGCGTTTAGTCTCCTCATCTCCGGCGGTCCCGATGACCTCTTGCATTGTATCATAAGGCGCACCCGCTACAGACAGAAGTTTATCTCCGTATCTTAGATTCCCGAATAATGCACAGGCTAAAGTATGTGTGCCGGAAGCAAAATGGATTCTTACCAGTGCTTTTTCTGCGCAAAATACTTGGGCAAAAACTTTATCCAGAACTTCTCGTCCCAAATCGTCGTGCCCGTAGCCTGATACTGTGTAAAAGTGTTCCGGAGCAACACGGTTATCAAAGAAAGCTTTTAAGACTTTTCTCTGGTTATAGTCTCTTATTTCGTTAACCCGTTCAAATTCTTGACTAAGGCTTTTTTCGGCTTGTTTAAAATCGTAATTCATAATACCCTCACCCCAACCCTCTCCCACAAGGGGCGAGGGAGCTATTCAAATCTTGTAGTCCCACCATTGAGGCAGACCTGTAGTTTCAATATAAACCAGTAACATTTACCTCTGTCTGCCGACCCAATACACTTACCCCACTAAGTGTCGATGTTGGTGGCATATACAGCGTTTGATTCGATGAAGTCACGGCGAGGCTCTACTTTGTCACCCATCAGGATGTCAAACAACTGGTCGCACATCATTGCATCTTCAATGTTGACCTTCAAGAGAGTTCTTGTTTCAGGGTCCATTGTTGTTTCCCAAAGCTGCTGCGGCATCATTTCACCAAGACCTTTGAATCTCTGAATTGCAAGTCCTTTTTGACCTCTGTCGTCAACAATCTTTTGAAGCTGTTCAAACGATGTGATTTCTGTCTCACCGTTTTCTGTTTCAAGGATAAGCTTTTCTTCTTCCTCAATCAAAAAGTCTCTGATAAGAGGATAAGAGTTTTTCAAACGCCTGAACTCGTTGCTCTTTATGATGTTTGCAGTGATGAACTCATGCTCGTTTTCAAACAAATCAAGCTGGATAGAATACTTCGCGTTCTCCGGATTGTACTTGAGAGAAACAGCGTAATTCTTCGCCTCTGAAACATTGTAATTTTCAGCGTGATCCTTGAGATAGTGGTCAAGGTAAGAAATAACCTCGTTCATCTTAGCCTGATCCTCAAAATCCTCAGGCTTAACATCAGAACGGATAAGCCCTCTTAAAACAACTGACGGAATGATGTTCAAAATCGGGTTGTTGTAAGCCTTGTAAAAAGACGCCATATTGGAAATCAAAGTCATCAATTCTTCGCCTGATTTGACCCTTGATTTTGTTTTGTCAGAAAGACTCAAAGACTTAAGCCCGCGCTCTTTCAACATCTTGTCAAGCGCATGCTCGTCGTAAAGGTATTCCGCAGTCTTGCCCTGTGTTACCTTGAACAAAGGCGGCTGCGCAATGTATACGTACCCGTTTTCAATAAGCGGTTTTGCATACCTGAAGAAGAAAGTCAGAAGCAAGGTTCTGATGTGCGCACCGTCAACATCAGCATCGGTCATGATGATGATTTTGTGGTAACGCAACTTGTCAAGGTTGAATTCTTCTTCGTTCTTGCTAATCGTGATACCGAACGCCTGCACCATGGACTGGATTTCGTTGTTAGCATAAATCTTGTCCAAACGCGCTTTTTCAACGTTCAAAATCTTACCTCTAAGAGGCAAAATCGCCTGAAACATTCTGTTTCTGCCCTGCTTTGCAGACCCGCCAGCTGAATCACCCTCAACAATGTAGATTTCGCATTTTTCAGGCTCACGGTTTGAACAGTCGGCAAGTTTGCCCGGAAGCGTAGAGTTTTCGAGCACTGATTTTCTTCTTGTAAGCTCCCTTGCTTTACGCGCTGCCTCACGCGCTCTTTGTGCCTGAAGCGTTTTTTCAATGATAAGCTTTGCAAGCTTAGGGTTAAACTCTAACCACTCCTGCAATTTTTCTCTTACAACATCCTGAACAGCAGGCATAACCTCGGAGTTGCCGAGCTTTTCTTTTGTCTGGCCTTCAAATTCAGGGTTCTCGATTTTTACTGAAACGATTGCCGTTAAACCTTCACGAACGTCGTCGCCTGAAAGGTTTTGTTCAGAATCCTTAAGAATCTTGTTTGTTCTTGCGTAATCGTTCAAAACACGTGTAATCGCGTTACGGAAACCTGTTAAGTGGGTTCCGCCCTGGTGGGTGTTGATGTTGTTTGCAAACGAAAGAATTGATTCGTTATATGAATCAGTGTACTGCATTGCAACCTCAACCTTGATTGTGCCAACGATTTTTTCCATGTAGATAGGCTCATCAAACATAACGGTTCTGTTCTGGTTAAGAAACGCAACGTAACTTCCGATACCGCCTTCGTAGTGGAAAGTTTCTTCTTTTCCGCCCTTGTTGTCATGGAGGATGATTTTTAAGCCTTTGTTAAGAAACGCCATTTCTCTGAAACGAGTTGCAACAATGTCAACGTCGATTTCAGTTGTTTCTGTAAAGATTTCAGGGTCGAGCCAGAAAGTTGATTTTGTACCGGTTTTTGTTGTCGCAACGGTTTTTTCAACCTGCGCAACCGGCTCACCTCTAAGGTATTGCTGACGCCAAACGTAGCCGTCACGTGAAACTTCGACAACCATTTTTTCAGAAAGCGCGTTTACAACAGACGCACCAACGCCGTGAAGCCCGCCTGACACTTTGTAACCGCCGTCGCCGAACTTTCCGCCTGCGTGAAGCACTGTGTGGACGATTTCGAGTGCTGATTTGCCTGTTTCGGGTTTAATGTCAACCGGAATACCACGCCCGTTGTCTTCAACAGTAACGCTGTTATCCTTGTTGATAGTAACGTGGATTTCTGTACAGTAGCCAGCGAGCGATTCGTCGATTGAGTTGTCCACGATTTCGTAAATACAGTGGTGCAAGCCTCGCTGTGAAGTTGACCCGATATACATACCGGGACGCATTCTAACCGCTTCCAAACCCTCTAATACACGTATATTACTAGCGTCATACCCTTGTGCCATTAATCCCCCTTTTTATATCATTCTGGCGGGGTTCATTCCGCCCGCCTATCAGCCTGTTTTTCCACTTCTCCGAACCCCTTTGGAACAGACTACTAACGGAAAAGTTTTCTATACTTATATTGTAGCACAAAAATATTTTAGGAGTGTTTTTTTACGTAATCTTTAATAAGCGTCGCGCCAAGATTACCGGCAGTGCGGTTTTGCTCTTCTGCAAGTTTCTTAAATTTTTCAAATACTTCCGGCTCTATTAATAATACAAATCGTTTTTTAGTTGTGCTCATGTTGTTACACCCTTTACAAACTTTTTATCATTTTATTACAACTAAATTAACAAAACAATTGCAATAAAATTGCAACAGAAAAAAAGAAATGAATTGTGGAGAAGACAAATTTTGCGCGCTGCTTCTTGAAAAAGGGTTGTTAAAATAGACTCTCTTGATTTTTTGGTATTTAATTGTTAAGATTAATAAGTCCATGACAATTGAATATATTTTATACTTTTCACGGGCCTGTGGCACTCTGCCGAAAAAAATGCGAACCGTTGAGCATTTTTTGAGAGGTAGGTAGCGCAGGAAACGGAGTTTCCCCGCTAGCGCTGCGCCTGACGAAAGATTTTGTATTATACGCCACGGGCCTGTGGCGCAGCGGTAGCGCAGAGGACTCATAATCCTTTGGTCGTGGGTTCGAATCCCTCCGGGCCCAAATTTAATCAAAAGAGCCTTGATGGCTCTTTTTTAGTGCTTTTGTTGTATAATATTTAAAAGGACTAAATTATGTATAAAAACAGATTGCAAGATATCGACGAATTAAAATTAAAAATAGATAGTTATAGACCTTTATCTGAAAACATATTAAATCAGATTAAAGCTTATTTTAAAATAAGCTTTACCTATACTTCAAATGCACTTGAAGGCAACACTCTTTCTTTGAGTGAAACAAAAATTATTATAGAAGATGGAATTACAATAGGTGGAAAGCCTGTTAAAGACCATCTGGAAGTTATTGGTCAGGCGAATGCCTATGATTTTCTTTTTGATGTTACTCAAAAAGAACAAAATATTACAGAACAGACCATCTTAAGATTACACCAAATATTGTATTGTAATATTAATGAGAATAAGGCAGGTCAGTATCGTGATTGTAATGTTTTGATTACAGGCAGCGAATACGATTTACCTAAGTACGATAAAATTCCGGAATTGATGAAGAATTTTTGTTCTGAAATTTCTGATAAAAAAAATTCACTGCATCCGGTTGAATACTCAGCATGGCTGCATGAAAGACTGGTAAGCATACATCCTTTCATTGACGGAAATGGCAGAACTGCAAGATTGTTAATGAATTTAGCCTTATTGCAGGCAGGATATAATATTATTACAATACCGCCTGTTGTTAGAAATGATTATATTCACGCTCTTCAAGAAGCTCAATTAAACAGCAATATTCAGTGTTTCTATAATTTTATTTCAGAAATGGTTTATGAAGCACAAAAAGAATATTTGAGAATCATTGAAAAATTAAACTAACTAATTCGATATCAACTTCAATCCTGTAATCCCGCTCACAATTAGCAAAATACAAAAAATTCTCATAACACTTACAGGCTCCTTGAACAGAATTATTCCAAGAATCACGGTTCCGATTGTTCCGATTCCTGTCCAGACTGCGTAAGCTGTGCCAAGCGGGAGCTGCTTAAGAGCAAGCGCAAGAAAATAAAAACTCAAAACCATGCCGATTACAGTCAGGATTGAGGGTATTGGCAAAGTAAACCCGTGGGTGTATTTCATGCCAATTGCCCAGCTGATTTCAAAAATACCTGCAATTAATAAATTTATCCATTCCATAATAACCTCCTTAATTTTTGCTATTCGTTTTCATCCATTCAACAAAATCGTCTGCTGAAAAGTCTTTTCCGGTTAGTTTTTTTATCAAATCATACTCCTCAATTGAGGCTCCGCAGGCGAAGATATTTTCGTCCATGAATCTTGCTGAGTTTTTGTTCTCTGTTATATTTCCGAGCACTGATTTTAAGTAGTTATAAATCTGAATCTTCATCAGGTTTGCGCGGAAATAGTTCTGATAATACGCCGGATGTGAAAGATAGTGCGGAATTGTTGCCCACTCGTTATCAGACTCCTCATTGCGGTTAAGGTATTTCTTTTTCAAATCCCGCCAGAGCTCTGAAGGGTTAGTATCCGGGTTTTTGTAGAACTCGCGTTCAAAGTCTATGATTAGCAAACTTTTTGAGACGAACCCTGCTTCGTCTTCCACGAGTGATTTTTTGAACCGAGCAAGAAGTTCTTCTGATACGAGATTCTTAAGCGTGTCTTCGCGTTTGATTATATCGCCCATCATCATCGCGATTGCTTCTGTAACAGCAGGAGAAGACGCTGTCCTATCGAGAAACGGAAGTTCTATTGAGATACCCAAATCGTACACGCAGTGACCCATTTCGTGGTTAAGGGTATCAAGGCTTGTTACGTTGTTTGTGAGGTTTGCAAGGATTCTTGCGTCCTTTCCGGCTTCTATATCAAAACAAAACCCGTGGGTGTTTTTACCTTTTCTCGGAAAAAGGTCAAGGGTGAGTTTCTTTTCTGAGATGAGGTTTTCTACATCGTAGCCCATGTTTTTGTACATGGTTTTGGAGATTTCTACAATATCGTTTTGGTTCAGGATTTCGTTTATTTCTTTTTCAGGATTTGAGTCAAGCAAAAGTCCGTAGTGGTATGGTTTTAGACTGTCGATTTTGAAGAAAGTTTTGAGTTCTTTTTGTTTATTTTCCTGAATTTGTTTTATTGAATTGTTTGAGTTTGAATAAACCTCGTCGATTAATTTTTTGAGGAAATCTGAATCTACTTCGTAATCCTCTTTGAGCTTGTATTCAAAATAAGTCTGGTATCCTTTTTTGTTTGCAAATTCGTTCCTCATTTTTACGAACTCTTTCAAATCTTCTGCAATAATATCTCCGCCCTTGATTTTTGCATTATAGGCCATCTGCCTAGTACGCGGGTCGGATTCTGTTTGGAGGATTTTTATTATTTCGGTTTTTGTTATTTCCTTGCCGTCTAGTTTTGGGATGTAGGAATTGTATTTCTGCGCGATTTCGTTCTCTTTTTGACGCAGTTTTTGCATTTCTTCTCCTGTGTTAAGCTCCTCGTCAAAAGATTTGAGGATATCTTTTAGTTGTTTTTGAAGGTGATTGTTGAGCTTTGTTTTATCTATTTCGAGGAATCTTTTGTACATGTCTTCGTCCTTAAAAAGATTGGAGTACTCTTCTTGCGTATCCTCGTATCTGCGCATATTTTCCTCGTTAGAGTTTGTGTAAAAATCCCAACATGCCCTGTTAGATTCTACTGAAATTTTTTCTAACTTTTCTGAAAAACTTTCCCTTAACTCAACAAACTTTTTTTCCATAAATTTTTTCCTCTCTTTTCTATTTATTATTATATTATTTAAATATAAATATATATAATTAATCATCATAATAATAAGCTCGAACTATTTGTTCAAAAGTGGGTGAAACCCCTTTTAATAAAGACTTGTGGCATGTAGAAAAAGATGTAGAAAACGTGTTAATAAACCGAAAGTTTTGAACATTTTTCTACATGAAGATTGTCCAATGATTAATAATCTACATTTCCATGTTCATAACTGTTCAAAACTTAAGACTTTTCTACATTCTTTCTACATAGTTTTCTACATAAATTTGTGCTAAAATCAAAACGTAAAAATTTAGGGGTGATGTATGAAAAAATTTCTTATGTATTTCGGATTCACGCTGCTCGGCGCAATTGTTCTGGCCTACGCTGCGTTTCTTTTTGTCCTTCCAAATGTTGTTGATTTGAACAAATTCAAACCGGATGTTCAAAAACTTGCAAAAGACCAGGCAAATCTTAATGTGGATTTTGAGAACGCAAAAATTATTACAACCCCGCTTCTCGGAGCAGGGATTAAGGCTGATAACATCAGCGTAAAACTTCCTGATGATTCTATACTTTTTTCTGCTGATAATTTTAAAACAAGAGTTTCACTCCCGAGCCTATTCCTGCTTACAGTTAAGGTTTCCTGCCTTGAAGTCAATAAACCTTTTGTTAACCTTGAGATTGTAAACAACGAAGACTTTAAGGTTGTTAAACTCGTTGAGGATATCCTTAATTCCGGAAAAGAACAAAAACTTGAAGAGGCAAAACAGAGCGTTGAAGCTGAAACATCGGGATTCGCTTTCAATCCTGAATGGATAAGAATCAAGGTTCCGTGCGTAAAACTTAATAACTACAAGATTCTTGTTAATGACCTCAAATCAAAACACTACCTTGATTTGCACGGCGAAGAACTTACGCTCGGATATTTCAACGGAAAAGTTGCCAAGGTCAAGACTTACGCTGAACTTTTTAGCGACGAGAACAAAAATATTACAGCAAATGTTGATATTAATACATTTCTTCCAAAACCGCAGCCTAAACTGGACGCGGAAGACGACCCAGCTGAAAGAATCGATATCCCGTTTGTAAACCCTGTTACGATGTACAGAAATTACGATTTGAAAGCAAACCTTGATACAAAATTGAGGGTGAGAAATCATAACGGAAACCTGACTTCTTTCGGACACTTGAATGTTGAAGATATAAGCCTGAAAGTCGGCGCTTTGGAGCTTCCTTCAAGCTACCTGAGGGCTAAAACTTTTGGCTCTAATGTTGATTTGGACACAAATATCTACCCTGCAAAAGACCAGAATATCCAACTGCTTGGAAAAATTAACTACAGCAAACACCCTAAGATGGATATGCAGATAAAGACCGGCGATATTCAGTTCAATGATTTGGTAATTTTGTCAAAAGCGTTTCTGGACTCTCTTTCTATAACAAACGAACTTGCGGGAATTAGGGCAGAAGGTTTTGTGCATGCTGACTGCTACATAAAGACCAACTTTAAAAAACTCAAATCAAACGGCTCAATCGTGGTTAAAAACGGCGGGGTGAGCGTTAGAAACCTCGGCAAAGTTTTGTCAAAAGCAAATATCAACGTGATTCTGGATAACAGCATACTTGATATCAAAGATTCGAGCCTTTTTGTGAATAACTCCAAGGTTGCAATCGACGGAAGGATTAATGAAAAATCTGTGGCTGATATTAGCGTGAAAGCTGACAAGATTCCGCTTCCGGTTCTGTTTAACGCGTTTGCACCGAAAAATATCAGAGAAGCCTATAACTTCAAATCCGGTAATGCTTCGCTCGATTTCAGCCTCAAAGGAGAACTCAAAAAAGCTGTTGCTGGAACAAAATTCGGACTTGATAACTTTAACCTTTCAGACAGGGCTTCTAATTTTGTACTCTCAAACGAAAAACTTGGCGGGGAATTTTTCTGCGACGCTAAGACTCTGCTCGGAAGGATTGAAAACAATAACTTCCTGATTTCGGCTCCGAAAACAAAATCAACGATTTCGGCTCCAAAATTTAACCTCGAAATCGGGGATAATAATATTAGTATAAAAGAAAACTCGCTAATCCTTAACGACAAGTCTGTAATCAAGTATTCGGGCTCGGTTGAGAATTATACCAAACTGGAGGCAATAAATTTTGCTGCGCAGGGCTCACTTAACACAGATGATTTAATCAAACTCATAGGTCGCGAGCTTAAGCCGTTTATCCACTCTGCGGGTGCAATTCCTGTAAAACTTACGGTGGACGGGAACGGCAAAAAACAAACCCTGTTTGTTCAAGCGCTTGCTGATAAAGACAACTTTATTACTCCGGTTGATTTTGAACTGATACAGGGCAAAAACACCTCGCTCCAGTCAGTGGTTGATTTTAAGGAAAACAGAATCAAGATTAAGAAAACAGGCTTGTTTACCCGCTCTGTAAGCGTTGACGAGGACGGAAACGAGGTTGTAAACCTTAACGAGATTTTTGGATTAGACGGAACAATTGCGGGCGATAGAATCAACCTGATAAAAATTACAATGCCTAAGGATTTGTCAGGTAAGATTCATGTATTCCCACAATCAGGGTTTACGCTCAAAGGCCGCGCGTTTGTGCTGGGCGAGATTGCTTCACCGAGGTTGCGCGGCGGGTTTAATTTGAGCAATGTTTCAATACCTGAACTGCTGCTGACTCTTAGAAGCGCAAACCTGCAGTTCAAAGGCCATGAAGCTGATTTTGATGTACAGGATTTGATTCTTAACGGCTCCGATATCCAGACAAACGGTATAATAAGCCTTTTGCCGGCTCCGGTTTTGAATATTCTGAACCTGAATGTTTCATCAAGGTACCTGAACGTAGACAAACTTTTGAAGGTGTCAGAACTTGCCATGAAATACGTGCCGACGAGCACAGCGCCTGCTCCTGCTTCTTCCGACGCGCCTGCGGATATTCCTGTAACCATCCACAACGGCTCTATAAACATGACAAGAATCGTTTCAGGCAACATTAATGTTACCAACACCTTTGCAAGGATTTCCATGTCAAAGAATGTTTTCAACTTAAGGAATCTTAGGTCGAATATTTTCAAAGGCAATGTTGGCGGGAACATTTCCGTAAACCTTATTAACACGCTTTTGAACATCAAAGTCCGCGGTCAGGGAATCGATGTTGCGCAGGCTTTGCTTGACGGCGCAGCTATGAAAGACACGCTTGACGGGGTTGCGAAGTTCAACGCTGACATCTCGCTCAGGGGTGCGACTTACGAAGAGCAGATGAGAAGCCTTAAGGGCACGGTTGATTTTACTGTAAACGACGGTCAGTTCGGGCCTTTTGGGAAACTGGAAAACCTCATTATTGCAGAAAACATTAGAGAGTCACAGTTTTTCCAGACAGCGCTCGGCGGGGTAATAAGCGGGCTTACAACGATTGACACAACTCATTTTTCAGAGCTTAGCGGAAAGTTGAGCTTTGATGACGGGATTTGTCACATCAACGAGATGACTTCTCTTGGCAACATTTTGAGCCTGCATATTTTCGGTGATTTTGATTTGCTAAGGAATTACGCTGACATGAAGGTGAGGGCGAGAATGGCTTCTCTTGTTTCAAACCTTCTTGGTCCAATCGGCGCAATAAACCCTGCAAACCTGCTTAACAGCGCAGCAAGCTTGAATGTGTTTACAGCAAAAGCGTTTTCAATATTCTGCGAGATGGTGCCGGAGGAGGAGATTAGCATTCTTCCGAGTTTTGCAAACAGTTATGTTGACAATGCAGCAACAAAATTCCAGCTTGTGGTGCGCGGTGACGCTGCAAAACCTTTGACTTTGATTAAGTCTTTCAAGTGGCTTGCAACTGCAACCGAGTACCAGAGTGCTGTTGATTATGTAAACTCGCTCCCTGAACCTGTGGAAGGAAGCGAAGCAGAGACAATTGAAGAAGCGATTGAGGAAGCACAGGCGATTGAGGCTGAAAAGAAGACAATCAGGTATAAGGTAAAAAATATTTTCAAAAAAGATGAATAAACAAACACTAATCAAACACTGCCTTGCGCTCCATGACACACTCGAGACTTATCCTTTCAAGGACAAGTCCTACGATGAGTACGCAGTTATCCGCCACAAATCCAACGGCAAATGGTTCGCACTTGTCTTTCATCTTGATGGAAAACTCTTCATCAACCTCAAATGCAAACCGCTTGAAAGCGCTGTGCTCCGTGATACTTACCCGTTTATCACTCCGGCATGGCACATGAACAAAACCCACTGGATAAAGGTCGACCCTGATGCGGCTCCGCTTGATTTACTCAAGGATTTGATAAAAAATAGTTATGAGCTCACTCAAAAAAGGAAATAAATGTTAAAAAAACTTACCGGAAAAGCGCTTATACACACAATTCTGATTCTGACATCGCTGCTGTCAATATTTCCGTTTATCTGGCTCACTTCGACCTCACTTAAAGGGCTGAATGAGGATATTTTTGCTTATCCTCCGCAACTTATCCCTGCTGATTTTACGTGGGCTAACTATGTTGATGTGTGGCACAGGGTTAATTTTATGGGCTATTTCTGGAACAGCGTAATCGTTGCAGCACTCACGGTTTTACTTAATCTCGTGCTCTCTTCGCTTGCAGCCTACCCGCTTGCAAGAATGAGCTTTAAAGGTAAAAAAATTGTGTTCTTTTCAATCCTTGCAACAATCATGATACCGTTTCAGGCAATCATGCTTCCGGTTTATATTATTACTTTGAAACTCCACCTTATTGACAGCGTGAATAACGTCATGGGCTATATCGGGCTTGTAATGCCGTTTGCAGTGAGCGCGTTCGGGATATTTTTAATGCGCCAGGCGTTTCTGAAAGTGCCAAGAGAAGTCGAGGAAGCCGCGATTGTTGACGGGTGCAATGTGTTCCAGATGTTTACGCGCGTTGTGCTTCCAATGGTAAAGCCAACGCTCGCTGTGCTTGCTGTGTTTACGTTTATCGGCTCGTGGGGTGAATTTCTCTGGCCGAGTATTATGCTTACAAAGGATTCAATGTACACGCTTCCTGTGGGTATAAATAATTTGCAGGGCATGTTCTCGTCAAACTGGAGGTTCATTGCAGCAGGCTCAATAATCTCGACTATTCCGATTATAATATTTTTCCTTGCAATGCAAAGATATTTTATCTCTGGAGAAAACGACGGCGCGGTGAAGGGGTAAAGGGAAGGGGTAAAGGGAAGGGGTAAAGGGAAGGGGTAAACCTAACCCCCGAAATTATAAAACTGATACGGATACCTCATCACAAACTCTTCCAAAAACTTCACGTACCCGTCTTGTAAATCCTTTAAAATATCGGCTTTTGCGCTCGAATCCGTCGAAAACTTTCTTGTGTGGATTTTGTAATTTTTGCTCTCTTTTGCACAAACAATAAAATAAATCTCCGAACCCATCATCTGCGCAAATTTCACCGCGCCGAGCGGAAGCTCTATTGTTTTTCCTAAAAACTCTTTTTCATAAACCTTGTTGTAATTCTGCGCCGAAACCCTGTCACCTGCCATGAACACAAACTCGCCGGCTTTTAACCGCTCTGATATCATAATCGACGTGTCTGCGCTGATTTCCTCCACCGGAAAAACTTCCAGATTCAGCTTTGTCTCAAGCTTCTTTAAAAAACTGTTGAACGTCTCGCACGCACTTGATTGCAAAAATACATTCACCCGCTTTGGCGAAGGAAAAGTCTTTGACTGAAACAGACTCCGCAAAATCTCTACATTCCCGACATGGGTCGTGAGAAAAAATATTCCACGCGAATCCTCAATGTGAGCCTTGATGTCCTTCTTCTGACTCTCACATTCAAAAACAAATTTTTCTGTATCAAAATTGCCGGAAAACGAGATGAACTTGTCTACAAGCGAGTTTCCGTAATTCAAAAACAGCCTGAATGCACTAATATAAGCCGGTTTTTTTATTGTCCTGAAAAACTTTACCACTGATTCCCGCTGGTCTTTTGCTTTCAAAAACACAACTAGTACAACAAAAAACGCGATTATCCGAACAGGAGCCTCTCCAAACATTTCGTAAATCCTGTAACTAAGCATAAGCCGCCCGGCTCCGGCACCCTGCTCCTTTAGCTCAAACCACTTTTTAGTCATTTTTTACGCACTCCAGAAGCGTGTAATCATGAGCCCCGACTCCGTCGTAAACATTCACTATTTTGAGCCCGGATTTTTCTACCAAATCCCGCATCTCTTTTTCGGTGTACATCTTGCTGCACCCGTTTGCCATGCAGGTAAAGTACAACGACGTGTGGATTAGAGCATACTTTGCAGCAGCAAACTTCTGCTTGTCAGTAAACGGCTCAAGTATGAAAACTTTTGTGCCCTTAATGGAAGCTCTTACAACTTTTTTTAGTATAAACTCAATCTGCTCTTTTGAAAAACAGTCCAAAAACTGGCTCATAAGCACCGCGCCGGAGATTTCAGGCAGGTTCTCTTCTTCGCTCAAAATATCAGCTTTATGAAACTTTGCACCACGAAGCTCTGTATCGTTTTTTATAAATTTAATGTTTTCATCCAGATCAATCATCGTGATGTCACAGTGAGGATTGTGCTTGAGACAAACTTTCTCAAACTTTCCGGTGTTCGCTCCGATATCAAAAATCTTTTCCTCGCGCTCCAGAATCCTGTAGATTATCTCAAAACAGTTGTCTGAATAATAATGGTCAAACTCGTACCAGCTTTTTCTCATCTCATCCGGCAGTTCGGAAATTTTCGGGTAAATCGTTTTGGAGTCCGGATACATCTTTTTTAAACCCTCTGGTCTTGAGTTTACAAACGACGCGCAAAGCTCGTCAGCACCTTTGTAACACACATCCTTCACAAAATTGAAATTCACCCTCGTCATCTCGTCGTACAAAAACGTGCGGCCAAGATGGGTTATTGCGAAAACACCTGAATTGTTTTCAACAACTCCTGCTGCTTCTGCAATTTCAAGCAGGGTGGAGATTGTGTACTCATCCCGGTTGAGGCATTTTATCAAATCCTCTGCAGAAGAAGGGGTTTTGTCGATTTCTTTTAGTATCCCCAATTCCAGCATTGCAGCAACCGCCTGAAACGTGAGCGGCGCAAACGCAAGCTTCTGCGCTTCGGTGAGCGCGCTAATTAATTCTTTTTTGTGGCTTCGTTTTCTTGCAACTTCCATTACTTGATTTTACCACAAAAGTGGAGCAGCCAGGCTACGCGCGTCCCCTCTCCTCAGGGAGAGACCCCGAAGGGGCGAGGTTGGGGTGAGGGGGCAACACAATCAGACTCATTACATACGCTGCCACAATCCCGATAAACAGCGTGATTCCAAGCGAACTTATTAACTTAAAACTTGTAAACGAAAGCAGCAAAAACGAGAACGAAGTCGAAACAGCCGAGATAAAAACAGCGTCTTTTGATTTTTCGCTGCTGCTTGCCCTGAATATCGAATAATCAAGGCTGAACCCGATTATCAAAAACAGCGCAAGTATATGAAACAGATTTATCTCAACCCCTGCAAGAGATAAAACCCCGATTGCAAACCCTGCTCCAAAAAGCGGTGAAGCCGTAATTTTTAAGGCTTTTTTCCAGCCGTATACAAAACTCAAAAACAAAAACAGCACAAAAAACGCAGCAGGAATAAGAGTAAAACACTCTTTCCTCAGCTTTTTTAACACACCCGAAATGCTCTCCTGCACATTGATTGCTCCGTCCACTCCGGATTCATAAACAAAAGAAAAAGCCGTGTTTTCATCAAGCATGAACTCCGATTTCAGAGGAAAATTCTCCACATCATAAACTCTGTCTTCTTGTATACCTTTTTTTAACCCAGAAATGTTTTCCTTGCTCAAAAACTTCGCATACCCTTCTAAATCCTCACTGTAAAGTCTTTCCACAAGCTTCCTGTTCTTTGCCTGCAAAGATTTTGAACTCACTAAATTGCTCAACCCTAGAACAGAATCACTCTTAAGATTTTCCTGCTTTTCAAGTATCTCATCCAGATTTTTTCCTGTTGTTATCAAAAATTCCGGATTTTTGGGGTTGAATACTTCTTTGTAAAGGTTTTCTGCCTGCATTAAATTCGCAGGCGGTGTGTAAAGGTTTGTCACACTGTCGTTGAACCGGAGCTTGAGCGCGCCTGTAATTATCACAACAAATATCAGCAATAAGGCAACTGGCTTAAACCACCTGACTGATATTTTTCTGAAACTTCGACCGCTAAACTCAAGCCCGTCAAGCATTACAAGCACAAAAAGATAAACCCCGATAAGCCCGAATGATGTAAATACCGCGATTTGTCTTAAGACTTCAATATTAGAAAACCCGAGTACTGAAAACGCGATAACCGTTGTGAGCATCGAGGTTGTGAGGCTCTTTTTGAATCCTGCTTCTTTTCCTGTAAGAAAATAATGCAGCGAGTAGTCCAAACTTATTCCGATAAGCGAGGTTGAGAACACAAAAGTCAGAATGTGCAGCTTCTCAAAAACGAGCGAAGAAACGCAGTAACCCAGAATCAGCCCGAACAGGATTCCGGAGGCAACAGGGATTAAGATTCTTATTGATTTGAAATAATACTTGGCCAAAAGCACTAAGCCTAATGTCGAGATGAGGCAAATCAGGTTGATTTCAAACACCGATTTGGAAGCCGTGAAAAACGAGTGCACAGGAGCACCTGTAAGGTAAACATTCCCCTCTTTTACCCACTCTTTTTTGTCCAGAATCTTTTGGATGTCTTTTGATTCAGCATGTATTAGCGCATGATATTTTCCGTTAAATTCTTTTGTCTCTTCTTCCAGAAACTTCTGGTTAGAAAACGCGAAATCGGTCGCTAAAAAATACGGGTCTTTATCAGGCGGTGAAACGTATACGCCGAGCGGGTTGTAAAGAGTCTCCAGCCCCTGTTTTTCAAGCTCCTTGTAGTTCTTCTGGCTGATTAGGGTTCTCTTTTCTTTGCTCAAAAAGTTTGCGGGATAGTTTTTGTAGACCTCAACCACTTCGCTGAACTTTGTGTCCTGTGAAAAAGTAGAGAACTCTGATTTCAAATCGTCCAATGTGTCAAGGTCGTCTGCTTCAAGGACTATATTTAGTTTTTTTGAGGAGAGGGAGGCGAGCGCAACAAGATGTTTTTCGGCCTCGTTTGTGGGCGAGATAAACGCCTGCAAAAGCTCTGTCTCAACTGGTTTAGGTTGAATGAGGCAGAAGATAAAAAACAGGATTGAAAGTATTAGGAATGTTAGTTTTTTCATTGTCCCCCTCATCCACCCTCCTGGCACCTTCTCCCACGCAGGGGAGAAGGGTCAGCAGCGTTTACTTGTAAAAATGGATTGCTGTCCTTGTCGAATCCGACGCAAGTATTACAATCTTTTTAATCTCGTCCTGACCCTGAATCTCAATTGATTTCAGATAATTTGATACCGCAGAATCATTTTTAGGCACAAGCTTCAAATCCCAGACACTTCCGCTTTTTTCAAAAAAGAAAGTGAAATCTTTTTCAAGCCTTGAATAAGACTTGTTTGAAATCGCTGTAATCACGCTGTTTATGTGCCTGTACTCTTTTGAAGTGTATGAAGCAGTGCTCTTTATGGGATAGGTTGTGTAAAAAGTCACACCCTTGTCTTTTTCGAACCTAAAATCACCCGAGGATTTTAGCGTAATATTTGATGAGGGCAAAAACTTCTCCTGCCTGAATTTGCACTCCGTGCTCTTCAATTCAGGAAGCTCGTTAATGATTTGAGCAAGAGGTGTGTTTGCAAAAACAGTGGTTGCAAAAGCAAGAATAAGCGTTAGCAAAAGCGTTTTTCTCATACCCGTCACCTACAAGTAGTTTGTAAGCGGTAAAAGCCCGCTTGAATAAGTCGCATCATCCCCGTAGAAGGTGTAAGAAACCCCGTTTTTGACCTTCTCGAGCCTCAAGTACACAATCCCGTCAGGGCGGATAATGTTTGTGAACTTGATTTTCCTAAGCTGGCCGCAGTGGCAGTCGATTCCGAATGCGTCTTTTATGAAATAGCTCGCAAAATAGAGCTGAACCACACCCGGAAGCACAGGAAACCCTTCAAAATGACCCTGAAAAAAGTTGCTTGTCTTCAAAAACCGCATCTCAAACTGCGCGTAGAGCATGTCGTACTCCCTTGAAATCATTAGCGGGAAGGAAAGGTTGAGGTTGAATACCTCTTCAATCTTCTTCCTGTCAATTTTTCCGTTCTCTTTTCTCGGAATCTCGTCCGTAAACCTCCAGCGCTGTGGCACGATTTCGAACTTTTTATTCAGCCTGTTTTTTAAATCCTTAATCAAATCGAGCGTGCTGTTTTCTACAACAAAATTAATCCCCTTGTTGTTCATAACAACAAGCGCAGCAAGCTTTCCGTCATGCTCGAGCGTGTAACATTCATCCACAAACTTGTGGGACTTGATTTCTGACTCAATTTCCTCTGCGTTAACCCTTTTTTCCTGTATCTTGAGAGTCCTTCCGGAGCGCTGCAGAAATTTTATCCTGTCACCCTTGACCTCTATTTTGTCGTCAAGAATGTCAAACCCGTTTGACGAATATTTGCTCGAAATCTTTACCCTGTCATCCTCAAGCGAGAGTATCTCAATCCCCTTGAATAGCTTCATTTCGTCATCAGGGTTCTCTCTGTAGGCAATAACCCCTGTTTCTGTGCTTCCGTAGATTTCAATAACGCGATTGGAAATCTTTTTCGCGTATTCAAAAGTCTTTTTCTCGAGCTTCGCGCCTGCGGTAATTATGATTTTGGGGCAGACTTCCGGTGTGCAGTCAAATTTCCGCATTGATTCCAAAAACGAAGGCGTTGTAACAAGAAGCGCGTTTTTGATTTTCAAATCCTCGGGATAATTTATGCGCTCCGGCTTCCTTTTGTACCCGTGCAGGGTCGGAAGCACGCAGTAGAATGTGTACCCGAAAAGGTGCTCGGTCGTGGTTGTTGTGATAAATTCCAGACCTTTTGGGAGCTTGAGTGCTTCAAAAATATCATTGCTTTCGTCAATCATATTTTTCGCAGACTTGGTGACAGTCTTCTGCATGGCGGTTGTTCCGCCTGTTGTGAAGGTTATAATATTTGTTTCTGATTCAAGAAATTTTTTTATTGTGTCAGCCATTCTTCCTCTTGAAATTGAGTCTTACAATATATTCTATACCAAAAAATACTCCAACGAAAATATATGAAACAAATCCGTTATAAACCGCCCAGACTTTTTCGCTCATAAACACCGTGGCGAGGGCGATAAGGAAGTTTACAAACATAAAAACAGACCAGTAATAAGTGAGCTTCCGTGTGTAATCAAGCGTGGCTGAATTTGCGTCAGGCTCTGCAGCGAGCGCGAACTTTTGTATAATTGTTTTTTCCTGAAAAGTTGAGGAAAAGAACACGACAAAGAATAAAAAATTTACAATAACCGGATAGTATTTGAAAAGAACAAGGTCAGTAAAATGGAATGCAGCTATTACCAGAAACATGGTAACCACCGGCATGAGAGCTTTTGTTATTCTTAGTGCTTTACTCCAGAAGCGCATAAACCGCGTCCACAACGTCTTTAATTGTCCTGATTTTTTTGAACTCTTCCGGCGGAAGCTTCTTGTCCGTGAATTTCTGCATCCGGACAGCAATGTCAACAGCGTCAATGCTGTCTAAGTCCAAATCCTCAAAGAGGTTTGATTCTAAGGTAATTGAGCCTTCGTCGATTTCCATTTCTTCAACGAGGATTTTTTTAACTTCTTCAAAAATTTGTTCTTTGGAAAATTTGTTACCCATTGATTTTAGACCTCACAAACTCACTAAGCGTTTTGATTGAGTAGAAGAATTTTTTGTTCTGCTCCTTGTCAGTACTCAATGTAATGTTGTATTTCCGCTTCAAAGCCATGCCAAGCTCAAGCGCGTCAATGGAGTCCAGCCCGAGCCCTTCGCCAAAAAGCGGCTCCTCGTTTTTGATATCGTCAGGCGTAATCTCTTCTAATTCTAATGTCTCGATAATCAGTATTTTTAAATCTTTTTCTATATCCATCATAAGAGTATTATAACATAAATTTTCGGGGTTCAACCCTCACCCGCATCCGTAACGCTCGACGCGGTCTCGCGAACGGCTGCTCCCTCTCCCCCCGGAGAGGGGTCCGCGCCCTCCCAGCTAGTCGTTCCACAATTGAGGCAGACCTGTAGTCCCTATCCCAACCAGTATTACCACGATTGTCTGCCGACAATATGTTTACGTGCGTAGCACCGTAGCACAAAAAAAGACGGTAAGTATGAAGAATAGCCTTGCCGTCACAGAGTCGTAATACTGAAATTGTAGTTTGTATGATGAATAAGTTTAATTCTTGTTCGGGTTAAACCCCCTGATTTTAACCTTAGGCACAACTGACATGCCCGGGATTACAGCGTATTCCTGCGGGTCGATTTCTTCCGTGAACACGATTTTCACAGGGATTCTCTGCACGATTTTTACAAAAGACCCGACCGCGTTTTCAGGCGGGAACAGACTCGCTTTTGCACCGGAACTCCTCTGGATGCTGTCAACCTTGCCCCTGAAAACCTTGTGAGGATACGTGTCGATTTTGATGTCAACATCCATGCCCTTCTTCATTTTCTCAAGCTGCGTTTCCTTGAAGTTCGCAACTACCCAAACGTCGTGCGGTACAACCACGAAAAGCGGACTTCCCGGCTGAACCATCATCCCGACTTCAACCTTCTTGTTGGATACAGTGCCGTCAATCGGAGCCTTGATGTCAGTGTATTCAAGCGCAAGCTCAGCCGCACGCTTCTGCGCCTTTAATACGTTCAAATCAGCGTCAGCAACCTTCACACTCTTTGAAGTGTCCTTTGATAAAATTGCCTGCTCTGCAGTTACCTGCTTTGCCTGAATGCTCTCAAGATTTGTTCTTGCCTTGTCCAAAGTCTGCTTGGATACAGCACCGGCTGCGTATAAGTTCTCGTATCTCTCAACATCTTTTTTTGCAAGCTCGATTTCTGAATTTGCCGCGTTCAAGTTCGCATGCGCGTTCTGCTGGTTCAGTAAAGCCTTTTCATAAGCAGCTTTTGCCTGCTCAAGCCTTACCTCGTAATCAACCTTGTCTATGACCGCAACCACCTGACCGGCTTTGACCGGCTGGTTGTCCTCAACCAGAACCTTCACTATCTGACCCGATACCTTCGGTGAAACAGAAACAGTTGTTGTCTCTACATAAGCGTCGTCCGTTGACTGGTAGCCGAGCGTGTCGTAAATAAAATACCCGCCAACAAGCGCCGCTATTATTCCTAAGAATGTGAAAATGTACCTCTTTCTAACAGGCATCTTCTTTGTGCTTTCTTCCTCTATTCTATTTTCTTCACTCATTGGTTTATCCTTTTTTATATTTGTATCTCTAATGACTTGTCTAAAATACTTCTTAACTCTTTTAACAAATCGCCAACCCTTGCAATGTCACTGTTGTTGATTTTTTCTTTTATGTGTACAAAATGCGGCCTGATTCTCTCTGTTGCCTCGATAGATTTTTGAATCCCTGCCTGCGTGATTTTGACAATCTTTACCGGCCTGTTGTTCTTGATTGAAAGCTTCCTTGTTATGAACCCCTTCTTCTCAAGCGAGTCCAAAAGCTTCCCCGTGTTCGCCCTGTCCTTTAAAATAATCTTGGCTAAATCACGCTGACAAAGCTCCGGATTGCACTGTAGAACATCCAGAACCGAAAACTCTTCACATGAGATTCCTGCGTTGAACTTGTCAAACACCTGCGCTCCCAAAAGCTTGCAGTACTTTGCCGTAAGCTCAATCTGATAAAAAATAGTGTCCGTGTAATGTTCTTCTCTATCCAGTTCTTCCAATTTGTAAATCCTCTATTTGAAGTATGTTTATTTTACCACATGTTGCAAATGCAACACATCTATGCTATCATTACTCTTAGAAAAAATCAAGTACCTGGAGAAAAGATTATGAAAAAAATGTTGGCACTGGCCTTGTTGATATCGATTTGCGGAAGTAATGTGAGCGCTGTCTGCGCAGCAGAGAAGACTGTTTTGAACGCTGGCGCGGAACAGACAGTTGATAAGAATAAGAAACCAAAAAAAGTAAGACCGGTTAAGAATAAATACGAGTACGTTAACCTTGGCTGGTGGAAACAGTTCAATGACGAACACTTGAGTGGGTATATTGTTAAGGCTGTTGAGAACAACAAAGACTTGAAGATGGCGACTCTCACGATTGACGAGTACTACCAGAATGTTGTTATGCAAAGAGCAGGAGAGCTTCCAAGCATACAGGCGGGGTTGATGCCGGGGGTTAGCAAGATTGTCGGGCCTTCGTCTTTCGGGCTGGGACTTCCGATTATAGCGAACTACGAACTGGACTTATTCGGGAAGAACCACAACAAAACAACCGCTGTGAGAAAGCTTTACGAGGCTTCTATTCTGGATGAGCAGGCTGCTTACATTTCTATTGCTTCGGCTGTGGGGAGCGCTTATATTAATATTGTGAAACTTGACGCGATGATTGATTTGCAGGAAGAAATCGTTGCTTTAAGAAAAGAGATTTTTGAAATAATGTCAGTAAGCAACGCAGAGGGTATTGTTTCGACTTCCGACCTTGTGAAAGCTAATCAGGCTTATATTTCAGGGGTTGCTGACCTTACGGATTTGAAAAAAGACAGGACAAAGTGTCTTCACCAGCTTGCGGTTTTGACCGGTGACAGCCCGAACAATATTGAGGAATACGCAAGAAGCGATTACAGAACTCTGGCGTTTACGGGTGTGATTCCTGAAAGCATTGATTCTGATATTATCATGAAGCGTCCGGATTATTTGAAGGCAGAAAAAATGCTGGAAAAAGCCGGAATCGATGTAAGGGTTGCGAGAAAAGAGATGTGCCCTTCGCTGAATCTCGGAGGCGGAGTGTTTTTCAACACAAAACACGTAGAGAGTTTGTTTACGACATCCAACATGCTCTGGGCTTTGGGCGGGTCAATTATGCAGCCTTTGTTTATGGGCGGGAAGCTCAAGGCTAATCTGAAATCCAAAAAGATTGCTTACGAAAAGAGTTTGAAGAATTATGAGAAGGTTAACCTGACTTCAATGCAGGAGGTTAACGACTCTCTTGTTTCTGTGAGCATGGACAGGGAAAAGCTTTCCAAGCAGCAAAAGATTCAGGAGCTTGAGCAGAAGGATTTTGCGCTTTCAGAGCAGAAATACGCGCAGGGCGTGATTGCAAAGCTTGATTTGAATCAGATGCAGGAGAATTTGCTAAGCGTAAACAAGATGGTGTATTCAAGCAAGTTTGACTGCATGATTGACTGCATAAGTTTTTACAAGGCAACGGCAGCGCAAGATATTTAGAGCGACTTTAGCACTAACCCCCTCTCCTTAGGGAGAGGGCTGGGGTGAGGGGGCAACCCCAAGTCCCTGAAATCCTTGCACAGAAGGCTGTACCCCACCCTAACCCTCCCCATCCAGGGAGGGAACGCGCCCAATTTGAGCTCCTGCGTTATAAATGTTTACAATTTGAAAAGATTTTTCTGTTAGGATATTATATATATTGAGTAATTGTGCGCGGGGAGTACATGGAAAATAATTATTTTGCACTGTTAGCTAATGACGTGAAGAAACTCTGGAACGGCTTAGACGGGAACCAGAAGCTTGGTATGCTCGCATTAATCGTTGTGACGATTGCAGCTGCTTCGTTTTTCCTTTCCAAAGCAATGGAGCCGGACTGGGTTGTTTTATATTCTGACTTGAACGAAGTCAACGCAATAAGCATTGTTGAAGGCATGAAGAAAAACGGGTACAGATACAAAGTATCAGAAGACCACAAAACAATTCTCGTACCTTCAAAACTAAGAGACGACATGCGGGTTTTTGTTGCAGAAAACGACCTGATTAAAAACGGAGACACAGGTTTTGAGCTTCTCGACGACATGCAGCTCGGCTCAACTGATTTCAAAAACAAACTGACAAGACAAAGAATCTTTCAGGGCGAACTTACCCGCTCAATCGAAAAAATTCAGGGCGTGAAATACGCAAGAGTTCAGCTTGCAGAACCGGAACGCTCTATCTTCGATGACAACGACGCAAAACCTACAGCCTCTGTAGTCCTTGTCCTAGACCCGGGATACAAAATAAAAAGCTCGCAGGTCAAGGCTATTAAAAACCTCGTTGCTTACGCTGTTCCGAGAATGACTCCTGAACAGGTGTTCATCACCGACCAGAACGGAAACAGCCTTTCGGACGAGACCTCCAAAAACTCTACTGACATGGAGAGCTTCAAGGGTAATCTTGAAAAAGAAACAGCCAAAAAAGTCGCAGATGTCCTTGAAAAGATTGTGGGCAAGGGAAATGTGTCTGTGCAGGTTAATGCTGATATAGATTTCAATTCTGCAAAAGCAACTATTGAAAGCTATATTCCGCTTGAAGGCAAAGACCAGGGCGTTGTGACAAGCTCCCAGACAGAAGTTGAGACCTACGAAAATCCGAATAATGTTCCTAACCCGAACAACGTAAACCAGAGGAATCTGAATTACTCAAAACAAAAAACATCAGTGAATTATAACGTGACAAAGGAAGTTAAGCAGGTGGTTTATGCACCTGGTACGGTGAAGAGGCTTTCTATCGCGGTTGCGGTTAACAAGATTTTGACCGAGGCTGAAAAAGACGAGTTGAAGAACCTTGTTCTTTCAGCTTCCGGGGTTGATTATTCAAGGGGCGACGTAATCTCTGTTTCCGGGTTGCAGTTTGAGGGCGCTACGATTGACAAGCTGGCTCAGGAAGAGTTTAACAAGCAGTACCAGCGCGAGCAGACAATCTACTTTATTACATCTTCTGTAATCCCGCTTGCGATTGTGCTGATTCTCGGTTGCTTTGCGCTCTATATTCTCAAGACATTCGTTGCAAAGCTTCCTTCTGCAAAGCCTAAGATGCATGCAGAAGAGTTGATGGAGCGTCAGCCGGAAGAAATTGATGTAGAAGAGGAAGCTCCGAAGCTTGAGTTTAGCAAAAGAGAGATAAAGTCTCAAAAAGAACAGAGCATAAATGAGTTGAACGAAACAATCATGGCAGCGCCTGAAGAAGCTGCCAAACTGTTAACTTCATTTATCCGCGACTAAGTGCTACGCACGTAGAAGATTGGTCGGGAGACAATCGAGGCACTACAGGTGAGAAGCAAGACTACGGGTCTCCCTCAATGGTAAAACTACTAATAGGAAAAATAAAACCAAATGGGCATAGAAGATATAAAAAAAGCCAAGGAAGAAGCAAAAAAGACGATAGTGCGTCCGAGCCAGAAGGTCGCGGCGCTCTTGATTGCTCTCGGGCCTGGTACGGCTTCTGAAATCCTGAAAAACATCAAAGACGACGAGCTTTTGGAGCAAATCACGCTTGATATTGCGAATCTTGGCAAGGTGTCCGACGAGGATTTGAACGATGTCTTGAACGAGTTTAAAACAGTGTTTCAGGCTAAAAACTACCTTGCACAAGGCGGTGTCGGGTATGCAAAACAGCTCCTTATCCAGACTTATGGTGAAGCAGAAGCTGCAAAACTTCTTGAACGGGTTAACTCAATGGTTAACACCAACCCGTTCTTCTTCCTTAACGAAGCTGACCCATCCCAGCTTGCAAATACGTTTTCTTCTGAAAACCCGCAGCTTCTTGCGTTGATTCTCGCGTATTTGAGACCGGAGCTTGCAGCGCAGGTTCTTGCGTTTCTTCCTCCTGATGTTCAGGCGGTCGTATCAATGCGAATCGCGGATATGACACCGACTAACCCGGAAATTCTTTCGACGATTGAAGACATCGTGCAGCGTAAATTCTCTGCATTGCTTGTTAACGATTTTTCAAATGCGGGTGGTGTGGAATCTCTTGCAAACATCCTGAACTGCTGCGACAGAGGTACAGAAAAGAACATCATGGAATGGCTCGACATCGAGAACCAGAAAATGGCTCAGGAAGTCCGCGACCTCATGTTCGTATTCGAAGACATTATTATCCTCGACGACAGATCCATCCAGAGACTTCTCCGCGAAATCGATACCAAGCAGCTTGCGCTTGCGCTCAAGGGTACAAAAGAAGAAATCAAAGAAAAAATCTTCAAGAACATGTCAGAAAGAGCACGCCAGATGCTTACCGACGATATGGAATACCTCGGACCTGTCAGAGCCAAAGAGGTTCAGGAAGCACAGACTGCTATTGTTAACGCTATCAGAACTCTTGAAGCAACAGGCGAAATCACTATTACACGTGCAAGTGTTGAGGACGAATTAATTGAGTAGCAACAGAATAATAGGCCAGAATATCCAGATGGGAGACAACTTTGTGCTCCCCATTGAACAGTCAGGCGTGACCAGACAGCAGGCCAAAATCCAGCAAATCATTCAGGAGACTGATGAAAAAGCGCGCCAGATAATCTCTGCTGCGGAAAACAAGTCCAGAATCGTTGTTGAAACAGCTAATACAGAAGCTTCCAGAATCATTGAAGAGGCGCGTAAACGAGGCGAGCAGGAATACGAAACAATCAAGAATCAGGCTTATCAGGAAGGGTTTGCAAAAGGCGAACAAGACGGGCTCTATAAATTCCAAAATGACGCTGTAGAAGGACTTAAGTCTCTGGATACACTCTCTTCCAGCTCGTTTGAAATTAAGAATAACATAATTGAATCAGCTTCGCGCGATATTGTTGACCTGGTTTCTACAATTGCAGCCAAGGTTTGCCACCTGTCTTTTGACGACGAAGTTCTGCACAGGATTACGGTTGATGCGATACGGGAGCTCCATGACAAGGAAAACATTACAATTATTGTGAATCCTAAGCTGGTTGAGAACATCAACAACCTTGCTCCGGAATTAAGGCAGGAATTTCCGAAACTTGAGACGCTTAAAATTCTTGAAGACAACTCGCTTTCACCTGACGGAGTTATTGTTGAGACACTCAAAACGCGGCTTGATTCAAGGATTTCAAGACAGATTGCAGAGATTGCCGAAAAAATGTTAACGGGCGTAGACGATGAGCTGGGACAAGAATAAGTATTTAGACATAATTAATAGCACACAGACTATTAAGGAAATCGGAAAAATCACCGAGATTATCGGGCTTACGATTGAATCAGACGGCCCGAAATCTTCAATCGGAGATTTGTGCTACATCTACAACGACTATAACGACACTCCGACAATGGCGGAGGTCGTGGGGTTTAAGAGCGACAAAATCCTTTTAATGCCATTGGCTTCTCCTGATGGAATTCGCCCGGGCGCACTTGTTGTGAATACAGGCGGGGCAATGAGAATCGGGGTTGGCACCCAGCTTATCGGGCGCGTGCTTGACGGGCTCGGAAACCCGATTGACACTCTTGGAGATATCAGATTTTCAGAATACCGCTCAACAAAGGCTGACGCGATTAACCCGCTTAAGCGTAAACGAATCTCGGAGCCGCTTTCACTTGGCATAAGGTCAATCGACGGGTTTATGACCGTGGGAAAAGGCCAGAGAATGGGGATTTTCGCGGGCTCTGGTGTTGGTAAGAGTACGACAATCGGTATGATGGCAAAAAACACGACCGCGGATTTGAACGTTATTGCGCTGATTGGCGAACGCGGACGTGAGGTTAAGGAATTTATTGAAGAAATCTTGGGGCCTGAAGGCATGAAGCGCTCAATCGTAATCGCAGCGACTTCTGAACAGCCTTCTCTGGTTAAGATTAAGGCTGCGTTTGTTGCGACTTCAATTGCCGAGTATTTTAGAGACAAGGGAATGGATGTTCTGTTCATGCTGGACAGTGTTACCCGTATTGCGATGGCACAAAGAGAAGTCGGGCTTGCGATTGGCGAGCCTCCTGCAACCAGAGGGTATACGCCTTCTGTGTTTGCGCTTATGCCAAAGCTGATGGAAAGAGCCGGAACAAACGAAAACGGGACGATTACGGGGCTTTACACGGTACTTGTTGAGGGCGATGACTTCAACGAGCCGATTTCCGACACGGCAAGAAGTATCTTAGATGGTCACATTGTGCTTTCACGTGATTTGGCGCACAAGAACCACTATCCTGCTGTGGATGTGCTTCAATCGCTCAGCCGTGTTATGGGTGATGTGACATCCAAAGAGCACCGCAACGCAGCGGGAGTTTTGCGAAACCTGCTTGCTGTTCATAAGAAGAATGAGGATTTGATTAACATCGGGGCTTATGTGAAGGGCTCTGACCCTGCTTGTGACAAGGCGATTGCAATGATGGGAGATATTAACACGTTTTTATGCCAGTCAACTGACGACAAGTTTGACTACGACCAGACGATAAGTGCGCTGTTGCAGCTGAACCAGCTTGCCGGAGGCGGGTAGAGGGTAAATGTAAAAAATTTGTTACAATTCTTATGTGGTTTTAAGAATTGCGTATAATAAAACCATATTCACTCGGAAACAAAATCATTTGCCCATAGATTGCGTAGGAAGAGTCAAAATAGCACAATAAAAAATCATGTAAAGATAAAACAGCAGGGTTATCATAACTCCTGTGTTTTTGAAATACCTGAAGTATTTATTTTTCACACAAAAATTATTAGTCAGGCGTTTAGTAGTTAAACTTTCATATAAAAAGATTATAAGAGCTATTGTGGTAATTAACCATGGGATTAATAAAAAAATGAATAGTGGCATATAGAAAAACATTGTATAGTAATTTTCATGTTTAAATGTGAAGACCCAAATTAATACAGGTACATACAGCCAACCACATATTGCAAAAATATTAAAACTAATATACTGATTCAGATTGTCTAATTTTTCTAAAAATTTCATAAATGTATTATAGAACAAATGAAAGGAAAAGATAATGGTAGATTACAAGTTGCATAACGATTGCAAATTAATTTCCGGTGCAGAATGCAAAAATAGCACCATAAAAGCACCGGAGGATTGGACTCGTACAAAAACAAAAAGTAACATTTTGACCGGATTCAGAGCTGGCGTATACAAAAAAGAAAATGACATTATCATTGTTTACAGAGGAACTGATACTCCTATAGATGTAATTAATAATGATATAAATATGGTTCAAAAATGCATTCCTTCACAAATAAAAGATGCCAGAAAGTTTTATAAAGAAATTAGGAGAAGTTATCCGGACTGTAAAATAATTTTTACAGGTCATTCTTTAGGTGGAAGCAACGCACAGGTAATGGGGGCAGAAACCGGTTGTGAAACAATCACATTCTCTGCATACGGAACAGCAAATCTATATGGAACGAGAGCTATTTATAAGGATAATATAACTAATTATGGCAATGCTAGAGATTTTGTATATATTTCAAATATTGATAATCAGATTGGTGAAACAATTGTACTAAACTCTAATATCCACAATGCTGAAAATATTTCAAAGTCGGATAAACCCTTAGATAAGATTCAAAAGCAGCCCCATTTAATTGAAAACCTTGGTGATTTATCAAAGGGTATAGAATATAAAAAAGAAGATTTTGATGCTTCTGACGTCCCTTTTCTTAAAACCGGAATTGAGTATTCAGATTATGATGACAGGATATTTAATCCTACTAATAGGGTTTTATATGATGGTGAGATAAAAATTGAAGATATGGATGATATTACGAGAGACCTATTTTTGAATCAAATGTTTGAACAAGACAGATTTCCTAAAAAAGAAGAGCTTGACAGGCGAGCCCGATTTGGAGAGTTAATATATGTAGACGACTATACTCGTTCTGATGGGACACACGTAAGCGGGTATTACAGAGCTTGTCCAAACTGATGACAAGTTTGACTACGACCAGACAATAAGTGCGCTGTTGCAGCTGAACCAGCTTGCCGGAGGCGGGTAAATGTAAAAATAAAAATCACTATCACGGTAATGATAGCGATTTTACAAATTATTCTACTTTGTTTATAGGGTACTAAGTCAAGCCTCAAGTAAAAGTACTTGCTCGGGGCTTGCCCCTATATACATATTATTATTCATCTTTCAGGGTTTGTCAAGGTTGTCAAATTTCTACTGATTTCCATCTAGCAAAATATTCTTTTAGTTGTATAATCTTACTATAATACAGGGAGAATATGATGCAGGAAGTTTTAGAGAAAAAATCAATCAAGAACATAGATTTTAACTGCGATTTGGCGCAGGCTTACGGGATATACAAAAATGTTCAGGAATACGAGCTTTTGGACTATGTGAGCTCGGTTAATATTTCCTGCGGATTCCACGCCGGTGACCCTATGACAATCAAGGAAGCTATGCTTAAGGCTAAAGAAAAAAATGTCGCAATCGGCGCGCACATCGGATTCAACGATATTCAGGGATTCGGCTACCGTCCGGTTGAACTCAAAGAAGATGAACTCGAAGCGCTCGTTGTTTATCAGGTCGGCGCGATTATGTCGTTTGCAAAAGCTTACGGACTAAGCATTGAACACGTGAGACCGCACGGCGCGATGTACAAAATGGCGGGCGAGGATTTTATATTCTCAAGCACGATTGCAAAAGCTGTTAAAAAATGCTCTGAATGGCTTGTTTACTACGCTCCGGTCGGTGATGTTACTGCAAAGGTTGCTGATTATGTTAATATCCAAACAGCGCAGGAACTTTCTCTGGAAAAAACTTACAACCCTGATTTGACGATTGATTATTCTGTTCCTGATAACACTGACAATTATCACCTTATAAAGAGATTGCAGCACCTTTTACACACATCCCAAATCCGCAACAACCTAGGCGGAATGAGCTTTGCAGATGTTAATACAATTCATTTTTCAAACAAATACAAAAACTCTTTGGATTTGATTCAGCAGGCAAGAAACCTTATTACTCCTGCTCCGGTTAACTACATTAACGCAAAAAGTTCAGGATGGGTGGATTAATTATGGCTTTTAATTTTAAAGAAAACGTTAAAGTATCAAAAGATGTTGGCTGGCTTATTCCGGGGCTCGAAGTAAAAAGATGGTTCTTTTTAATCTTTATCGGCTCCATAATGATAGTTCTCGGGTTCATGGTGCTTGCAAATGTGCGCCCAATCTATCTTATGCTTGAACTCATCAGAAAAGCAGCCCTTGTCCTGCCGACAAACCTGCTTGCTGCAATATTTATCCTAATCGGTGCGGTGATTTTCTTTAAAGGCTGGCAAAAAACCACACTTTCAATTATGGATATGGACAACAGAACAGGCAACAGCTCTGTTCTTGAAAAATTATACAGAAGACGAAAACTCAATAAGGGCGCGAAAGTCGTTGCAATTGGCGGCGGAACGGGACTTTCAATGCTGCTTAGAGGGGTGAAAAAATACACAAATAATATTACTGCTGTTGTAACAGTGGGAGACGACGGCGGAAGCTCCGGAAGACTCAGAGAAGAAATGGGAATTCTGCCTCCGGGCGATATCAGAAACTGTATTGCAGCCCTTGGCGACGACGAAGATTTGATTACCGAGCTTTTCCAATACCGCTTTAAAAACGGCGAAGGACTTGAAGGACACAGCTTTGGGAACCTTTTCCTTACTGCGCTTTGCTCAATCACAGGCGATATGGTAAGAGCGGTTAAGGTGTCTTCAAAGGTCTTGAATATCAGAGGGGTTGTGCTTCCTGCGACTTTGGACGATATGAAGCTTGCTGCTACGTTTGAAGACGGGACAATGGTTAAGGGCGAGTCAAATATTCCTGAGGCTCATAAAAGAATCAAACAGCTTTATACAGAGCCTGAGGTTTGTACTGCGCTTCCTGAAGCTATTCAGGCGATTAAGGAAGCCGACCTTATCATACTTGGCCCGGGAAGTTTGTACACAAGCGTAATTCCAAACCTGCTTGTTAAGGGTATAGTGGAAGCAATCGAAAAATCACACGCAAGAAAGATTTACGTGTGCAACATCATGACCCAGCCGGGCGAGACAGACAACTACTCTGTTGCGAGCCACGTTAATGCGTTGATTAGCCACGCAAAGGGCAAAAAGATTATTGACGCGGTGCTTGTAAACGATATCCTGCCTGAAAATATTTCAGAGGGTTATGCAAAGAGCGGGTCAATTCCTGTAAGGTTAGATATGGAAAACATTGCGCCAATCGGGATTGAGGTTGTGTCACAAAAACTTATTGAAGAAAACAAACAGGGGCTTGTAAGACACAGCTCACGCAGAGTCGCAAGGGCGGTTTACTACTGGTACAGAAGGTCAATGAAGAAATAATGAAAACAGTCAACACATTTCAGAGATTGAAAGACAACAACGAAAAAATAGCAATGCTTACAGCTTACGATTATTCGACCGCACAGGTTCTTGATAAGGCTGAAATCGACGGAATCCTTGTGGGGGATTCTCTTGCGATGGTGGCTCTTGGATACGAGAACACTTACAATATAACAATCGACGAAATGCTTGTTTTTGTAAAAGCTGTTTCAAGAGGTGCGAAAAACTCGTTTATTGTGGGCGACATGCCGTTTATGAGCTACAATCTGAGCGTTGAACAAGGGCTTGAAAACGCTTCAAAGATGATTAAAGCAGGCGCTTCTGCTGTAAAACTAGAAGGCTGCAACGAACATATTCTGAACCTTGTAAGACGCGCAGTCGAGTCAGGAATCCCTGTTCTCGGACACCTCGGGTTTACACCGCAGCTTATGAATACTATTGGCGGGTACAGGATTCAGGGCAAAAGCGCAGATAAGATTGAACAGATTCTGGAGTGCGCAAAAAAACTCGAACAGGCAGGGTGCTTTGCGGTTGTGCTTGAACTTATGCCGGCAGAGAGCGCGAAGTATATAACCGAGAACTTGAATATTCCGACAATCGGAATCGGTGCGGGCAAAGATTGCTCCGGTCAGATTGTTGTGACAGACGATATTCTGGGCAAGTTCACTGATTTCACGCCGAAGTTTGTGAAAAAATACGCAAATCTGCATGATGTTGTGTTGGGGGGGGTTTGCGCTTACAAACGTGAGGTAAAGGAAGAGATTTTTCCGTCACAAAAGGAATCCTTTGAGCTAGACGAGCGCGAGAAGGCAAGGTTGGGGTAGGAAGCTTGACAAACAGGGGTTTATAGTAAATAATAAAGTTACAGGGTGGCACCTTGAGAAAGTGCCGGATACTCTATAGAAATCGAAGTAGCGCTTATCCTTTCGGGTAGGTGCTATTTCTTATTATGAATAAAATCAAGAAAACCATTATTAGAGTTAAATTGAGATTTTCCATAATAGCCTCCTTTCCTCGGAACTATCGACCGAAATCGAAGTGTGTCTGTTGTGCCGATGTTTCTTGGAAAAAGAGTATCCTTTACCCTGTAATACAATTTTACAATAAGTTTTCCAATTTGTCTATTTTTGCTTTAAAAATATAATCAAAATTTTATCATGTGGTATAATAAATGTGGGCTATGCTAAACCCGAACAATGATTTTTGAGGGAATGTTATGTTAGTACATACAATTAAGGAATTAAGAGAGCTGAGAAAAAGCTGGGACGGCAACTTGACAGTCGGGATTGTGCCGACAATGGGCGCACTCCACGAAGGCCACCTGAGCCTTATCAAAAAAGCAAAGGCTACCTGTGACAAAGTGGTCGTATCTGTGTTTGTAAACCCGATTCAGTTCGGGCCATCAGAAGACTTTGATAAATACCCGAGAACGCTCGAAAAAGATGTGGAACTCTGCAAATCAGCAGGAGTGGATGTTGTTTTCGCGCCAAGTCCATCAGAAATGTACGGGGGTAAATGTGAATCAGCCGGAAGTAATGAGTCCAAACCTGACGCGTATGAGGAAGGCAACAGACTCTCCAACGACACCCTAACCTACGTCTGCCCTCCGTTTTTCTACGTTAATAAACTTTGCGGGAAATCACGGGTCGGACACTTTGACGGGGTTTGCACGGTTGTGCTCAAACTCTTTAATATTGTCCAGCCTGATTTCGGGTTCTTCGGTCAAAAAGACGCGCAACAGGTTATTGTTATTAAAAAAATGGTGCATGACCTGAATGTGCCGATAAAGATTATCCAATGTCCGATTGTGAGAGAAGATTCAGGACTCGCGCTTAGCTCCAGAAACAAATACCTTACAGAACAAGGCAAACAGGACGCGCTTGTCTTGAGCAGGATTCTGAACAACATTAAAGCCTGCTTTAAGCGCGGCATTAACGATGTTTCTGCTTTAAAAGAAACAGCCTATGCGTATCTTACTGATAAGTACGATTTGGAATACTTAGAAATCCTTGATAAAAACACGCTCGAAGAAAAAGAAAAGGCGGACAAGGACACAATCGCCCTTATTGCGTGCCGTGTTGAAGGGGTCAGACTTATTGATAATATTTATCTGGGGGAGGAGGAATAAATGCATAAATTTATTTTAGGGGTTTTTAACTTCTTAAAAAATCTGGTTTATTTGTTTAAACTGTTTTTTATCTTCAGCACAATGATGCTGACCTTCTACTGGATTCAAAATATTATTAAGGCTGACTGGAGCTGGCTCAATTTTATAAAACCATTCCTTGACGGGCTTTTAAATGTTGCTAATTCAATCTACTCAATCTCGTTTACGTTCTTTGGCGCAACACTGGAGTTCAAATACCTTAGCGCGGTTATAATCCTTATCGGGCTTGTGTTCCTGATGAACCTTATTACAATGGGGATTTGTATGCTGGAAGGCTTATACAAAAGCGGACACTTCCTGTGCAAAAAAGTTGAGGAAGCTGCGATGAACAAATCCTTGCAGGATGACATGACAAAGATTCAGAAACAGATTTCGAAATACTCTATTGTTGTAACGACTTACCCTAAGGAACAAAACGCTTACAGCAAACTTGCTGTGGATATGGATGAGCAAAACAGAATTATGAACAAATTCCTGATGGGCGAGCTTAATGTTAACCCTTCAAGACTCGGCGAAGGGTTCGTTTACAACTTTAACGATTTTGAAAAAATTGATTACGCGCTTGACGTGTTTTTCAGGGTGCTCAACTCAAAAGCGCCTGTTAATTATTCCATAAACGTCCAGATTTCTACTAACAACCCTGTCAGAGACAAGGAACTTATGGAAAAACTGGTGAAATTAAAGGTGCTAGGAAAGATAAGCATGGGCTCGGATACGGCTTACAGATACGAGTACAACCAAATACGCAGGTACGATACCTGTCAGATTGGTTTGTTCAGCGACGGCGCCGGAACTCTTGAGATGCATGAGTTTAAGTCGAGTCTGTAGTATAATTAGAAAAAAGATAAGAGAAATTAGATTAATAAAGGAGCAGGTAAAGATGAGATATGATGCCGGTGAAGTAATTACAGCAATGGTTACACCATTTAACGAAAAAAGAGAAGTGGATTATGAAAAAGTTGAGACACTGGCTTATCAGCTTGTGAATACCGGCTCTGACGCAATCCTTGTAACAGGAACAACAGGCGAGTCCCCGACTCTTACCCACGAAGAAGAAATCGAAATCCTTCTGAGCGCAAAAAGAGCGGTTGGCGGTAAAGGAAAAGTCATCATGGGTACTGGCTCAAACTCAACCGAGACAGCTGTTATGATGTCAAAGAAAGCTGAAAGAGAAGGCGCAGACGCGATTCTTACGGTTGTGCCTTACTACAACAAACCGTCTCAGGCAGGCATGATTGAACACTTTTCAGCTGTTGCAGAAGCGGTTGACATTCCTGTAATCCTCTACAACATACCTTCAAGAACAGGGGTTAACATGTCTGTGGACACGGTTAAAACCCTTGCAAGAAAATATCAGAATATCGTGGCTTTGAAACAGAGCTTCGGTGATATGGACACAATTACAGACCTCAAGATGAGCTGCCCGAACGACTTTGCAATCTATTCAGGTGATGACAGCCTGACTCTTCCAATGCTTTCTGTTGGCGCTCATGGCGTAATCTCTGTTGCTTCTCACCTGTTCGGAAAAGAGATTAAGTCTATGATTAGAAACTTCAAAACCGGTGATGCAATGACAGCAAGAAACATGCACCAAAAGCTTTATCCGATTTTCAAAAAACTGTTTATGGCGCCAAACCCTGTACCTGTTAAGGCAGCTTTGGCTTACAAAGAAATTATTGAAGATTACGTAAGACGTCCTCTTGTTGAACTTACCAAGACAGAGAGAACAGAATTAATCTTCACGCTCGACTCAATCTAGCCAGTCGGGTAAGATTCATATTTTCAGATTTGGGATAATATTTAAACATCAAATAAAAAAGGAGTGTATAGATGAAGAATAAACTGATAATGTTTTGGGTGATTGTACTTCTCGCCATAACATCTATTGTGGTTATTTGTACAAAGCCGACAAAACTCGGTTTGGATTTGGTAGGCGGCTCCCGCCTTGTTCTTGAAGCGCAAACTTCTGATACGATTGCACAAATTACACCTGATATGATGGAAAGCTTGCAATTCGCAATCGAAAACAGAGTTAACAAACTCGGTGTTTCAGAAACTGTTGTACAAAGATCCGGTGAAAAAAGACTTGTTGTAGAGATTCCGGATGTTTCAGATTTGAATCAGGCAAAAGCTTATCTTGGTGAAACAGCTGAACTTGATTTCAGAAAACCCGTTATGAAAAATGGAGAAGCTGAATGGGAAGCAACAGGACTTACAGGTAAAGACCTTTCAAGAGCAAACCTGAGCACTAATTCCCAGAACGGTCAGTGGGTTGTTGATTTGGAATTCAACGGAGAAGGCACAAAGAAATTCGCAGACTTAACAAAACAGCTTGTTGGTCAGCCAATGGCAATTTTCTTTAATGGTGAATTACAGTCAGCACCTGTTATAAGAGAAGCTATTACAGGCGGACGTGCACAGATTTCAGGCGGTGACAGCGGATTTGTTTACGAAGAAGCAAAGAAAATGGTTGACCTCTTGAATGCCGGTGCGCTTCCTGTTCCTGCAAAAATTATCGAAGAAAATACAGTAGGACCTACTCTAGGTGCTGACAGTATCGCAAAATCAAAGATTGCAGGCGCTATCGGGCTTGGATTCGTAATGATATTTATGGCAATTTATTACAGAGCACCTGGCTTGATTGCTGATTTGGCACTTGTGCTTTACGGGCTATTCTTGTTTGCTTTATTCAAAGCAATCCCGATTACTCTGACCCTTGCAGGTATTGCAGGTTTTATCCTGAGTATCGGTATGGCAGTGGACGCTAACATTCTTATCTTTGAAAGAACAAAAGAAGAACTTAAAGCCGGCAGAACATTGTTCACCGCGATTAACTCAGGTTTTGACAGAGCGTTTACAAGTATTTTCGACTCAAACATGACAACGATTATCACCTGCGTAATCCTCTACTGCTGCGGTACAAGCATTGTAAAAGGTTTTGCGCTCACTCTTGCAGTCGGTGTAATTGTTTCAATGTTCTCTGCGATTACGATTACAAGAAACTTTATGCACCTGATATTCGGTACCGGAAAACTTACTCATCCTGAACTCTTCGGCTTGAAGGCAAGCGAAATCAATGACAGCTTCCAGGCGGTTGAGACTAGCAGAGAAAAGGCTAAGTTCGGAATACTAGACTAAAGAGATATAAGGATACAAAAATGAAATTAGATATTGTAAAAAACAGATTTATATTTTTAGCACTGTCAGCATTGCTGCTCTTGCCGGGGATTGTTGCAATGATTTATTCAACAATTACTTATCCGACTCATACACCTTTGAAAGTCGGGATTGATTACACTGGTGGTACTACTTTGCAGTACGGTGTAAAAGAAGCAATTACTAATGATAAGCTTGCTTCTGTTAGAAGCAGCCTTGAAAAAGGCGGTATTGAAAACCCTTACCTGCAAATCATTAACGTAAATTCTCAACAGGATACTGACCTGAAATCAATTCTTTCAATCAGAACAAAGTTCATTGATGAAGGTTCAACCGAACAAGAACAGATTACAAACATTGTTGATTCTGAATTTGACTCACCTGAACTTGTTCAAGTATCATCAGTCGGGCCTACTTTGGGTATGGAGCTTTTCAAAAACTCTTTGATAGCGCTTTCTTTGGCACTTGTTGGTATTGTTGCTTACCTGACATTCAGATTCCAGTTTGATTACGCTCTTGCTGCAATTCTGGGGCTCGTTCACGACACGCTTTTTGTACTCGGGGTGTTCTCAATCCTGGGGTTGGTTTATGGTGTACAAATCGATGCTCTTTTTGTAACAGCACTGCTTACCGTAATCGGGTTTTCTGTTCACGATACAATCGTTGTATTTGACAGAGTACGTGAAAATCTTAAATACTACTCAAAGAAAATGTCTTTCGGCGAGATTATGAACGCAAGTATTAACCAGACTCTTGCAAGAAGTATCAACACTTCACTCACAACTTTGATTACTTTGCTCGCACTTTACTTCCTTGGCGGGGTAACTACAAGAGACTTCGTACTCGCAATGATTCTCGGTATTGCAATCGGTACTTATTCAAGTATCTTCTTCTGCTCAACACTTGTTGATGTTTGGGAAGACAAAAAAGTACCGGGTAAAACCGCTGCATAGTTCTTGAAATTTAACCAAAGGCGCCGGACAGAATGTCCGGCGCCTTTATTTGTAACACTTTGTTAACAATCTGACAAAAAATATCTTTTACTGTTATTCTATTATTGTGAGAATAACACCAATTATCATGAATACATTCAGACCCTCAGCCGGGTTGAAAATCAACAATCATAATGATTGTTCTCAATACAGAGTATTGAGAATGCCTTCTGGATGCGACACTGTTTCGTTTACCGGCGGGGTACCGAATGGCGACCTGCTTAAAAAGCTGCTTGACTACAGGATTCCTGACATGTACTCCGGAAGGACTATGATGTCACCTTCAACCGTGCAGCGGTTTCTGAAACGCAAGGTCTTCTCAAGCTCTGTAAGAACTGTTGTAAAATCGCTTATTCCTTACGAGGACTGCCTGTATCCGGTCGAAAAATCCGTGCTCTCAATCCTGAAATCAGCTTCGCGCGCTAACCCTGACAGAAATATCGAAGACATCATTCACGAGATTGCGCCGATTCACCAGAAGCGCTTGAGAGCCATTCAGCAGCCTGTGTTTGATGAACTTTCAGAGCTCGCTAAAAATATGCCGGAAGAACAGCAGAAAAAGTTTGCAGAGCTTATGGACTTTACAAAAGAAAAACTCGATTACAAGCCGGTTGTGATGGAGTTTAGCGCAAAAGAGTTCAAGTACAAGCTGGCAAGAATCGAAGAAGGAATTAAGAGCAGGAACAACCCTCAGGAAGTCAGTACCATGAAAAAACTCATGAAAATGGCGCAGAATTTTTCCAGCTTCACTGAAGACGAGATGTTTGAGAAGGTTTCTGCTAAAAAAGGAATTAAGTTGGCCAAAAAATCCAGAGTTATTCAGAATTTTACAAGGAAACAGGCTGAAAACCTTAGACAGATTTCAAGGGTGCTGCAATCCTCGCCTTTGAGCAAAGACAGAGAACTTAACGATTTGCTGATAAAATCACGCGCGCGGATTTATAAGATTCCTGTAATCTACGCTTTTAACAGAAAATCCTTTATCTATGACCTTTTGAAGATTACCAAAGAGCTCGAGGACAAAAAACTGGCGCACAAAATGACCCAGACTGCAATCAAACTTCCGACTTCCAAACAGGACATTTCAGCTTTCATTGTAAAAGCGACAGGGAGTTCCTCGGAAAAAATCGGGTTTGATATGATTTACGGCACGATGGGCAGCATAGAGCACCTGACACCGGCTAAACGCGGCGGCGAGGATAAGCTTTGCAACTACGCGCTCGCCTCTGTTTCTATGAACGAGGAACGCGCTCACAAGTCTTTCCGCGAGCAGCTCAAGAAACACCCTGAAACATACCAGAACTGCCAGAAATACGTTGACAGATTGATTGAACTCTACAATGACGGCACTTTTAAGAAGCTTGGCCTAAGCAGAGCGTACATCTTATCTTATGTCTCAAAAGTCTACAAGATGTCACCTGAAGAGAACAGGCTTGTGATTGATATAAGCAAGCTGAAGCAGTAAACCTATCTTGTCAGGTGCTTGTAAACCAAATCCTCAAAGAACTGTCTTCTTGGAGATGATTTGATGTTTTTGTCTGCGTTCTTGCCAATAACATCGTGCAGATTTTCTTTGTACAAAGAGTTCATAAGCGCATCAAGACGTTCATTTTTTACTTCTTCTGCACCCCTGATTTTTTGAAGCTCTCCGTTATCCAAGAATTTCGCACCGCAGGTGTTGCAAACATCGATTTCAACCCCGCCTGCTCCGGCGCCCATTTTAACCATCGGAACATTGCAAAGCGGGCAAACTCTTGTTTCTGACTCGTCAACCTTGATGAAAGTCTTGCCGTCGATTGCCTTAAGAATCTCGTCAATATTTTCGTGCGGCTCGTCAAACTTGTTTAACTCGCGGTTGTCAAAAAGTATCCCTCCGCAGCCTTCTGTGCAGATGTCAATATTGATACCAGCGTCCGGTATAAAAATCTTTTTCATTTCGTTATCACATGCAGGGCATTTAATTATTTCTTTGTTGTCAGCCATTGCTTATCTCTCCTATCCTAACACTAAGTCGCCATTCTTCCTGATATGCTCGATTAACCCTCCGTCGTTGAGGAGCCTTATCATAACATCCGGCAGAGGCTCTATTTGTATTATAGTACCTTTTGTCAAATTTTTTAATACCCCGGCCTTGATATCCAAATCCAGCTCGTCTCCGGCGTCAATCCCGTCCGTGTCACACTCGATTGCAAGCAGGCCGATGTTTATTGCGTTCCTGTAAAAAATCCGCGCAAAAGACTTTGCAATGACCGCTCCCACGCCCGCAATTTTTATTATCTGAGGTGCATGCTCTCTTGATGAGCCCAGCCCGAAGTTGTTACCCGCAACAACAAAATCGCCCTTTGACATGTTCTTTGCAAAATTTTCGTCAGCATCCTCAAGCACATGCTTTGCAAACTCCTGCAAGTCAGAACGCAGGTGGAACAAACGCCCCGGTGCAATGTGGTCTGTAGAAATGTTGTCTCCGAATTTAAAAGCTCTTCCCCTCATCTTACTTCCTATCCTCTCAACTGAACCGGCATTACAAGATACAAATAATCCTCGTCAGAACAAGGCGCAAATACTGTCGCGCTAAGCGGAGTGTTAAGCTGAACCTTGATTTCTTCGGATTCCGCAATCTTGAGGAACTCAAGAATGAACTTGTAGTTGAACGCAATCGCAAGAGGCTCGCCCATATACTTGATGTCGATTTCGTCCTGCGAATTACCAGCCTCAGGAGAATCACCTGAAAGCTTGAGCGTGTTGTCTGCAAACTCAAATTTCACAATGCTGTTCTTTTCGTTAACCATAACCGCAACTCTTTCAAGCGCAGAAATTAGGTTGCTCTTCTCAACAGTCGCTTCTTTCGGGAAGGATTGAGGAATGAGCTGGTTGTATTTCGGGAACTGACCCTGCATAAGCCTTGTTACAATCTTTGTCTTGTCGATTGTGATGACGATTTTTTTCATTTCCTTGCAAATCTTGATTGTGTCAGATTCAGTGATGAGCGAAATCTTTGAAAGCTCTGAAAGTACTTTTGAAGAAATGAGCATCTCAAACGGGTTTTCACCGTCAGTGGAGTTGTTTTTTACAACCTCCCTAACCCTTGCAAGCCTGTTTCCGTCAGTTGCAGCCATCTCTAGCACATTCTTGTTAACCTCACACACAACGCCTGATAAAAGGTTGTTGGTCTCGTAACCGGCTGCTGCTGATACAACCTGCCTTATGGCTTTTGTAAACGGCCTTGTCTCGATTTCCATGCAGTCAGTCTCTGCAATGTTCTCTTCAACCTGCGGAAATTCGTTTGCTGAAATCCCTATAATGTCAAACTTTGAGTTTTTGCAGGTGATTGTTGCAGTTGAACCGTTGAGCTCGAGGTTTATAAGCTCGTCATTGAGCCTTGAAAGGATTTCACCAAGCTTCTTTGCAGGAAGCGTAAACTTGCCTTCTGTCTCAACACTCGCGTCAATCAGGGTAATTATTGAAAGGTCAAAGTCTGTTGCTGTTAGTTTGATTTGATTTGTACCGACTGTCTCAATGAGTACGTTTGCAAGCACAGGCTGCAAACCCTTAACCACAGTTGCTCTTTCTACAATCTTAATCCCGTTCAATAAATCATCTTTATTAGCAACAAATTTCATCTTTATACCCCTCGAATTGACATTATAACACAGTAATTTTAATACAAACGGGATAAATTTACAAGTAAAAATGACTTTTAAGCACTTTGTTAACTTTTGTAAATAATTCTCTTATGTTAGGCAATTTATGCGTTCACTGTGTTTTTTATAATCTATACGTGTGTGTAGATAAAGGTGTATGCGTGATAAACCCAATTTTGTACGAACATCAATATGCCAAACTCCCTGAAATCTATCAGGACTACAAGACGCTGCGAAAAGTCGTCTCCCCAGACGATGACGACAGCTCAATATTTGACACAGTCCCGATATATGGCAAACTCAAAGAACTCCCCTCCAAACTCGTGGGCCATGACTACAGCTGCGCCTCCGCCCTTGCTACCCTTGCAGTCCTCAACGGACCGGAAGAAATCGGAGACCTGTTTTCTGCAATGAAACAAATCAAGTCAAAATTCACTGGCAAGCCCTATACTCCTCCTTATGACAACAAGATAGCGCAGCACCCGTTTTCGTTTTTCCAAGGTTCAATTCTTAGAGAGTACATGAATCCGTTGTCTTCTGATTGTGTATTTCCTAAGTTGTCGAAATGGTTGTTGAAGTTTGACAAGAGTTTGCTTGAGACAAGGTTGGGAAAATTTATTTGTGAAAAATTAGGGATTAGTGTTGAAAAGATTACAACAACACTACCAAGCATTTATTACACAGAAGATTTTCATCATTATATTCATGCGTTCAAGGTTAACTCAAACAATCCTTTTAAGGATTTGCTAGCTCGAAGCATGCTTCGTACCTCTGTTTTAGGCACACTTGCAATTGTCGGTATTGGCTCCATGCATGTCAAACACAAAGTTGATGACGGAGCAGATTTTCTAACAGAAACAAAAAATACTGCGCTAAGCTTAGGCTCTACAATTGTAGGAGTTGGCTCTCTCGGTGCTCTGGGAGCGAAGCATTTCGGAGCAGCCGGCTCTCTTCTTGGTGTTGCAGCTGGAACATTAATTGGTGCAAAGGTATCAGGATTATTTTCGTAAGAGTTTTGTTAGGAGCTCTATGTCCTTATCGATACAGGCATCAGAATTTTTTACCAAATTTTTTATAGCTTTTAGGGTGTCAATTCCATCCTGTATCGGCATGTTTTTAAATAGAACAACATCTGATACGAGACAAAATTGTAAATGATTTGTAATACAGCCTATTTGTTTGTACTCCTTTTGTGCCCTTTGCAAATATTTCTGATTTACCGCCTGAAAATTAACATTTGAATTAATACTATTTACTCGCATAAAAAACTCCTGACAGGTTTATTATACAAAAAATTAGCATTAAGATTTGTAACAAATTTTCTCCATGCCCTAAAGTTTTTCAAAAAACTGCCGTTATACTACATGTCTTATTTTAAAGGAGTAGTACTATGAGCTTTGGTAATTATTCGAACATGCCTTCTACACATGGATATACCACAAAAGGCTATACAACCCAGGGATATTCTACACAAGGTATGACTACGCAGGCGTATACTACCCAAGGATATTCAACTACCGGCATGACGACTCAGGCATACACCACTCAAGGCTATTCAACTGCTGGCATGACAACTCAAGCGTACACTCCAAATTCTTCAACCGGAACAACCGGATACAGCCCGGTTGCTGGCAGCACAAACGGTTATACATCAGGAAGCGACGGAAACTCAAGAATCGGAAACTACTGGGACGGGCTGGATGATACTGTTGCTGATTGGGGAAGCACATATTCTACGATTGTTGATGCTGCAAAATCCGGGGTAATTACAGCTGCGAAAAACAGTAAAGCAGTAAGAAATACTGCTGCGGCTCTTATGGCCGGCAGTACTACAGGTACACTTTCTAAGCTTGCCGGTAAATTGGGTACAGCAGGCGCTCTGTTTGCATTAGCTAATGATGTTTCGAACTATGCTCAGGGAAAGACATCAGGTGCTGCTCTTGCACTACATACTATTGAAACAGGTTTATGCTGTAGTCCTTTAGCTCTGGCCGGACTTGCTTTAACCGGTGGAGAGTGGATTGCATCTACTGCTGCTGATCCTACTACAGAAGGAACGTCTATAGGTAATGCTTGTAGAAATGCTGGAATAGGTGGTGGGATAATTTATGGCAGCTCTACTACGGGCTATGTTCATTATGGATCTTCAACAGGAGCTGGATTGTAAAAATATGAATGTAAACAAAACTGGCGATACAACGCCTCAAAATGTTTTAAAGGTTAACGACAACGGAGACATTGAACTTAATTCCATCAAGAATAGTTCAGTGTTTGAAAAAGCTAAGGAGTTTGATAAAGACGGCAACGGTTTGTTAGAAAATAAAGAAATAAACGATTTCTTGAAGAAATATAACAATTTTGCAATTTCTTCTTGTGACGGGTATTCTGTTTATTACGAGGAAAAAGACCAGAGCGGGAAGACTTCCAAAAAGTGCTTGTCTTTGAAGGATAATTCTCAGCAGACTTTCTACTACAAAGACGGAAAGCCTGTAAAATGCGTTCTTACTATGGCTAGTGGTGAGGAACACCACATGGATTTGGTATCACGTGATTCAAAATACAATGAAACGCCTTCAAACCCTGATACGTGGCACAACTATCAGCTTAATGACAAGAACGCGCAGAAGTTTATACGCCTGGGTGAAGGTAAAACACCTGTATTTAGCAACCCGATTCAGGAATTTGCATACAGACTGTTTAACTGGGACTGGGACTAGAATAAGAAGGATGGATTAATGGATAAGGTAGAATTTAAATTTAACCCCAATAGCAGCCTGAATGAACAACAACAGAGGGTCTCTGTTGACCTGATGAACCTTGCAATCCACATCAGAAACATGGACGAGGCAAGCGGTGGAAACCTTGAACTTGATTTTCATGGCAAAGTATATAAAGCACGTGAGCTTTCCTACAGTTTTTACAAAGCCTCCTCTAACGAAAACTGTATCAATGATTTTATTGCAGCAGGAAAAGAAATCGAAGAAGAACTTCAACTTCTTGACAATCCGGAGACCAAACAGGAAGAGTGCAAGAAAAGCATTGAACACAACAACTTTGATGATTTCAACCTCTACACAATGAGAGCGATTCAATCACTTGCTAACTACGAGTAACCGCTTTTTCAATAATGTCTTCCCACTTTTCGAAAAACGCCTCTTCAGAATACTTCTCCATGGATTTTATGGCGTTTTGAGAGTACTTTATGCGCAACTCCTTGTCATCCATGAGCTTCACAAGCTTCATGGCAATATCTTCCGGCTCGTTCTCACAAAGCAGCCCGTTGCGCTCGTCTGATATCAACTCGTTGACCCCGCTTGCAGAGCGCAGACCAATGCATGGAACCCCTGTTGCGAGCGCCTGTGACAGACCGAGCGGGAAGCCTTCGTACAGGCTTGTGTAAGCGCCGATGTCAGCGCTTCTCAACACTTCCTCAACCTGATTTGTCACACCCATGAGCTTAACCTGGTTTTCTAGCCCGTAATTCTTTATCTTTGCCTGAATAATCTTCCCGTACTCCTTTGGCTCCGCATCGCCGTAGAGCAAGACTTCCCAGTCCGGATAAAGCTTTGCAATAATTGAGAACGCGTCTATAAGCAGGCTCTGACCCTTGTTCTTGTCTATCCTTGAAAGATATATTATCTTTTTCTTCTCCTCCTCCGGATTTGCCGGCATGACCGCCTTTGGAACGGGGTTGTGGATTACGACCGTTTTGTTTTTGAGGCAGTTTTTTAGATAATCCGCGTAACTTTCAAAAAACACCTGCAAGTAGCCGGCTTTTTTAACACAGTGCCAGAACAAAAGCCCCATCGGCTGAACGTCTTTTTTGAACGGGTTAATCTTGGAGTAGTACATTGAAGGGTGGGTGTGATTCATCTGGATAATAGGTATCTCGTATTTCTTCTCAAACACGAGCTGGCATGTGACATGCGCAAAAAACGGCACAATCACGTCCGGCTTTTCCTTTTCCACAACCGCCTCAATTTTGTCCGAGAGTAAATCGATTTTTAGCAGGTCAACAATCGACTGCGTACGCTTTCTTATTATCTTGTCAATGATAGAAGGCGCTCTTCTTTTGGATTTAAACCCCTGTGTGTCAACGTAGTTAAGGTTGTAGAACTTGACATTGCTGCAAAGTCTCGCATCCTCAACCGGATTGTCGAGGTGCGGGTAGGCTGCAACAACTTCATAACCCCTTTGTGCAAACTGGTTTGCCATGTAGTAGAACATCTGGGTCGCGCCGTTCATGGCGTTCAGGATGGATTCCTGTGATATAAACAATATTTTTCTCTTCATTTACTTGATTTTAGCAGTTTTCTCATTAAACAACAATAAGGAGATGTAAACAATTGTAACAAAATCTCTCAAAACCCTAAAGTTTTTCAAAAAAATGCCGATATAAAAAGTGTAAGCAAAAACATAAACCCCAGAGAATTATACAGGAAAGGATTTAGAATATGCGTATCGAAAACGAAATGTTATCAAGATTCAACACAGAAGCAAACTTACAAATGAATTCAACAGAGGTAACATTGTCACAAGAATTGGACTTCTTCTTTGATAATGTGTTAGACACAGTTGTCGACTATTTCAAAGAAGAAGTCACTGTATAATTACTTACCCCTATTTACCCCCCTCAAAAATATACATTTTCCTCCAATTAAAGAGCTGTAGATTATTTCTACAGCTTTTATTTTTGCTCCGGCTCAGGTATAATGTTGCCAAAAGGAGCGTTCATTATGGCAATAAAATCATGGACAGAGTATTTTCTAGACCTTGCAAAAACCTGCTCTTCACGCTCAAACTGCTTGCGCGCACAGGTCGGCGCGGTGATTGTGGGTCAGGACAAAAAGATTAAAGCAACCGGCTATAACGGTACCCCGTCAGGTGTGGAATCCTGCTACGAACGCGGCGAATGCTTCCGGATAAAAAATAATATCCCTTCAGGCACCTGCTACGAAACCTGCCGCTCGATTCATGCGGAACAAAACGCTATTATTCAGGCAGGTCAGGACAGATGCATGGGTGCCTCAATGTATATCTACGGCCATAATTTTATCTGTATCCTCTGCAAACGGTTTATTGTGCAGTCAGGAATAACAGATGTCTACCTCAAAAAAGACGATAACGCACCTGTGCTCCACGTTTCTGTGAACGATATAAGGCGCGAACTCGAAAACCCGGAACCGGTTAAGGTATAACCATGGCTTCAAACCTCGATGAGAAGTACATGCGGATGTGTTTTGCCCTTGCAAAGAAAGGCAGAGGCAAGGTTTCGCCTAATCCGATGGTCGGCTGCATAGTGCTGGATAAATCCGGAAATGTGGTATCAAAAGGATACCATAAAAAGTACGGCGAAAACCATGCTGAACGGGACGCTCTGCTCAAATTGCAAAATAACGAGGCAGAGGGCGGAACGCTCTATGTTAATCTGGAGCCATGCTCGCACTACGGCAAGACTCCACCGTGTGTTGACCTTATCATTGAGCGAAAACTCGCAAGGATTGTTATTGGGATGAAGGATGTTAACCCGAAAGTCTGCGGGATACAAAAACTGGAAGCTCTCGGAATCAAGGTGGATTATGCGTTAGAACCTGAATCCCGATTCTTGAACAGGGTTTTTATCAAAAACATGACTTTTAAAATGCCTTATGTGGTTCTTAAAACCGCCTCTACAATGGACGGCAAAATCGCGACCAGCACAGGTTCTTCAAAGTGGATAACCTCGAGCGAATCAAGGGCAGAGGTTTACAGGATGCGAAAAGAGTTTGACTGCATAATGACGAGTTCAAACACTGTGATAGCAGATAATCCGACAATGGAGCACCGGTTTAAGTGTATACTGGACAAGGATTTGCGCACTGACAAATACTCAAAAATCTACAGTCAGGGTGAGATTTACGTTGCTTCTTCCAAGAACACGCCGCTAAAGGACGGGAGGCTTGATATTGAGACGGTTTTGAAAGAGCTTTACAGCAGGGGGATTTACACCGTGTTTGTGGAATGCGGGGGGACGCTTGCGGGTTCAATGCTAAAAGACGGGCTGATTGACGAGGTTTACCATTTTATGGCGCCAAAGCTGCTCAACGACAACACCGGTTTGAGTTGTTTCAACGGTGCGCGTGTAGAAAATATTTCAGGCGCGAGCGGGCTTGAAATCTACGAGGTTAAAAGGATTGGTTCGGATTTGCTCATCAAGTCTCTTGTGAGGAATCAACGGAATTCGTTAGGCTGAAACCGTGTGAAGTTATTGAGGTAACCGCCAATCGGGAGCATGTTATCGGTTCTGTCGTACATTTCCTGCGGCATACGTTTTGCGTTTTCCTGCGCTTCGATTTTTGCGTTGTAGTCGCTGTTTTTCTGGTACTGTTTAACTTTCACATCCTGATAGCAGGTGAATTTTACGTCGCTTGATTCAAGCGCGCGGCATTTTTCAATAGCGGTATCAAATTCGACTTTTCTCTTGTACCAGTAAGCAGCTGTTTCATTGAGTTTTCCGAGCCCTTTTGGTTCTTCAACATTCACAAAAGCCGGAGGAGCAAAGTCTTTCCACAATGGTTCGACGACTCCGTCGATATCTTCGGCGATAACGCACGCCGGAAGGCATAGAGCTGTAACAACAAGAATCTTTTTCATCATAAGCGGTTTTGTCCTTTTTTCTTATTATATCATTTCTTAGCATGTCTGTAAATTAACGTTTTTATCAAAATCCCGAGATATGCTAGAGGAATGTAAACAACGAGGTACGAGTCTGCGCTGTTGTTAAAAGTTAGTCTCGCGCTTAGAAAGAACAGCAGGGCATTAAATAATGGTATAAGCCAGATGATTTTTGTTTTCGGGCTAAATCTAAGCGGGGAGATAACAAAATACACAGGCAGTATTGCCATAAAAAGCACAATAGCAAGCCCGAGCCCTGTGATTGATGTTGCGAGGCTCACAGACAGGTAAGGCAGGATTATAATTATGAACGCGCTTTCTAATATGTATTTTATGAGTTTCATGTTCATCTTTGAAGTTCATTTAATTGATATACCCCTCAAATGTTCGGGCGTCTAAAGAATTAAGAATGCCTTGTCAAAAAGTTCTAATGCATACTTATTGGTATCATGTTTTTTATTATAAAACGCCTAAATGTAAAATCTGCTCAGATTGTTACAAAAATTTACTAACAAAAAAATTTGGTTTTTATTATAGTATGCAAATCTATAACACAACTGTTAAAGTTCAGCTAAATAAGCTTCTAAACCGCGGAGTAATAGAAGTTGTCTGTAATTTGGCTTCTTCCAAGCAAGTTCATATAATTGTTTTCTGGTAAAAGTTTTTTGTTCCATAGTTATAATGTTAATTTTTCAAGTTTATTTTTTAACTTACTCCAGTATTTGCATTTTGATTCTAGCAAAGTGTAAAATAGCTTATTGTGTGAAAAATACATACAATGACACAATTCATGATAAATAACATAATCAATACAATTTTTATTTGCTTTTATAGTCTCAATATTCATAGTTATTGTATTATTATTTTTGTTATAACTACCCCATCGTTTTGTCAATTTGCGAATTTTCAGAGTTGGCTTGACGAAATCATATGAAGAAAACTGTTGAAAACATTTATCTAACTCTTTTTCGTATGTAGTTACTGCTTTATCCTTATACCATTTATTTATTAATTTTTCCGGAGTTTTTAGATTGTATTCAACTATAAGATATCCATTTTTCAATTTAACAGAATCAATATCGGATTTAATTACTTTCAAACGATACTGTTTTCCTAAATATCTAAAACATTCACCGCTAACATACTTCTTTTCATCAGGTTTTTTGTAATCATCAATGAAGTAACATTTTTGTTTTGTAATCCATTTTGCTTTATTTTGGACTTTTTTTATAATATCTTGTTTGTTTTTATTTTCCGGAGCTTTAACTTTAATCTTAGTGGTAGGTAAAACTTCTATAGATAAAGTTTTTCTATCTTCTTGTAATAATTCAAACTCAATTACTTCTTTTCCGTATTCAATTTTTTCAGTTGTAGCAATCATTTTGCATACCTTCTTTTAGCAATTTTCATTGATTCTTCTATAATAAAATCGATATCATCAAAAGTAATATCAATCTTATTTGTATCTTTAAACTCAAATAAAACATCTTCAATATCATTGATAATTTTATTTTGCAAATCAGTATTTTTTATCCAATCAACATATTGATTATCCAAAATAATCTTATCTATTTTGAGTGCAAGTTCTGCTGCAGAATCCTTTGTAGCATTATATTTCTTGATTATTTCAAAAACTACACCATAAAAAGCTTTTGCAACTTCATTATTCAAAATAGAAATTGGAATATCATCGCCCGTTCTTGTTCTTGCCATTATTAATATTTCCGTAACCCTATTAAAATAAGCATTATCATTTTTCAGTCTTTCTGCTTCATCTATTATTTGTTTTGAATATTTAGCAATAGCTTCCTTTAATAGTTCAGATAACTTTTTATAAAAAATCGGATCGTCGTCCCATTTCTCGGATATTGTACGAGAAATTCTATATGCAATTGTATCCGCTTTTGATCTTGCGCTGAGTTTCTTTTCAATTTCCGCTTTGAATTTTTCTGTATCAAAAATATCAACAGGTTCTGTAACTTGTATAATTTCATCTGAAGTAACATAAGTATCTATTAATTTTTGGATTTTTGCTTCGTACTCTTTTCTATCAATAGATTCTGCATATCTGGACTTTAATGAAACACGTAAATTCAAGAAGAATTTCAAGTCATTCTTGTAAGTATTAATTTTACTTTCTGAAGTTTCTTCCAAAAATTTGAAATTACCCAATGCAAGTTGTAATACTTTTGAATACTGACTCAATTTATCATAAAACTTATCTCTGTCATCTTCATATTTTAAATGTTGTTCATAAGCTTCAATATCATATTTATTTATACCATTAAATATTTCCCACAAATCTGAATGTAATTGCGGTAATTTTTTAATTTCTTCTTGTGCTGATATAAGTGCATCTTGAATATCTTCTTCATCAAAATCGCCAATATTACTGTAAGTTAAAAGGGCTTCATCTAATTCTGTTAAAAGTCCATAATAATCTATAATTTCACCATAATCTTTTCCTTCTTCAAGACGATTAACTCTGGCAATTGCCTGCAAAAGACTATGTTCTTTTAGCGAACGTGCAATATATAGAACTGAATTTTTAGGAGCGTCAAAACCTGTTAAAAGTTTGTCAACTACGATTAATATTTCAGGGTTTGGAGCATTTTTAAATTGGTTAATAATTTGAGCATTATATTCTGATTCATTTCCAAATCTGTCCATCATACGCTTCCAGAATTGATTTACCTCACTAGAGTTTTCTTCATAAATATCATCATTACCTTCTCTGGTATCAGGAGCAGAAATAACAACTTCAGAAGTTACCATTCCAAGCTCATCTAAATATTTTTTATATTTTAGAGCAATTGCTTTTGAGGGTGCTGTTAATTGTCCCTTAAAGCCTGTACCTTTATATTTGTGTTCAAAATGCTGACTGATATCAAGAGCAACATTGGCAATTTTTTGTTCAGCTTCGTTTAGAATTCTTCTTGTGCTAAATTTTTTCTTCAGGTCAGCTTTTTGTTTATCAGTTAAGTCTCTTGATATAATGTCAAAATATTTATCGATGCAGTTTTGTGCAACATTCTGAACAGCCAATCTGCTTTCATAATATAAAGGCAACACAGCTTCATCTTCTACAGCCTGGTTGATTGTGTATGGAGTACCTATAATTCCACCAAATTTAACAGCTGTACTTTTTTCTTTTTTCATCAATGGAGTTCCGGTAAAACCAATATAACAAGCATTTGGAAATACTTTCTGCATAAGAGCATTGGCACTACCATATTGGCTGCGGTGGCTTTCATCAACAAGAACAAATACGTTTTTAGAGCTGTCAATAACTCTTTTCTTGCGTAATGCTGCCTGAAATTTGTTAATAACCGTTGTTATTATAGTTTCTTTATTATCCGCAATAATATTTCCTAAATCTTCACCACTAGTTGCCTTTCTGACTACTTTACCGCAAGATTTGAAAGTATCTGAAATTTGTTTATCGAGGTCAATTCTATCAGTTACGATTATGACTTTTGAATTAACAATTTCAGGTTCAAGTGAGATTGCTTTTGCTAGCATAACCATAGTTAGAGATTTTCCACTACCTTGAGTATGCCATATTACACCACCCTGTCTGTGTTCGTTTCTTGTAATTTTAATTCTTTCTAATGTATCTTGAATCGCAAAATACTGTTGATAACGAGCAATTTTCTTAACACCTGCATCATACACAATGTACTTATACATAAGTTCTAATAGTCTTTTGGGCTGGCATAATGAATAAAGCAACTTGTCTTGTTCTGTAACAAGTCGTCCTTTGGATTCTATGTTATCAAAATATTTCCTTACATATTTAAATCTGTCAGAAAAAAGTTTATCTTTCTGTTCATCAGATAATGGCTTATTTACCAGCTCTTGCAAGTCGGACTCTTTAAGTTTTTGTTCTTTCCAAGTAGCCCAGAATTTTTTCGGTGTTCCGGTTGTTGCATATTGAACCTTATTGGATGTTAATGCAAGCAATATTTGAGAATATTTATATAAATGCGGGATTCCGTCTTCCTGCTGATTTCTTAAATGTTGTGATTTTGCTTCTTCTAATGGTTCTTTGATATCAGGTCTTTTACATTCAATAACGCAAAGCGGTATTCCGTTTACAAAAAGAACAATATCCGGACGATATTTTTTATCGCTTGAGGTTCTGTTCACTTCAAATTCTTCTGCAACGTGGAATACATTGTATTCAATATTATTCCAATCAATATAGTTTATAGTGAAACTTTTTCTGTCGTTTCCGATTGATTCTTCAAAACTTTTACCGAGAGTTAATAAATCATAGATTTTTGAATTGGTTGTAACTAAACCATCAAACATAGGAACATTTTTTATAGCATCAATTGCACCACGAATGCTAGCAGGAGAAAATGGATAAACTTTTCCTTTAAAGTTTATCTCATTTATCTTCATAAGCTGCTGCTCTAAAATGTCTTCTAAAATAACATTGCTTAATTTATCCTGACGTTCTTTTAAGACTTCTTCAGGAGTTAAATAAGTGTAACCTAAATTCTGCAGCAACTGCAGCGCCGGTATTTGCGATATATGATCTTCTATAAATGATGGTGTTTGCATTTAATTACTCCCTTTAATCATAGTAATAAGTTTTACATATAGGACAATAGTAAACGCCCGGATTTCCTGTTATTAATCTAATAGCACTTCCATGCTTATCCAAACAAGCAGAACAATAAGGACCATCTTTTTGTTCCAAATCAATTTTATTCCAGTAGACAGGACGTTCAAATATCATATTAAACTTTGATTTTTGAGATAATTTGTCTTTTAGTTTGAGATTTTCTTCTCTTAACTCAAGTACTTGTTCTTTTAAATCAAGAATATGTGCTTTAAGTTCAAGGTTTTGTGTCGCATCGGCAATTTCCTTTATTGCTTTTACATTATCTTTAATTGTTTTTATGTCCATAAATTGTCTCCAAATAAAATATAATAAATACCTTCAAATTTCTCCTTTATACCTTTACTCTTATTTTGCCTGTGAGAAGTTTTTGCATTAAACCTTTTTTTTGCTCTTTTAACTTCTCTAGCTTGGAATTTAATAATTGTATTTCTTTTTCACTTTTATTTAATATGTCTGCAATTTTTTGTTGTTCTTTTAAATCTTTTGGATAGAGTAGTAGCATATTAAAGAAATCTTCTGTTGACATATTTAATAAGCCGTGATTCCTTGCACCTTCTTGTGCAATCATTTTTATCTCACGATTCAACATTCCTGCTTCAAAATAATATTTCCAAAAATCAGAACAACTATTTGTATTATTTAGCTTAAAACAGATATATAAGCTAGAAACAACCCCTTTTTCGTATAGGTCAAGTCTTTTAATTGCACCTAGAGGATAACCGTTTGAATAACTTTTATTGTATGCAAATTCGCCATTTTTTAATAATATATATTTTGAAGTATCTACACTTGCAATTCTTTTATTATAAAAATCTTTTTGACTAATTAAACCATTTTGTGCAGATATTGTTAAAATATTACTGTTTAATTCTTCATTTTTACGAGTAATGCGTTCAAATATGCTATTGAATTTTGAATGAGTCCATTTACTACTGAATTCGGAAAGTCTTATTTTACCTATTAATAAATTTTTCATAAGAGCTTTATGGAAAATTTCTTTTTGTTCAATGAGTTTTTCTAAAGTTTCAATTCCGTCATCCCAAGCCGACAATATCTCTGCAATTTTTTCTTGTTCTTTTAACGGTGGTGAAACTAATTTTATTTTAAAGAAATTATTATCATTTAAATTCAATAAACCGTCATTCCTAACCCCACTATTTATATATTTGAAAAGTTCTTTGCCTTGTGCATTATTTTTAAATAGTTGTTCATAAAAGTTATTGTTACAACGATTTTTGTCCAACGAAAAACAAATAAATACATTTGGAACTGCAACTTCTTCATTAAATGGCTGTTGATAAATACACCCTTGAGGATATTTTAATGAGTTTCCTTTGTTATATGCAAATGTTCTTGGAGGTAAGCAAGTATATTGAGCATATTGTTTTCCCGCAATATCCTTTCCGAATTTTTTTGCTTGCGCAACAAAACCTTTTCCAGCTGACAAACTCATAGGAGTTCTTTGTTTTGTCCCAACCTTGTCCTTTATTTCAGTAGCAATATTTCCTAACTTAACTACTTCCCAATCTTCAGGAATCCAGCCGAGTTTTGTTTTCTTATAACCTTTTTTATTTTCAGTTTTTTCAATTACTTCCGTCATTATTTTTCCTTATTTGTTGATTCAAATTCTTTTCCGGCTTTTACAAAACCGTATTTTGCATTAATTAGCACCGCATCCAATTCCGAAACTAAATCAGTAAATTGTCGAAGCACCAAAACCTGTTCTTCCGGTTTTATTATATTCAAATTCAGATAGTTATATATAAATACCGACAACTTTTTGTATGAGTTTATGTCTTTTGAATTTAAAAGTACCCCGAAATTGCTTGCATTTGAAACTAACCAAGTCCTGACAATTTTTGCCTCTTCTTTATCACCTAAGAATTGTGCTGCAACCTCATCAAGTTTACTTGCGAGTTCAAGCCGTTTCATTCTGATATTTTGCATATTCTGTTGATATGCAAGCAAACATTGAACAGCGGTGAATCCGACTATCGCTATTGTACACATCCATTCAGCATTCTGTTGTAAAAATTTTAATATTGCCATTATGCCACCCTTTGATAACTATAACCTTTTAAGTAGTAATGTATAAATCTGCCTTTAGAAGGAGCATTTAAAAAATTCCTAAAAACATATTCATTTGTACCAGAATATTGATATATGCTACCATCAGTAAATTCTACTTCAATAATGCCATTCGCATATCCAATACTATTAACATTTGTAGAAACAACAGGTATCCTTTGCATAACTACTCCTTATCCTTTTTAGTTATTCTTTTAATTTCTTCAATTTCTTTTGCAAACTCAATATCGGAGTCTATGATTTCTTGCTGTCTGCGTTTTTCATCATATTTGTGATATTCTGCTTTCGCTTTCTTTTCCGCTAATTCCTTAGAAATTTTACCCTTATGAGTTAATATTTCCATTTCATTGAGGCTTAACAGTCCATCAAGTTTTGTAGCCCAATCAACCATTGTCATCGGAATTCTGCGTTCTGCTTGTAATTCTGCATAATCAAGATACATAACCGTTAATCGGTCAAGCTTTTCCATCTCGTCTTTTTTAAGATAATTTTTAGCAATAACAACATCCGGCGCAAGTAATTTTTTACCGTTCCAAGTTGTTAAGCCCATGTTGAGTTCTTCTGCGTTAGCTCTAGAATGAATAATTTCTGCAGCCGTTTGACCAGTAACAGCCCAAAGCATCTTATTTTGAACCATTGCAAAGAAAGCACTTGTAACGTCAGCCGTTTTATCGTAATCAACACTTGTTGCATAAATATCTTTAATCTTTGCATAGAAACGTTTTTCGCTTGCACGAATTTCGCGGATTTCTTTTAACAGTTCTTCGAAATAATCTTTGCCTTCAGGGTTTTTCAAATATTCTGTATTAATAGTAAACCCTTTAATCAAATATTCTTTGATTCTTTGAGTTGCCCATTGCCTAAATTGAGTACCTCTTAATGATTTTACTCTGTAACCAACGGATATAATCATTTCTAAACTATAAAAAGATATTTCACGTGAAACCTCGCGCCCGCCCTCGCTTTGAACTATCCGGAATTTCCGGATAGTTGAAAAGTCCTGCGGGAACTCATTTTCGGCGAATACATTAAGGATATGTTCGTTAATGGTTCTTATGTCTTTTTGAAAAAGTTCCGCCATTAATTTTTGAGAAAGCCAAACTGTTTCATCAATTAACCTAACCTGTATCTGCTTCTCACCATCAGGAGTTGTATAAATTAAGAATTCGCCAAGTGAATTTTCAGAGCTAACAATATTGCTTTTCTTTTCTTCCGGTAAAATTTTTTCGTTATCTTTATCCATTTATTCCAAGCTCCTTTAAGTATCCTTTCATTTTCAATTGAACATCAGCCAATTGTTTTTCAAGGTTTTCAATTTCCTTTTGTGTAGCCTGAATATCAATTTCTGCTTCTTCTTCAAAAGTATCAACATAGCGAGGAATATTCAGGTTATATTCGTTTTCTTTAATTTCGTCCAAAGTTGCAAGATAAGAATATTTGTCAATTGTTTCACGCTTTTTATAGGTTTGAACAATTTTTTCAATATCTGAATCACGCAATATATTCTGGTTCTTACCTGATTCATATTCTCTTGAAGCATCTATAAACAAGATATCATTATTTTTTCTGTTTTTCTTGAACACCAAAATTGCGGCCGGAATTCCTGTACCGTAGAATAAATTTTGTGGCAAACCTATTACAGCATCTAAGAAATTATCATTTTCAATAAATTCCTTTCTGATTTTACCTTCTGCACCTTCTCTGAACAAAACTCCGTGAGGTACTACAACTCCGACTTTACCACCATCAGTTACTGCGGTTTCAATCATATGTGAAATAAATGCATAATCGCCTCTGTTTTTAGGAGGAACACCTCTCCAATAACGGTTAAACCTGTCAGAAGTAGCATTTTCAGCCCCCCATTTGTCTAACGAAAATGGAGGATTAGCAACAACTACATCAAATTTCATTGTTGTATCACCTTCAATAAGTTTAGGGTTGTTTAAGGTGTCACCCCACTCAATGCGTGCGTTATCTTTGCTGTGCAAAAACATGTTCATTTTACATAATGCCCAAGTGCCGCCATTGCTTTCCTGCCCATACAAAGAGTAATTATCTGAACCAACTTCATTTGCAGCCTTTATCAAAAGTGAACCTGAACCGCAAGCAGGGTCACAAATTCTATCTCCTTCTTTTGGTTCAACCAATTTTGAAAGCAGAACAGATACTTGTGATGGCGTGTAAAATTCTCCGCCCTTTTTACCTGCGCCGGCAGCAAATCTTGCAATCAAGTATTCATAAACATTACCAATAATGTCTGATTTGCCTACTTTTGAAGGTCTTAAGTCTAATCTAGGATCAGAAAAGTCTTCTATCAAATTTTTGAGTCGAGCGTTTCTTTCTTTAGTTTCACCTAATTGCATATCTGAGTTGAAGTCAATATTTCGGAACACACCTTCAAGTTTAGCTTTGTTATCTTCCTCAATCTTTTCTAAAGCTTGATTTATTAACTGTCCGATTTGATTATCATTTCTATGCTTGAATAAATAATCGTAAGTACAGGTTTCGTCTAATCTAAATCTTTCCCTTTCAAGACGCCTTTTAATTCTTTCAGTATCATTACCAAATTCTTTCTTTAGTTCTTCATACTTATCTTTCCATACATCACTAATATATTTGATAAATAAGAATACCAAAATGTAATTTTTGTATTCGGAAGGGTCAACCACTCCTCTAAAAGTGTCACACGCTTTCCATACAATGTTGTTAATTTCATCTTGATTGATTACTGCCATAGTTTATCTCCTAATATTTTTGTAATTCTTTTTCAATAATTGCACGATATAATAAATTTTTATTATCTGCAATTTGTATAGATAGTTCTTTTTCTTTTTTAGCGCATTCTTCTATATTAGAAATTAGCTTTTGATTCTTTAGTGGTATCAAGGGGATTTCTAACGATTCAAGCGTTGCTTTGCTGACGTTTGCAATTGTGACTCCTGTAGCTTGACCTGCCCCCTTTGAAAAATGATTTTTTGCTACTGAACTATTTAGCCATGAGCAGACATATTCCGGTAGAAAATTTTTATCTGCAACTCTTATAATGTGACAGGAAGCTGTCACGGTTGTATTTGAAGGAATACTATCAATTAGCACAGCAGTATTATTGAGCCCTTTTGCTTTAAATAAAATATCTCCCGGCATGATAATTTCTTCCGGTTTAATATCATTTAGCTGTATCTTTTTTACATCTTCTTCTGAAATACGGACTATACCAGCAGTAGAAATAGCATCCATATTCAATAAATTTACATTTCCGTCAGTACTATAGGGTATCTTGCTTCTAAAAACATGCCCTGTTATAATAGTAGATATATTTTTAAAGTGCTTGACCATGCTTTACTCCTAAAAATTATGGTCGTAAGTTGTTATACTCATAATATATCATATCAAAGTGACATTTGTCAAGATTATTTTTGTAGTAAGTTGTCATACTCATGATTTTATTTTGTTAAGTTTTATAAAGTTCGTTTGATAATTTGTAGATTTTGAGTGATGAATAGACACGATAAGGGGGGGCGTATGGAAAAAGCTGGATTAAATTGAAATCTCTTCCTGAATTCAAGCCATTGATGAACAATATCTAATCTTGCGAGTGCTATTTGTTTACATTTTTCGGGTGTGAAGTTTGTCATAATAAATTACCTCCCAAACATTCATCACTCACCTTTCGGAATAAATCAAGTCCGAAATCTCATTTCTGCCTGTCAAATCAAAGATTTGAAACGACGGCATCGTAGTGTTTTGTCCTCAGTTCGCCGCCTCCCCGGCGCTGAATTCGGACTTCACACCGGCTACGCTTTTCAATCTCAGAGACATTTCGACACATATCAAACTGAAAGATAAATTATTTTTGCACTATGTTGTACTATTTTGCACTCGCTAAATATCAAACACTAAGCGGGATAGATGCTGAAACGAGTTCAGCATGACTAAATATCAGTGCAAAAGAGTGCAAAAAATAGGACAAAAGTGCAAAAATAGTCCGGTACATCTCAAGACTATTAATATGCCTTTAACTCCTAACAATTCGGCACTTCTACTTAACAACACCCATCCAAAATGTCCTGATAAACTTAAACCTAATATGAAAAGTCTTTTTGCTTACTTTTTCTCCAGAAAAAGTAAGCGGAGGACGGGACTCGAACCCGCGACGTCAACCTTGGGAAGGTTGCATTCTACCACTGAATTACCTCCGCTTAAATTTTTTAACCTTTTCTCTTGTAAAAATCTTCAATAAACCCGGTGTTGAACTTCCCGCTCATGAACACCTCGTCTTCTACAATCTGCTGGTGGAAAGGTATCGTTGTCTTGATTCCTGTGACAACATACTCTTTCAACGCCTGATACATCCTGCGCCTTGCTTCGTTCCTGTTCTCACCCCAGCAAATCAGCTTCCCTATCATTGAATCGTAATAAGGCGGAATCGAATACCCCGGATAAACATGAGAATCAACCCTGATTCCAAATCCGCCCGGCGCAAAATACCCATCAATCTTACCCGGACAAGGCATAAAGTCGTGTTCAGGGTCTTCCGCGTTGATACGACACTCAATTGCGTGACCTCTTAAAAGCACGTCATCCTGCGTGTAACCGAGCTTCTTGCCGGAAGCAACCAGAATCTGCTCTCTTACAATATCTATCTGCGAAATCATTTCTGTTACACAGTGCTCAACCTGAACACGTGTGTTCATTTCCATAAAGTACCATTTCCCGTCGTGGTCAAGCAGAAACTCGCAAGTGCCTGCACCCTCGTAATTGATTGCCTTAGCAGCACGTACAGCTGCCGCGCCCATTTCTTTTCGGGTCTTTTCGTCAATCGCCGGAGAAGGCGCTTCTTCTAACAATTTCTGGTGACGTCTCTGGATTGAACAGTCTCTTTCACCAAGGTGGATAACGTTTCCGAACGAGTCGCCAAGTATCTGAACCTCAATGTGTCTAGGGTTCTCAAGGAATTTTTCTGCATAAACCCCGGGGTTGCCGAAGAACTTTTCTGCTTCCTGCTGGCAAAGAGTCATGTTCGTTTCCAACTCGTCGTCAGAACGCACGATTCTCATACCCTTTCCGCCCCCGCCTGCTGTTGCCTTGAGGATAATCGGGTAACCTGCCTTGTGCGCAAACTCTCTTGCCTGCTCAACTGTCTCTAGAATCCCTGTCCCCGGTGTTACAGGAACGTTGTTCTCAATCATTGTCTTACGCGCAGTTGCCTTGTCGCCCATCTTTCTCATTGACTCTGCTGTAGGCCCTATAAACTTGATTCCGTGCTCTGTGCAGATGTCAACAAAATCAGCCCTTTCTGACATGAATCCGTAACCCGGATGGATTGCGTCGCAGCCTGTCATGAGCGCTGTTGAGATGATTGCAGGAATGTTTAAATAGCTCTGGGCGCTGGGTGCAGGCCCTATGCAGTAGGCGTCTGTTGCAAGTCTTACGTGAAGCGACTTTGCGTCTGCTTCTGAATATATAGCGACAGTCGGAATCCCTAATTCCCTGCACGCTCTAATTACTCTGACTGCTATTTCACCTCTGTTAGCTATTAAAACCTTTTTAAACATAATACTTCCTTTTAAATCTATATTCCGCCTGTCAAATCACAGATTTGAAACGGCGGCGACGTAAAGTTTCGCCCTCAGCTTGCCTGCTCACGCAGCCAAATTCGGGACTTCACTCCGAGCCACGCTTGTCTACTCCACGTACATCAGAACCTGACCGTACTCAACAGGGTCACCGTTCTTAACACAAATTTGAACAACCTTTCCGCTCTGTTCAGACTTGATTTCGTTCATCAACTTCATAGCTTCGATAATACATACAACATCACCAGAAGCGATAGTAGAACCAACTTCAACAAACGGAGCAGCCTCAGGAGAAGACGCTGCGTAGAACGTACCTACCATCGGAGAAGTTATTGCCTTGCCCTTAACCTCAGCTTCTGGCTTGCTTGCAGCAGGAGCCGGTTGTGCAGAAGGTGCAGGAGCGGCTGCCGGAGCAGCAACTGCCGGTGCTGAAGCCATTACAACTTCCGGTAAGTCTTTTCTGATGGTGATAGCCTGCTCGCCATCTTCCATTGAAATCTCGGTCAAACCATTGTCAGCAATGATTTTTGCTAGTTTTTCTATATAATCTGTTTCAAATTTCATTATTTTCTCCTTTTGAGATACTATTAGCAACGGTCAAGGTATTCGTTGCTTCTGGTATCAACTCTAATTACGTCTCCGTTAGCAACGAAGAACGGAACCTGAACAACAGCGCCTGTTTCAAGCGTTGCAGGTTTTGTACCGCCCTGAGCTGTGTTTCCTTTTTCAGCAGGCGGAGTGTCAACAACTTCCAACTCAACGTGTGCAGGGATATCAACACCGATGATTCTTGTGTCGTGCTTGAGAACCTGTACAACCATGTTTTCCTTGAGGTACTTGATTCCGTCGCCAACCTGCGCTTCTGTAAGCTGAATTTGTTCGTAAGACTCGTTATCCATCATAACGTAATCTTTGCCTTCTTTATATAAATACTGCATTTCTCTACGGTCAAGCATAGCCTTCGCAACTTTTTCACCGGCTCTGAAAGTCTTTTCAATAACGTTACCGGATTCAACGTTTTTAAGCTTGGTTCTTACAAATGCTGCGCCCTTGCCCGGTTTAACGTGCAAAAACTCAACAACTGACCATAAGCCGTTGTCTAATTCAAGTGTTAAGCCATTCTTTAAATCGTTTACTGAAATCATACGTACTCCTTAATTGTATATATTACTGCATATTCTTTTGTACTGATATTAACATAAACCTGTTTTTGGTGCAATACACCCTGAAAACCTTGTGCCAGTAAACTTACACGCTAAATTTTGATTGGAGAAGGGCTCGTGCTTCTTCTTGTAACAATATTGTTGTAAACATCCATATTCTGTTTCTGATAATAAGACGCAAACCTGTTTCTTGCAACAGGTACGACTAATCCGGTGGTTAAAAGCCCGGCAGCGGTTGTGGTTAGCGCAGAGACCGCGTCAGCAGTTGATTCGTAACTGTTTAATGCCTGATGGTGCTTTTCAAGCAGAAGCTCTTTTTCCTTAGAGTTGATGTAACTGTCTGACTTCTGAATCCGCTCAATAATCCCTTTCACCTCTTTGGAGAAATCAAAATCAAGACTCCCTCGCTTTGACGCAAGGTTGTTTTCTTTGACGTACTGCGAAAGACTTTTTGGCATGATTTTCCCTGTTTTTACAAGCTTTGACGCGAATTTTTGCATCGGCTTTGTAATCAGAAAAATTGCGGATGAGGCAACAAAAAGCTCGCCCAATTCCTGAGGCACCATGAAGGCCTTTTGTGAGACAGAGTACTTCTTGTTAACCATAATTGCTGCAATCTGGGCAAGCGATGAGATGGTAAACCCGAGAATGCTTGTTGCAAGCAGCATGTTTCCGGAGTTTTTGCCGAAATATTTGTAAACCTTTTCAGAGGCAGATTTTGCAAATCTTGCGAGACATCCTGACATTATGCGTGTGCCTCCTTATGCTGCCTTTTAGAATCTATTGCAAGGAATTTATTTGAAAGAATTGTGGTCAAAGGCGCATCAGCAAGCGGGTTTGTAAAAAGCATTACGCCGAGCGCCGAAACTGTTGAGAACGCGTTTTTGTGAAGCTTCAGCATGTTTTCTCTGACCTTTGGGTCAAGCTCGTTCAGAATTGCTTTTGGCGTAAGCAGCGTTGAGCCTTCGGCTTTTGTTGCGTGCATAAACTTGTTTGTAAGCTTGTAACAAGCGCCGCGCACAACAAAGCCAACGGATGTGCAGGCAATGATTTTGCCTGTTGTTCTAAGCATTGACGCTCTTGCTGTGTCTTTGTCCACTCTCGGGTTGTGGCCGTCAATAAACGGCTGGGTCAGGATTGCAGCGCCTCCGATTGCAAGTCTGTTCCAGTGCGGGCTTGCGAGTGTGTGGCCGGCTTTGTTGAGGGCAGCCTGATTTTTGATATCTTTGTTAGGCAGCCGCTTAAAAAAATTATCGTACACAGATTTTTGGAAACTTATATTTGGAGACGAATTTATATTCACTAAACCCCGCTTATTTTGCCAGTGTAATACCAGAGAATGTATTCTGTTATATCCCTGCCGATATATCATACAATTATTTTGAAGTTTTTGCAAGTTATATAGGAGGGTGATGGCTGATAAGCTCAAATCAAATCTTCAAGCATTTGATTGACTTCTGCTTCCTCCATCTCATCGAGCTTACGGTTTCTGTACAGTGATTTTAAGATATCGGTTTGGGAAATTTCTCCCCAGATGAGTTCTTTGTCTTCGTTTTTCTGATTCATATTTATTTACCTCTTTTTTCAAAAATATGTTATACTCTGTTTATGAAAACTAATGGTTATTTAAACAATTTGTCTGAATATTGGAGCGCAAATTTTTTGGCGCTAACGGGATTTGTGAGTTTTTTATGTGTTTTCTGGTCTTCCATTTATCCTTTTCAAAAAGAAATTTTTTGTTTTAGTGGTTTATTGGAGTTTTTTGAAACAATAATTTTTGCTTTTCTGATGAGTTCTTCCCTGTTAGGATTTGCGTTTGTATTTACAGTTTTGGGTTTATCAATTCCGTTCTTTTTCTTATGCAAAGTGCCCAAAAATAGATTTCCTTTTATTTCTTTGATTAGTTTTGTTCTAATATTTGTTTTGATTTTGTATTTATTATTTAACCTCGAGCTTTTTAAAATTCTAATCAATTTTTTAGCCGTATATGTACACACTTTCTGCATTTTTTTGCCGATATTTTTATTGATTCCTATTCTATGCATTTTTGACAGTAAGAAAAAATTTCTTATTCCTAATACATTTTTAACCCAGAATAAGTACTACAAAAATTTTGTAAAGGTATTTTTCTATTACTTTTGGTTTGCGTATATTTTACTGTTTTTAGGATTTTTGATTTTAACTTTAATTTTTTTTAATTAGCGTGTTTCGCACCGCAAGTTCTGACGTAGCTTGAAACTTCTGTTCCGTCAGAACGGGTGTAGCCGCTTACGGGATATGAGCCGACACATGCGGAGGAAGATTTATTGGAATGTATAAATTCTCGGTGATTTTTATCTCTTGTCTTTTTTTGTTTTCCAATTTCAGTCACTGCTTTTTGCTTAAGTTTTTCCGGAGCCTTAATTGCTTTTGCTATTTTTACTGAATTAGGATGGAGCCTGTCCTTTGTGCTTTTAATTTCCGCTACAGTTTTTTCTTTTCTTTCGGATAAAGCATCCATATACTCAATGTAATGCCTTTTCCACGGTGTTTCTTGAAATTTAGAAACGGAGTATATTTCTCCGATATGATTTTCACCATTCACCATAGTAACAGCGTCATATTCATTGACATAGTTAACGACATTGTTTTCTTTTAAACTTGTACCGGATTTAAACATGTCTTTCACCCCATAAGCATTAAAAGTAACCGCTAAACCGCCTCTTAAACCTGATACGATTTCAGCAAGACTTCCGCCAAGGGAATGTCCTGTAATGGTTATATCTGATTTAGGGTGTTCTCTTTTTACTCTATCGTATAAAGCAATCGCATCGGTAGCTTGGGTTGGAATTTTTGACTTAGCCATTGCAATATCACTTTTTAAATCCTGAAGCTCTTTATAATTAACTTCTGTCCCTCTATAAGCAATAACAACATCCTTTCCATTAGATAAAACATCCGCATAAAACCCGTTTCTTTCGTTCTGTGCTGTTTCAATCACCTTGTACCCTTCTGGCAGCTTTGCATTCTTACCCCGATATGAAAATATCGCAGCTTGTTTTAAAATCTCATGGTACTTGATATCATTTTTCTTGTTCGACATATAACCTCCATATTTTGATATCTAAAACTATAGCTGTTTTTGAATTTCCGACTAAGGATTGTAAAGATTTTTTTACATCTAAACCCAAAATTCAATGTTTACAATATTTCCCTTTTTGCCCGATTATGCTATTATAAGAAAAAGGAGTTTAATTAGTATGGAAGAGAATAATAAACCGGTTGTTAACCTGATTTCAAGACCGGAAAATATGCTTAAAACAATTTATACGGCAGCCAGAACCTGCTACAGCGCAGATATGCCTATTAATATCTACAACAGTACTGACGATGAAGAGAAAATGCTTAAACTCATCGAACGCGTGGTCGGCTCAGGTCACTATTCTGTAATCGAGCACATACAGGTGACTTTCGCTATCTCAAACGTGTCAAGAGCTTGTACCCACCAGCTTGTAAGACACCGCCACATGTCTTTCTCCCAAAAATCACAACGCTATGTAAAGGAAAAAGGCCAGTTTGATTATATTATCCCGCCGACAATCGCGCGTGATGAGGAGTTGAAAGCGAAATTCGTGGAATTTATGGGCGAAATCTCTCAAAAGTATTCAGAATTTGTAGAAGCAGGGATTCCGGCAGAAGACGCGCGCGCTGTGCTCCCTAACGCGGCAGCCAGCTCGATTGTGGCAAGCCTTAACCTTAGAGAACTCATTCACCTTGCCAATCTGAGACTCTGCACAAGAGCCCAATACGAAATTAGAACAATGGTCAAGCTGATGTGCGACGAGCTTGTTAAGGTTGAACCTTGGCTTGCGCCTTATCTTGTGCCAAAATGCGTTAGAAACGGGTTTTGCGACGAAGACAAATCTTGCGGAAGGATGCCTAAATTAGCACAATGAGAAACCTCGCGATTGTTCTGACATTAATATTTTTAGCGCTCGTGGCGATTTATTTTTTCATTCTTGCGCCTGAAAAATACACGCCTGTTAACCTCTATGAACAAATAATCCAGCGCGGTACGCTCAAGGTCGGAATCAATATCGACTCAAAACCGTTCGGATTTGTTGATGAAAAAGGCGAAATCCAGGGCTATGACGCGGATTTGGCACGCTATATTGCGCAGTATATCTTAAAAAGCCCGAATGCTGTTCAGTTTGTGCCTGTAACACCTGCAAACAGAATGCTAAAGGCTTCAACCGGTGAAGTTGATATTGTGATTGCAACAATGACAATTACTCCGCAAAGGCTCGAGATTCTGGATTTCTCTATCCCGTATGATTTAGCAGGTCAGGCGGTTTTGATTAAGTCAACAAGCGCGATTACTTCCATAAACGACCTTGCTGGGCAAAATGTCGGGGTGATTTTTGGAACAACTGCCGAAAAGAATATGCAAAACCTTGTGCCGTCTGCGAATTTACTCGGGTTCAAAAGCTACAAGGACGCTTATCTTGCGCTCAAGAACGGGAGCATAAACGCAATAACCTCTGATGACACGATTTTAAGCCGGTTTGCAATTGACGACAGGTCGGTAAAGCTTTTGCCTAAGAGGTATTCACGCGAGCCTTACGGAATCGGGTTTCAAAAGGGCGTAAGTTCGAGAGAGTTCAAGGAAAACATCGATTTTGCAATCTCTGATATGAAGCAGAAAAACGTCATCAACAGGCTTCGCAAAAAGTGGGGGCTTAGCTAGCACTTTGCTCTGAAAGCAAATTTTTTGAAAAGAATGTAGGTGAAGACGGCTGCTGCGAGTGTTGCAATGATTTGCGCCACAAAGACGTTAAGGTGCAGGATTTTCACGATGATTTCAAGAAGGCCTGCATTGATTAGGTAGCTGAAAAACCATGTTGTGCAGCATTTCAGGTATTCTTTTAGCCAGTTGCCTTTGCCTCTGAACACAAGAAATTTCTGGGTTGTGAACGATACAACGGACGAGATAATCCAGGCGATTGCAAGCGCTATCTGGTATGCGCCGGAGCCGAGAATCAGGCAGAATGCGGAATAAATAAGGTAAGATACGCCGGCGTTGAACCCGCCGACGAATAAAAACCTTATTTTGTCTGATAAATTAAACCAGTATTTTTTCAAAGTTATTGCCTTTTATTTTGTGTTAAAACCTATTTTAGAAGGACGTGTTACCTCTAAAAGATAGTTTATTGCATCATTGATTCTATCAATTTCCTGATTAGTTTCTTTAGAATACTCAATCAGGTATTTTTCAACGCTTTTGATTCTGTCCGCGAGGTCTTTGTTTTCAATAGCAACACGTTTCATCTGAACAAATGTTCGCATAATCTGTATATTGATTGCAATAGCTTGTTCGGAATTTAAGACTGTTGAAAGCATTGCGACTCCCTGTTCTGTAAAGACGTACGGCATAAACCGGCGTCCGCCTCGTTTTATGTTTGAGGTTCCAATTTGGAACCTCAAACTTTCATACTCTTCATTAGTAAGTTGAAACATAAAATCAGAAGGAAATCTGTGAATGTTTCTTTTCACAGCCTTATTTAGGTTTTTTGTTAATACTTGATAAAGTTTTGCCAAATCACTATCAAGCATAACTTTTTGTCCTCTGATTTCGTATATAAGGTTTTGTATTGTAACTACTGTCTCAACCACAATGCTTTCTCCTAAAAACTATACTCCGGAATCACAAACTCCTCGTTGTTCGCGTCTTTTTCCACAAACTGTAGGTAGTAATTCAAAGCTGTTTCCTTGGAGTTTTCGTAAAACTCGTCTGATATGAGCTCTTTGTGAAGCTCTGTTCTTTCACCAGAATAGTTTCCGAGCACCCTTGAGAACTTCTCGATAACCTCAAGGTTTTCACCGCCGGCGTAAGCCTTTGTCTTTGCATCCGTGCCGGACGGCCTGATTTCAACGTACTTGTCCGTAAATTCTAAATAAGTTCCGTCACCTACAAACTTCACTGATTTTAAGTTGTCAAAATTCAACTCTGCAAACGCGTTGTTGAGAACCTTCTTCACGGCCTCCACATCCGCAATCCCTTCTCTGATTGCGATTGCGAGCGACAGGTAGAAAAGATCGTTCTTTGTTCTCTGCTTCTCACCCTCAACTTTTGCGAGCTTGAGCTTCTCAATGTCAGGCTCTGACTCGTTGTAGTAAGAAATGTCCTCTCTGACGTCAAATTTTGCGATGATTCTGTTCTCTTCAAAAATCTCTGTGAGGTACTCAGAAAGCGTCTTGTTTTCTTCCTCAAGCTGCGCAGCAAGAGATGAAGCAACGATTATGGCTTCTGTAGCGCTCTTTTCGCGCATTGCAATTGCTTTTCTGCCAGCAAGTGATTCAATCAAATCCTCGGAGCCCATAATCATCCCTCCTGATTCCTCACCGCCAAAGATTAGACGAGGCTGAACGCCAAGGTTGATTGCGTTTCCAAATACGTCGTCGACAATAACTTCTTTTTCAGGGTTGTTTTTGATTTGAAGCTCAACCTTTTTCATGATGTTCGCGATTTCCTTGAACCCGACCGGAACATTCACAACCTTGATTTTGTGAGCCTTTGCCCATTCATCCCATGAAAGCGCGGAAGCCGTTGTCTTAATCATAAACCTAGGGTGGTTCTTGAATGTGCCATGAGCCTTGAGCTGCTTAACACGGTAGTTCATGAGCATTAGAAACGCCTGATTTGCGCTGTATATGGTTAAAATTCGACTTTCGTCAAGCTTGATGTAAGAAATTCCGTACTCGTCAAGCGCCGGCTCGTTCCCGATTGCTTCAATCTGGCAAACCGTGAGCCTGTCATGGTCCGGGTCTGTGATAAGCACGATTGTGCCAAGAGGACAATCAGCAAGCACCTTGTCATAATGCAGAGACTCGATTACAGGGAAAAATCTTTCGCCGTTCGGTCTTTTTGCAACAACTGTCGCGTCCACAGAGTAGTCGTAGAAAACCTTGTTGCCCTTTGGGTCTGTGTCGTATTTCCCGATTGAGTGGAAAAACGGGTCTTCCTCGGTGTTGTTCCAGATGTACTTATCCTGAATCCCGAGCTTTTCAAGCACGCGACTAAGGGTTCTGTACGCGCAGCCTCCAACGCTTTCGATAAAGAGCTTTGAATTCATTTTCTTAACGCTGTCAAGGTTTTGCGCAACGCCTGATTTGAGGTACTCAACGTACAAATCCACGCCGTCGTTGAGCTTTGCCATTACTGAGTCGTCAATGAGCGGGTCGTTTTTTGCTGGAATCCTGATTTCGTAAGAGCCTTCGCGCTCTGTGATGTCAAAGATTTCCTGAATCTTGTCAACAAACTCGAGCGATTCTTCCGGCAAATACTGGCTTCCCTGGGAGTTTAAGTCCTTTGTCGCTGTCTTTACCGAAATCCCGTGGCTTGAGGTGATGTATTCACCGCCCACAAGGTCAAGTTTGAACGCAAGAAAAGACGCAAGCCAGATAGGAATCGTCTTTCTCTCTTTTGGCGTAAGTGTTTTGATTCCTTGCGCAGCCTGAACCCTGGCAATTGCGTCAAGGTACAAATCAGAGTTGTAGCGAACTTCGCTTCCAGCAAGCTTAACCACCTGCTTGCCTTGGTATTTTTCACGTGCAACAAGCGCTTTGGCTAGTGTTGCAAGCACGATACCAACGAGGTTAATCGGGAATCTCGTATCCTGCGGGTAGAGAATGTTTTGCGGGCCTCTAATCCCTGCTGTGGAGACTTTTGCCTCTTTTGAGTAGTTTGCAAACCACTCAAGAAGGTTCAAGCCCTCCGGATTCTCGTCAGAGTGCGGGTAAAGGTGCTCTTTTTTGAGCGTGAAAGTAAATTTGCCTTCGTTATCAAAATTCATTAAGTCTAAATTTTTTATATAATCCGGAGTTTTCTCAAAAACGTTTTTGAACAACTCCTTTTCTAATTCGCAACCTGGTTGTTTTTTGTACATAATCCTCTCCTGTTTAAATTCAGATTTTATTATAACACAAGCGAAAAAATCTTAACATTTGTAACAATCTCATACGTATAAAGGGTTGAAATCCGGCCAAACATGATTTATAATTGGATATATAGTATATATACGAAAAGGATTTTTTATTATGTCAATATCATTTAGCGGTTTGGCTTCAGGTTTAGACACATCCGGATGGGTGGAAGCGCTGGTATCAGTTAAAAAAGCAGACGTAACAAAGCTCGAGAACACGCTTAAATCAAAGCAAACAGTAAAATCAACATTATCAGATACAAGATCGGCATTTACAGCATTAAGAAGCGCTCTTGAAAAGATTACTGACGCGAAGTTTGGCGGAACATTCGACTTGTTCGGCAAAAACACTGCAACATCTTCGAACACAGATGTGTTTACTGCAACAGCTGGCAACGCTGCATTGAGACAGAATTATGATATTAAGGTTCAGCAGATTGCGACTTATACAAAGGCTCAATCAAAAGAGTCTGCAAGTGCTGTAGCTGATGACAGTACAAAGCTTTCTAACCTCGGTGTAAGCGAGGGTTCTTTCACAGTTTATGTAAACGGGAAGAAAAATACTGTAAATATTGAAAAAGAACACACATTGGGCGATTTGAAGTCACAAATGGCTGCTTTTGGTGTGAAGACCGAAATAGATGACAAGGGTGTGCTTAAGTTCTCTGCACAGAACGAAGGCGACACGATTAATGTTGGTGCAACTACGGATAAGACAAACCTTTCGTCTTTAATCGGGCTTGCAAGGCAGGAAGACGGAACGTATGCTTCTACAAACTCTTTGTACAAGGCAACAATTGCTTCCAAGCTAACTGATGAGAACTCCGGATTTAGCGAGCAGATTAAGGCCGGAACATTCACAATCGGTGCTGCAACATTTACAATTGATGATAAGACAACTCTTTCATCATTGATTTCGCAGATTAACAACAATGACGAAGCGCAGGCTTATGCTTACTGGGACGATGCAACCGGCAAATTGTCGATTACGTCTACAAAAGAGGGTGCTTCTTATATCAACATTGAGGCTGGAACAAGCAACTTTACTGATGTAATGGGGCTTACAGAATCCGAGTGGGACGCTGATGGTAATGTTGTATCTTCAAAAATGTTTACTGACGCTCAAGAGTTGGGTCAGAATGCAATATTCAGCGTAAACGGTACAACAATGACATCTACTTCAAACACTGTAACTTCTGACATTTCAAGAATTGACGGTGTTACATTGACTCTTAACAGGGCAAACACAGAAGAAGACGGAAACACAACGCTTAAGATTACGCAGGATACGTCCGGCTTGAAGGATGCTGTTAATGCATTTATTACAGCGTATAACGACGCGATTGCGAAGGTTGACGAGGTAACAGCCAACGGTGCTGACCTTCACGGTGAAAGCACTTTGACAAGTTTGAGAAACACAATCAGACGTTATGCAAACGGTTCAAACGGAACCAACGGCGGGGTTTACAAGTTGTTGTCTGAGATTGGTATTTCAACAGCAGCGGCTGATTCGAACAACCTTTCAGCTGATACAAACGCGCTCAAGCTTGATGAAGAAAAATTCCTCAAGGCGCTTGAAGAAAATCCTGATTCAGTGAAGGCGATTCTTGCCGGCGAGAACGGGGTTTTGAATATGATGGAAGGCGCTGTTGAGCAGAGCATGAAGGCGTCAGTCGGGTATTTTGATGTTAAAACGACTTCTCTGGATGCTGACATCAAGAAAATGGAAACAAAGATAAGCAAAAAGAATACAAGTATTGAAACGTATAAGAAGCAGCTTGAGAACAAGTTCCAGAAGATGGAACAGATGATTGCCTCAATGCAGCAGAATTACAGTTCATTCTTGCAATAGGTTTAAAAAAGGGCGAAAGCCCTTTTTTAGTGGGTTCAGTTGACAAATCGGAAAAAATAGTAAATAATAAAGTTACAGGGTGGCACCTTGAGAAAGTGCCGGATACTCTGAGAGGTCTAACGGTTCTTATCCTTTGGGTGAGAGCCGTTTTTCAATATGCTTAAAATCAAAAAGATTAAAAATAGAGTCAAATTGAAGTCATTCATATCGACCACCCTTTCTAGCGGGGACTAACCCGAGGTCTGCATTATGTTTGTCGGTTAGTTTCCTTTAGGAAAGAGCATCCTTTACCCTGTTATATAATTTTATAATAAATATTCTGATTTGTCTGCAAATTATGCTATAACAGAATTTTGTTCTGTCCACATTGACAAATCGGAAAAAATAGTAAATAATAAAATAACAGGGTGGTAGTTTGCTAAGCTACCGGATGCCCTTTAGAGTTCTAAGTGGTGCTTACCTTTTCAGGTTAGTGCCACTTTTTAATATGACTAAAATCAAAAAGATTAAAAATAAAGTCAAATTGAAATCGTTCATACTGACCTCTTTCTAGTCGGGAAACCAACCCGAGTTCTAAGTATGTTGTTAGCGGTTTCCTTTTCGAAATGCATCCTTTACCCTGTTATACAATTTTACAATAAGTTTTCCAATTTGTCTACAAATTATGCTATAACAGAATTTTATTGCGTTCAGGTTGACATATTGGAAAAAATGGTAAATAATAAATGTACAGGGTGGTAGTTTCCTAAGCTACCAAAATCCCTTTAGAAGTCTCAATGGTTCTTAGCTTTTATGCTGGGAACCATTTTTTAATATAAATAAAATCAAAAAAATTAAAAATAAACTTAAATTGAATTTATCCATATGACCCCCTTTCTAGCCGGGAAACATACCCGAAGTCTCAATTAGTTTTGTCGGTGTGTTTCCTTTTGAAAAGAGATTTTTTTACCCTGTTTTATAATTTTATAATAAATATTCCAATTTGTCCATAACACCTAATCCCTGTTGCGAACTTCGTATATTTTTAGTATACTCATGATTAATGAATCAGCGTGTGAAGAAATTATCGCTTGCCGTCTACTGGCATATGCATCAACCGGTCTATGAACTTGAAGGCACATATTTGATGCCATGGGTTAGGCTTCACGCCGTCAAAGACTATCTGGATATGGCGCTGTTTCTGGAACGATTCCCGAAACTGAAACTCAATTTTAATATCGTTCCTGCGCTTCTTGACGCGATTATTGACTACTCTGAAAACGCCTGCCGCGATATCCACGCAGAACTAGCTGTCTCTGATGTGGAAGCGCTTACGGACGAGGAAAAAGCCTTTATTCTCAATAATTTCTTTAGCTCCAAATTCGAAACAATGGTCTATAGAAGCGAAACCTACAGCAACCTTTACCAAAAACGCTTCTCACGCGATGTTGCGGTGATTGAGGACTTTTCTTTGCAAGAGTACTCTGATTTGATGGCGCTGTTTAATCTCGTGTGGATTGACCCGGTGCATTATGAGCGATACCCGAGACTCAAAGAACTCTGGGAAATTCAGAGCGGTTACACACGCGAAAACAGAATTGAGATTCTTGAAATCCAGAACCAGATTATTCAGGAAATCATTCCCGCTTACAAAAAATATATTCAACAAGGTCGAATCGAACTCACCACAAGCCCGTATTATCACGCAATACTCCCGATTCTGACTGATATGAAATCCTCTGTCAAATCTGTTATCACAACAGACGGCCTGCCTGCTGCCCTTGATATGGCTGATGATGCGCGACTTCAAATTAAAAGCGCGCTGGATAGAGTTGAGGAAATCTTCGGAGTGAGACCAAAAGGCATGTGGCCTCCGGAACTCTGTCTCGGACCTAAAACACTCAATATGCTCGCAAAAGAAGGCGTTAAATGGACGATTTCGGATGAGGGTATACTTTCAAGCTCTATCGGGTTTGATTTTATCAGAGATTTTAAGGGCAACCTCAACGACCCTTACCACCTGCTTAAGGTGTATAACTACCAGAACAAAGACTCGGAAATCGATGTTATATTCAGAGACCGCTCGATTCCTAATCTTATCAACTTTGAGTACGCGGGCTTGAACCCGAAGATGGCAGCAGGTGATTTGTATGACAAAATTAAGGTTATTCAGGGCAAGCTTCTTGTCTCACCTGATGAAACCCACCTGCTCACGGTCGCTTCTGACTGCGAAAACTGCTGGGAAAACTACCAGAGAGACGGGATTGATTTTCTTGAAAATATCTATTCCATGATTGAAGACGACGAGACCCTTGAAACAGTCTTAATCTCGGACTACATCGAAGGCGACCGGCACAAAAAATCGCTCAAAAAGATATACTCCGGCTCCTGGATTGATAAAACTTTCCAGTACTGGATAGGTGACTTGGAGAAAAACAAGGCGTGGGCTTATCTTAAATCAGCAAAAGATGCCCTGAATGAAAATAAAACCCACGAAAACTTTTTGCAGGCAAGACGCGAACTCCTGATTGCACAAGGAAGTGACTGGTTCTGGTGGTACGGTGAGCCGAATAACTCCGGACAGGACTTTATCTTTGATTACATGTTCAGAGAACGACTTAAAAATGTTTACCTGATTCTGGGACTTGAGCCTCCAGAATATCTGGACAAAACCATCATCACTTCGATTGACGTTCCGTTCAAACACCAGAAAAGCGCGATTTCTCCCCGTGTTGACGGACTTGTTTCAAGCTCCGATGACTGGCGGGATTCAGGATTCATAAGCATGCTCGACGGGCCTGTTTTCAGGGAAAACAAAAACGTTGATAAGATTAATTTCGGCTGCGACAGTGAAAATATCTATTTCAGACTCCACATCAATAAGGGCTCCGGAGAGATAAGCTTTGTTGACAGGATTAACCAGTTTTATATTTATATAAGAAACGCAAGCAGAATCAACGACAGGGCATATATAAGACTCATAAGCAAAACAGATAACCCGTACCCGATTCTGACCGAGAAGTTTGAACACGAACTCACGCTTACGCTCTTGAAGGACACGCTCTATCCCCCGAGATTCACGACCGTTCTGCACCCGAACATGTGGACGCTTGATAACCCGGAAGGGATAAAAATTGTGTTTGAGGACGTGATTGATGTCTGCATTCCGTTTGATAAGCTGGATGTAAGACGTGGCGAGACAGTGGAGTTTTTCATGGCGAACACTGATTCCGGAGTCAAGAATACCTACATCCCGCAGGAGATTTTGCTTTCCATGACAAGAGAATAGGTTAGTATTTTACTGAAAGGTAAAATTTGTACATCAGCCTTGCAAGCTTTTCGTCGTTTTGCATCGCATCGTACATTTCCTGAATAAGCTCGTCTTTGGGAGCCAGACTCTCAAAGAAAAATATCTCACTTGGTCGAACCCCCAGCACATTCATAATCCGGTCAAGATTCTCTGCACTCGGAAAATACTTGCCGTTCTCAATGTTGCTTATGCTCGGAGTCTCCATGCCCACAAGCTCGGCAACCTGCTCTTGCGTCATTTTCTTATGTTTTCTAATTTCTTGTAATCTTTTGCCTAAAAGTTTTTTGATATTGTTCATGCTTATTTATTATGTGCTAAACCCTGTTTCTATATAATTCAGTAGTACGATATAAAATTGTTGATTTATAAAGTTTTACTAGTATAATAATTATGTGTAACAATAAATTTTACGGAAATTTAAAAGCTATGCAATATGAAAAAGAAGTTTTAATTGAGGTCATGTTTGGCGATTCATCTTTTGCTGTGCTAACCAGAATTTTGAATGGTGAGTGGGAAGAATATGTTCTGTTCGGGTGTTTTGTGGTGTGGAAAAGGAAATTGAAAAATGAAGATTAGCGTTGTTGTTCCTGTTTATAACTCGGAAAAGTATTTGAGGCAATGCCTTGACAGCCTGACCGGCCAGACATTTAAGGATATGGAAATCATTTGCGTAAATGACGGCTCAACTGATGACTCGCAGGAGATTCTTGAAGAGTATCCGCACATTATTGTTATTCATCAGGAGAATCTGGGCGTGTCAGCTGCAAGAAATGCCGGCATGAGAGCCGCTTGTGGTGAATACATCGGCTTTGTTGATTCTGATGATTGGGTGGATTCGGATTATTTTGAAAAACTCTATTATGCGGTTTTAGAAAACGGTTGCGACGCTGCTTGCGCTTCTATTATCCGAAAAAGAGAGATTACAGAAAAATACAGAGTGCGCTACACAGCCGAAAATGTTTTCTGCTCACTCGATGATATGGTTGAGGCGTGCAAAATTCCGGGGTGCTGCTATGTGTAGAACAAACTGTATAAGGCTGAAAAGATTAAGGAGCTAGATTTTAGAGAGGGCGTGTTTTTTGAAGACATGATTTGGACTCCTCAGGCTCTTTCAAGGCTTGATTCCATTGTTACCGTAAGCGGGGTGAATTATTATTACCGCGCGAATCCGGATTCTATTGTCAAACTCATACCTTCTGTGAAGAAGCAGGAAGATTTTTATAACGCTTATAAGGAGCTGGTAGATTTTTTTGAAAGGAATAATATTAGGCTCACTGAAAAAGAGAAGGTTGTTACAAGATTCAAATGGTATTTTTTCAAGATTTTAGTGCTAAAAATCAAGGAGTACAGGTTTACCCGAATATTTTATCTGCTTGGGGTTCTGCCATGTTGCAGAGTAACGCGCTATCCGGAATTGGAGGGTGAAAATGGTTAGAGTGAGTGTGATTATACCAGTTTATAATGTTGAAAAGTATCTGGAAAGGTGCCTCAAAAGCGTTGTTGAACAAAGCCTGAAAGATATTGAGATAATTGTTGTAAACGACGGCTCGACCGACGGGTCAGGAGCGATTTGCGAGAAGTTTGCAAAAAGCGATAACAGGATTAAGATAATTAATCAGAAAAATAAGGGGCTTGGAGGTGCAAGAAATACCGGCATGAAGTCGGCTTCGGGTGAATACATAGGTTTTGTCGACTCTGATGACTGGATTGATTCTGATTTTTTTGAAAAGCTTTATGATACCGCGCAGGAATACGGCGCAGATATTGCTTATGCTGATTTTATCCGCAAGGGGAAGTACAAACACAAAATCCGGATGGGGATTCGGGAGAAGAAAGTGTCTGTAGATATTTATGACAAGATGAGGCACTGCAAAAACCTTACCCTTGGCTGCGTTTGGAACAAGATTTATAAACGGGACCTGATAGAGTCTAACGGGCTAAGCTTTCCGGAAGGGCGCCTGTTTGAGGACGGAATATTTTCCATGCAGGCGATTTATTATGCTAACAGGACGGTGAGCGTGCCTGATACTTACTATTACTATTTTGTAAACCCGACCTCAATCGTAAAATCCCAAAAGACCCAGAAAAAGACGGATGATGTGATTCTATGCCAGCATGATATTCTGAATTTTATGAGACAAAAGGGAATCGAACTTGAGGCGGGCGAATTTTTGACAGTGTCCTACAAACTCAAAGTTCTGTTTTTGACCCTTCTTGTAATAAAAGAAGACTTGTTCTTGAAGAAGTTCTATCTGTTTGGCTCGATTCCTTTTTTGAGCTTGCAAAAAAGCGCCGGAACACGAATCCTGGGTGAGTTTCTGGGTTTGAAATTTGTCTGGCGAAAACGAAGATTAACACCCGCTGCAATAAAAAAGATTAACGAACCCTATGAATCAGGAGAAATGCTCATGCCTGCGGTTTCAAGCGCAGAAGACACTTTGAATGTCTTGGAGAGCACCGGAAAATCTATTTGCAGGTTTGGTGACGGCGAGTTTAATATCTTGCTCGGTGAGAGCATAAGTTTTCAAAAACAAAGCTCAAAGCTTGCAAACAGGCTTCGCCGGATACTTACATCCTCATCAGAAAACATCTTGGTTGCAATTCCCGATATATTCGGGAATCTGGATTCTTTCACAAATGATTCGGAAAAGAGGTTTTGGAGAAGATACATTGCTTATAACAGGGCGGAGATTTATTCTCACCTTGATTTCAAAAAGACTTACTACGATTCAATGATTTCAAGGGTTTATATGAAGAATCCGGAGCATGAAAGAGCAGAAGAGATGTTTAACCGGTTCAAAAATATCTGGAGGGATAAGAATGTTGTTTTTGTTGAGGGAGAGGCAACCAGACTCGGGGTCGGGAATGATTTGTTCTCAGGCGCAAAATCTATCAGGCGTATACTCTGCCCTCCCAAAAATGCGTTTTCATCATATGAAAAAATTCTTGATACGTGTCTGGAGCTTCCGTGTGATTCGTTATTTATACTCGCGCTCGGGCCATCTGCTACTGTTCTTGCTTATGATTTAGCTAATTCCGGCAGAAGGGCTCTTGATTTAGGCCACCTTGATGTTGAGTATGAATGGTTTTTGATGGGCGCAAAAAAGAAATTGCCTTTAAAAAACAAGTACGTAAATGAGGCAAGGGGTGGAAGGTGTGTTGGTGAAATCAAGGACAGCAAGTACCTTTCAGAGGTTTATAGAAAAATTTAGTACCTGCAAAAATTTTATTTATTTTCTGATTTGTGTTAAAATAGTTTTCACAAACTTTATAAGGAGAAGACCTTTTGGAAGCTGTTTTGAACTTTTTTTCCGCGCATAGCGTGATAATTTCAGTAATGATATTATTCGTCTCGTACATGTTCATTGTGTTTGAAAAGATTCCAAGAGTAACCATTGCACTTCTCGGTGCTGGACTTGCAATCCTTATCGGACCGTTGAGCCAGCATAAGACTGTTGGCGGGGCTTTGAATCCGGATTACTTTGTTAATTTTATTGATTTTAACGTTATATTCCTGATTGTCTCAATGATGGTTATTGTAAACATTACGACAAAAAGCGGGGTGTTTAATTATCTTGCAAACGAGATTCTTAAACTCACAAAGGGCTATCCGCCTTTTGTGCTCATTGCACTCGGCGTATTTTCAGCTTTTTTGAGCAGCTTTCTTGATAATGTCTCAACCGTGATTCTTGTGCTGCCTGTTACTTTTGCTATTGCAAAAGAGTTGAAGATTGATCCGTTTCCTTTCCTGATAACAGAAATCTTCGCAACTAACATAGGCGCTGACGCAACTTTAATCGGCTGTTTGCCGAATATGATTATTGGAAGTGCCGCAGACTTCTCTTTTATGGATTTCATCCACAACCTTGCCGGTGTCGTTGCGCTTATACTGTTTACAACAATCGGGATTCTAACAATAATCTTTTCTAAAAAACTGCAAACCTCGGTTGAACAAATGAGGGAAGCTGCAAATATCAATAACAGCCATACAATTACCGACAAAAAACTTCTTGTCCGCTCAATGATTGTGATGGGACTTGTTCTAAGCGGGTTCATTAGCCCTAATATGGAACCGTCAATCGCTGCAATGATTGGCGCAAGCATTCTGCTTCTGTTCGAAAAACCAAGAAACATCCTTCGAAGCATTGAGTGGAACACTGTCTTTCTGTTCGTCGGCTTGTTTATTATAATCGGAGGGGTTGAAGCGTCCGGCGGGATAAGACTTATGGCAGACTGGATTCTCAGCGTAACCCATGGTTCTCAAGAAGCAGCGTCAATGCTTATTTTGTGGGGCTCCGGCCTGATTTCCGGTATTGTATATAATATTCCTTACACAGCAACAATGGCTCCTATGCTGCACCAGATTCAGAGCACAATGGGCGCTGCTTACACAGAACCCCTATGGTGGTGCCTCTCACTTGGGACCTGCATGGGTGGGAATATGACTGTTATCGGGGCTGCTGCAAATGTTGTTGTTTCAGAAAACGCCGCAAAAGAAGGCTACCCGATATCCTTTAAACGATTCTTTAAATACGGGTTCTGGATTTCGTTTGTCTCTCTTGTTATAAGCACGATTTATATCCTGCTAAATTTCTAGAATGTAAATTTTTGTAACAAAAAGATTTCAAGCCCTAAAGTTTTTGTACTCTTGTGCCGTAAACATGTATAAACGTACAATGTTTAAGGAGTATGCTTGTGGAAATCCACATAAAACAAGGAGAAAACATCTCTCTTGCAATCCAGAAAGAACTTATTAGCCAGGGCGCTAATAAGGAAGACTTTAACGCCAGTATCTGGAATCAGCTTTTGAACCTTGTGGATGAACAAAACGAGCAAAACAAAGCGGATGGTAAGGAGCGTCTCTATCAGGGCGGCAACACCAGAAAACCGGCTAACTGGCAAAAGAACTACAAGGTTTTTGCGGGTCAGGTGCTCAAGTTTTCGGAAGGTATCTGGAACAGGATGAAAGCTGTTGTCGGTCTAAAACCCGATACTTTGCAGGCCTCTAATCAGGAAGCCCTGACAGGTAATCTTTCCGGCCCTGCTTCTCCTTTTGGCGCAGGAAATATCCAAACACCGGAGAAACTAAATACAATACCCGTACCGCAAAATACAGAAGAAGCTCCGCAGCTTCCTTCTGCACCAGCACAGCCAAAAACTCCTTCCAACCCTTCACCGATTCCTTTCGGGGCAGGCGCCGATGTTCCGACTCCGGCTTCCATGCCCCTTGACGATATTGTAATGTTTGACGAGCCTGCCAGAGTGGAAGAAGAAATCGTTATTCAGCAGCCTGAAGATGAGAACGTCGAGGGCGAAGATTATTCTAACCCTCTTGCAAAACGCGATGCTCCGAACACAGCTTTTTTGAACCGAACTCTGGCGCCGCAGGCGCCAATCCAGACATCTGCTGGAGCGGATGCGATTCCTATACCGGAAAGCGACAATTTAGCTCCGGAAGTTAAACCGCAGGAAAAAGCGCAGCCTAAGCTTCTTGCTTCCGGTGCGCAGGTTCTGGAAGACGGGACAATTGTGCTCGGGGATGAAAGCTATTCTATTGACGAGAACGGTCAGGAGGTTGTAAAGACCAAATATGGGACTTACAAACCTACAAACGCTATGAACAGAGAGGTTATTGCAAACATAAGAGCAAAACTCCATGGCCTTGAATCCACTAATCTTACAGGGATATATCGCAATAGCGAAGGCGAGTATTTCAAATGGGATTCTAATAAACGTGAGTACGTTAAAGCAAATGTTGCTACTCCTGAAAGCGAGGCAAAGAAAGCAGAGGCTGCAAAAGCCCAACAGGTTAAAATGGAAGAATTTACCGCTACAAAGGCAAACGGCGTCCTTGAGAGCTTCTCGCAAGAAGGCAAGGGCGACTGCTGGCTTATTAGTTCTCTAAAGGCTCTGAACAACTCGGAAGCTGGCAGGGCAGCTTTGAAAGAATCCATAAGTGCTGATTCAGAAGGCAATGTTACGGTTAACCTCAAAGGTGTGGGCAAGACTTACACTGTAACTGCCGAAGAGATTAATCAGGCAATCCAAGACGAAAATGCTGCGCTTGGTGATAAGGACGCTGTTGCAATCGAGATAGCGTTTGAAAAGTATGTCAAGGAGGGTATTGAGAACAAGCAGACGAACTACAACGAAAACAGTCTTAACAAAAAACGTCAGGTTATGGGTGATGACTACTTGTACGGCGGACGTCCGAAAGTCGCGATTGAGACTTTGACCGGAAAGAGCGTTTCTACAATTAGCCGGAGCTATAGTGACAGTAACATTGTGATTCAGGATCATACTGCAATACTTAAGTCAATGAGCGAAGAAACCTTAAAACCGTATATGGATAATCCGAACAACATTATTGTTGTATCTCTTGACGGCGCGGACGAAAGACGCGAAGGTGAGGGACACGGGTTCGCATTCAAGGGCTATGATGACGAGTTTGTCTACCTTGAGAACACTTATCTGAACGACGACGGAAGCCCAAAAATCGAGAAGTTTGCAAAGGATGATTTTTATTCAAGGCTAAGAGAGTTTTCTTACACAGAGCTCAATTCTCCTATGGATAAAAAGAGCGCAGAACGTTACTACACTCCTGCGACTGTTATATCAAAGGAAGTAGAAGAGTACGAAAAACGAAAGGAAGCCGAAGGTGAAAATTCCTAACCAGAAGCCTGTCGGAGAATATACGGTAAACAAGACGGGCGGAATAGAAATTTCTTCAATAAAAAAAGATTCATCAATCTTCAACCTTGCGCAGGACTGTGATGCGGACGGAAACGGCGTTTTGGAGAATGAAGAAATAACCGGCTTTTTGAAGAAGAAAGGTAACAACAAAGAAACAGGTCAATTCATTATATACAACGACGAGTACGGTGAGAACGGCAAGCTGCACAAGAGAAACATGGTTATGAAGCACGATAATTCCCAGCTTAGCTTTATATTTGGCGATAACGGCGAACCCCTGACCTGTAGCATAGTAAAACCGAACGGAGAAAGACGCGTAGTATACTTTGAAGTCAAAGCAGAAAGCGTCTACCCTGATAAAAACGACCCTTCTAAGATGAAGAAGTACGGGCTTAGTGATGAAAACCTTGCTAAGCTGCGGGATTTGGCTCTTGGAAAAGAAATCAAACCCGAAGAAAGCCTTATGCAGCGTATTTTTAACAGATTTTTTAAGTAGTTGTGAGTATTCATGTCATTAATTAGCAATCGTCCTTACAATATGAATCTGGAGCGTCAAATAGTTCTCCAGAAGAAAGAAGAAGCAACCGCCCCTTCTGTCAAATCAGACAGCAGCGGCTCATCCGGCGGCGCGTCTTCGTCTTCTGCTGCTCCACAGGTTTCGAATATAATCGTGGATAATAACTTTTTGATGACTTACAGAGGAATAAGTATCACAACAAAACCAGCCGAAACATGGGATGATGTAGATGAAATCTTGCAGAGCAGCAGCAAAGCTTCTGTTTCAGGCGGGGTAAAAGCTGATAGCGCTAGCTCAGTATCCGGCGGAGGACAAACAGGAACAGTAAGTTCTGATAATACCTCATCTGTATCTGGTGGCGGTTCATCTGCATTAAAGACAAAAGTTTTGGATTCTTATACAGTTAAGTCTGACAATATTGGCTCAAATTGTATGGGCACTGCTCCTTTGGCTCCAAAAACGGGGTATGGTTTAGAGCATTATGAGCTTAAGCAAAGTTTTCAAAAAGAAATTACAATGGCACTCCAAGATATTGTTAAACAAATCTCGGAACAGTGCAAGCAGAACGGGGTTCCGTTTGATATGGAGTTTATAAACGAGCAGATAGATAACTATCTGCATTACGATGAATACCCTTCTGTGAGAACGGCCTATGCTGCCGGAATAATAACTGACAATGGAGCAAACTATGTTGTTGATAGAGAAGCTCTGTACAAGAAAATTGCAAAAACTTTTAATGGGCGTATTCAGGATACCGTTGTGCAGCACATTTCAGGGCTCGGGCCATATTCAAACATCTCACTAATGACTGATACTGAATACAGAGAAGCTGTTTGTGAAAGCTTTAGCGTTAGCGCTGATGTAATAATCCGTAATGATGCAAGAGCAAATGAGGTTGATAAATACAATGTAGCTTATATTACTATTCCTGAAATGAACTTTGCCTGCTATACAGGCGGAGTTGAGAACCTATACAAAACAATAATAAAAAATTTTTCCAATTTAGTTATAGAGCAAGCCAGAGCAAACTGTGAGAAGAACAATATTCCTTTTGATTCTGACCTGCTTCGGAACAAACTGGGGGCATTTCTTGCTTTGTATACTCCAACTCTACCCGAGCTTTTCACAACAAAAACTACCGGCATGGTAACCTCAAAGATGTTTGATTTGAGCGACTGGGGAATGGGTTATTATACCGGAGGTGCAGCCGCAAAAGAAATCACTGTTGATTACAATTCTGCTTATAAAATGCTTGCAGATAAGTGGAATAATCTAATGTGCAACCCAAAAGAAGTTAGCAACCTCGCAATCAAGAAGCCTCAAATCCAGCCGCTTGAATACAAGTATGACCCTAAAAGCAAACTTTCCAAAGACGAGCAAATGACAAGGGTTACACTACGAAACATTTCTATTGCCTATAAAAACATAGTAGAAAAATACGGCGATAAAGAGATAGACTTTAAGGGCACAAAATGTACGCTTTCAACTTTGGCGTACGTGTTTTTCAAGGCCTCAAATTCAACTGCGGAAATCAAAGCATTTACAAAAGAAATGCTAAAATACGGAAACAATATATCACAACAGCTCGGGGTAAAAGCAGATAATTCGGGTTCTGTATCCTCCGGCTCGTCTTCATCCGGCGTTGTGAAATCTGATAATGCCGGCTCTGTTTCTTCTTCAAAAAGTGCTTCACCTGTACCTGCAAAGGCCTTAGCTGCACAGACTCCTGAAATTAGCGCTCCACAAGCACTAACAAGAAGCATGGATTTTAACGGCGGTTATGATGTAGACTGGAATGAAAATGATGGCAGCTACTGGACTGATTGGGGAGTTGTAATCACACCGGACGGCGGATACATTGAAGACTGGGACCCAATGGACGACCCTGATTGGGATACCGGACTCGGACAGGAAGATAACTGGCAGATGCTGGAACAAGACAGCATGATGGACGAGTGGATAGAAGCGGTTTCTTCTCAAAGCGACAATATAGGTATCTTTACTGACCTTGGAACAGGTCTTGGCATGATAGAAAACCTGAAAAGCGTCGGGTATGTTGCAAGCTTTGTGTCGTTTGCTGATGTTGGTATAGATATGTACAAAAACGGAATTAATTTTAACAACGGTTTTGCAGCTGTCAACACAACAGCCGGATGCCTCAGCTTATGGGGCGCCGCAGCATCTTTGGTAGCAAAAGGCTACAAAGACGGTATCGAATGGACTGCAGAATTTTTCTCCGGCCTTGAATCGCAGATGCAAAAACTCTTCTCCTCTCCTGACTGGATGGGCAAGTTTATGATGGGGTTCTAAAATCTTCCGCCCTGTAAACCATCCGCGCATGGGTGCTCACCTTGGTGATAAAAGCGTCATTCTCCTTGTTGTTCAGGTTTTCGCAGTCAATCCAGTACGGAACACGGACTTTTGTTATCGTATTTTGGATGTCTTCAAATGTTTGCAGCGGACTGTCAATAATAAAGTCAAGGTCTGTGTTTGGCCTTGTCTTACCTTTGGCGCGTGAGCCGTGGAGCCATACGTATTTTATCTCACTGCAGTTTTTGAAAAACTTCATCAACAAACCGTAGGATGTCTCTGAAATCCCGATATCTTCCGGTGTGTAATCCGGCTTGTTATAAGGAAAACTCCTTGTCCAGCCTCTAATCCTCATTCCTGATTTCATCTCAAGATAACGCTTTTCCAAAGACTTTTTGGTGAGCGGGAGCGCATGCCTGCTCGTATGAAAAATCCTGTTCGCAATCTCAATCTGGGTTTCGGAGTCAGGCTCGAGACAAAGCCTGTTCAGCATGTCTATGTAGTTTATCCAGACATCCGCATCATTAATCATTCTTTCTTCCTGCGCTTGTTTCAGAATCTCGCGCGGAAGAAACAGGGTTGTTCCTTTTTCCTTGAAAAAGTCTCTCAAAGTTTTCCAGTAGAAAACATACAGAACCTTGATTACGTCCAGAAGCTCCTGCCGCTTTTGGGGAGTCTTGAGGTTGTTTCTTTCGTAGTCGGAAATCAACTGTTTGTAGCTCTCGTAATTCCGGAGGAATGCGTCTATTCTGTAGTAGCTTCTTGGATAATCAAACATAGAGCCCCTCAAATTTTGCCTTCAAATCATCGAAGATGTGAAAAAATTCGTCGCTGCAATAGGAAAGAATCATCTTTTCGACCCTGTCAAACCCCTGTATCTCTCCGGCTTCCACCAGCGAAAGCGCATTAATCCAGATGTCCCCGTCTTTTATAAGCTCTATATAAAAAGCCTCCCTGATGATTTCCCGATTCTCAAACTGGAACAAACCGTTGTAAGCCATGTAGAACTTCAAAAGCGTGCAGCTTGCCCGAAATAATTTGACATAACCTGCGCAAACCGTTGCAGAGTCCAAAGAACCGGATATAAGACCTCTGGTCTCTTCCAGAACCTTTAAGTATGTGTCTTCAAAATATTTTTTCCAAACAGGCCCGCTCATCTTACGCCAAATACTTCTGCAAAGTTGTCTTGTCAAACACTTCCACGCTGTCTTTTGAGTGTATAAATACCAGGCAAGTGACCAGCGATTTGAATGACTGGAAATCATCAAACGCAAGCTTCTGCCTCAAATCAGTCATGTTGTTCGCCATAAACTCGGTAATAACAGTCTTGTCGTTGTAGAACAGCTCTGATAAGAACTCGAACGCGTCTCTTGTCTTTACACCCTCAAGGTAGATTAAATCCGGCGACTGAAATTCCACATACCTCAAAGCCTTGTCCATGTTGAACCCGATGTTCTCGTTGAGCTCGCACTGGTTTACGTGCTTGAGCTCGTACTTGGCAATCGATTCGATTGTCATGATGTTCTTTCCGCTGTTTGAAGTCTCCATCAGAAGCGAATAAATAATATGGGTTTTCCCGCTCAAAGGCGAACCGCAAACAAGGATTATGCCAGGTGTTTCAAGTGCGTTAGAAAGTATTGCGCGCTGCTTCTCGTCAACAATAATCTTGTCGAGCGCCTGAGGCGGCTTGTAAATCTTGAGAGAAATCCGCTCACCCATAATTGTCGGGAAGGACGAAACAGAGGCGATGAGCATTGTGTTTTCCACCTTGAAACAAAGCTTTCCGAGCTGCGGAATCTCGCACACTGTTGCGTCAAGGTTGGAAAGCGTTTTCAATTTTGATACAAAAGCCGAGTTCAAAATCGCCGGAACCGTGCCCTTGTCGAGCGCTTCGCCGTTTTGTTTGAACACAACTTTCAAGCCTTCTTCAACCTGCTCAAAGTTAACCTCGTGCACATCTTCGATAATCGCCTGTTTCAGAATCGCGCGGATAACTTTCTGGATGTGCTCTTCGCCTGAATCCTCTTTGTGAAGCTCGTCTGTCCAGTCAAAGTCTTCTGCCTCGCTTGAGAGGGTGATGTTGTCTACTGTGTCTGCAACTTTGTAGTACTCGTCAATTTTTTTTACAATGCTTGCTTCTGAGGCTATTACCGGTTCGATTGAGCACTCTGCAGCCTCGATGATTTTGTCGATTGCAAACAAATCCAGAGGGTCTGCCATTGCAACTGTCAGGATGTCTTCGATTTTGAACAGCGGAATGATTCTGTATCTTCTTGCGTCTGAAAAGGAAACATATTTGAAGCATTTCGCGTCAGGCGAGTAGTCTTCGAGGTTAACGTACGGAATGTGGAGTTTTGATTCCAGAAACTTAAGAAGCGTCTCTTCTGCGAGGATTCCGGAGTTAATCAGTGCCTGCCCGATATTTATCCGCTGGACGTTTGCAAGCTCTTCTGCTTTTTCAAGCGTCTCATACGAAACAACCCCGTCGCGCACGAGTTCGTATTTGAGTTTTTCTAAAGTTTTGTTTGATATTGTTGTTTCCATTTTTTTCTTTTTCAACCTTTGGGCGGAGTGCATTCCCTGTTGTCACTGATTATGCCAGATACTCTTCCACCTTCTTCACAATCTGGTCGAGCTCAAACGGCTTTGTGATGTATTCGTTAACCCCTGTTTCTTCGCCTATCATCTTGTCTTCAAGCTGCGAGCGCGCTGTAACCATGATTATTGGAATGTCTTTGTACTTGTTGTCGTACTTGAGTAGCCGGCTGATTTTGTAGCCGTTAATCTTCGGCATCATAACGTCAAGTATGATTAAGTCCGGCATGATTTCTTTTGCAAGCTTAAGCCCGTCCTCGCCGTTGAATGCTGTGTAACACACATAGCCCGATACCTCAAGGACGAATTTCAGGCTCTCAACAATGTCCTGCTCGTCATCGACTATAAGAATCTTTTTCATGTGTGTCTCCTTCAATCTCGTATGAATACATTATATCACATTCTCCGTATAAGTTCTTGTTCTGCTCAATAACAGAGTCGATTTTCTTTTTCAAAAACTCGGCAGATGGCTTATCCCCGTCCATCAATATCAAAGAAAGCGTTGCCATTGCACCCTCTTTTTCTATCAGAGAATTTGCCATGTATGTCTTGTTCAACAAATTGTTCTCTCTAAGCAGCTTCTCAATTGTGTCCTCGGTTGATTTTATCTTAATCACCGCAACTGTAGACCCGTTTGAACGCGCTCTCTGCACAAGCTGCTTCCTAATCATTGTGAAATTGCTCCTGTCGTTTGCAATCGGTATCACAAAATAAAACTTCGACCCCTTGTTAATCTCACTGTCACACCAGATTGCGCCATTATGCGACTCCATAAGCTGCCTTGCAATCGGAAGCCCTAAACCCGAACCGCCAACCTTTCTCGAGAGCGAGTTCTCTATCTGCGCAAACTTGTCAAACACGTGATTCAAATCCTTGCGCTCAATCCCGATTCCGTGGTCTTCAACACAGACCTGGAGATAATTCCCCTGAAGCCTCTTGATGTCCTCCTCAAAACAGTGGTCATATTGAAGCTCACGCGCGTTGACAACTTTTGACGTAATCTCGATTTCTCCGGCGTCCGGCGTAAACTTGATTGCGTTTGATACAAGGTTTGTCAAAACCTGCTCAAGCCTGTTCGAGTCAGCATAAACCTCTACATCCTCGCCTGACGGGATGTATTTGATGTGTAATTTCTTTTCGTTTGCAACCTCTGCAAGGTTTGTTTTTACATACTCAATCACGGGCTCAATGTGGATAAGCTCGAACTTGAAATCCATTTTTCCGGCTTCGATTTTTGAAATATCAAGCAGGTCATTGATGATTCCGGAAAGCCTTATCGCGTTTCGTTTCCCCATTGATACAAACTTTTCAATGTTCTCGGTCATCTCACCGGCTTTTCCGCTCAAAATGATGTCCATTGCGTTTTTTATCGCAGTTAGCGGTGTCCTTAACTCGTGCGAAACAATCGAGATGAACTCTGATTTCAACCTCTCAAGCTTCTCAAGCTTCCTGTTCGTTGCTTTCAACTCCTGCGTAAACGAAGCACTCTGAAGCGGGATTGTGACCTGCTGGACAAGAGTCTGGAAACAGGTTGCGTCTTCTGTGGTGAAAGATTTCTCACGGTAGATTTCTGTAAACCCGAAAAACTCGTCATTAAGAGTAATCGGCGCAAACAGGTTGTCAAACCTTAGTATTGAAAAATCATACTCCTGAATATTGTGCTTGATGTTCTTCTCAATCTTGAGGTTCCCGATTTTGATGTCAAACGGCGGGTCTGAAAGCAGTGACTTGTAACTCAAAATTGCACGGAGCTTGAGCGCTTCAAGAAGCCTGTCTGATACTTTGTAGAGCGAATTTATTATCAAAACCGGCTCTCGCTCCGAACGAAACATGAGCGTGCAGGAGAGCTCAAAATTCAGAGACTTTTCAATCCCCTCAATCATAATCTTGATGAGCTTGTCCTTGTCGAGCGAACCAGCAAGCTGCGAACTCGTGTTATAAAGTACGTTTAGCTGGTAAAGACTCCTTGCAAGCTCCTGGTTGGCTTTTGTCATCTTCAAAAGTGAAAGCCTTGTCTTGAGGCTGGAGTCAACCGTTGCTGATAAAAGCTTTTTGTCAATCGGGGTTTTGATGAACAGATTAGCGTTGTGGGTGACGTCTTTGTTGTGCTCTTTTTCTCCTAAGATAAGCAGGATGATTACGGGATACTGCTTGATTTTTCTGCAAAGCGGTTTTAAATCAAGCGCCTCAATATCCCCGTCAACAATAACAATGTCCGGCTCTTCGACTTTGAGGCTGTCGATAATAAGCGTCTCTTCAACAGAAGTGATGACCTCGTCTGACGGGAATACTTCTTTTATGAGACTCTCTTTTTCACAATCTTCGCTAATCAACAAAAACTTTGTCATAATAAAATGATAGCAGAAATATGAAAGAAAATACACCGGACTATGCGCCGGTGTATTTTTTAGCCCCTACTTGTTCCTGAACAGATTGAAAATCTCTTCCGCACTGTTCTTAAGCTGGTCTCGTGCCTCCTTCAAGTCCTCTTTTGAACCCGCAACCGCGTCTGTCACACTCTTAACAGTGTTTGTGAGGTCTTCGTTTACAGATTTTTTGATGTCCTTGATTGTCTCACTCACGCTCTTTGTCTCAATCGCACTTGTGTCAACCTTTGTGAGCCACTTGAACGATTTTATTGAACTCGTGCTTTCAAGCCCTCCGTTGAACACAACCTTGAAATCCTTGTAACTCGCACTCCCGCTTGTGAGCGCAGGGATTGCTGCAATGTTCTCACCCTTAGGGTCTGTTGTGAGCGCGTCTACAATGTTCGCTGTGAGCGAGCCGAACTTCGGAATAAACGAGAACAATTTCTCTGCCGAAAGCTCGCCAATCGGCCCAAGCTTAGCAACAATTGTGGAATCCAACCTTCCCAAAACATTCACGTTTGTTGTACCGTTTATCAGGTTGTATTTCCCGCTCACATAGTAAGCAAGAAGTGCGCCCGAACTCTTAATCGGCCTTATGTCAGCCCAGCCGTTAGCAAAAGTTAACTTCCCGTCTATGTAATCAAATTTTGCTGTATCAGCAAACCCGACTGTGTTTGTAATCGTGTTAACCGTTGTTTTAAGAATCCCGTTTGTCACAATGTTGCTTGCATGAAGCAGGTTCTCAATACGCCCGATTGAACCGAACGCGCCGGCCTTGACGCTAAAATCGAGGTTCCCCTTCAATGACCTCATCATATCGTTATAATCGGCAACTGTGAGTGCAAGTTTTGTGTCAAAATCAAGTGTGCCGGAGATTGCATTCTTTATCCCGCAAGCCCCGTAAACAGCCTTCTCTGCGTCCATGCCTGTGCCTCTAAAATCAACAGAAGTCTTTGCTGTATTAAGATTGTATACAATGTCGCCGCTAACCTTTCCGTTGAACGCAGTTCCCTTGAGCCCGTTGAGGTAGAAGTTTTCACCCTTCATCGAAAAATTGCTGGTGATGTTTTCTGCCTCAATCCCGCCGGATGTGAATTTTTGCAAACTTGCGCTGCCGTTTAAAATGTGCCCGTTTAGTTTCACATCCAGATTGCTCATCGTAACAGGGATTTCCGGAATGCTAAGTGACGGAACGGTTACTGCGCCCTTGATAACAGGATTTGCCATGCTTCCTGTTATTCCGATGTTTCCGCTAAATGTCATTTTTGATTTGTCAAACATCGGAATGACGATTGTTGAAGGCTCTGTAGTTGCGTAGACAAGGTTTAGAGTCTGCTTGTTAACATTCATATCACCGCTGAGCGTTGATTTTATGTCGCCTGATGTTACAAAATCAAGCCCGATTTTTTCTGTGAGGTAGTTTTTGATTTTCCCGCCTGCTGTGATGTTGATTTTCTCAATTGCAACAGGAGTTTGGGCAACCTCGATTTCTGATTCTCTTATCTCTGCCACAAGACTTGGAACAGATACAGTCGCAGCAGGGTTGATTGCCTTGATATTCGTGCTCTTTGCGTTCCCGCTGAAAGTCTTGCCGTCAGAAGTTATATTAACAACCGTGGCAGGAGCTCTTAGCGTGGTGTTTGCAGGAACATTTTTTATATCTATATTATTAATGTCCAGTTTCAAAACCGGAGTAATCTTGTCCAATTTGCCTGTAATATCAGCCTTCATGGAAACAGTTCCGGAATTTACGTTGTTGTCCTTCAAAAGAGCAGCCTGTCCGAGTGCAACAAGAAGCCCTTTGAGGTTGAGCTGGTTTGCGCTCAGGTGTAAATCACTCGTCGCGTCCTCCTTGATTGTGCCGTAGAATTTCAGAGGCTGGTTAAACACTGAAAATCCGATGTTGTTAATATTTATGTTGTTGTTATCAAGCTTGATATCAGCGTTAATGTTATCCACGCCCACTTTGTACAAACCGTAATAAAGATTTGCGCTTGGAATCTTCAAGTAACCGTTTGATTTTACGGTTTTCATGTTTGACTTGATGTTGAAATCCGCGTCAATCTTGCCGTTTGCACTCAATGTCTGTAAATCTTTTATGTCAAATATGAGCGCGATTTCTTTTATTATTCTTAAAATATTTGAAATCTCCGCACCTGATTTGAAGTTGATGTCAATGTTAGGGTGCTTCCCGCTCTTTATCACACCATTAATCTTAGAGACTTCCTTTGGTGCTGTGTAAATGTCTGACACGATGTCAATCGTATCACCCTTGAACTTAAGCTTCCCGCTGCTTGCAGGCAGATTCAGAATAGAAACATTCGTGAGATTTGCAAAACCCTTGATATTATTAGGCTCGATTGTCAAATCCGCATCAGCGTTCGCTGTCACGTTGTTGTAATGCAGCCCTCTTAATATTGCGATAACATCAACCGGCTCTGAGCTTTGTTTTTTAATCTCTTCCTGCGGTTCCGGGTTGAACACCAAATCGTTTAACTCAACATCCGGCATGATTTTGTTTAAGACCCTGAGGTTGTAATTAAACTGCTCCTTGCCTTTGAACACAGCCTTTCCGGAGGCCTTAACCTTAACACTCTTGTTCAAGACAAAATCCGTAACCTCTGTTTTGTCACCGCTTATAACGTAATTATCAACCCCGTCTGTGAGTGTCACATTGTAACCGCCCACCCTGATATCAGGAAGATTGTTGGAAAGCTTTAGCCCGAGGGGAAGCTTGAACTCCTGCGGCTCCTGTGTATCTTGTGGCTCTTCTGATTCCGGAAGGTATTTTGCAGCTTCTAACGAGCCGTCCTTGTTGAATTTTAGATAAACATTCGCGTTTTTGAGCTGCACCGCGTCAACTTTGATTTGTTTTGCAAGAATCGGCAAGAGTGACATCTTGACCTGAAAATCATCCGCACCAAAGACCTGCTCGTTTGCCGGAGTGAGCAGCGCAAACTTCTGCACCTTTAGGCCGGCTGTAAGCTTGGGCGTGGTAACGAGTTTGACTCCTTCGAGTTTTGCGTCCAGCCCGCTCGCTTTTTTTATTTCGTTAACAATGTCCGGTGAATAACTGTTTATTATCGGGTTAAGCACCAGAGGGGATGCGAGAAACACAATATACGCTCCTGCAATCAGGCTCCCGACGGTGATTCCGAGTTTTGCCAGAGTCTTTTTATTCATAATAATCCTCCTAATATTAAGGTTTGTAAAATCATCACAAAAAACAAACTTTCTACTTATTATAACTTAAACATCCCTTAATAAAATAACCACCCAGGTAAATCAAGGGTTTGAGCCCTATTTTGATTAAGTTTTGTAAAAGTTTGTATAGTTTTGTAACAATGTGCTTGATTTTTCTAAAGTTTTGCGAAAAGCAGCCGTAAACACTAATATCGGAAGTTTAATTTGAATAATGTTGATTAGGAGCTTTGTATCGTGAAGAAAGTCGTATTAGTGTTTTTTGCATTTTTGTTTTTTACAATGAATCAGGCGTTTGCTTACAGGGTAACAGATTTTTCGCAGGACGCCAAAATTGTTTCAGCAATGAGATTGCTTGAGCAGGCTGGTGAAGAAGATGTGTTCAGAAATTTGCAGCGCTACGGTGTGAGAATCAAGTTCAGCGACCTTTCAATGGTTTCTTATAACAGCAGCAAATGCTTTGCTGTAAGCACATACAACCAGTACGGTACAAGAGTTATTCTAATCAATTCAATTTATAAAAACGCTCCTGTTGAGCAGATTGCTTGCTTAATTGCGCACGAAAGCTGCCATACAGCAAACACGGCGACTCTTGAAGAGGAAACAATTGCAACCCAGAAAGAAGCTGCATGCTGGAGCAGATTGAAGGTTGCGTCTAAGACTTATCCGGAATCAAGATTGACTCAAAGGCTCGACAAGTTGAGCGGGTTGTATCTTGCTTCTGACGAGAATAGAAATTACGTAGAAGAAAAGATTGCAAACAGCAGTTTTTATAAGAATCAATTAGGTTTGAATTAAAATTAAGGGGCGACGGGATTTTCCCGCCGCCCCTTTTAAAAAGTAAAGCGATAATCGTTGTAAATTACCGCTAAATTATGTGTGTGTATTATATTATAGATTCATTTATGTATCGTAATTAAGATTAAGCAATCGCGCTGAACTGTTTTTCTTCAACCTGCGGAGCCTGATCGTTTTCTCTAATCATATTGAATGTTCTGTAGAGCTTGTATCCAAGTGATTTAAGAGGGTTTGTGTTAACAGAATCAGCGTTTTTTGCAAATTCCTGATTTTGTTGGAATTTAACGGAAGCGTGTGGATCTCTAAGCATTAAGATAGCGTTTTGAGAGTCCATTTCTCTTGATAATGTATTTTCTCGGAAGTTTATATTTGAAATTCTGTTGATCTGCATTTTTATCACCTCTGTGAACTTTCTGTTTCATTAAGTGTTTTTCTTACACTTCATTCAACAATTTCATTATGCAACATCTCAAAAAAAAAGTCAAGGGGGTGGAGGTCCTATTGTTAACTTTTGTTAAAGTCCAGTAAAATCAAGGTTTTAGGCATAAAATGTCAAAAATACACTTAAAAATAACCCGAGTGGGTAATAACCATTCGGTGTAATTTTTACACTAAATCGAAAAAGGGCATGGTTTTTGGTGTGTTAAGTTACTTTCAATGTAACACAATACCTATTGTGTTACATGGGGGTAAATGAGTATGGGCTCCGCCCAGTTGGGATAAGTATTACAGGCTTGGTGCTTTTGGGCTGGATTTGTGACTACAAGTTGGGCGCGTTCCCTCCCTGGATGGGGAGGGTTAGGGTGGGGTACAGCTTTCTGCGCAAGGGTTATAGCAGATTTGGGTTGACCCCTCACCCCAGCCCTCTCCCTGAGGAGAGGGAGTTAGCGCTAAAGTCGCTCACCGGCTTGATTTTATCCCAGCAAACTGGTACAATGTAACACAATAGGTATTGTGTTACATAATGTGTGGCACAAACCTCAATCAGGATTGTATAATACTACTATCTATACATGCACCGCAGAAAATTACAAATAAGAAGAGGACACCATTATGAAAAAGATACACGGCTTTACTCTCGCAGAACTCCTTATCGTTCTGGGAATCACCGGCGTCGTTGCAGCAGTTATGCTCCCGCTGGTAAACAACCTCATGCCCGACAAAACCAAAGTGGCATACCTGAAAGTCCATGACGAACTCAAACGTAATATTCAAGAGCTCGCCTCGAACTCATCTCTCTATCCTGTATGTCTTGAAAACGGGGATGATACCATCGGATGTCAGGAACACCCGCTGTTAAATACTTCAAAACCTCTTATCAAAAAATTTGAATCCTACACGGGTGATACAAAGCTTTGCAAACTCCTTGCCTTCTCCATGGACGCAGAAGAATCCTGCAAGGCAGGGGATTATACATACACAGATACAACATTTGCACAAAACTTATCCTTCACAACCAAAAACGGTATGCAGTGGAAAATAGTGCCTCAGGAAAGAACCATTGGAGAAGAAAGTGCTTCTTTCCAGAGTGATATATATGTAGACGTAGACCCGTCCAAGAAATCTAAGAACTGTATGTATTCTTCAACCTGCAAGCAACCTGACCGTTTTAAATTCCTGGTTGCAGCAGACGGAAGTGTAATTCCTGCAGACCCTATGGGGTTGATGTATATTAACACGAGAAAGTCTTTTACTAAGAACAAGAATGAGAAAACCGAGGGTGATGTACAGAATATTTTGGTGAGTGAGTTGAGGGAGTTTCAGTTCAAGCCGTGCACTGAGGGGAGTGCCCAGATTCCTAATTGTCAGCCGGGGGAAGTGTGGGATCCGACTGCCAATGCATGTGTGCCGGAAGGACTTAAAAAATATGATGTATTCAAGGGAATATGCGAAAATATTCCTCCGCATACTGATTTTGGCGGTATAAATTCTTCGGATGACGAGAATACAATTGCGCATTTGAGATTTGCTTATGAAGTTTTGAGCAAAGCATACGATACTGCTGTTGCTAAGAATGGTAAGCCGAAAACTTGGGGGCTCGGACTAGTGTCTAACTATGCTACTACTCAGGATTTCTTGAATTCTCAGAAAATGTTTAATGCAATGAAAGACGGGCTTTCTATTGCAAAAGATTGTGGTGGTGGTACAGGATGTTTTGCTAGTGGTACTGATACTAAATGGACTGGAGAATCAACCGGGCAAAGAAGCATAGATGTAGCACCTCACAGATATAAAATCAAAACCGAGGATGGCATGTCAATGTCATTTCAGGCATATAATGGAGATTGCAAGGAAAGACGTTATATGGGGAATCTCGCGCCAGGTTTTGGTATTTGCGGAAAAATTATTGTTGACGTAGATGGTTCGAACAAAGGCCCAAGTTCATTTGGTAAGGACCTCTACACGTTCATGCTAACAAATGACGGAATTGTGTTAGAAGGTTCGAAAGAGTTTGCTTATGACGGGTACAGCACTTGTTATTCTAAAGGAGACTGGTGTTCCGCTTATGTTCTGGAGCAATGTAACAGAAATTATTTACATCAATAATGAAAAAAGAGCTGCTAAAATGGCAGCTCTTTTTTTACATAAACTTTTATTAACATATTCATAAATCTCCTGCCTTGTGATATTATATTCTCAAGGGGAGAAGTATGCGAAACGATAGAAATATCAGCAAAAATAAACAGTTTTCTGACAGACTTATGTGGCTTCAAGCCGGATTTATTATAGCTATATTTCTATTCATAGTTTACCTTTTTAGCGTGCAGGTTCTTGATGTAAGGCACTTTCGTATAAAGGCAAAGAACCAGCGCAAGGCAAGCTCGTTTGTTATGCGCGGTAATATCTACGACAGAAACGGGATAAAACTTGCAACCGATACCGTGTATTATGATATCTTTGCAAGAAGAGCCGATTTTGTACACACGCCCGAAGAACTCGCCAAAATCCTCGCCCCGATTCTTAAAATCTCCCAGATTGATTTGACAGAAAAACTCCGCCAGAATGTCTCGTTGATATCTTTAAAGAAGAATGTTGACAGACATACCCGCGATGAGATTGCAAAACTCAACCTGCGCGAGATTCCAATGGATAAAAAAAGCATAAGAACTTACCCGCAAGGAACGCTCGCTGCACATGTTCTCGGGTACTACAACTTTGACGCTGACGTGGCTTCCGGGGTTGAACTGACCGCAAAAGACAAACTGGAAAGCGTTACAAAGTCATCTGATTTTGAGATGACCCCTAAAGGTAAAGTTATTTATAATATTTCGACCGACCCTGTTGCTGCGACAAAACCGGTTAAGGGCAAGGACGTTACACTAACAATTGACGCTGCGGTGCAGCACGTGTGCGAAAAAGAGCTCATGAAATCGATTGAGAAGTTCAAGGCTCTAAGAGGCGCCGTAATCGTAATGAACCCGCGCAATGGAGAAATCCTTGCGTATGCGGTTTATCCTTATTTTGACCCCAACAATTTTAAGAGCGCATCAAATTTTCAGATAAAAAACTGGACGCTTACGGACGTTTTTCCTCCGGGGTCTACTTTTAAGACCATTACTGTTGCGTCTGCTATTGAACTTGGCAAAATCAACAGGTATTCCAAGATTAACGATACGGGTAAGATAAAAATCGGCTGGTGGACGATTAAGAACTACGATTATAACAGGCACCCGAATCCGGGCATGATTGATCTGGTTTATTTGTTTGAACACTCAAGTAACGTGGGCTCTGTTATTGTTGCCCAGATGATGAGCAAGTTTGAATACTACGACATGCTCAAAAAATTCGGGTTCGGTGAAAAAACCGGAATCGACCTTCCGGGTGAATCAGTCGGGCTGCTGAAATCAGCAGGGCGCTGGGATGCGTCTGACCACGCTTCCATGGGTTATGGTTATGGCTCTTCTGTTACAGCAATCCAGATGGTCTCTGCTGTTTCTGCGCTTGCAAACGACGGGGTGAGGGTGACTCCGCATGTTATCAAGTACTCGCCTGAAGAAGAGGCTATCAAGGTTAAGCGGGTTCAGGTTATGACTCCCGAACATGCGAGAACTGTTACAGCGCTTCTTACAGAAAGTATAAACAGAAGCAAGTCGCCGATTAAATCCGCAAGCTATAATATTGCTGCAAAAACGGGTACTTCTATTAAGCCAAAAGAAAACGGAACCGGGTATACTAACAAGCTTTATACCTCGATTGTGGGCTACATGCCTTCAAGCAACCCGCAGGTCTTGATTTACGTAATCGTTGACTCGGCACAGGGCGGCGAAATCTGGGGTAACACTGTTGCGGCTCCAATTTTTAAAGAGATTTCTACCCAGATTTCTCACATTTTGAATTTGCAACCAGATAAAATATAAGGGGTAAAGTAAAGGGGTAATTTATGAGATTAAGAAACTTAGTTGATAATATTGATTATATAGAGCTGGTGAATCTGGACGATTTGTCAGCAGAAGCGATGGGGATTTCGTACAACTCCAAAAAGACGCAGCCGGATGATATTTTTGTTTGCCTGACGGGCGAACATGTTGACGGACACGAGTACGCAGAAGAGGCTGTGGCAAACGGGGCTTGCGTTTGTGTTGTGGAAAGAAGACTTAATCTCGACGCTCCGCAAATCGTTGTTTCTGATACAACAGAGATGATTGCAAAGATTGCTGATTTGTTCTACTGCTCACCGTCTCAGAAGCTTAATCTGATTGGGGTTACAGGTACAAACGGCAAAACTACAGTCACACACCTTATCCAGAAACTGTACGAAGAGAACCAGAAACCGTGCGCACTTATCGGGACTCTGGGACACAAGTTTTCTTCCGACGATTCTTACCATGACGCAAAACACACTACACCGCAGGCACCTGAACTCCAGAAACTTTTTTATAATATAAATGAAAAAGAGATAAAGAATGTGGTTATGGAAGTAAGCTCCCATGCGCTTGCACAGCACAGGGTTGATTACTGCGATTTCAACGGAGCCGTGCTTACAAACCTTACACAAGACCACCTTGATTTCCATATCACGATGAATAATTACTTCAAAGCAAAGGCGATTCTGTTCGACAGACTTGTGAGCGGTGACTTTGCGGTTATTAATGCTGACGACGAGTACGCAGGCCGGTTCATGGAAGTTGTGTCACCGAACGTAAACCTCTTTACATACGGGATTAAGATGCCTGCTGATTTGAGGGCTAAGGATATTGTGTTCGAACATACGGGCGCTTCTTTTACCTGCGTTTATCAGGCCAAAGAATATCCGGTAAAACTCAAGATGAACGGAATGTTCTCTGTTTATAACGTGCTCGCAGCGCTTACAGCAGGAGTTGCTGTTGGAATGGATATCGAAAAATCGATTAAGATTCTGGAAAACCTCGGCGGGGTTGCAGGCCGGTTCGAGATTGTGGTTAACAAACCGACTGTAATTGTAGATTACGCACACACTCCTGACGGGCTTGAAAATGTTTTGAAAGCTGCGCGGGATATAACTCCGAGTGACGGCAAATTAATCTGTATTTTTGGCTGCGGCGGAGACAGAGATGCAACAAAACGTCCTAAGATGGGGACGATTGCAGAAGATTATGCTGACAAAGTTATTGTAACAAGCGATAACCCGCGCTCGGAAGACCCGCAGCAGATTATCACAGATATCCTTGCAGGGTTCAGAAGCGTTAATGATGTTGTGGTTGAACCTGATAGAGAACTCGCAATCAGAGAGGCTTGCAAGATTGCAAAACCTAACGATGTTGTGCTCGTAGCAGGAAAAGGTCATGAAGATTACCAGATTCTTGCTAACGAGACAATCCACTTTGATGACAGAGAAAAAGTCAGAGAGATTTTCGGAGCGTAATGAAAACACCGTTACTTATAGAACAACATTTCCACGGAGCCTACGGGGTCGATTTTAATAAAGCAGGTGCAGACGAGATTGCAGCGCTTGCTCCAAAATTGCGTGAAATCGGTATCGGAGGATTCTTTCCAACCCTTGTTACCGACTCTGTTGAGAATATAAAACGCCAGATTGAGGCCATAAAAAAGGCCTCGACTATGTGCAAGGGGATTCTCGGAATCCACCTCGAGGGCGTGTTTATTAACCCTGCAAAAAAAGGGATTCATAACCCCGAACACTTTTTGCCGCTCACTGTTGAAAACTACCGGAAGATTGAAGACGACTTTATCAAAATCGTGACTCTGGCTCCGGAACTCGACGAAGGCCTGATTGATTACCTGAAATCAAAAGGAGTTAAGGTTCAGGCAGGACACTGCACAGGCTGGGGAAGCGTGGACGGCGCGACGCATACGTTTAATGCAATGTCTTCTGTTTCCCACCGCGGGGAATCGTCGGCGCTTTCTGCCTTGATTGATGACAATGCTTATGCGGAAATCATTGCGGACGGGGTGCATGTGAGCGACGATGCGCTCAGACTGTTTTTTAAATCAAAGCCTCTGGATAGGGTTATTCTGATAAGCGACGCGCTTCCTATCACTTACAGCGACTTGACCGAAACGGTTTTTGCGGATTCGAAGATATTTTATGACGGGTGCAAGGCGATTTCTGCTGACGGCACGATTGCGGGGAGCACAAAGCTGCTGCCGGAGATTATCAAAATTCTTGCTCAAAAGGATATGTTCAGCCCTTGTTTTGTGGAAAACACTTATCGGTATCATAATATTGAGCCAGCGGGCGAGATAGAGTGGGATAGCGGGTTTAATATCAGGAAGATTTCTTCTTGACCAGATGGTCTATTTTTTAGCGCAAAGTTACACCCTATGGTTGATGTTGCCTCCTCAAATATATAATACACTACTAGTGTAGACTTATGGGGTAGGGGTAATTATATACTCCTAAACAATAAATTGGTAGGTAAAAATAGCGAGAGAGGTGACGTAAGATGAATCTTACGAGCTTGGATATAACTTTACAGCGGATTAACATGATTGAGAACCAGTTCCAATCACTGATGTCTTATGGTGTTAAGCCTGATGAAGATTTTCAGAAAATCCTCGACTCTTCTATTGAAAACAAGAAAAACCCTACCGAAACATCAAGAAGCGAAATCAACGACCTGATTGAAAAATACGCTGACAAAAACGGGCTAGACTCTGACTTTGTCAAGGCTGTAATCAAACAGGAGTCAGGTTTCAATCCGAACGCGACTTCTCACTGCGGAGCAATGGGGCTTATGCAGCTCATGCCTTCCACCGCGCAGGGACTCGGGGTTAAGGACGCTTATGATGCAGAACAGAATATCATGGGCGGAACAAAGTATTTGAAAGGGCTTATGGACAGGTTTGATAACAACAAGTCGCTTGCGCTTGCTGCATATAACGCAGGCCCTAACGCTGTTAAGAAGTACGGCGGGATTCCACCTTATATGGAAACGCAGAACTATGTTAAAAATGTGCTCGGAAGCTACGAGCGCATGAAAGGAGCGAACTAATGATTGTAAGAAGCTTGGAATCAGCTGCAAACGGCATGCTCGCTCTTATGGACATGAACGACAACACCGCAAATAACCTTGCAAACGTTAACACAGTGGGGTACAAAAAGGGCTCGCTAAGATTCAAGGACGTAATGCAGTCAGCTGTTTATTCACAGGAAGGCTCAATACTTAGAAACGACACAAGCCGTTATCTCGGGACGCTTAGTTGCGGGAGCGAGAGCTTGCAGTACACACACGATTTTTCTCAAGGTGCTTTGACAAAAACGGGAAACCCTTATGATGTTGCAATCGAGGGCGACGGGTTTTTCAAGATTCAGAACCTTGACGGGCAGATTTCTTACACAAGAAACGGGTCGTTTGCTGTGAATAGCGACGATTACCTTGTAACAAAGCAGGGCGAATACGTTCTTGACATCAATAACAGGCGCATAAGAATGATTCCGGAGGATTTTGACCCTGAATTATTCAGAGACAGGACAGAGATTATCATTGCTGAAAACGGGAACATTGAAATGAATTCTTACAACCAGAAATTCCCGATGCAGACAATCGGTATCTGGGATTTTTCTGACAAGGACGATTTGTTCGAAATCGGGGACGCGCGGTTTATTCCAAAGGACACGGTTAACAATCTGGAGCTGAGGTCAGAGAAGTTTTCAGTCCAGCAGGGGATGCTCGAGCTTTCTAACTCGAACGTAATCAAGGAGATGATTAACACGATTAATACAACAAGGAATTACGAGAGTTTAGCAAAGGTGGTAAGCACAAACGGGGAAATGCTGACAACGGCGGTGTCAGTGGGAAGAATAAGAAGCTAGTTAATACTTAACTAAAACCAGACTTAAAAAATGAGGACAATAAAATGCTAAGAGCACTAACAACAGCAGCAACAGGTATGATAGCACAACAGAACTATCTTGATGTTATTGCAAACAACGTGGCAAACGTTAACACATCAGGGTTCAAAAAATCCAGAATCGAGTTTCAGGACTTGCTCTCACAAGCAGTGAGAACACCGGGTGCGCTGATGAACCAGGGTACATACCAGCCGGTAGGTATTGAAATCGGGCTCGGTGTAAAAACCGCTGCAACAACCCGCGTGTTTACACAGGGGATTGCAATCTCAACAGGACGCCAACTCGATATCGAAATCGAGGGCGAAGGATTTTTGCAGGTTATGAAAGAAGACGGTTCACTTGCATACACACGTGACGGCTGCTTGCAGGTAGACTCTTTAGGTCAGCTTTGTACCAATGACGGGCTTTTGATTCAGCCGTCTGTTTCAATTCCGCGTGACGCAACAGAAATCACGATTACTCAGGACGGAAACATTTCTGTAACACTTCCGGGTCAGACTCAGCAGTCAACTGTCGGTTCTTTGCAACTTGTTAAGTTCCAAAACCCTTCCGGTTTGCTCTCAATCGGTCACAACCTGTACAAAGAAACACAGGCTTCAGGAAATCCTGTTCAGGATACACCGGGTCAAAACGGATTGGGTTTGATTCAACAGTGCATGCTCGAAGGCTCTAACGTTCAGATTGTTGACGAACTTGTAGGTCTAATCAAGGCAGAACGTGCATTTGAATCTAACTCAAAATTGATTAACTCTTCAAGCAATATCTTGCAGATAACTAATAATATGTCATAGAGGTCATAAGTGAACAAATTTTTGGCAACAGCTTTAATAATGATGATAGGACTAAGCGCAAACGCTCAGACTATTTCTTCTGCACAAGTTAAAGCAGATGTTGCCAGAGTTTTGGAAAACGGATACAAAAAGATTTCTGACGGAGATATTGAGGTAAAAGTCACTGCAACCCAGTTTGCTCAATTGCAGCTTCCTGACGGGAAGATAACTTACAAAGTTGTATCAGGCGGAGATAAGGTTGTACCACGCGATATAAAAAGAGTTGATGTTTATGTGAACAACGCGTTTGTAAGAAGCCTTAATCTTCCGGTGCAGACAAAGGTTTACAAAGAAGTGCTTGTTGCAAGAGATTTTATTGACAGAGAACAGTCTGTAACAAAGGACTGCACAGAAGTAAAAAAAGTCGATATATCTATGAAAATGGATTACGTGCTTGAAGAAAAAATTCTCGGAAAAGAAATTTCAACAAAAAAAGCGTTCCAAAAAGGCGAAATTATTGACAAGCGGTTTGTAAAAATGCGTCCTGATGTTCAAAGAAACGGCGAGGTAAGAATTTTCTTTGTATCAAACGGCGCCGTAATGATTTCTATTGACGGAACAGCAATGATGGACGGAATGTGCGGTGATTACGTTAATGTAGAAAACAAGAATTACAAAAAAGTTTATAACGGGAAAGTTATCGGAGAAAACAAGGTATTGGTGAGTATATGAAAAGATGTTTAGCTACAGTTTTAATAATAATGTTGATGTTAACGGGGTTACTGCCTGCGAATGCAATTGATGCAAAAGTAAGGATTATGGATTTAACCCACATTAAAGGTGTAAGAGAGAACCAGTTAGTGGGTTATGGTCTCGTCGTTGGTCTACCCGGTACAGGTGATAACTCCCGTTCAACTCAGATTACAAACAAAATGCTATTAAGAAATTTGGGAACGGTAATTGAGCAGGAAAACTATATCCAGAAAGGTGCGTCAGCTGCGGTTATTGTAACAGCTACAGTTCCTCCGTTCTCTAAAAACGGGGATAAAATAGACGTAACAGTCTCAGCAATGGCAGACTGTAAAAGTTTAGAAGGCGGGGTTCTGGTTCAGACAATTCTGAAAGCTCCTAACGGAGAGGCGGTAGCAGTTGCTCAGGGACCTTTATCAGTAGGCGGGATTAACAAAATTGCGGGCGGTTCTTCTGCAAGAACTGCAATAACAACAACCGGAAGAATCCCGGGTGGTGCGATAATCGAACGTGATATTTATACAGAAATCGGGGATGAAGATTCAATCACGCTTTCAATCGACCGTTCTGATTACACTCTTGTTTCAAGAATCGCAAAATCAGTTTCTCAGATTGCACCTGCCCATGCGATTGACGGAAGTTCGGTAAGGGTTCAAATTCCGGCAAGGTATTTGAATGACAGAGTATCTTTTATATCTATATTAGAAAATCTTGAAGTTTCACCAACATTGGATAAAGCAAAAGTTGTTGTGAACGAACGTACAGGAACAGTGGTAATCGGAGCGGATGTAAAACTTCTTCCGGCAGCTGTTGCGCACGGAAACATTACGGTTACGGTTTCGACTACAAACGATGTTTCTCAGCCAAACGCGTTTTCAAACGGTGCAACAGTCGGGTTTGAAAATTCGGATATTGAGATAAACAAAGCACCGGGAAGCCTCGTCACCATGCCTGCTAACAGCAATCTCAATGACCTGGTAAGAGCACTAAACTCAATTGGCGTGGCGCCTGTTGACTTAATCTCAATTTTGCAAGCTTTGAAGAAATCAGGAAGTTTGCAGGCTGAGTTGGTAATTATTTAGAGGAGGGCACCATGGACTTTTCTACACCTACTTTAGACTTAATTAAAAGCGGACTTAAAAACGCACAAACAGTTAACGCAGACCAGGTGCTATACAACAGAATCAAAGAATCTGGCGATTCAAAAGAGCAGTTGAAAAAAGCTGCGGAAGAATTTGAAGCAATTTTTGTAACAAAGATGCTTTCCCAGATGGACAAAACAGTTGACAGAGATAACGGACTTTTCGGCAAAGAAACACCTTATGTGGACACTTTCAAGTCAATTGTTTATCAGCAAATGGGTCACGATATTGCGAGCAATCCGAGAACAAGCCTCGGATTTGCACAGCAGATTTACAGACAGATGGAAAAATACGTTGGGGGCTAAAATAAATGTTATCATCAGTAGGACAAAATAATTCAGTACAACAATTCAGCGCACTAAACGCTTTTCGCACCAACCAGACTCTTCCTAAACACGAAGAGGAACAGGTTGAAGTGTCAAAAGGCGTTAATACGAGCTCTGCAAAGTCTTTGCTGGACAGAATTGATGTAAGCGAGTTAAGAGAATGCGCAAAGAAAGTCGGCGAATTCAATATTTCGGATGATGACATCAAATACGGTTTACTGTACGGTAGAAGTGTTATAGCGGAGTACCTTTGCTAATCTTGGGGATTTAATATTATGAAAAAATTATTTGTATCAGCAATAATACTAACAATGACAGCATTAACAGTGCCTTCTGTGAATGCAGAATCGCTGTTTACTCTTGGTGCGAGTGCGAATTATCAAGGCACACCGCGCTCTTTGTTTGGCGGGGTTCAAGCACACCAGATAGGGGATTTGCTATCCATAATTATGGCAGAAAACGTTACTGTGAGCGATAACCTTACTTATGCTTCTGCAAAATCTTCTAACACTGTTGATACATTCACATCATTCCTGAAAGATTGGCTCCATCTTTCTTCACTCAAAAGCTCCGATGGTTTTGGCGGTTCAAACGAAGTTTCAAACTCTGCTAACGGAGCACGCCAAATGGCATTTGGAGACAGAATCGCTGTTCAGGTTGTACAACAGCTTCCGAACGGGAATCTAAGCGTCCAGGGCAAAAAAGTTCTTGTTAACGGCAACGAGAGAATGGATTTCATCGTAACAGGGGTGGTAGACCCGAGATGGCTCAATGTTGATGGCGAAATCTACTCATACAATGTTTCTAATCTGCAATTTGCACTCTCAGGCAGAGGCGCAATCTCCAGAAATCAGAACGAAGGTATATTTAACAGATTTATTAAGTATCTGTTCTAAGGAAATATATGGATAACAAACAATTCCACAACTTAATAGAAGCACTCGACAAAGAAATCGCGGCTTACGAAAAGCTCAAAGAACTCTTTAAAGAAAAAAAAGAGACTTTGAAAAAATCAAAGCCGGATGATTTGGGTGTGCTTGATAACAAAATTCTCGCATTGGCAAATACAATAAAAAAAATAAACGACGCCAGAATAAAAATTGTAATCGAATTGAGCGGAAAAGACTTAAATATGTCAGGCTTAATCGAGCTTGCAGAGCGGGAAGCGCCAAATTTCACAGAAGCTTTAAAAGAGCGAAAAGTAAAGATTTGTAACAATTTTGATGAATTAGCGTTATTAAATAAGCAAAATGTGGAATTATTAAATCATGGGATTATAATCTCTAACAAGATGTTGGAAACGATTATAAATGCCTTTGCTCCTCAAGGAAGTTTTTATAACGGAGCAGGAAAAACAGACACACATGACATAGACATGTGGACAGTGAACGAAGAAATTTAGGGATATTTACGCCCTAAATCAGTTCAGGACTACAACTTAATCGAATGAGGTAAACATGGTTAGCTTATTATCATCACTAAACATGAGCGCAGGTGCAATATCTGTAAACGAAAAGGCAATTAGTGTTGTCTCACACAACGTTGCCAATATGAATACAGAAGGCTACCACAAACAACGTGCAAATCTTGTTACAAGAAACATTGCCGGTACTATTGGTGATAATGTTTATAACCAGGTTCGGGCAAACGGCGGCGTTAAGATTGCTAATATTATGCGCTACAACGACGAATACCTCAGCACTTATTACAGAAATCAGCTTTCTGACAAGAGCAAGCTGGAAGCTCAGCTTGAGGGTCTGGGCGACCTTGCGGAAATTCTTAATGACCTTGAAGGAACGGGTATTGATGATGCATTGAGCAAGTTCTATGAAGCATTAAATAACCTTAACGAATACCCTGCAAGCTCAACAGCCAGAATCAATTTTATAGAGACAACAAAAACTCTGACTGCTACAATGAACACCAAATACAAGCAGCTTCAACAGAACACAACCGAAGCGCTCGGAGACGGTGAGTCAGACGAAAGCCTTCAAAACTCAAAAATTTATGTTCAATATCAAGCTCTAAACAACAAGCTGGAAGAACTTGCAAGCGTAAACAAAGCGCTCCAGATTACGCAAACAGGTACTCTGGAAGCAAACAACCTGCTTGATAAACGTGATTTAATCCTGAATGATATTGCAAAATTTACTGACATAAAAGTTGTTGAAAAAGCAAACGGCTCCGTGAATGTTTATGCTTGCGGTACTGCACTTGTTAAGGGTGCAACCGTAACAGGGGAGCTTCAAATCGAGACTGCAAAGTCATATTGCGAAAAGAACGGCATAACATATCCTGATGATTGGGACGGTGAAAACGCTGTAATAAGTATTTACAACCCGCAAGAAGACCGAGTTATTATCGCTAATGCTAATTCCGAAATCAAATCCGGAACACTCGGCGGCTATCTTCATTTTGCAACGGATAACGGCGACGGCGAAAACGGTATTAATGCCGGAACGGTAATGAATGGCTTAAACAAACTCGCTCAGACTCTTGCAAACTTAATGAACGATTTGAACACTCGTGACGGTGCTTACTGCATAAATCCGGACGATACCGGAAAATTAATGGCAACAGACGAAAACAATCTTATATTTGTGAACTCGGCGGATGGCACGGGTGAAGGGATTACTGCGGGAAACATCCAGATTAATTCTGCATTGCTGACTGAAGACGGATGCTGGAAGCTTGCATGTGCGTTTTTCGGTGACGGTGTAAATTTTGACGAAAATGCTGTCGGTAATGCTCAAAACGTGGCTGCTATGCTCGGTACAAGAAACGAAAAGCAAGCAGATTTGAACGGAATGTCACTTGAAGACTTCTACACAAGTCTTGTGGGTAAAGTCGCAGCAGCAGGAAGTACGCTTCAATCGCTCTACGATACCCAGTGTGATGTTGTGGACTCAATAGAAACAAAGATTAAAGACGCGACCGGTGTGGATATCAACGAAGAGTTAGTCGACCTCGTAAAATATCAGACTGCTTACGCCGCAGCAGCGCAGGTTTTCAACACTTGCAACAGTTGTCTTGATACATTAATGACTTTAGGAAGGTAATTATGGTAAACAGAATTTCTACAAGCGGAAAATATTCTCAACTAGTAGCTGACATGCAGCGAAATTTGATGAATTACAATAAAATTACCCAGCAGCTTGCATCAGGAAGCCGTCTTACAAGTATTACGGACGACCCGATTGCAACAGTGAATGTTCTTAATACAAACAGGCAGCTCGGGCAAATAGATACATTTGCCAAAAACGTTGAGCTTGCGACTTCAGAATTGAGCGCTCTTGATGACTTGATGGAACTTGCAACCGGGTATCTTTCTAATGTTTGGGACAAAGCTATACAGGCAAACAACCAGACTTATTCCGGAACTTCTCTTGAGGCGCTTAAGGTTGAAATTGATGAGACAATCAAGACAATGGTAGACCTTGCAAACACCGAATACAACGACAATTACATATTTGGCGGTGCTAATACAAAGATTATGCCTTATGAGATGGACGATAACGGTAATATAATTTACCGCGGCACTCCACACAGCAACCCTGATTATATAAGACAGACCGAAGTGGCAGACGGCGTGTTTGAAGTAATAAACACAACCGGAGACAGAGTTTTCGGGTACTATGAAGCGACTTTTGAATACTCAGACGCTGACGGCAAAAAGGTTATCGAAAACGTGGATGCCGACGGCAAAAAAACTTACACATACGAAGACGGAACAGATTATACCGGTAAAGTAGAGGATTTAAAAGCAACAATCGTTGACGAAAAATACTCCGGCGTAATGGGTGCAATGAAGCTTTTGAGCAACTCTATCCAAATGGTTCTTGACGGCGACACAGAAGCAGGATATGAACAAATGAATTCAACTCTTGATATGTTCAAGAACTCTCTAACAGATATAACCGAAGAGCAGACAAAGTTTGGCGGAGTTTACAACCGTCTCGAAATGACGACTTCTACTCTTGAAACAAACAACGAAAACCTCACAGCATATCTTTCTTCCCAGAAGGATATTGATTATCCAACAGCGATAACAAACTGGCTCCAGGCTCAATACGCTTATCAGGCAAGCTTGCAGGTGTCATCATCTTCAATGGGCATGAGTTTACTGAATTATCTACAATAATCTTGCGCTCCTCACGGATGAAGAGCGCAGGTGGTTAAAAAATATAGTCTACAATTTTAATATACTTACCATTTTTAAGGGCATTTCAGTGCCCTTTTATTTTTTGGGGGTAAATATTTATCAAACGAAAACCTTGCATAAATTTAGAATTTATTGTAAACTTATATTACGTTTTTATAAGTATAAATCCAATTGAGAAAAATGATTTTAAAACACCCCGAAAAAAGAAAAATAGTGAGCTTGAAAGGCGCTGTCCAGATTAGCAGCAGCACATTCTTTGTCTACACGGATAATTACGGAAAAACTTTCCTCAAATCCGGCAAAGACGAGAAGCTGCAAAAAAACGCGTTCAAGAACATGGTTGACCTCAACCCTGCTATCAAGGGGCTTTTGAAAAAATACAAAATCAAACCTTCGGTTGATACAAAAACCCTGAAAGAGCTTGCGGGCGGGCACATGAACGACACCTGCAACATCGCAATGGGGATTTATTCAATACTTTCAGAACCGTTGAAAAAAGAAATCGACAAGGCAATTATCAAAGAAGCGTCAATGCTCCACGATTTGGGCAAGGTGCTGATTCCGTCAAAGATTTTGAACAAGCCGGCAAAATTAAACGTAAAAGAGCGCGAGATTATGAACATCCACTCGACTCTTGGCTACGAGCTTTTAAAAACCCAGAACATCAAAGAAGAGACTCTGGAGCTTATCAAATACCATCACCAGAATCTCAAAAAGTCAGGCTACCCTGCACTTGAGGAAGGAAACACACCTCCGTCAATCGGAGTCCAGATAATATCAACCGCAGACAAATACAGCGCTCTAAGAGAAGCGCGCGTGTACAGAAGGCGCCTGAACAGGCTCGAAGCACTTTTGATACTCTACAAGGAAGTGCGCGAGGGCAAAATCCTTGCAGATGTTTATGACGCTCTGGTTAAGTACGCAGAGAAATTTGATACTTAATTCTGTTCTTTTAATTTCTTAGACCGCAAATCCCTGTGGAACGTGATTGCAAACCTGTGCGCCTCGTCACGAATCCTCTGGATTAGATAAAGCGCGTTGGAATCCCTCGGAAGCAGAATCGATTCTGAACGGTTCGGAAGAAAAACTTCCTCTTCCCGCTTGGCAAGAGAGACAAAATCAATTCCGCCTTCACCAACCTTTATTCCCATGTCAGCGACAATCTGCATAACACTTGAGAGCTGCCCTTTTCCGCCGTCAATAATAATCAAATCCGGCTTCTCCCACTTCGGCTCACCAAGCCGCGCAAGACGACGGGACAAAACTTCTTTCATGGAAAGAAAATCGTCCGGCTTGCCTTCGGTTGTCTTAATCTTAAACTTGCGGTAAGCCGTCTTCTTTGGAAGCCCGTTCTGGAACACAACCATAGAAGCAACCGTGTTTGTGCCCTGAATGTGCGAAATGTCGTAACACTCAATCCTGTTCGGGAAATTCGTGAGCTCCAACTTCTCTGCAAGATAAGCCCCGACCTCGTTGAAATCATCCCTGATTTGCGCCATCTTTTTGAGCTTTGCGTTCTCCAAAAGATTCTCCGCGTTTTTGTGAGCAAGCGCATAAAGCTCCCTGTACTTGCCGCTCTTGCCGTAATTTATGGTAATCTTCTTGCCTGATATAACCTTCAACCAGTCCTCGTAAAGCCCTTTGTCTCCGATTGCTTCCAAATCATGCGAAATAATCCTGTCCGGAAACTCGAGCTTGAGCGCGGTGTAGTAGTCACGGAAGAATGTTTCAAAATACTCTGTCTTGTCAATATTGTCAACAAAGTATGTGAAGTCCTTCTTGTCAATAAGCCTGCCTTCGCGTATCATCATAATCACAATCGCGAGGATTCCGTCCTCGTAAATCACAGAAATGATGTCCTCGTTGAGTTTTGTGTTCTCGTACACAACTTTCTGACGCTCGAGCGTCTTCTGCAAATCAAGGTAGCTGTCACGCATTTTTGCAGCCTTTTCAAACTGCTCGCTCGCTGCGTATTTCTGCATCTGCTCCTGAATATGCTTCAAAAGCTCGGTCTGCTTCCCGCTTAAAAACAACTCCACCTGACGGATAAGCTTCTGGTACTCTTCCGGCGTGACTTTGCCCTGACACGGTGCAAGACATTTCCCGATGTGGTAGTAAAGACAAGGCCGGCTTGTGAATTTCGGGGTCTTGCACTGCTTGAGCGGGAAGAGCTTTTTCAAAAAATCCAGCGTTGCGTACATTGCGCCCACATCTGTGTAAGGCCCGTAGAATCTGCCTTTGTCAGGGTTCAGGTTCTTTTTGCGAACTACCTGAATGCGCGGAAAATCTTCATCCGTAATCAGGAAGTACGGATATTTTTTGTCGTCTTTCAAAAGCACATTGTATCTGGGTTTGTGCTTCTTAATCAAATGGGATTCCAGAATCAGGGCTTCGACTTCAGAATCTGTGATAATATATTCAAGTTTTTCGATTTGTGCAACAAGTACGGTCGTTTTTACGCTGTCGTGCTGTTTATGAAAATAGCTGTATACGCGTCGTTTAAGGTTTTTCGCCTTGCCGACATAAATAATCTCCCCGTCTTTATCATAATAAAGATAGCACCCGGGCTGCTCAGGAACAAGTTTTATTGTATCGCGCAAAATGTCGTTCATAGCTATATTATACACCACTTGACAAATGTATGAAAATCATAAATAATGTAGACATAGGGGGAAGCCCTAAGAAAGTAGTGTTTCCTTAGAGCTTCGCTTAGTACCCTATGATTTAGCTTTTTAGAATGATTTCCAGTATCTCAAGTGCTGGAAATTTTTCTTATTTGTCTAGAATCTATTCAAAAAACGGCTTCAAATACTGCCCTGTGAAAGACTTCGGATTCCTTGCAACCTCTCTTGGCGTACCGCAGGCAACAACCTCACCGCCGGCGTTTCCACCCTCAGGCCCCAAATCGATTATGTAATCCGCAACCTTTATTAAATCAAGGTTGTGCTCAATTATCAGAATCGTGTTTCCGTTGTCTGCAAGCTGCTGGATAATCTTAATCAACTTGTCCAAATCATGCCAGTGCAGCCCGACTGACGGCTCGTCTAGCAGATAAAGCGTCTTTCCGGTTGCGCGCTTGTTGAGCTCTGAAGCAAGCTTGATTCTCTGCGCTTCACCACCGGATAGGGTTGTTGCACTCTGACCGAGCTTGATGTAGTCCAAACCAACATCGTTAAGCGTCTTGAGCTTGTTTGCAATCTGCGGAATGTTTTCGAAAAACTCGTAAGCCTCTTTTACACTCATCTCCAGAACGTCGGCAATTGTCTTGCCCTTGTACTTGACCTCAAGCGTCTCGTTGTTGTAGCGCTTCCCTTTGCACACGTCACATTTTACGTAAACATCAGAAAGGAAGTTCATCTCAATCTTCAAAACACCGTCTCCTGAACAAGCCTCGCAACGCCCGCCCTTGACGTTGAAGCTGAATCTTCCCGGCTTGTAACCGCGCATTTTTGCCTCGTTTGTCTTTGCGTAAAGCTCCCTTATGTGCGTGAATACGTCCGTGTAAGTCGCAGGGTTGGAACGCGGTGTCCTGCCGATTGGCGACTGGTCAATGTCGATAATCTTGTCAAGATGCTCAAACCCGAGAATCTCGTCTACACCTTGCGGCTTCGGCTTGTTCTTCCGAAGCTTGTGCACAGCGTACTCGTAAATCAATTCCTGCATAAGCGTTGATTTTCCAGAACCGGAAACACCTGTGAGCACAACGATTTTTCCCATCGGGATGTCTAAATCAATGTTCTTGAGGTTGTTCTTGAACGCGTTTCTGATTTGCAGGTAATTCCCGTTTCCTTCTCTTACCCTCTTTGGAATCGGAATGTTGTACTCGCCGCTCAAATACTTGCCGGTAATCGATTCGTCTGCCTTTATGATATCCTCAACCGAACCGTGCGCAATCACGTTCCCGCCGTTTACTCCGGCGTTTGGCCCGATATCCACAATGTAATCAGCGTTTCTGATTGTGTCCTCGTCATGCTCAACCACAATGAGCGAGTTGCCCATGTTTCTGAGCTTCAAAAGCGTCTTGATTAACCGGTCGTTGTCGCGCTGGTGCAAGCCGATTGAAGGCTCATCAAGCACATACAATACTCCTGAAAGCCCGCTCCCAATCTGGGTTGCAAGCCGGATTCTCTGAGCTTCGCCGCCTGAAAGCGTTCCGGATGTTCTGGCAAGATTAAGGTAGTTCAATCCAACATCGCAGAGGAATTTCAGCCTTGCTCGGATTTCGTCAAGAATCTGTTTCCCGATTTTCATGTGGAAGTCAGAAAGCGTGAGATAAAGCTCGCTCACAAACTCGTAAGCCTTATCAACCGGCATGAGACAGAACTCGTAAATATTCACCCCGTTGATTCGAACAGCAAGCGGGAACGGCTTGAGCCTTGCACCGCCGCATTTTTCACACGGAGTTGTTACCATGTACTTCTCTATTTCGGCTTTCCAGTACTCGCTGTCAACATTGTAGTGCTTCATAAGGAACGGAATAACTCCGATGAATTTCTGCAAGCTGGTTCTGTACCTTTTGCTTCCAAACTCGCGAATCCTCATCGGGATGCGCTCGTCAGAACCGTAAAGAATAATCTGCTGGTGCTCTTCCGGCAAATCCCTGAACGGCAGGTTCAAGTCGATTTTGTAAGCTTCGCTCACCGCTTTGATTACGTCGTCATAGTATCCGGTAGAAGACTTGCTCCACGGGTAAATCGCGCCCTCGTTGATGCTTTTTGTCCTGTCAGGCACAACCAAGTCAGGGTCTATTTTGAAGTCAACTCCAATCCCGCCGCACTTGTCGCATGCGCCGTACGGTGCGTTGAACGAGAAAATCCTCGGCGTGAGTTCTTCAAAGCTCAAATTACAATCAGGGCAGGCGAGTTTTTCGCTGTACACGATTTCTTCTCCGCCTACAACATCAATGTTTGCAACCCCGTCAGCTTTTTTGAGCGCGATTTGAACGCTGTCTGCGATTCTTGATTTTGCTTCGGGTTTTACAACAACGCGGTCTATCACAACAGAAATCGTGTGGGCTTTGGTTTTTGCAAGCTTGATTTCGTCTTCATCAAGGTTGTAGACCTCGCCGTCAACTTTTACGCGCACAAAGCCTTCCTGCTTTAGTTCTTCAAATAGTGATTGAAATTCGCCTTTTTTACCTTTTGCAAGCGGGGCAAGAATCTGGATTTTGCTGCCTTCCGGAAGTTTTAGAATACTGTTTACAATCTCGTCAATTGTTTGAGGCTTGATTGGTTTTCCGCATTTCGGACAGTAAGGTGTTCCGATTCTTGCGAACAAAAGTCTAAGGTAGTCGTAGATTTCGGTTACTGTTCCTACGGTTGAGCGCGGGTTATTGCTTGTTGATTTCTGGTCAATAGAAATCGCAGGCGTAAGCCCGTCGATGTAGTCCACATCCGGCTTATCCATCTGGCCTAAAAACTGGCGTGCGTAGGTTGAGAGGCTTTCAATGTACCTTCTCTGGCCTTCCGCAAATATTGTATCAAACGCGAGCGAGCTTTTACCCGAGCCGGAAACACCCGTAAACACGACTAGTTCGTTTTTGGGGATTTGCAACGACACGTTTTTAAGGTTATGTTCTCTCGCACCCTTTATTGTAATTTTGTCTGTCATACCAAAATTATAGCACGGGGGTGAAAATTTGGGTAATTAGTATGTAACCTTAAACCCGTCTTCAATCAAGCGTGCTGTGCAGCCGAATCCACTGTCGGCTTTGGTTGAGTCGGTGCAGGCAGTTTTGCTGCTGCTGTTTTTCCAGATGTCGTCTGTTGACCAGCTTGCGGTTTTTGATTTGAATATTGCGTAATCACGTCCGCCAATTGGATACAGGATTCCGTCAGAGCCGATTTCGAACCCGAAAATGTCGCGTCCAACTGTGTTTGGCGCAGATTGTCCATTAACGTCAATTAATACTTGACCAGCTGAGCGGGTAAGTGAGCCGCCCTCCATTGCAATTTCATCTGCCTTGGTGTCTGCCTCTTCAGAATCGTCAAGCTGTTCTAAATGGAGGAATATTACAGCTCCGTTTTTCAGGTTGAACCCTGCGCCGTTAGAGCCAAAAGAGCTGCTGAACGAATGTGCGCTTCCCTTGTCTCCGCTTGCAGCAAGGCTGTATGCGGTTTTATAAAAAGCTTCAGGTTTTTTGTTTTTTGTATCCGGAACTACGTATGTGTATTTTCCAAGCTCACCTGCAAACGCATTCATGTCAGAGTCAGATGAGGTCGAGCTCAAGCTTCCGCCCTTGTTCCATGCTTCTGTATCATAAATAGTATCAACCTGCTCTTTTACAATTGATGTGGTGAGCGCGTTTTCAAAATCAGAAATGGTTGAAGATAGCTTTGATGCGTTTGCCGCGTTTATATTATTTATTATCAAACCCGGTGCAACGAGCGCCGCTACAACACCTATGATTCCCATTGTGATAAGTAATTCTGCAAGGGTGAAGCCTTTTTTTATCATATAAAAAATTCCTTTCTTATTAAAACTCCGGACTTAATTATCATACAATATTTTAAAATTTTTGTGAAGTTAGAGCTCAAAGAACTCTGACTTATCCAGTATCCGCTCGTCGCGATAATAGCTGTTGTAGAACTTTGCTTTCGCTATTATGTCGTACCATACAGTGTAGTTAGAGAGAAAATCGTTTTTGTTCTTGTTCATGTAATGAATCGTAACTATCCCGCCATGCGCTCTTGAAACCCGAAAAAACTCGCATTGCGCTTCGACATTTCCGTATTTTTCCGTGCACCTTCCGATAATCGCATCGTTTGCATGCTTTTTGAGCGTCTTGTAAGACGCGGTTGGATTAACCTTCTGCATTTTTGCTGCGTTGTTGGTTATAAAAACATTCACAGGATAACTCGAGTGGTTGTAAGAGTGGACAACCACTGACTCCACCCAGTTGTCCTTGCTCTGGCCTCTTGGCACATACATAAGTATTGCTTCGTTCCCGACCTTTTTGTAGTATCCTCTTTGCCAGTTCTGCTCAGGAGGAAACTTGATGATGACCGTCTCGTAAGCGTATACGCAAATCGAGGTCAGGAGAAAGATTAAACTAAATAAAAGGGCTCGTCTCATCCGCGATTACTCCTTTTTCTCCAACTCCGCAAATCTTTTTGAGAAGCTCCGGCGCGAAAATCTCGCTCTCAAAATGCCCGATATCAAACACAACCTGCCTTGAATCAAGCGCGGTGTGGAACTTCAAATCCCCTGTGACAAAGGCGTCTGTGAGTGTTTCTGATATAAATTCCGAGCCTGAGCCGGCGCAAAAACCGATTGATTGTACGGTTTTTGCGCCGTAGTTGTTAACATACCTCAAATTCGGAGAGATTGTTAAAAGCTTTTGCCTCAACTCTTCAACGCTAATTGGTGCCGGAAGCTTAACCACTCTTACAAAGTCTTCGCCTTCACCTTCCAGGCCCAATTTTTGAAGAATCAAATCAGTTGTCCCGCCCTTTGCGCGGTCAAGGTTTGTGTGCGCGCAGTACATGTTTATCTTTCTGTACTTAAGCGGTACGAAAAACAGCGGGTGGTGCGAGATTATCATGTCGCAGCCGGATTCAAGAGCCTGATTGAAGACTTTGTCCGTGATTGTGAGGGCAAACATGATTTTTTCCACGTTTGTCTCTTTTTTATCAACAATCCAGCCGCTCGCGTCCCACTTTTCCTGTGTTTCGAGTGGCGCGAAGTCTTCTATTTTACGGACGATATCGTATTTATTCAAAAATCTCCTCCAGAATACGTTTGGCGATATTTTGTTTTGTGTCTTTTTCAAGGTGTTTGACTTCAAGCTCTTTGTTTATAATATAAACCTCGTTTTCGTTGCTGTCAAACCCGATATCTTTTCTTGAGATATCGTTTGCGATGATTAGGTCGCAGCCCTTGTTCTGAATCTTTGTTTTCGCGTTCTCCAGAAGGTTTTCGCTTTCTGCGCAGAACCCGACGATTTTTACGTTTTTTGTTCCTGAAATCTCTTTCAAAATATCCGGGTTCTTGACAAGTTCAAGAGTAATTCCATCTTCTGAAGTTTTTTTAATCTTCTGCTCTGAATAATTTGCCACCCTGTAGTCTGAAACAGCTGCTGCCATTATCACACAGTCCTGAAACGGCGTTCTTTCTTTCACGACTTTTTCCATCTCCTGCGCGGTTTGAGCTACGATATTCTGGTAATTTTTATCCACAGGGAAAGTCGAAACAAGTGTCACGTCTGCGCCGAGCGCGTAAGCCGCGTCAGCAAGCGCGATTCCCATTTTCCCGGAAGACGAGTTCGTAATGTATCTTACAGGGTCGATTTTTTCTCTTGTGCCGCCTGCTGAAATGAGTATCTTTTTGCCTTTCAGCTTTGCTGGTGAGAGTATCTCAACGGTCTTGTCAAAAATCTCCTCAACTTCTCTCATCCTTCCGACACCTGATGTTCCGCAGGCTAAGTATCCGCTGTCGGGCTCAAGGATGTGGTATCCGGTTTTTTTGAGCTTTGCGAGGTTTTCCTGCACAAACGGGTTGTTCCACATGTTTGTGTTCATTGCTGGCGCTAAGAGGATTGGTTTACTGAAAGCGCAGGCTGTTGATAAGAGAAGGTTGTCGCAAATTCCGTTTGCTATTTTTGAAACCGTGTTTGCGCTAGCCGGTGCAATAACGAAAATATCTGATTCGGTAAGTGCAATATGTTCGGGTTTGTAGTCGTTGATTTCGAAGTTTTCTACGTAAACCTCGTTATTAGAAAGCGTCTGCAAAGTTAATTTTGTCACAAAATTCAAGGCGTTTGGAGTGAGCACAACTCTAACGTTTGCGCCTGCTTTTCTGTACATTCTGATAAGCGTGCAGATTTTGTATGCTGCAATCCCGCCGGTTATCCCTACTAAAATATTTTTATTCTCTAGCATAGGAATATTATACCCCAAAATTTATGCTTTAGGTCTCAGCACCGAAATAACCGCATGGTTCAAATCAAGATACCGTCTTGCAGCGTCTTCCAAATCCTCTTTTGTCAGAGATTCGCAGAGCGGAATGTATTCTTCTGCAAGCGCCAAATCGTCGCAAACCGTCATGTAGTACCCGATTGTCTCGCCAATGTCCGAAACATTTTCAACCTCGCACGCAAACCTTGATTTGAGCTTCTTCCTTGCTTTGTTGAGCTCTCTGTCTGTGATTCCGGTTTTAAGTTTTTCAATCTCTGATTTCACAAGTTCAATTGCCTTGTCTTTGTATTGCGGGTTCAAATTCGCCTGAACAAAGAAGTTGCAGCCGTCTCTAAATGTGTAGTTTTCCGCATCAATCATGTTGAAAATTTGCTCTTCCTGATTTTCCACAAGGTTAACGTAAAGCCTTGAGCTTGTGCCTTCTCCCAAAATGATTGAAAGCATCTCAAGCATGATAACGTTTTTCAAATCCTTTGCAGGTGCGCCCAGAAATCCGAACATCATGAATGTTGAATTAATGTTCGCTTCGTTTTCGATATAAACCTGATTCTCAACCGGCTTGTCCGGCATAATGTTCCGCTTAGGAGGCTCCGGTCTCTCACCCCAGTGAAAAGCTTCTACTACTCTTTTAAGAATGTCTTCGGAATCAAAATCGCCCACAACAATTGTTGTAACGTTTTTTGGAGAATAGAAAGTTCTATAATATTCCATAATCTCCTGCTGCGGAACCTGTGAAATGATTTCCGGTGTCCCTATAACATCGCGTTTGTACGGGTGGGAAGTGTACATTGCGTGGTTTGTTGCGTTGTAAACCTTTGTCCATGGCTGGTCTTTGCGCATTCTGATTTCTTCGATTACAACATGGCGCTCGCGTTTGTCTGTTACATTTTTGTCGTTGATATCAAACGGCGCTCCCATTTCGTAATCAGGAATTACAGGGTCTGTCATCATATCTGCGTGCAGGTCTATTGCTGTGTAGAAATTCTCATTGTTTTCGCCTTTTGGGAGCGTTACGTAATAGAATGTGTAGTCTTTCCATGTTGCAGCGTTTACAATAGCGCCCTTTGATTCAAGAATATGGTCAAACTCGCCTGCTTTGTGCTTGTGGGTGCCTTTGAACATTAGGTGTTCAAGGAAGTGTGAAATTCCGTTGTTTTTGTCGTTTTCATTAATTGAGCCTGTCTTGACCCATGAAGACACGTTCACCATTCCGCCTTCTTTGTGAGCCAGAACGATTTTATGCCCGTTTTCCTGTTCATAGATTTCAACTTCTTCTGTTAAAAATGGATATTTCACTAACGATTTTTTCATAAGCACCTCTTTTATAAAAAATATTATACCCTAAAAATATTGCCCTGTTGTTTAATTGATTTGATTATTATAATGATATAAAAAATTAGAATAAAAGAAAGGAGCGTTTTATGTTAGAAGAAAGACCACACCACTGGCTAAAAGTTATCGGGGTAATAATTGCAACATTTTTGGGAGCGTTTTTAGCGTTTTATTTCGCGGTTGATATGACGTTCAACAGAATGTTTAATCCTGATTACCAGATTAGAAAAATGGAAAAAGCGATTAAGCATCAGGAAAGAAGCTTCAACAAGTTTGAAGACAAATTTATGGACAACCCGTTTGAGCCAAAAATGGCGCCGATGCTCGTAAACCTTGTAAGAGAAGCAGACGAGTACAAAGTTATCGTTGATTTGAAACCGCTTGACGGCAACGAAAAGAATGTTAACGTTAAACTTAATGACAATGTTGTTACTGTATCCGGAGAACTTGGTAAAATAGACCGCAGAGGCGAAAAGATTATGAACTTTTCACAGGCTTTCTATCTTGATGAGAAGGTAAATGCGGACAAGATTACAAAAGAGAGAAAAGGTAATAAATATATTATTACACTCCCGTTTGAAGAATAATGTTTGATTGAGGGGGCTGCGGTGAAACCGCAGCCCCCTTCTTTTTTACATTTTACTTTTTAAATATTACCCTTAAGTATAATACATGAGGCTAATTTCTTAAAATTTACGAAAGGAAAATAATACTTGTATGAAAAAAGTATTGAGCGTATTAATTTTAATGACATTTATCACATTCCCGGCAGCTGCTGCGACATTCCAGGGCGGGGTCTCTGAACAAGGCGCGGGAAATTCAAGCCGGATTGTTGACAAAAAGACTGGCGAAGGAGTCGGAGGCGCAAGAATCGACCTTCCGAAACAACACTACACAACAAAAACCGACCAGAACGGATTCTTTGAACTCGACACCTCGATTAACGGACCGAGCATTATGTCTGTCAAAAAAGAGAACTACAAACCGTTTTCCATGACAATCAACGAGAAAACAATCGAAGCCCCAATTGTTGTGGGGATTGAAAAATCTAACGCAACAGACATTGCTCTTGATTCCAACATGTATCACCTTGGTGATGACAGCTTTTCCGACCTGTCTGCAAACGCGGGCGAGTTCAGACTTCAGGCAATCGGGCCTTTTTATTCAAAAAGATTCACACTTAAGAATCTGAACCTTGCAAAACCAGTTTACCTTGTAATCGGCTCCATTATCGGGATAGACACGGCAATGGCGCGCTCTATGGGGCAGAACAAGATTCCAAACGCTTTTGCTTCGCCTCCGGAGGTTTATTTTAACGGGAACAAGGTGTCTGAAATCCAGCTAAACGGCGACGGACAGAGGATTAAACTTCCTTCTAATCTCATTAAGAAAAACCAGGTTAACGAGATTACAATCAAGACCGGCAGAAACCTTATGCAGACCGCGTATATCGACTACGATGATATCGAGTTCATGAACCTTATAATCGAAAACGGCGATTAGAATCAATAAGTAATTTTACCAAGCACAACCCTCTTTTCAGCACCGGTGCAGGAAGGAAGGTTGTTTGGTATGTTGTAGAAATTGCAGTACCCGAGAAGCGCAAACGCCATGACCTCCTTGAAATTATTCGAGATTCCGTAGTCTTCATGGGTCTTGAGCTCTATCCTCTGCGGAAGATAACTCCGTAAAAATTTCATCATTGTTCTGTTGTACGCTCCGCCCCCGCCGATTATCGCGGTATCCACATGAACATCAGGATAAACAAACCTCTCATAAGCCTGCGCAATTGTCTTTGCGGTGAGCGCTGTGAGCGTTGCAATGATGTCCTTTGGCTCCGGAGGCGCGGTTTTTAGTATGTTTTCGATGTACCTTGTTGAAAAATATTCGCGTCCAGTGGTTTTTGGCGGGTTTAGAAAATAGTACTCGTCCTGCAAAAGACAGTCCAGCCAGCTTTCGCAAATATTGCCCTCATGCGCGATTTCTCCGTCTTTATCATATTTTTGAGAAAAGAATTTTTGCACACAATAATCAATCATTATGTTTCCACAGCCGGTGTCAAACCCGAAAGTCTCGCAATCGTCTGAAATCACTGTCACATTGGAAATCCCGCCGATATTTTGAACAAGCGCGTTATTGAACCATTTTTCGTCAGCAAAACACACAAGCGGCGCACCCTGACCTCCGAAGGCAATATCTTTTTCGCGGAAATTTGACACAACAGGGCAGCCTGTCTCTTTTGCGATAACAGCGCTTTCTCCGATTTGGAGCGTGCTCTTTAGGCTTATGTTATCAAGTTTTTCGTCAAACGGGTAATGATAAACCGTCTGGCCGTGGCTTGCAATCAAATCCGGCTTGCCGAACTCGCTTATGAGCGTGTTTGCTGCGTCGGCAAAGCATTTTCCCACCGCGAAATTGAGCTGGCAGAGTTCTTTTATGTTGATGTCTCCGCGAAACGCTGCAAAAATTTTGGCTCTTATGTGTTCCGGATAGGCGTGGTTTATGCCGCGAATAAGTTTTACGGACATGTCCGGCATGACTTCGCACAGACCTGCGTCTATTGAGTCGCAGGACGTGCCTGACATGAGTCCGATTATTAGTTTTGATTCCAGCTCTTGCATAGGATAAGTATAGCACAATGGCTGCCGGTTGTTTACAAACCACTTGAAATAGGACTTTTTAATGTGTTATAATATAAGTGTAACTAAGCAGTTCGACTGCACGATAACTGGATGTATGTCCGTAAAGTTATCTGTTACCTACAATTGGCGGTTAAGACTGGATGTATGTCCGTAAAGTGTTAACCGCTTTTTTAATTGCAAATTATTCAATCCGTGATAGCATGAGGCTATGGACAGATATAGCATTTTAGAATTTAGCAAAGTATATAAGAGAGTTATGGATGTTGAAATAACATTAAAACAAAGATTGCTATTTTCATTAATACAAACATATCCTAACAATGCTTTTGCGCGTTTAATTCCATATCTTGAAAATCAGATTCCATATAAAAAATATTTGCATAAAGGTAGAAATAGAATCAAAGATATTATTTTGTCGAATAAGCTACAGAGCGAAAAATTAGCTAATTTTTTGAATATTGCATACCTGATAGATGTTTTAAATATCTTAACCGAATATAGCAAAATCCGGAAAGATAAGAGATTTAGGGCTAATTTTTATAAACATTCAGTTGATTTAAACACTATTAAACAACATTCGGCAGCTTTAAATTCTTTGCGTAATACTATTATGCATTTTGATATAGGTACATATAATGAGAATAAAAAAATATGGCTTGAGGCATTGTCTTTTTGGGAAAAATTACTAGAAAGTCCTAATATGCACCCTATTCATGATATTTCTCCGGTTAAAGATTTGAACGTAGCTAAGATATTGAAATCTTTATCATTAAGATATCCTGATTTGTATTTTTTAAGCGATAGACTGGTCTGTGATATGTTCGATGATACAGCACTGGTTAACGGGCGTGATATTAGAAATTTACCTCAATATTGGACAATAGTTCGTAAATTATATGAACTAAAAAGAGTGGCAAAAAACAAAATTAATTCATAAAGCGGAGTTATAATTTTTATGCAAGAAATAACTGTTGGAAAAACCTATAAACACTACAAAGGCAACATCTACAAAATTATCGCAATCGCCAAACATTCTGAAACAGAAGAAGAACTTGTTGTCTACCAAAACATTGAAAAAGGCGATATCTGGGCGCGCCCGGTTTCCATGTGGAACGAAGAAGTCGACGGGGTTTTGAGGTTTACACTTATATGATGACAAGAGAAGTTAGAGAGTGGCTGCAAAAAGTCGAACGCAGGCAGTATTCTTATGAAGATGCAATGTACGAGTTTATGAGATTCTCGTCCTATCTCACGCGTGAAGAAATGAAAATAATTAAATCGAAAATCGAAGATTCTTATCGTAACATGTCTTAATAAATGCCCTTTTTTGCGCAATTTTTTGGATAAAATATACTTTATATTCATGTAGCAGGTTTTATAAAGGGCAAATTGTGTCAATAGGTTATGATTACAGCACGAATAATCCTTTCTGTTCTCGAAATAATGTCTATTTCAGGAACTCTTCCTCTGCTTCAAATATTATCAAAAAAACGATTGAGAAGGTAGAAAGCGTCATCAATAATACTGTTGACACCTTTGTGAAAAAAGACACGGAAAAAGACGAGAAAAAGAAAACCCACAAAACAGCGATTACAGTAGGAAGCAGCGTACTTGTTCTCTCTGCTCTTGTTGCAATATTTAACCCGAAATTCTCCGGAAAACTTCTGGATAAGTTGAAGGCAATGTCACACAAGGCTGAAACAAAAGCGAAAACGAATAATTCTGCAAAGAGTAAGCTCTATCAGGCAGGGCAAAAAGTCTTGAACAAGAGCGTCAAGTTTCTGGAATTTACAAACAACCTCAACTCTGCAAAAGACGAAGGGTTTAAGTGGCTTTGCACAGATAGCGTATTCCGCAAAGTCATGAAAAAACCGCATGAGGCAATCACAAACTGGTTTGACTCAATAAGCAAACACACTGTTCATTTGAAGTACAAACGCGTGTCTTCAAACATGAACAATCTTGAAAACCTTATCAGACAGTACAAATCCAAACTTCCGGAAGGCAAGGCACGCGAGCTTGAACTCCAACTCGGTGAGATAAAGAAGACAAGAGAATACTTCTCATCCCCTAAAATAAACGAACGACTCAAGACCCAGGAAGAAGTCATGGCGAACCTTGAAGATTCGTTTGTGAAAAAATGGAAAGCTTACGTCAAAGGCTACAGAGACAAGAGCACCAAAACCACAGAACATTTCAAAAACAACATGTCTTTCTGGGCAGAAGATATCATGATGCCTGAAAGAAACAGACTCCAATCAGACGGACAAAAGGTCGTGGAATCGCTCATGGGCGACGGGAAAACAATGCGTGGCAAGTACAACGAGATTTATGACACGCTGCTTCCTTACCTTGACAAAGAAGAAAAAACAGTGCTCGAAAGCAGTATTAAACAGGCCGGTAAAAAACTTAAGAAGGCTAATTTCAGTGAATGCGTCGAGTACTTTGACAAAAAACGCGACCTGATTCTTGGAAGCGCACCGACTGATATTGTTACAGCAGCAGCCGGAATAATTCTGGGCGGGGTTGCTGTCGGAACGGCCAACTCAAAAGACGAGCGCGTATCAAGACTCCTTACTGTCGGAATGCCTGCTGTTGCAGGTATCGGAACCTCCATGGCACTAACCGCTATGCTTTTCTCCGGTGTGAAGGGTATGGTCTATGGCTCTCTTGCAGGCGTAGGATTCAGTTTACTTGGAAGCAAAACAGATAAAATATTTAACCCAAAACCAGCTAGCGAGCAACTTCTTGCTCAATCAGAGGCAGCAAAAAAGGAGGCAGTGAATGCTTAACGTAATTTTTCAACAATTTCAAGAACTCTTGTTCTCAATGTTTCGTAATCCTTGTTATTGTCGATTAGAAAATCCCAATCCTGAATATTATCCAAATCAACTTCAGTAACGTCGTTTTCGCACATGAGCTTCCCTCCGCGGGCTTCTCTCACTTCGCGCGAAGCCTCAACCCTTATTGAGATTGCGCCCGCCTGCTTGAAAACCTCGTACTCGTGCTTCATTCTGACATCTGTTACAACAAGATTCCCCTCAAGCGCGATAATCTTTTCAAGCCAGTAATCCTGACTCTGCGCACGACCCCAATTCCCGAGCCGGATTAAACCCTCGCGGTGCTCGTTTTTGTTCGCCTCGATTTGTTCGTAAGTCAGGTTGTTCTGCCTGCCGTATTCAAGCTTTATTATGTCGCCCATTGCGCAGCGCTTATAATCCGGCATCTCCTGCATGAGGATTTTTGCAGCTGTGTCTTTGCCTGAGTATTGTTTTCCGGAAAAAATTATTATCTTGTCTGCCATAATTCCAATTTATCATAAAATTTTTTGGAGTTATACTAAGAGTATGAAGATTAGAGATTTGATATGTGCAACGGGCGCAAAAGTATTAAAAGAAGTTGACGAAGAGTTGGATGTGCGGATTTCAACAGACACGCGCACAATTGAGCCGGGTGATTTTTACCTGCCTCTAAAGGGTGCCTCTTTTGACGGCGAAAAGTTTATCAATCAGGCACTTGAAAAAGGAGCAGTCGGAGCTTTCTGCACCGGAGAAGACGGAACTTTGCAGGTCGAAGATGCTTTAAAAGCCTATCTCGAGCTTGCAAATCTCAGACGGAACAAACTTAATTTTACAGTTGTTGCAATAACCGGAAGTTCAGGAAAGACAACCTCCAAGGAGCTTGTTGCCTCCACTCTTTCTGAAAAGTTCAAGACATTCAAGACCCCTCTGAATCACAACAACGAAATCGGGTTCTGCCAGACAATTTTTGAGGCGCCTGATGACACAGAAGTTCTTGTGCTTGAGATGGGCATGCGCGGTCTGGGCGAGATTGAGCTTCTTTCAAAATACTCGGAGCCTGATATTACAATAATATCAAACGTAGGAACCGCGCACATCGGGCGTTTGGGTTCGCGCGAAAACATTGCAAAAGCAAAGTGCGAGATTGTTAAGCACCAGCGCGGGAATGTTTTTATTGCTCATGACGACCAATTAATCAGGAGCACGGTTGAATTTGGCGGAGAAAAGATTTTCTATTCACTAAAAGATGTGGAGATTCTGGAAAAATCAGCGCACTATTCAAAATTTGAATACAGAGGAAATGTTTACGAGCTGAATGTTGGCGGGGATTACAACATAGAAAACGCGCTTTCTGCGATTAACACCGGATTAAATCTCGGCATGGGGGTAAATGAAATCTCTCTCGGTTTAAAGAATTACGCGCCCATAGAAAAGCGTTGGGAGTCTGTTAAAGCTGGCGGTTTTGAGGTTATAAACGACAGTTACAATGCAAATCCCGAATCCATGCGTGCGTTTGTTGACACGATTTTTGAGCTTTATGATGATTACGTAATCGTTCTTGGTGACATGGGCGAGCTTGGAGAAAACGAGGTTAAGTATCACAGGGAGTTAGGAGATTACATTAATTCGCACAGGAATCTTAAGTCTGGTGCGCTTATTCTCTCTGTGGGTGAGCTTTCTAAACATATTACAGATGGGATTAAGAATTGCAGGTCTCATCATTTTTCAAATCTTGAAGAAGCTTCCGGGTTTATAAAGAAAAATATTGAGCACAAAACAAAGATTTTTCTGAAAGCTTCGCGCAGCATGAAATTTGAGTGCTTAATAGAATTGCTGGTTTAGAGGAAAAATTACAACAGCTCTGGTTTGTCAATACATTTTGTGGATAAAAAAAGGTTAACTTTTGTAAATTCATATTTTTCCCATTAGTCATGGGGAGCATGGTCTATTGTAAAAATTTTTACGAAATTCTTTACTTGATAAAAAGATAGGAAAATTATACTATATACACATACCTGAAAGGAGTGATGGCTACAAGACTTGGGACGGAAGAGAAATAGAAAACTTTTGGAAAAATTTTTTAAAAACAAATCAATATGAAAAAGAGGAGAAACATTTACCTGAAAACAAATTTTTTAATTAATCACAAATCATATTTGAATAGAATATGAGAACAAGTAATTTTGGGGTAGGAGATTATTGGGTTAAAAAGCGACTTTCTGTTTAGGCAGAAAGTCTATTTTTATGTGAAAAATTGAATAATTAATTTTTTGTTTATTTTTTAAGGTTTTCTTGAAAACAGTGTTTTAATAAAAATACAGGAGAATATAAACCACAAATAATTTAGAAAGGATATAAATATGGCAAAGACAATTGGTATTGACTTAGGTACAACAAACTCAGTAGTTGCGGTTATGGAAGGCGGTAAGCCGACCGTTATTGCTAACGCAGAAGGTATGAGAACAACCCCTTCTATCGTTGGGTTTTCAAAAACAGGTGAAAGATTAGTAGGTCAGCTTGCAAAACGTCAGGCAATCCTCAACCCTGATAAAACAATCGCTTCAATCAAAAGACACATGGGCGAAGATTACAAAAAGAACATTGACGGAAAAGACTACACTCCGCAAGAAATCTCTGCAATGATTTTGAGAAAACTTGCAGACGATGCTTCTTCATACTTAGGTGAAAAAGTTACATCCGCAGTTATCACTGTTCCTGCTTACTTCAACGACGCGCAGAGACAGGCAACAAAAGACGCTGGTAAAATCGCAGGTCTTGACGTTCTACGTATCGTAAACGAACCGACTGCAGCAGCTCTTGCTTACGGTTTGGAAAAAGACAAACCTGAAAAAGTTCTTGTATTCGACTTAGGTGGTGGTACATTCGACGTATCAATTCTTGAAATCGGTGACGGCGTTCATGAAGTTCTTTCAACATCAGGTGACACACACTTAGGTGGTGACGACTTTGATAAGAAAATCATTGACTGGATTTGTGCAGAGTTCAAAAAACAGGAAGGCATGGACTTAACAAACGACAAGCAGGCTATGCAGCGTATCAAGGAAGCTGCTGAAAAAGCAAAATGCGAGCTTTCATCAGTTGTAGAAACTTCTATCAACCTTCCTTACATCACAGCTGACGCAAACGGCCCTAAGCACCTGGAGCTTTCTTTGACAAGAGCAAAATTTGAAGAGCTTTCACACGACTTGCTTGAAAGATGTAAAAAACCGGTTGAACAGGCTTTGTCAGACGCAGGTTTGAGCAAGAACGAAATCAACGAAGTAGTTCTTGTTGGTGGTTCAACACGTATTCCTGCTGTTCAGCAGCTTGTAAAAGAATACACAGGCAAAGACCCTAACCAATCAGTTAACCCTGATGAAGTTGTAGCGGTTGGTGCTGCTGTTCAGGCTGGTGTATTGGCAGGTGAAGTTAAGGACATCGTACTTCTTGACGTTACTCCGTTAACACTCGGTATTGAAACTTTGGGCGGTGTTATGACAGCTCTTGTTCCTCGTAACACAACAATCCCTGTTTCAAAATCACAGGTATTCTCAACAGCAGAAAACAACCAGACAGCGGTTGATATCAACGTGCTTCAGGGTGAAAGACCAATGGCTACGGATAACAAATCTTTAGGTATGTTCAGGCTTGAAGGTATTGCGCCTGCAATGCGCGGTGTGCCTCAAATCGAAGTAACATTTGATATTGACGCAAACGGTATTGTTAATGTTTCTGCAAAAGACAAGGCTACAAACAAGGAACAGAAGATTACAATCACAAACTCTTCTAACTTGTCTGAGCAGGACATCGACAAGATGGTTAAGGAAGCAGAAGCTAACGCGTCTGAAGACAAGAAGAAAAAAGAGGAAGCTGAAATCAAGAACAACGCAAGCTCTTTGATTACTTCTTCTGAAAGAATCGTAAAGGATTTTGAAGGCAAGATTTCTGAAGAAGACGTTAAGAAATTAACAGAGCACAGAGAAGCGCTTCAAAAGGCTTTGGACGAAAACAAATCTGCTGACGAGTTGAAGAAATTGTCAGAAGAGTTGCAGCAAACAATGTTTGCAATCTCACAAAAGGCTTACGAGGCTGTTCAAAAAGAGGGCGGCGAAGCACAGAGTGAAGCAAATAGTGAAGGCGCAACATCAGAAGACAAGAAAGACGACGATGTAATTGACGCAGAGTTTACTAAAGAATAGTGCAAAATGCACAGAGAAAAACCAAACAGCAGCGGCGCAGCCGCTGCTGTTTGGTTTTTGAGTAATCGCGTCTCACGTTCCCTCCCTAAATGGGGAGGGCTAGGGTGGGGTGCAGTTTCGCATTCATTCAGCCAAAACTCTAAACTCTTTTTGTAAAACTCTGTAAACACCAGATATATTATTATCAACTTCGTTATTCCAAAATCTTAAGACCCTATATCCTTTTGATTCTAGATATGCTGTTCTGTTTTTATCATATTCGATATCTTCTGGCTGATTATGCTGTCCGCCGTCTATCTCAATGATTATTTTTTCTGACCGGCAGATAAAATCAACTATATAATAACCAATTGAGTATTGGCGTTGAAATCTGAATCCGTAAAAACTTCTGTTTTTTAATATTGTCCAAATCTTTTTCTCTTGTTTGGTCATGTTATTACGTAGTTCACGAGCTTTTAGTTGTTGTGTATTCATTATTTGATTATAACACGATTGTTGTACCCCACCCTAGCCCTCCCCATTTAGGGAGGGAACGTAAGATGCGATTACTTGCAGCCTTAAACGGATTGGCGCGCTTGCCAACCCTTTTATTCTTTATTTAGCATTCAGCTAAATTTCAGGTTTTTGAAACCCTTCTGGCAGTTCTTTTTCTACCAGAGCGGAAAATTCGCTAAGGGTTAGCCCCAGAGCAAAAACGATTTTGAACACCGTTGTTATGTATGCTTTAATCTTTCCCCGCTCAATCATGTAGAGAGTTGTTTTTGAAATATCGTTTTCGTAGCAGAAAATGGTGAACTTTAGATTTCTGCGCTTCCTCTCTTTTTTAATCACTCTGCCAATAGCTTTTTGCATCGTTTCTTCGTAAGATTCTTGCATAAGTCTAATCATAGTGCTATTATTTAGAAAAATGTTTCGGAAGTCTGAAACATTCAGGAGTACCCTATCATGCCTAAAAGGATTGCTTTAATCGACCTGGATGGTGTATTGAATAACTACCGGGGCGATTATAATAAAAACAAAATCCCTGCTATACGCAAGGGTGCGAAGGAATTTTTGGAAAAAGTTTCCGAAGATTATGTTATAGAGATTTTTACAGTAAGAGATAAAGAACTAACCCGCAGCTGGCTTGAAGAGAACGGACTTTCAATATTTGTTTCCGATATAACACGCGTTAAGAATGCATTTGCAAGCTTGATTGTTGATGATAGGGCGATAAGATTTGAAGGCGATTTTGAAAAAACACTAAACGATGTAAAGAATTTCAAACCTTTCTGGGAAAAGTAGCTTGGGGCTGCTTGATATTTAAATGTTTTTTTGTTTTAATGTTTGTATTGACAATTGAATATGCCGATGTGATGGCTGGAGCGGGAGTGCAGAAAACAATCTGCGCAATAAGTACCAGACAGGCAGGGCAAAAATATGTGGGGCAATTGGTAATAAATCCAGCGTAATAAAGATATGGACCAATTCCATCACATAAACAAAGATTTAGAAAATTGACAATTAAATATGCCGATGTGATGGAATTGGTAGACGTGCCAGACTCAAAATCTGGTGTAGGCAACTACGTGCCGGTTCGACCCCGGCCATCGGCATTTTTTAAAAACTCTCCTTTTAGGAGAGTTTTTTGTGTTAAAATATTGTCTGTACAGTTTTGAGGGATCCACCTCATGCAGAGCTAAACAGGCTAACGGATGTTACTGTGTGCCAAAATGTTTGCTCTGGGAAAGGATAGAAAATGGAAAAAAACAACGAAACTTTGAGCGTGCTAAGGCACTCATGCTCACACATCATGGCACAGGCTGTTCAGAAGCTGTTTCCGCAGGCAAAGTTGGCTATCGGACCGGCTACGGACGCAGGATTCTACTACGATTTTGATTTGACTGACGGCTATGCCTTCACTCAGGAAGACTTGGCTAAAATCGAAGAAGAGATGAAAAACATTATCAAACAAAATCTTACTTTCGAAAAATACGAAGTGCAGGATGTGGACGCTAAAATCGCTGAATTTAAATCACAAGGCGAGATTTACAAAGCAGAACTACTTGAAGAACACAGAAACGACAACCCGACTTTGTACTTAACTAAAGACAAAGACGGAAATGTTTTGTTCAACGACCTGTGCGCAGGGCCTCACATCCCTAACACGTCTTATATAAAAGGAAACGCAATTAAGCTCCTGAAGGTTGCAGGTGCTTACTGGCGCGGTAACGAAAAGAACAAAATGCTCCAGAGAATCTACGCGACTGCATACTGGAACAAAGAAGACTTGCAGGCGTATTTGACATTCATTGAAGAAGCAGAAAAACGCGACCACAGAAAACTCGGCACCCAGCTTGATTTGTTCTCAACAAGAGAAGAACTCGGCGGCGGACTTGTACTGTGGCACCCTAACCTTGCAATCGTAAGGGAAGAGATCGAAAACTACTGGAGATCTGAACACAGAAAACGCGGGTACGTGATTGTAAATACACCTCAAATCGCTAAATCTAAACTCTGGGAAATATCAGGCCACATGGACCACTACAAGGAAAACATGTTCTTTGTCCAAAAAGACGAAGATTCAGATGAACAGTTTGTTGTAAAACCAATGAACTGCCCGTTCCATATCCTGATTTATCAGGCAAACAGATACTCCTACCGCTCATTGCCTTTGAGAATGGCAGAACTCGGTACTGTTTACAGAAAAGAAAAATCAGGCGCTCTTGCTGGTCTAACCCGTGTTCAAGGGTTTACACAGGACGATGCGCACATCTTCTGTACACCGGAACAACTGGTTGATGAAATCAACGAAATTATTGACTTTGTTGCTGATACAATGGCAATCTTCAAGATGGATTTTGAGGTGGAGCTCTCTACCAGACCTGAAAGCTACGTGGGCGAGATTGAAAACTGGAACAGAGCAGAAGCCGGCCTGAAAGAAGCAATGGACAGACGCGGCATGAAATACGATATCAACGAAGGCGACGGCGCATTCTACGGCCCGAAAATCGACTTCAAGGTAAAAGACGCGCTCGGAAGAACATGGCAGTGCGCAACAATCCAGCTCGACTTCAACCTCCCGGCTAGATTCGATATCAAATACCAGGACAAAGACGGCAGCATGAAGACCCCGATTATGCTTCACCGCGTAATCTTCGGCTCAATGGAAAGATTCCACGGAATCCTTATCGAACACTATGCCGGCGCATTCCCTACATGGCTTGCTCCGACACAGGTTGCGATTGTTCCGATTTCTAATGAAAAACATATTGATTTTGCGGAACAAGTCTATAAGAAAATGCGTGACGCCGGTATAAGAGTAAAACTTGATGACCGCTCCGAATCAATGAACTACAAGATAAGAGAATCCTTGCAGGACAAAAAGATTCCGTATGTCTGCGTAATCGGCGATAAGGAAATCGAGGCAAACGCTGTTGCTGTAAGAAAACGCGGCGTTGGTCAGGTCGGTACTGTGGCTGTGGATGAGTTTATTTCTAATATAGAAAAAGAAATCAAAGACAGAGCATAGTAGATGTTTTTTTAAATAGTGGCGCCGGATGTACATCCGGCGCCACTATTGTTTTCTACCTCTTCATTAACGACTCGACAATCGCCCAGTCGTCTTCCTCATCTATCTCGTAAGCAGTGCAAGCCGGAAGCTCGTATGCAATGATTCTGCCTGATAACCTGCACCTGTCTCTTAAAATATTTCCAACAGAGTTAATGTAACACGCACCGTTCTCTGCAATTATTCCGCGAAACTCCTGCCTTCTTGGACGGTTGCGGTAATCATAATTGATTGGCTTTACACCATTCTCTGTCTCTATCCAGTGGAACTGCTTTTCACGAACCCCTGAAAATGCTGAATCCGCGCGACTCTCAATAAGAGCACTGTACATCCCGTCTATGTGATGGGATTTTAATAATGGCGAAGTCGCCTGAATCAGTATGAACCTGTCATCCACGCCTAAACCAGCTTTTTCAATGTACTCAAGCATGACACTTTCGGTGGAAGAACTGTCAGATGCGTTTTTGGGGTCCCTGTCGTAAACCTCAAGCTTTGGAAGCTTGAATGAAAGCACGGTATCATTGATTTGGGAGCTGTCTGTTGCAATCACGACTTTGTCCACACACTCTGCTCCCGATGCAGCAAGCGCTGTCCAGTAAACAAGAGGCTTGCCGTTGATTTCTTTTATGTTCTTGAGCGGAATGGACTTGCTCCCGCCTCTAACAGGTATAAACGCGATGTTCATTCTTCTCCTCCGCAATTTTTATCATGTCGTACAAAACCTGATTGTAAGGAGTCGCAACCCCTAAGACTTTGCCGAGCCTGATTATCTCACCAGCAAAAATCTCGACCTCGGTTTTCCTGCCGGCTAAAATATCCTGATGCATGGAAGTCTTTCCCTCGTCACACATGAGAGAAAGCGCATGCAAAGCATCTTTTTCCAGATTCTCTAACCCGCGAACCCCTCTTCTTGAAGCGATTTCACGCACCTCGGTAATTATCTTTTTTGCAAAATCAATGAACGCAGCGTTCTGCTTCAAATCCCCGAAGGTCATGTCCATTATTGCAGACACCTGATTGGAAAACAGATTCAACGTGAATTTTAACCACATTGAGTAGTTAATATCGTCAGGTGTTGAATAATCAACACCCACACGGGTGAAGAAATCAATGATTTCGGAATTGTTCTCTGCGATGATTTTTCCAATCCCGTCCTGCGTTACAGAATTACCTGTTCTCACCGCACTGTGCCCGATAAAATACGATTTCAAAACAGCCACGCTTGGATAAGCCGCAGCGATTCTTTCCTCGGACGAGATTCCGTTCAGGAGCGAAAGTATGATTGTTTTTTCTCCAACGAAATTTTTTATACTCTCTATTGCAGAATCAAGCCCCTGTGCTTTTGTTGAGATAATTATCAAATCCGCTTCAAAAGAATCGTCAGGCAAAATGTAGTCAAATTCAAAACTGACCCCGTTAAGAGAAGGTTTTTCCCGCCTGTAACGCTCCAGCCTTTTTGAGTCGACAAGAATCTTCAGGCAGCATTTGTCCTTGAGTTTTGCTGCGTAAGTCAGCCCGACAGCTCCAAGCCCGCAAATTATTACGTTATTGATGCTCAATTTCGCGCCCTCTTTTTATAAGCTCTGACGCCACAATCGCGGTAATCGGAACGCAGATTACAATCCCTATGCTTCCGATAAGCGCTGACGCTATCTCTGTCACAATCTGGTTCAGGTTAAAAAATTTGAGCAAATCGATGTTGTTGGCAAGCAAAAGCAGCGGAAGCGAGCTGCCCAGATAAACCAGAATCAATGTGTTTGCCATTGTTCCAATAATGTCGCGCCCCACATTCATCCCGCAGATGAAAAGCTCCTTAACGCTTTTTGTGTTATCAACCATGTAAATCTCGTTAATCGTGCTCGCAATTGACATTGCAACATCCATAACCGCGCCGAGGGTCGCAAGCACAATAGTTACGATTGTTATTCCCACATAATTCAATTGCGGATACATGTTGAATAAAAACATATATGTTTCGTTCGCGAATCCGGTGAGATGTGCCGTAAACATTACGATATAGGATAAAAGCGCAGCTGCAAGAAGACTTAATACTGCACCGGCAATAGCCGCAGTGCTTTTAGGGTTAAATCCGCCTACCAGATACATTGTAATAGCGGTTGAAGCAATGCACACAAGAATCGCGCCCGACACAGGATTCAAGCCCATAAGAATCATAGGGGTTAAAACATGACTAATAAGCAGAACAGTTAAAGCTATTGATACAAGGCTATATAAACCTTTTTTTCGCCCAACATAAATTAGCAGTCCGCAAAAAAGAAGCGAGAGCCAAACGAGTGTTCCGGAGCGTTTTATGTTTTCTATAGCAAGCTCAACTCCCTTTCCATGGTCCTCTGCGTGGAGAATAACTTTAGTATTTTTTTTGAGTTTGATATCGTAATAAGGATTTCCGGTCAGCATGTTATCAAGCTGGACTTTTTCCCCCTTAAACCCGCCGTCAAGAATAATAATATCCGCAATCTGTTTTGTTTGCGCAACTTCCGAGCTGTCGTCAATGTCTATGTATTGAACTTGTTGAACTTTTCCTGTAACAGACGGCAGGATTTTTGTCTCGTCTGCAAAAGCAGGTAAAAGAAAAAAGAATGATAATATTAGTGCTAAGAATCGCAAAATTTTCACCTCACCCTAACCCTCTCCTGTAAGGAGAGGGAATGTGTCCATTATAACTCCTCAAACAGCCTCGTCTGGCTTGACGGCATGTTGATTCCAAGATGCCTGTAGCCTTCCGGAGAAACCTTTCTTCCTCTTGGTGTGCGCTGCAAGAACCCTGCCTGCAAAAGATACGGCTCGCAAACGTCCTCAATTGTGCGCACATCCTCACTCAAAGCCGCTGCAATCGTCTCAACCCCGACAGGACCTCCGTCATATTTTTCAATAATCAGATTCAAAAGCGCCCTGTCTGTTGTGTCCAGCCCGAACTTGTCAATCTTTAAAATATCAAGCGACTCATCCGCAACCCTGCGGTCAATAACCCCGTCGTATTTCACGATTGCAAAATCAGCCACCCTCTTTACCAGCCTGTTTGCAATTCTCGGTGTTCCTCTTGAACGCATTGCGATAGCGCGTGCGCCCTCTTCTGTTACCTTGATATCCAGAATCTTTGCTGTGCGTTTCACAACCTCTGAAAGCTCTTCAACTGTGTAAAACTCAAGCCTGTGTATGATTCCGAACCTGTCACGTAGTGGACTCGAAAGCTCTCCGGCCTTTGTTGTCGCACCGATTAGCGTAAATTTCGGAATCGGCACCCTCAAAGTCTTTGCAGTCTGGCTCTTTCCGGTTGTCATATCGAGCGTGAAGTCTTCCATTGCAGGGTAGAGAATCTCTTCTGCAACCTTGTTGAGCCTGTGGATTTCGTCAATAAAAAGAATCTCCCCGCCCTTTAATGACATCAGAATCCCGATAATATCTCTGGGGCGCTCAAGCGCGGGCGCTGACGTAATCCTGATTTCGACTCCCATCTGGGCAGCAATAACACCAGCAATCGTTGTTTTACCCAAACCCGGAGGGCCGTAAAAAAGCAGGTGGTCAAGCGGTTGTTCGCGTCTTTTTGCAGCTTCGAGCGTGATTTTCAGGGTCTCCTTAAGCGAGCTCTGGCCGATGTAGCTGTCAAAGTCTTTTGGACGGATGCTGTTCTCGAAAGTGTTGTCGTATTCTATTGTCTCGGGTTTTATTACCGGATTTTTCTTAACCCTTCTCCCTAAATCTTCGTCATCTGATATTATTGCCATACATAAATAATAGCATAAATCATTAGCAAACTCTATTGTTTGACCTCATACCTTTCAAATAATCCCTGATATTATTGAACGTCGCTTCAAGCAAATAATTTATTGACTCATTTGTGTTGTAAGCTATGTGCGGAGTTATGATAACGTTCTTAAGGCTGAACAACTTCTGGGAAATAAGCGCTGTTGAGACGCACTCCGAATCAGTGTTCTGAAGCACTGTCTGCAATTTTGCAGGGCAGTTTGCAAGAAACTCGCATTCCAAAACATCAAGCCCCGCGCCTTTTACCTTGCCCTTTACAAGATTTTCGTAAAGAGCAGAAATATCAATTAGCTCCCCTCTTGCGGTGTTGATTATATAAACCCCGTCCTTCATTTTGTTAAATTCTCTTGCGCCCAGCATGTGATAGTTGTCACCCGTATAAGGTGCGTGCAAAGAAATAATGTCCGACTGTTCCAGAAGTTCATCCAGCGTGACATATTTACAACTATCATCCAAATCAGGATTCTTCATGTAGGTGTTGATTAAAACTCGCATGCCAAAGAATCTTGCGATTTCAGCAACTGCGCTTCCGATTGAGCCGCAGCCAATGATACCGATTGTCATATTGTTCAAGGTATGGCCTTCATAGAGCGCATGGTCAATCTCGCAGTTTTTCATATCAACCGCAGCCGGAAGCATGTTTCTTACAAGCGCAATCATCAGTCCTGCTGCGTATTCTGCAACCGCTGTTCTTCCGTAGTGCTCAACATTGAAAACCGCGATATTCAGCTTTGTGCAGTACTGCAAATCAATATGATTGAACCCTGTTGAGCGGGTCGCAACCACTCTCAGGTTAGGAAATTTTGACAAAACATCTTCGGTTAAATTCGAACCTGTAAAAATACTTATGACGTCAGTCTCTCTAAGCTGCTCGTCTGTAAGCTTTGTGTGTTCGTTTAGAGGCTCCTTGATAAAGGTTATATCAAAATCAGGAAGCTCGGTCTTTTCAAAAAAACTTCTCTCTGAGTCTCTAAAATCAAACATCAACATTTTCATTGTAAAAAATCTCCTTTACAATAGTAGTATTTACCATTAAAATTTTTTGACTATTCTACAAACAGGTAATTTATGTTATTGTTGTAAGAGAAAATCCAAGGAGCCAGCTAATGAAAAAAATCAGCATTGTAACATCCTGCTTTAACGAAGAAGACAATATCCCGCTTCTGTACAGAGAACTTTCAGAAGTCATGCAGTCTCATCCTCAATACGAGTTTGAAATAATCTTCATCGATAACGCGTCAAAAGATTTCACAGCAGACGCACTAAGAAGAATTGCAGAAGAAGACAAAAGAGTAAAAGTCATTCTTAACTCCAGAAACTTCGGCAGCATAAAATCTTCCTACTACGCAATTATGCAGGCAACAGGCGATGCTGTAATCTATCTGGCTTCTGACCTGCAAGACCCGCCGGTGCTTATTAACGACTTTATTGAAAACTGGGAAAAAGGCTGCGAAGTTGTCGTTGCAAGAAAATACGACACAAGAAGCTTTTCTGTACTTGATTTGCTGCGCAGGTTTTATTATTTTGCACTTGATGTAATGAAAGATGAAGGGTGCAAACTTATTAGAAACTACACCGGATTCGGACTCTACGACAGAAAAGTTATTGATAAAATCCGCGAAACCGAAGACCCGTACCCGTACTTCCGCGGCGCAGTGCTGGATTTGGGCTACACCATGAAAGTCATTGACTTTGACCAGCCTCAAAGAAAAAACGGGGACGGCAAAACCAACCTGTTTACACTCTGGGACAGCGGAATGCTCGGGCTCACGAGAACAACAAAAGTGCCCGTGCACTTTATCACAATCTTCGGGTTCTTTGGCGCGATGATAACTTTTGCGCTTATTGTTCTAAGCCTGGTTTGCTACGTCGGGTATCTCAATTTTATCATCCCGAAAAAAATGCTCTCTCTGTACTTCCTGATTTTTGTACAGATTCTAAGCGTCGGGCTGATTGGCGAGTACCTGATTATGCTCTGCCGATTTGCCGAGAAAAAACCGCTCGTTATTGAAAAAGAACGGATTAATTTTTAATAATCTCACCCGCAATATAGCTTGCCATGAAAATCCCCGCGCAGGAAGCCACAAAAGGAGTTGAAGCCGGTGTTATTTTGTTGAACTCAATCTGCTCGCCGGATTTTGTCGTAATCTTTTCTGCGACCGTAATTTTTTCCTGCACAAAAGGTTTTTCGTCGCTTGTAACAACCGTGATTCCGCTCTCAATCCCGCGTTTTTTTAGCTGGTACAAAATGTTGGAGACAAACGGAGCCTTTTTATCCCGAATCTGTGAAATGTCGCTTATGTAAAGCTTGGTCGGGTCAATCCTGTTACCCGCGCCCATTGAGGATATTACAGGAATCTTTTCTTCAAAACATCTGGAGAGCAGGTTAATCTTTGGCCTCATTGTGTCAATCGCGTCCGCAACAAAATTTACGCCCGAAAAATCAAAATCTTCCGTGTAAAAATCGCTCACAAGATTTAGTTTGATTTGCGGGTTAATGTCTTTGAGCCTTGTTTCCAATAGTTCGGTTTTGAGTTTTCCGACAGTTGAATTTAGGGCAACAATCTGGCGGTTGATATTTGATTTTGAGACAGTATCAAAATCAACGAGCGTAAGCTCACCCACTCCGCTTCTTGCAAGAGCTTCCGCGCAGAACCCTCCGACTCCGCCAAGTCCGAATACGACTACATGGGAGGAAAAGAGCTTTTTTTGAGCAGCTTCGCCCCAGTACAGGATATTCCGTGAAAAAATTTCGTCCATTTATTTAATGATGCCGAATCCTAAAAGAAAAACGCAAACAATAAACACCGCTGCAACGATTGCAGTGAGTTTATTTAAGCCTTTTTCGGCGCTCTTCTGGGAAGTGAAAACCTGTGCAGCGTTTCCGATGCCCGCGATTCCGTCGCCTTTAGGTGAGTGCATAAGGATTAATACGATTAGTAATAGTGCTGATAGGACCTGTATAGTCCAGAAAAATGTTAACATTTAGTCTCCTTTTTTATGAAGTGAGCTCTTTTTGAGTTCAATTTGATATTGTCAAATGTGTATAACCTCGCCGGTCTTTTTGAGGAGGATTTTGAAAACTCGTTCAACTCCCTCAAACCGTCTGTTGTGATAACTTTTTTCCTGAAATTGCGCTTGTCGAGCTTCTTTTCCATAATCATTTCGTAAGCTTTTTGCATTTCAGTGAGCGTGAATTTCTCGTTCAGTAACTGGTAAGCAACCGGACACATCTCAAGACGTTCGCGGGTGCGCTTAAGAGAATACTGGATAATTTCTTTGTGGTCAAACGCTAGAGGCGGAAGGTCAAACACCTTGTGCCAAGCCAAATCCGGGGTTGTGACAACGTTGAAGTCTTCGGCTCTTATTAGCGCAAAATACGCGCAGGTTATAACCCTTGAAACAGGGTGCCTCAAAGGGTCACCGAATGTGTAAAGCTGTTCAAGGTAAATGTTGTCGACGTTTGTCTTTTCTTTAAGAACCCGCATTGCTGCTTCGTCAAGGTTTTCAGACATTCTCACGTAACCGCCGGGGATTGCCCATTTGTCTTTGAAAGGTTCGTTGTTACGTTTTACAAGCAAAACCTGAAGCGCATCGTTTTTTATTGTCAAAATAACTATGTCGACAGTAATCTCGTGTGTTTTGATTTCATTAAACATTCTAACCTCTGGTGTTTTGAGCGTTTCACATCTTCAAGAATAATTGTATAATAAAGAACAAAAAAATGTAACACTCCAACCAGAGAATAAGTGTATTTTGTTACATTTATAAAAAAAGCAGGGCTCCTGCCCTGCCAAGAAAGGATAGCCGAACGTGCGGCTAAAACTTTTTAGACTTTTCAAGCTTCTCAATCCGCTTAATCAGTTCCGCATTTTGAGCCTTCAATTCTGCATTCTGAGCTTTCAAGTCCTTGATTTCTGATTTTACACTTGTAATATCACACGCGAGTTCCTTGACTGCGTTGATGAGGGCGTAAAACATGTCTTCCATTCTTATTCTCAAGAATCCATCCTCGCCTTTAGTTACAGCATCTGGAAAAACTTTCTGCAAATCCTGCGCAATTACGCCAACATGCGGAGTTTTGGCCTCGTCCTTTTTGAAAGTGTAGTGATAAAAATCGAGTTTTTTGAGCGCATCTAAGCCATCTGTGTATTTAGCCCCGACATTTTTTAGTCTCTTGTCTGAGTAACCGTGTGGCGCGTCAGAAGTGTAGATTATATATTTTCTTGTGGTCAAAGGATTGTTGTTAGCTTCTGTATGAAGCCATCCTTGGCCAACTCCGCCCGCATGTCCCCAGGTTTTTATCCACAAGGCATCGTGGTAGTCAGGAAGGTTAATCCCGATACGCGCAGTTCTTCCGACAACTAAGTCGCCCGGAATGTACACAGTGGTGTTGCTATTACCTAACACAATCTGGTTGTCTTTAGTCGTTATAGCTCTGGCTCCAATCGCAGCAGAATTACTGTGGGTCGCCTTAGCTCGGTTCCCAACCGCCAGTGTTGCGGTTTTTGTAGCTTCGGCGCTCGAACCGATTGCTATTCCTTCCGGGCCTATAGCAGTAGCGCCATCACCGATAGCGATTGTGCTGTTTGATTCTGATTGAGCTCCGGTTCCGATTGCTACGTTGTGAGAACCGGTTGCCTGGG